>DATGEK010000070.1:0-81803 GCA_035310205.1 Aliidongia sp.
CGCGACGACAAGATCGCCGCGCTCTACGTATTCCTCGATTCAATGCCGTCATGACCCGCCGATCTTGATCCGCTGGGCCAGGAACTCCAGGAAGACACGGATCCGCAGCGGCAAGAGCCCACCCTGCCCCAGATAGACCGCATGCAATTCGTCGATGTCGCCCGGATTGAACGCCTCCAGAACCGGGACGAGACGATGGGCGGCAATATCATCCTCGACGATGAACGAGGCCAACCGAACCAGGCCGCCATCGTTGAGAGCGAGCGTCCGCAACGCATCGCCGTTGCTGACCTGGACGTTGCCGGAGGGCGCTACCGTTCGCACCACGCCGGCCTCGCGCAAGGGCCAGCCCTTCACCGATCGGGCATAGCTGAAGTCGAGGCAATTATGCCGCGCGAGCTCATCCGGCGTCTGCGGAACGCCATGGCGCGCGAGATAGCCCGGTGAGCCGACGATCATCATCCGCACGGCGCCGAGCTTCCGCGCGATGAGCTCGGAGCTTTTGAGCGGGCCGCTGCGCAGCGCGACATCGGTCCGCTGCTCGATCAGGTCGATCACCTGATCCGTCAGGGATATTTCCAGAGAGAGCTTCGGATAGGCCTCGAGGAAGGCAGGGACGATCGGCAACAGCAGCAGCCGCCCGACGGGCATGTTGGCGCTCACCCTGATCTTTCCGCTCGGCACCTCGGCCTTGGCGACGGATCGCTCGACCTCGTCCAGGTCGGCGAGCAGCCGGATGCTCCGGTCGTAGAACAATCGGCCCTCCGGCGTGAACTGCAGCCCCCGGGTCGAACGGTTGACCAGCCGCGCGCCGAGCCTGGTCTCGAGCCGCCCGACAAGCTTGCTGATCGCCGAGGGGGTCATGCGCAGCTCGCGCGCCGCGGCGGAAAACCCACCGAGCTCGAACACCCGCGCAAAGATTTCCATCTCGCCGGAGCGATTCACGTCCAATCGGGCCATTGTGATTTCATTTCACAAGGGATGTGCCAGACCGAAGTCTACTGCGTGACTCCGGGCAGGTCCACTTCACGTGAGACCGACCCGCCGGCTCATCGAGCATGAGCCTTCTGCGGGTCAAGACGCAGATCAATGAAGGATTTCACTATGGCTTCGGATAGCGCCACGACCGAAGAACTCGACGTCATCATCATCGGTGCCGGATTTTCCGGTCTCTATCTTCTTGACCGCCTACGCAGCATGGGCATGTCCGTCCAGGTGTTCGAGGCCGGCGATGCGGCTGGCGGCGTCTGGTACTGGAATTGTTATCCTGGGGCTCGCGTCGATTCGCCGGCTCCGATGTACCAGTTTTCGCGCGAGGACCTGTGGCGCGACTGGTCGTTCAGCGAGCTCTATCCGTCATGGCAGGAAATCCGCGGATATTTCCGCTATCTGGACGAGAAACTCGACCTCAGTCGTGACATTCGCTTCAACAGGCGCGTGACCGAGGCGGAGTTCGACCAGGCGCGCAATCTGTGGACGGTCCGCTCAAGTGACGGTTCCGTCGCGAAGGCGCGGTATTTCGTGCTCTGCACCGGTTTGGGCTCGAAGCCCTACGTACCGGAACTGCCGGGGCTGAGCAGCTTTGCCGGGGAGAGCCACCACACTGCACTTTGGCCGCAGCAGGGGCTCGACCTGGCCGGCAAGCGCGTCGGGGTGATCGGGACCGGTGCGAGCGGCGTGCAGGTGGCGCAGGAAGCGGCCGCGGTGGCGGCTCATCTCACGATGTTCCAGCGGACGCCCAATCTGGCCTTGCCGATGCGGCAGCGGAAGCTCGACGCCGACACGATCCGCCGCATGAAGGAAGGCTATCCGACCGCGTACCAGACGCGCAGGACGAGTTTCGGCGGATTCGACTACGAGTTCCTGCCCAAGGCCGCGTCCGAGGTTTCCGAAGACGAGCGGCAGGCGACCTTCGAGCGCGTCTGGGAGATCGGCGGCTTCGCGCCGTGGGTCGGCTCGTTCAACGACCTCCTCGGGAACGAGGAGTCGAATCGCGCCGCCTACAGGTTCTGGCGCGACAAGACGCGGGCGCGGATCAAGGATCCTGCCGTCGCCGAGATCCTGGCACCAACGGAGCCGCTTCACCCCTACGGCGCCAAGCGGCCGTCCCTCGAGCAGAATTTTTTCGAGATCTTCAATCAGCCAAACGTGAGCCTGGTGGATCTCCGCCAAAACCCGATCGAAAGGGTGACGCCCAGCGGGATCACGACGACGGCCGGCGAGCATGAGCTCGACGTTCTCGTCCTGGCCACGGGTTTCGATGCCGTGACGGGCGGCCTGACCAGCATCGATATCCGCGGCACTGAGGGCGAGACGCTGCGGGAGAAATGGGCGAAGGGCGTTCATACCCATCTCGGCATGGCATCGGCGGGCTTTCCGAACCTCCTTTTCGTCTGCGGTCCGCAAAGCCCGAACGCTTTCGTCAACGGGCCGACCGGCGCCGAGGTCCAGGGCGACTGGATCGTCCAGTTGCTGGGCCATCTTCGCCAGCACGATCTTGTGCGGTTCGAGGCGACCGCGGCCGCGGAGGCAGCATGGCGAGAGCGCGTGCTGGCAAGCGTGGACGGGACGCTCTTCCCGCGCGCCGACTCCTGGTGGTTCGGGGCGAACATTCCTGACAAGCCGCGTGAGATCCTGGCCTTCGCCGGTGGCTTCGGGAACTACATGTCCGCCTGCCACGAAAGCGCCGAGCAGGGATACTCGGGCTTCGTGTTCGGCTGAGTTTCGGCTTTCGTCCGATCTCAGAGGACGGCTCTCGGCCCGCGACGGAAGCGCCATGGCGCAACATTGTGGGCCGAATTGCCGACCTGGGCTGGGTGAGCGGCTTCGCTCGTTCTGTTCCTGGCGACGAGCCCATCCGTCCTCAGGCGGGCCCCCCGATGAGCCGGTCGCATCTTGACAGGAACAGCTTCAAGACCGGCGACGAGTTCGCTCGGTTATAAGCGAGCACCAGATCGATGGCCGGGGTGTCTCCCTGCAATGGCCGACTGACGACCGACCAGGGCATGAAGGTCTGGGCATAGGCCGGCATCAGCGCCACGCCCCCGGTCGAGGCGACCAGCGACATGGCCATGCCGAGATTGTCGATCTCATGTTCCGCATGCAGTTCGACGCCGGCGCGCTTCAGGTAATCGTCGATGACCGCGCGCAGCGCCGGCGCCGTCGCCGACATGGCGATGAAGGTCTCGCCCTTGAGCGCCTCGATCGCGATCGCGGCCTGCTGGGCCAGGCGGTGGTCGCTCGGCAGCATGACGACAAGCGGCTCGCTCATGACGAGCTTGTATTCCAGATCGGGCATGTGCGCCTCCGGCCGCATGAAGGCCAGGTCGAGCTTGCCGCGCATCAGCGCGTCGGCAAGCCGGGGCGAGTAGTCGCTCGACACGATGACGTCGACATTGGGCAGCTCGTCCTTCAGCAGGCCCATGGCGCGCGGTAGCCATTCCATTTCCTGGCCGGTCAGGAAGCCCAGGGCGAAGCTGCGCTTGGCGGGTTTTGCCGCACGCCGGGCCGCCTGGACGGCCGCTTCCGCTTGAGCCAGCGCCAGGCGGGCATGGTCGAGGAATACCTTGCCGGCGGCGGTCAGCTCGATGCCGCGGACGCTCCGGGTCAGGAGCTCGACGCCGACCTCATACTCGAGATCCCGAATCTGCCGGCTGAGTGACGGTTGCGCCGTGTGCAGCCGGCGCTCGGCTGCGACGGTCAGGCTGCCTTCCTCGGCAACGGCGACGAAATAGCGGAGATGACGCAGCTCCATTGGGGCCCCATGCCTCGTGAGTATGGCGGCCAGCTTACAAAGTCTTTTCCCTCGCTGCCAGGTCGCCCCAGTTATCCCGACGAAGAGATTTAAAACGCACTCGCCTTGCCGGACGGCAGCCAGCGTGCTGCGCACGGCAAGTCCAGCTGTACTTGCTTACGAGGTATGGAAACATGGATGTTCCCGTTGTCCTGATTACCGGCGCGCTGACCGGCATCGGTCGCGCCGCCGCCGTCGCCTTTGCCAAGGAAGGTGCCCGTCTGGTCGTGTCCGGCCGGCACGCGGACAAGGGCCTGGCGCTCGCCGTCGAGCTCCGCGACCTGGGCGCCGAGGCCGAGTTCGTGCGCGCCGATGTGCGCCATGACGAGGAGGTGCGGCGCCTCGTCGACGAGGCGGTTGCCCGGTTCGGCCGGCTCGACATCGTCGTCAACAATGCCGGCACCGAAGGCACGCCTGGTCCGGTGACGGCGCTGACCGCAGACAGCTATGCCCGGATGTTCGACACGAATGTGCTGGGCACGCTGTTCGGCATGAAGCATGCGCTGCGCGTCATGCAGGCGCAGGGCAGCGGCAACATCGTCAACATCTCCTCAACCATGGGCGAGCGGGGGGCCGCCAACATGGCGCTCTATGCCGCGAGCAAGCATGCGGTCGAGGGCGCCACCAAGTCGGCGGCGCTCGAGGCCGCGGCCTATGGGGTGCGCGTCAACGCGATCGCGCCCGGGCCGACGGAGACCGCCATGCTCGATCGGCTGACCGGCGCGCCGGAGAAAAAGGCCGCCTTCTACGCCGCGGTCCCGTTGAAGCGCGGCGGCACGCCGGAAGAGGTCGCCGATGCGATCACTTTCGTCGCCTCCGACAAGGCGCGCTTCATCACCGGCCAGATCATCCGCGTCAACGGCGGCAAGACCGCCGCCTGATTTCCCGACATTCATCCAAAGGAGTATTCACAATGACTTCGCTTACCGGCAAAACCGCCCTCGTCACCGGCGCCTCCCGCGGCATCGGCCGCGCCAGCGCCCTCGCGCTCGCCGAGGCAGGCGCTCAGGTCCTGGTCCATTACGGCAATGCTGTGGCCGAAGCCGAGGCGGTCGTCACCGAGATCCGCGCGACCGGTGGTCGGGCAGAGTCGATCCAGGCCGACCTCTCGACCGCAGACGGGCCGGCAAAGCTCGCCGAGCAGGTCCGCGCCATCGTCGGCGGCCGGCTCGATATCCTCGTCGCCAACGCCGGCGTCTCGAAGGCCGCGACCATCGAAGAGACGACCGTCGAGGATTTCGATCGGCAGTTCGCGGTCAACGTGCGTGCACCGTTCTTCACCGTGCAGCAACTGCTGCCGATCCTGGGCGCGGGCAGCAGCATCGTCTTCACCTCGTCGCTCGCGGCCCGTGCCGCGGTCGGCACTCTCGCCGCCTACGCGGCGACCAAGGGCGCCATCGATACGCTGGTGACGCATTTCGCGGCCGCCTTGGGCCAGCGCGGCATTCGCGTCAACGCGGTGGCGCCGGGCGTGGTCGAGACCGACATGTCGGACTTCATCAGGACCGACGCGGGCCGCGACTACACGCTCGGCATGCAGGCGCTGAAGCGCGTGGCCCAGCCGGACGACATCGCCGGCGCCATTGCCTTCCTCGCGTCCGATGACGCGCGCTGGATCACCGGCGACACAATCCATGTCGACGGCGGCTCGAAGTTGTAACCGCCCGCAAGGACGCCGGCTCCAGCCACAACGGCCGCCGCATAAGGGGCCATACCGGCATTCCAGGGGCGCCCGTGCGTTCAGTCCAGCGCCCGAGCGTCCCGCCGCCGAGGGCGGGCCTTGCTGGAACGTCCGCGCGCCCGTTCCTTCGCGATCTTCGCGCGAAGCTCGGAATAAGCGGGAGCGGCCATCGGATAGTCGTCCGACAGTCCCCACTTCCTTCGGTATTGCTCCGGCGACAGCGAAAACTTCCGCTGCAGATACCGCTTGAGCGTGCGGACCTTCCGCCCATCATTCAGACAGATGAGATAGTCGTGCGCGATCGACTCCTCCACCGGCACGGCGGGCTTCTCATGGCCCTCGGCAGCTGCCTTGATAGACTCGATACCGAGGAGTGCCGCGTGCGTCGCTGAGATAAGGGCCGGCAGCTCGGCGGCCCTCAACGAATTGTTGGAAACGAAGCAGGCGACGATTATGACGGTGAGTTCCGTCAGGTTGGTTTCAGCCGCCATCGCCACTTCCTCCATGCGCTCCTGCGAAAGCGTGGCAGCGCAAAGAGTTTAAGGAGGGACCGCTCCCCCTCGCCGCAGAGGTTTGTCACGCCGCTCGACCAGGCCCGACGACGAGGTATCCGCCTGCAGCTTGCTCCCCGACCAGGCACGCCACCATCCCCCGTCTGGGGGAACGGTAGAGTGAAACGGAGGGATACTGGTATCGTGGACCTACGGCGCGATCGAATTGAAAGCAGACTTCGTCAAGCAACGGTTCGAGATTTGCCCGCCCCGACCGGCGACGGTCTTGGGTATAGCGATAGAAAAGACCATTCCAATACCGAACACGACCAAATCTCTACGCAAATAATACCTGAAAATCACGACGGATACGGTCCTTTCCCGTAACCTTTTCAGGTGAACGCCGCACAGGGCGCGGCGAGCTGGCGGTCTTGGACGAGCGGCGTGCGTAGGATGATGTCATGGCAGTGCGGGGCTATCCAAAGCGTCATGGCGAGGACGTGTTCGAAATCTCATGCGCGCCTGGACCCCTCGACGCAGTCGAGAGGCCGGAGCCGTGCCTGGAACCGTTCGGTGCGCTGAACGGCGGCATATCCACAGGGCGCTTCCTGGACGCGTCGAGCCTCAACGTCCTCCGGCGATGCACGACGCGGGAAAACCTCACCGGCGCGTCGCTCCCGCGAATCAAGCGGGAACTGGCGCGCGCGTGGCGTCTCATGCTGGCGCAGCAGACGAACGAGGCTTACAGCGCCATTGAACGGATCGAGCTGCAGCTCGACGACGTCCCTCCCGCTGCCGCAGAGCGGCTGCAGGCGGCGACATCGTTGCTTCGGGGCGTAGGCCTCGCCCTTCAGGATCACTACATTCCCGCCCTCGCGATCGCCGTATCGCTTCTGCGAGAGAATGCCGCCGGCCAAGGCAACCATGCGGCGGCAACCCTGTGCCGGTTAGGTTATTGGCAGCTCGGCAAGTTTGATGCGTTCCATTTGCTGCCGCGGCACCAGCCGCGCGTGCGGGGGCCAAGGTCCCACGCCATATCCGCCATGTTCGACCTCTCGATCGAGGCGGCCGTAGCGCTTGATCACCTGCACATGCCGACCGCCAAACAGCTGGCAGTCGACGCCTTGGCCATCGCGGAAACGTCGAAGGTGCCCAGGGGACTTGCAGCCCTCCCCGCCTGCCTTGCGGCGCAAGTACTCTATGAGGAAGGCCGCCTGGACGAAGCCGACACGCTGCTGCGAGATCGGCTGTCCGCAATCAACGCGGAGGGCTCGATCGAATGCGCCTTGCGGGCATATCTGGTCCTGACGCGAATCGCCAGGCACCGGATGCACTACGATCTCGCGGCCATACTGCTTCGCGAAGCCGAAGCCCTGGGGGAACGCCGCGGCTGGCTGCGGCTCGTCGCGGCCTGTGTCGCCGAACGGACGGCGCTCCTGCTGGAGGCCGGCCGGACGAAGGAAGCCCGCCTCAACGTTGAGCAGCTCGATCGCCATGACGCGGCACACCGTGCGGGACCAGGACGCGCCTGCTCCGAGACCTTGCGGTATTGCCAGCTCGCGCGTTGGCGCGTCGCATGGGCCGAGGCTCCTTCGATGGAAGCGGTAGCAGCATTGCGGCAGCTTTATCACCACGCCGCCGAGCGGCGGGATCTTTATACCGGCTGCCGGCTCGCGGTCGAACTGGCAGACATGCTTATGTCGATCGGTGAGGTCGAGGAAGCGGGCGAGTTGTTTTTCCAGACCGTCAAATCAGGAGCCGCAGCCGGCCTCTACCAGGTCTTCCTCGAGAGAGGAGGATCCGGCATGCTTTTGCGGCGGGCGTACGACCGTGCCGAAGCCCCCGGTTCAACGGACCGCGAAGTGTTGCCCTTGGTCGGCAGCCTGCTTTCACGCTGGGACGACCGCCACGCGAACGGCCGCCCTGCGCGGTCAGGCGACGCCATTAGCGACACATTGACCGCGCGCGAATGCGATATCCTCGTCAAGATCAGCCAAGGCTTTCCCAACAAGCGGATCGCCCGGGCCCTTGAGATCTCACCGGAAACGGTGAAATCCCACATCAAGCGGGTCTTCCTGAAGCTGGCCGTCAGCACGCGCGCCGAGGCCGTATCCCAGGCCAAGTTGCTAGGGCTATTATGATCCCTGGCACTGCTGGCGAAGGGAAGCCCGGTTCATGGCTGAGGTGACGGAAGGCTCGTCGTTTCGGCTCGACCTCGTCAATCTGTGCCTGTGGCGCAAGGATGCCACCGGCGCCGACGAGCGCCTCGACCTGACGCCGAAGACGTTCGACGTTCTCCGTTACCTGGTCGAAAATACCGGCAGGTTGGTGACGCACGACGAGCTGCTGGCCGCGCTCTGGCGCGACGTCCATGTCCAGCCCGAGGTGCTGAAAAGCCATATTCTGGCGATCCGGAGCGCGCTCGGCGACAAGAGCACGAGCCCCCGCTTCATCGAAACGCAGCGGGGTCGAGGCTACCGCTTCATCGGCGAGATGAATGGGTTCCCGTCACTGCCGCCCTCGCCCGATGCCGTCGTGGAACGGGGCGTCTTCGCGGGGCGCGCCGAGCCGCTGCAGCAGCTGCTCGCTCTGCTGCAACGCGCGATGTCAGGTGCCCCTCAGGCAGTGTTCATCAGCGGCGAGCCCGGCATCGGCAAGACGACCCTGGTCCAGCAGTTCCTGACCCAGGCTCGAAAGCACAATGATTTCGTCGTGGCGCAAGGCCATTGCATCGAAGGCTTTGCCGGGGTCGAACCCTACTACCCCGTGCTCGAGGCGCTCGGCGATCTGTGCCGGGGATCCGGCAACGCCGGTGTCGCTCGCACGCTTTTGGAGCTCGCGCCATCCTGGGCAGCTCAGATGCCCGCCCAGATCTTCGCCGCGCAACTGGGGGCGTCGCGGCAGCCGATCGTGCCCGACCCGCAGAACCGGATGATGCGCGAGGTCTGCTGCCTGTTCGAGGCGCTCGCGACGAAGCGCCCCTTGGTGCTGATCCTCGAAGATCTTCATTGGGCCGATTTCGCGACCATCGATTTCCTGTCGGCGCTTTGCCGGCGCCGTTCGTCTGCCAAGCTGCTGCTGATCGCGACCTACCGGCCGGAGGATCTGACGGCCGCGCGTCACCCGCTGAAGCGGATGACCCATGACCTGGCCTTGCGCAAGTTCTGCAGCGAGATCGAGCTGGCACCGCTGTCGACGGCCGCGATCGGCGAGGTGCTGGCCGGCGGTGCCGGCGGCAAGCGAGTCTCCCCGACATTCACGCGATTCATGGAGACGCGCACCGGCGGCAATCCGTTGTTCATGCGGGTCACTCTCGACCACCTCTTCGAGAACGGCGAAATCTCGCGCACAGCTCACGGTTGGCAGCCGCTCGTTGCCCTCGACAAGTTGGCATGCGAGGTGCCCCCGACGCTCGCGCGCGTGATCGAGGCCAAGATGGAGGGGATGAGCGACGAGCAGCGGCGCGTGCTGGATGCGGCGAGCGTGGCCGGCGCCTACTTCGACCCAGTGACGACGGCGCGCGCCGCGCAAATGGACGAGATGTCCTTCGAGACTGTCTGCGAGGGGCTCACCCCGAGCGTGCTTCGCCGGGACAGGCTGCTGACCCTTCCGAACGACCAGCTCGTTCGCACCTACGTCTTCAAGCACGCGCTCTATCGGCAAGTGGTCTACGATCGCATCGGGCAGGTGCGCTGCGCGTTCCTGCACCGCACGATCGGCGAGCGCTTGGAGGAGATCTATCCGCCCGATCAGCGCGGCGACCTGGCGGTCCAGCTGGCGCAACATTTCACCTTGGCCCGTGACTGGCCGCGCGCGCTGGACTATCTGCGGTCTGCCCTGCGTGTCGCAACCAGTCGATTTGCACACCGGGACGCGTTGGCCATTCTCGACCACGCCTCCGCTCTCGCTGCCCGCCTGTCCGACCGCACCCGAATTCCGGCAGAAATCGAGCTTCTGGAGCGTCGTAGCGGCATTCTGGCAGCGGCCCATGATCCCCGGGCTCGAGAAAGCTATGCGCAGCTTGCCGAGGCAGCCGGCCGGCATGGTGATATCGATGCCCAGTGCCGAGCCCTCATCGGCTTGGCCTACACGACAAGCTGGTACGATCTCTCGCACAGCATCCAGCTTGTGGATGAGGTCCTGGCGCTTTGCGAGAGACAATCCGATCCGATCCAACGGGATGCCACTCGGATGTCCGCATATGTGCGGCGTCTCTGGGGTGCCGGCTGGAACAGGGCCGACGCCCGAAAATGTGAAGAAGCGCTCGTTCGGCTGAAGGCTGGCGGCGATAGCTTCACCGTCGCGCAGGCGCAGATCAATTTCGGCATGCTGTGCATGATTTCGACTCGCTATCGCGAGGCTCACGATCTGGTGCACAGCAGCTATCACCTGATCCGCGAGAGTCCTCAAAATGCGGCCGAAGCCGAACTCGCCCGCGCAGTCTGGATGCGCCAGATCGGTGTCCCCTGGTCGCTGTTTTCGCTCGGAAAATTCGGCGCCGCGCTGTCGGATTTGGACGCCAGTATCGCTGCGTTCGAAAGCGCCGGCGATTCCTCTTCGGCTCATTATCTTCAGGTCTATCGCGGCGCGTTGCTGCTTCACGCCCTGGATTTCGAGGGCGCGCTACGAGACTGCCGGCCGGCCGCCTCCCATCGGGCCGGACGAGACCCGGCACCTGTCACCCGAATCATGCCCGTCACGCGCAGAATTGCACTGATCTTTTGCGGTCTGGCCGAAGCCGGTCTCGGAAACGTCGCCGCAGCGCTCAATCATCTGCGAGCGGCCGAACGCGAGATGGAGCGGCAATCGGTGCATCTGGATTGGTACTGGCGCCTCGCTCTCGAATGGGGAATGGTCGACGTCCTGATCGCGGAAGGCGACCAATCGGCGGCGCTTTCGCGCGCGGAGCGCCTCTGCGACCTGGCGGAGCAAACCGACGAGCACACCTGGCAGGCACTGGCTTGGGAGGCGCACGCGCGAGCGGCCCTCGCCTGCGCCGAGACGGCGAAGGCGCTCGATGCGGTCGAAAACGCCTTGGCGGCATGCAAGGGCGAACAAGTGCCGCTTGCGGAATGGCGGGTTCACGCGACCTGCACCAGCACATTCGAAGCTCTCGGCGACGCCGATCGTGCCGCAACGCACACACACCTCGGGGCTGCCGCAAGAAAGAGCCTCG
Source organism: Aliidongia sp. (assembly GCA_035310205.1). Lineage (GTDB taxonomy): Bacteria > Pseudomonadota > Alphaproteobacteria > ATCC43930 > CGMCC-115725 > Aliidongia. The sequence goes on from DATGEK010000070.1 coordinate 11,142, forward strand.
CCGGCAGCCTGCCGGAAGGACACCCGCTCCGCCTGACCTTCGAACGCCGCAGCGGATCGCTCTCCGCAGGCTGAGGGTCACCCGCACCCAGGTGGGCTCGCACGGCCGATAGCCTCTGCACCTCCCCCGAACCGCTCTTCATAGCCCTCATCGGGGGACTATGCCGGACCGAGCATTCGCCACAGCTCCGATAAGGAATCGCCACCTATCGAGGGCCGAACCGCCCCCTTTTCTTACAGGCAATTAATTCTAGACGTCAGTGTTGTGTATAGAATTTCTATGCGCAACCAGTCTTTCTTATTGTTCGCATTTTTCATATGCCTGACTTGGTCGCGTATCTGAAAACATCCTGGGAGTCTTTATGTACGCGTTCGTCGCTGATCAGATTCTTGGGATCAACGGTCTGGTTAACATTTCGAACATCGTGTTTCTCGCGGCGTTTTCAGTGCGAGACGTCCTCAAGCTGCGCCTGTTGTCGATCGTCGGCGAGGTCTTGATACTGCCCTATTACTATTTCCAGAACGAGACACTGTGGCCGCCGATCTTTTGGGGGGCGGCGTTCATGATCGTCAATGTCGCGCGCATCGTGGCGATGGCTTTGGAACGGCGACCGGTCGTTCTCAGCAACAAGGAAGAACAGCTCTACCGCGTCGCATTCAGCTCTATCGACAAGCGAGAATTCTTGAGGCTGGTCAGCCTTGCCCGATGGGTCGACTGCTCGGCCGGCGAGGTCATCCTTGAAAAGGGCCAGGAGATCTCCGACGCAATCGTCCTCATCTCCGGGGACCTCGAAGCCATTCTCGGCAGCAAGACGAGAATGGCGCTTCGGCCCGGTCAGCTCATCGGCGACGTGAGCGCCTACAGCGGCTTGGCCAGTCCGATGGACGTAGTGGCACGCGGTCCCGGAACTCTTGCCAAGTGGGACCTTCGGCACCTGAGAGAGTTCACGGCAACGAGACCGGAACTCCGCGCCAGCCTCCTGCAGATCGTGAGCATGGACCTCAGCGTCAAATTGCGCGATGTCGCCACCGCGGTTTCCGGTCTTGCTGCGGCAAAAATCACATCGGAGCCGCCGCCGAGCGGCGCATAGCAAGGCGTCTGCGACCCAGGCTGAGCTCAGGGAACGTTTCGCCCGAGCTGCGCGGCAAGCGAAAATTTCATTGGGGAGAGACCGCCCAGGCAGCGCAGCGACGTCCGTCGATTGAAGTTGGCGACAACGGACTCGATCTTCATCTCTGCTTCGGCGAGGTCACGCTTGAGGAGTGTCTCAAATCCCGCAATGACTGTTCGGGCTATTTCAGGAACAACGCAGTTACGCCACGAGCTCGTCTCAATGATCTCTTCGTCACTGAACCCCTGTGATCTCGACAGAGCCAAGCGCTGACTGAGAAATGCGGTCGTTGGCTCGTCGCCAACCGGGCACGACTGAGTTGGATCGAGGGCTTGCCCAGCATCAACGGGCCGCGACCACGTCTGCCAGAGGATCGAGCAAACCGGGTAGGGTACCGCCGCAGACAACTTGGCCACCAGATCGGCGATGGGATGCGTGCCGACGTGCATCTTGACCACGGTGAACCGCGAAGCCGCGTCGACAGCCATGAAAAGGCCAAGCGAACCGATCGCTGTGCGCAGTTCGGTGCAGGCGACCCGAAAGTTGCCGAGAGACGGATCTCCGTGCGTCCCATCACCGCCTAATGGCGCTTCGGCCAAACCGTAACGTTTCAGCGCCCGATAGAGGGTCGAGCGTCGGAGGTGAGGGATTGCCGGGGCGAGCGCCCGCATGCAGTCGTCCAGGGAGAGATGGCTAGTCCAGCGGAAAAGGACGATCAAGGCCTCATCCACTGGGGTTAGCGCGGAAGGCCGAGGTGTTTTCGGCCCCATCGGCAGGTCAGCCGTGGTCGCTCGCTTACGCCATTTTTGCACGGTCGTCGGGCTGATCCCTAGCTCACGGGCGATCGTTCGGATGCTGGCCTTGCGGGTTTGCATTTCCTGACGGGTGAGTTCATCCGTCCTAGGGCTTCGATGACGCTTGATCATCCGCATCCTCTCGAAACGGGCGAATGCCGAAGATGAGGCAGCGCATGACGATCTAATGGCTCGTGACGGCGGCGCGCCATTGACGCGGCGAAGCGCCGACGACCTTCTTGAATATGGAGGAAAAGCGAGCTTGGTCCGGAAAGCCCACCTCCAGGGCAATCCAAGCGATCGGCTTTTCTCGGTCCAGCAGGAGGTTTTGTGCGGCCTCGATCCGGCGCTTCAGAATGTAGGCGTTGGGAGTGAAGCCTGTTGCCAGTCGAAACTGACGGGTAAAGTGCGACTGGCTCAAACCGGCGACGGTACTGAGATCGCTCAAATAGAGCGGCTCATGGAAATGCTCCTCCAGATACGCGACCACTTTCTTCAGTCTCCATTTTGCCAACGGCGACGAGGATTTTTCGCTGGACGGTTCGCGTGACAGGGACAAAGCCACGAGCCGGGCGGCAAGCGCCATACCGACGCCATCGACGAATGTGGGGCCGAAGATTCCACCGGCAGTCTCTACATTGATCAGCGACCGGGCCAGGTTCTCGAGAACCTGGTCGCTGGTGACGTACGGATCGAAGAGTGCAAGGTCCTTCGGTGCCGCCCTCCCGGTCGCTTCCTCGTAGCTCTCGGCAATCATGTCAGCGGGCAAGTAGATACGGAGGACGTGATAGCCGCTGTCGAAGCGGCCGCGTCTCACCTCGGCTGTCGGCGATTGCAGAAGAACATGTCCTGCGAGGATCGTGGACGGGATCACGATCTGGCTGCCCGACGTGAGGTGGACCTGCTGCTGACGCAGGCAATAACTGATCGTGTAGGCCGGCTCTTCGTGATCCGCGACGTGCTCGACCAGTTGAGAAAGCTCGGATCGAGCCCAGCGGCCGATCCGTATCCGCGAAGCGTCGGCAGCCCGACAGGGCGACGGTGCACGCATCCATGACACCTCCGGCTGGATCATCGGCGCGCGAAAATCCGGCTGGCGGGGTATCGAGCATGGGCTCGGAAAGGGAAGAATGGCTGCGGGCAGCGACATGGACTGGCCTCCGGATTCAGCTCCCGGCTGGCGTCTCGACGGTTTGACGGTCGGCGTCCGGGATCGATCTTGGTGACGGCGGGAATTTGCCATCACGATCGAGCGGCACGGTGTTAAGTGTTGTTACGTCCTGTGCGAGCTGCTGGGTCGCCCCTCGAGGCAGTCCGGCCTCCCCCATTTGGGGGATATGTCCGGGAACCGCCTCACCGCATACCATGACATTGTGAAACAACATTCCAGGCGGATGCTTCCCTTCTCCGGTTTCCCCGGAAATTCGATTGTAGGCGAAGGCCTTGCCGACTCTCGGCGGGGCGAGGTTCGGCCTGTGGACTGAGGCAGATGTCAGGCGACGTAGTCAGTTTTGGCCCCTTTGAGCTGCACCGTCAGCAGCGAAGCCTCCTGCGGGATGGGCGCATGGTGCCTCTCGGTGCGCGCGCGCTCGATCTTCTGTTGGTGCTGATCGATAACGCCGGCGAGCTTGTTCAGAAGGAGCAATTGATCGCGCGCGTATGGCCCGACGTCCATGTCGAGGACGTCGCGCTCAGAGTGCATATTGCGGCGCTCCGCAAAGTGCTCGGAGCGGGGCGTCCGCAAGCCCGGGATCTCATCAATGTGCCGGGTCGCGGCTATCAATTCGTGGCGCCGGTCCGCGTCCAGGCCGCTACGCGGCAGCCGGCGGAGACGGTCCAGGCACGGCCGACCTATGATCGCCTGCCAGCCATAGCCCGTATCATCGGGCGCGATCCGGAGATCGAGCTCGTTGCGGCGCGCACGAGCACCGAGCGGTGCGTCACGATCGTTGGTCCGGGCGGCATCGGCAAGACGACGGTCGCGCTGGCCGTTGCTCGCAGGCTCTCGCAGCAGTTCCAGGACGGCGTGTTCTTCGTTGACTTGGCACCCATCGCAGACGGCAAGCACATCCCGGGTGCCATTGCCGCAGCGGTTGGTCTTGCTGGTGCCGACGGTGCCCCGCTCGAACGGCTCGTGGCCCTCCTGCAGGACAAGGCCGCGCTCATTCTGCTCGATAATTGCGAACACATGTGCGCTGAGATCGCCCATGTCGTAGCAGCCCTGACGGCCGCTCCCGGCCCCCTGAGGATTCTCGCCACCAGTCGGGAAGCGTTGCGCCTGACAGGGGAGAGCGTCTATCGCCTGCCCACCCTGAAAGTCCCGTGCGAAGCGGTCGACCTCTCCGTCGACGAGGCGATGCGCTACTCCGCGGTCGAACTCTTTGTCGAACGCGCATCGGCGAGCAACGAGCGGTTCGTCCTGGACCGCTCGAACGCCGTCATGGTCGTCGAGATCTGCCGGCAGCTCGACGGCCTCGCCCTGGCGATCGAGCTCGCGGCGACCCGCATGGATACTTTCGGCGTCGCCGATATCGCCTCGATGCTGTCGGATCGCTTCCGCGTGCTTCGTCGCTCGCGCCGTGACGCGTCATCCAGGCACGGCTCGCTTTTGGCGATGCTGGACTGGAGTTACGACCTGCTCGACGGCGAGCTCCAGACGTTTCTTCAGCACATCGCGACATTCGCAGGCCGGTTCTCGCTCGAGGATGCCGTCTCCGTGGCCGACTGCGCCCAGATGTCAAAAGCGGACGTCGTCGATTGCCTCGCCGAACTGGCCGACAAATCCTTCATCACCGTCGATCTGAGCGAAAATACCGCCTACTACCGTCTCTATGAGACGATGCGGGAGTACGTCGGGCACAAGCTGAAAATAGCGGGCACCCTCGACCAGATAAGACGCGTCCACGCCGGCTATATGGCGCAACTCTTCGCGCGAGCCGAGCGGGAAGCGGAGCAGAGAAGCCCGTCGAACTGGGTCGCCCTCTATGGCCGTTATCTCGATGACGTGCGCTTTGCGATCGACTGGGCGATGTCGACTGCGACCGACAAGACGCTCGGGGCCTCGCTGACGGCCTCGGCATCGACGCTCTGGGTGCACCGATCGTTGCTGACCGAACTGCAGCACCGGTGCGAACGGGCGCTTGCCGTGCTCGGACCCGAGGCGGCCCACGGTTCCGCCCGTGAAATGGCACTGTTTGCCGCCCTCTCCTACGCGATGGTCAATCTCTATGGACCGACGCCGCAGGGAACGCAGGCGTGCCGAGCCGCCTTGGAAATCGCGCGCAGGATCGGCGACTATTGCACCCAGGTGAAATCCTTGCTGGCGTTGTGGAACGGCTGCTTCGCCAACGGCGAGGTCCGCCAGAGCCTCGGTCTCGCCGAAGAGTTCATGGCCGTCGCCAACAAGCTCGGGCAGGCCGATGTTCTGGTCGCGCATCGGATGCTGGGGTCGTCGCATTTCTATCTCGGCAACGTCCGCCAGGCCCGAAAGCATATGGAGATCATGGTCTCGGGCTACGGTGCGACGCATCACGACGCGCACATGGCCCGTTTCGGCTTCGGACAGCTCGCGAGCGGACGCGGGCTGCTCGCCTTCTATTATCGCTATCAAGGCTGCTTCGACCGCGCCATGGAGGCGACCCGGCGCAGCGTGCGGGAGGCGCTCGATTCAGGGCACGCGATGACGATTTGCGGCGTGCTCGGCACGACCAGCATTTCGAATGCCATCGCCATCGGGCATCTCGACGAGGCGCAAGGTTACGTAGACATCCTCGCCGCCAAGGCCAGAACGCATGGCCTCCGCCGGTGGGAGAATTTCGCGCTTGGCTTCGAGGGGATCATCTGTGTTCGAAGGGAGCAAATCGATCAAGGTCTGCAAAAGCTGTCGCGCGCGGTCGAGCAGGCAGACGATCGGGCGAACACGCGCTACATGTCGCTGTTTTCCGAATATGCGCTGGTCCTGGGAGCGGCGGGCCATCCCGATGGCGGCCTCGCCGTCATCGACGAAACGCTCGACCGCTTGGCCGGCACCGGCGAGAGGTGGTACGAGCCCGAGCTTTTCCGTTGCCGAGCCGAGCTCAGCAGCATGGGCGATGTCGACGAGAGCGAAGTCGAGGCGCTGTTCCGGCACGCGATCGCGCGCGCCGTAGAGCTCGACGCGGTCGCCTTTCAATTACAGGCGGCGAAGGGGTTGGCGCGTTACCTTCACGACCGCGGGCGCTGTCGTGAAGCCCTCGAGACGCTGAAGCAGGTCTATGACCTTTTCCTTGAAGGTCACGACAGTCCTGAGCTCATCCAAACGCGCGACCTGCTCGAGACACTCGCCGGCACGGGGCCGTGCCGCCCGCGTCTCGTCTACTCGGCGTAAAGCCGTACGTAATGCGGGCCAGTTCGATGTCGCCAGCAACCTCGCGGGCTTAAGCCCGGAAGCCAATTCCCGTCATCTGACAAAACCACCGAGTGATGACATGTAAATCGGGTGGAAGTCCGCGTTCGCCTTCTTGAACTCGTCCGAGGGCGTGCCGTAGATCACCCAGCGAGTGAGCTTGGCCACCGCGAAGAGCTCCTTCGCGAATGGCCCGAAGCTTGCCGATTGGTGGAACAGCGCCGCCTTTGAATCCGTGTAGCGTTCGAAGAAATCAACCGTCTTCTGGTCGTCCCCGATGCTGCACTCAAACTGCAACGCGCCCGGCTCCTTCTCTGTCGCGGCCACAAGCTTTGGTATCAGCGGCGTGAACTTGTCCATCTGATCGACGGTAACGGTGAACACCCAGTACACCTGTTCGCTCCGCATCCCTGCCTCCCTGGTACGGTGCCTCAAGGCTCACACGCGACGGCTATCAGCGCACTTATGCTCGCGCGCGCTCCTAGACTGAGGTTGAATAGTACTAGAACCGCGCAACCAGTTTTCGCATGGCCGCACATCGGTTTAGTATGTCCGCAATCTGGCAGCGGTTCAACGAAGCCCGCTCTTGGCGCTTCGGCGACATGGCGAGGCACTGCAAACAATGGCCGCTTTCAAGCTGGAACCGGACCGGTGCGACCAGTGTCCATTTATGGGTTCACGCCCTAATTAACTGATGCGACCGCGGCGAGCCTGCGGGTAATGCGCGCCCGCGCCTGTTCTCCCCCACTTTCATTGCCCCCTTCCCCCGTCATCCGCCCCTTGGCGACCGCGGACATTAGTAGATTGCGCCCGACGGCAAGGCAGAGAGGGAGTGGAAGTATAATGCAGTCACGCCGGCACTTTCTGGCCAGTTCCGCCTTGACCCTCTCCTATCTGGCGCTGGGCCGGGCGTGGGCGGCGACGCCCAAGGACCTGGTGGCGATCGGCAAGCAGATAGACGATATCCTCAGCTTCGACCCGGCCGAGTGCTCCGAGTATTCCGGCGATGAGATCGTCGGGAACTGCTACCGCAAGCTGGTAGCGCCCGATCTCGCCGATCCCACCAAGATCGTCGGCGACCTGGCCCGGTCGTGGGACGTCGGCCCCGACGGCCAGACCCTGACCTTCCACCTGCGCGACGATGCCAGGTTCGACAGCGGCAACCCGGTGACGGCCGAAGACGCGGCATTTTCGCTACAGCGGCTGATCCTGCTGAACAAATCGCCGGCCTTCCTCCTCGGCCAGTTCGGCTTCACCGCCGACAATGTGGCGAAGCTGATCCGTGCCGCGGACGCGCACACGCTCATCATCCAATTGCCGACCGTACAGGCGACGAGCTTCGTGCTCTTTTGCCTGACCCCTGGCGCCGGCTGCGTCGTGGAGAAGGCCGTGGCGCTCGCGCACGAGATGGCCGGCGACCTCGGCAACGGCTGGCTCAAGACCCACAGCGCCGGCGCCGGACCCTATCGGCTCGTCTCCTGGGCGGCCAGCGACCATGTCATCGTCGAGGCGAACGCACACTACAGCCCGGCGCCGAATATCCGTCGCGTGGTCGTCCAGCACATCAACGATGCCGCCGCGCAATTCCTGGCGCTGCAAAAGGGCGACATCGACATCGCGCGCAACCTCGATTCCGACCAGCTGAAAATGCTGGCCGGCAACGCCGACTACCAGATCTCGCCGCAGCCGCAGCTGAGCTCGCTCTACATTGCCATGAACCAGAAGGTGCCCGACCTGGCACGCCCCGGCGTTCAGCAAGCGATCAAATGGGCGATCGATTACGACGCGATCGCCCGAAACATCACGCCCGTCACCTGGACCGTCGGCCAGTCGTTCCTGCCGAACGGCCTCGCCGGAGCGCTGCCAAACCAGCCGTTCTCCAAGGATGTGGCCCGGGCGAAGGATCTGCTGGCGACGGCGGGCGTGCCCAATGGCTTCACCGTCGCCATGGACTACCAGGCCGCCTCGCCCTACGCCGAGATCGCCCAAGCCATCCAGCAGGACCTGAAGGCGATCGGCATCACCGTGGAGCTGATACCAGCCGAGCGCAAACAGGTCGTCACCAAGACGCGCGCTCGCGCCCACCAGCTTTCGCTGCTGGTTTGGGGCTCCGACTATTACGACCCGAATTCCAACGCCCAGGCGTTCTGCGCGAATTCGGACGATTCGGAAAACGCCGCAATCAAGAGCGTTGCCTGGCGCAGCCATTTCGTCGACCCGGAGCTGACGCGCGAGGCTGAAGAAGCGGCGAAGGAGATCGACGCGGACAAGCGCGTCGCGCGCTATCACGCCATGCAGCAGCAGTTCTGGGATCGAGCGCCATTCGCCTTGCTGCTGCAGCAGAATGCCGTGTCCGTGCTGCGCAAGGGTGTGAGCGGCCTCGTCGTCGGCAGCCTTCCTGACTACACGCGGTACGGCCAGATCCGGAAATCGTGAGCAAGCGGGTCGCGCGGCTGGCTGGGAGTGCGGCGAGCCTGCCGATCACCCTGTTCGGGCTCGTCCTCACCACATTTCTGATCGGCCGCGTCATTCCGATCGACCCGGTGATCGCCATCGCGGGCGACCATGCGCCGGAGGCCGTCGTCGCCCATGTCCGCCAGGAACTCGGTCTCGACCGACCGCTCCTGGTCCAGTTCACCATCTACTGCCGGCATCTCCTGCAGGGCGATCTCGGCAGTTCGGTCATGACCAGCCATCCCGTGGTCCAGGACCTCGCTCATTTCTTTCCAGCGACGCTGGAACTCGCCACCACCGCGATCCTGGTTGCGAGCCTGGTCGGCATCCCCGTGGGTGTCTTTGCGGCGGCGAGGCAGGGCTCCCGCTTCGACCATGCGGTGCGGATCGTCGCGACCGCCAGCCAATCCATGCCCATCTTCGTGCTCGGCCTGGGCAGCCTGTTGATCTTCTACGTCAAGCTCGGCGTGGCGCCCGGGCCGGGACAAGTCGATGTGGCCTATGACGGCCTGGTCGACGGGCCGACCGGCATGCTCGTCCTCGACGCAGCCCTTCAAGGCGAGTGGGATGTGTTCCGGGACGCCGCCGCGCATTTGGCCCAGCCCGCCCTGCTGCTGGCCGCCTTCTCCTTCGCCGTGATCGCCCGAATGACCCGAAGCTTCATGCTCGAAGCGCTCGCCGGCGAGTACATCACGACGGCACGCGCCAAGGGACTTTCCCGCACCCGCATCCTTTGGCGCCATGCCTTCGGCAACATCAAGGTTCCCCTGGTGACGCTGCTCGCCCTGGCGTACGCCAACCTGCTGGAAGGCGCGGTGGTGACCGAGTCCGTGTTCGGCTGGCCGGGCCTCGGCCGCTATCTCACGATATCGCTCCTGAATGCGGATATGAACGCCGTGCTCGGCGCGACGCTGGTGGTGGGCGTGATCTACCTCGGCCTCAACAGGTTCGCCGACGTCGCCGCCCGACTGCTCGACCCGCGGACGCGATGAGCAGGCACTACCAGGCCTGGCTCCTCGCAGCACACCCGAGGTCACGTCGGCAAGCGGCCTGGGGCCGGCGCTATCGGATCTGGCTGCAGTTCCAGAGCGACCGCGCGGCGATGGTCGCCCTCGCCGCCATTGCGGTGCTCATCGCCGTGTGTGCCGGCGCGCCCCTCCTCGGTCTGCAGGATCCAGCGGTCCAGGTCTTGACGATGCGCGTCGCCCCGCCCTCCGGCGACCATTGGCTTGGTACGGACGAGCTCGGTCGGGACATGCTGGCTCGTCTGGTCTACGGCGGCCGCGCGACGCTCGGCCTCACGACGACCATCCTGCTGCTGGTGGCACCGACAGGCCTGCTGATCGGCGCATTCGCCGGTTTCACCGGCGGCGTCATCGATCAGGTGCTCATGCGCGTCACCGATGTGTTTCTGGCGTTTCCGCGGCTCGTACTGGCGCTCGCCTTCGTGGCAGCCCTCAAGCCCGGAATCGGCGGCGCCATCGGCGCGACGGCGCTCACGAGCTGGCCGCTCTACGCTCGCCTGGCGCGCGCCGAGACATTGAAGATCCGCCACAGTGATTTCATCGCAGCGATCCGCCTCACCGGCGCTGGATCCGTGCGCATCGTTCTGCACCACATCGTGCCCTTGTGTCTGCCGAGCATCATCGTCCGCGCCGCCCTCGACGGCGGCGGCGTCATGCTGACGATCGCCACGCTCGGGTTTCTGGGCATGGGCGTCCAACCCCCGGTGCCGGAATGGGGTGCAATGATCGCAACATCGCGAGATCTCATCCTGCAGCAATGGTGGGTGCCGGTATTCCCCGGCAGCCTGGTCTTCCTGACAGTACTTTCGTTTACGGTCATTGGCGACGTCCTGCGCGACGCGCTCGACCCCAAATGGGCGGGCCGATGCTGATCGAGGTGGAGCATCTGACCGTGTCGTTTCCGGCCGAGAGCGGCTGGCGCGACGTCGTTCGCGATGTCTCGTTCTCGGTCGGGAAGGAGCGCCTGGGCATCGTGGGCGAGAGCGGTTCCGGCAAGTCATTGACCGCCCGGGCACTGCTTCGACTTCTGCCCACCGGGCACCGGTGGTCCGCCGAGAGACTTCGGTTCGAAGACATCGATCTGCTGCGCGCGGACGAGGCCGCGCTGACGCGCCTCCGCGGCCGGCGGGTCGGGCTGGTATTGCAGGACCCAAGATTCTCATTGAACCCGGTCATGACCGCGGGTCAGCAGATTGCGGAAACCTGGCGTACCCACAAGGGTGGCAGCCGGCGCGACGCCCGTTCGGCTGCCATCGACTTGTTGCGGCAGATGCGTATTGGCGATCCGGAGCGGGTGGCGGATGCCTATCCGCACGAACTGTCGGGCGGGCTCGGGCAGCGCGTGATGATCGCCATGATGCTGGCACCGGACCCGGATCTATTGATCGCGGACGAGCCGACGAGCGCGCTCGATGCGGCGGTTCAGGTGGAAATCCTGCGCCTGCTGGACGATCTGGTCGCGCGCCGCGGCATGGGCCTCGTTCTGATCAGCCACGACCTGCCCATGGTTTCACGGCATTGCGACCGGATCATCGTGATGCGTGCCGGCCAGATCGTCGAGGAAGTCCCGGCAGGCGGCTTGGCCGAGGCACGCCATCCCTATACCCGCGGGCTGCTGCGCTGCCTGCCGTCGCTGCTCCATCCCCGGGCACGTCTTCCGAGCCTGCGCGACACCTCCGGTTGGCCGGCGTCATGATCGCGGTGCAAGAGCTGACCGTGCGCCTTGGCAAGGCCGACGTGGTCCGCGGCGTTTCCTTTTCGGTTCCGCGCGGCGGCGCCTTCGGCATTGTTGGCGAAAGCGGCTCGGGCAAATCAACGATCCTCCGGACCGTCGCGGGCCTCGTGCCCGAATGGTCGGGCGGGATGTGGATCGATGGCGACCGGCTCACGCGCACGCGATCCAAGGCCTCCTATCGGCGCTTGCAGATGGTGTTCCAGGATCCATACGGCTCGCTGCATCCGCGTCAAACCGTCGATCAGCTCCTGAGCGAGCCCCTGCTCGTGCACGGAATTGCCGGCGTCGATGCCCGAGTGGCCCGGGCGCTCGACGAGGTGTCGCTGCTGGGGCCTTTGCGATTTCGATATCCGCACCAGCTCTCCGGCGGTCAGCGCCAGCGCGTGGCGATCGCCCGCGCTTTGATCGCCGAACCCGCGCTGCTGCTGCTCGACGAGCCGACGAGTGCGCTGGACGTCTCGGTGCAGGCGGAGATCTTGAATCTTCTGGCCGACCTGCGGCGACAGCGCAATCTGACCTACATTCTCGTCAGCCACGACTTGGCCGTGGTTGCCCACCTATGTCCCCGCATCGGCGTCATGCACCACGGCGAAATGGTCGAGCAGGCGACGGTCGACGACTTGCGCGCCGGTCGAGTGTTCCATCCGCAGACTGCCGCTTTGCACGCGCTCCACCTTCTGCTGGAGCGGGTTTAGCGACCATGCCCGGGACCCGATCCGCGTTTTACATCAGGACCGGTCGGTTGCTGGGGTTTCGCCAGAAATTGATTTCGATCAAGGACGCTGCCCGCCGCCTGCCTGATCCTTGCCCAATCGATCCCGTCGCGCGGGAACGGACCGGCTCGTCCCGAACCGGCCGGCACTGCCCCGTGCAGCAGCACACGATTGGAGACGTCCCCATGGAGAAACTCTCGAACCCGATGTCGGCTGGCGGGGCCGAGCGCGCAGCGGCGTGGCCCCAGTGGCCAGGCCTGGACATGTTCCGCCAGGCTTCGGAATACTGGTTCGACTCCTGGCAGCGCTCCGTGCTCTTCCTCGACGTGCTGCGGCGGCGCGGCAACGAACATGCCGAATACATCGCCCAGAAAGGGCCGAACGTGCTCAGCTTTCCGTTCGAGCTGATCATGGACGGGCGCACGCTCGACCGGCCGGTCAATTACTGCCTCGTCCGCATCGTCCCGCCGCAGGGCGTCGAGATCGATCCGCAAAAGCGCCCGTTCGTTGTGTTCGACCCGCGCGCCGGACATGGTCCCGGCATCGGCGGCATGAAGCACGAGAGCGAGATCGGCGTCGCCCTCGAGGCCGGTCACCCCTGCTACTTCGTCGGCTTCCTGCCGGATCCGGTCTCGGGGCAGACCATCGAGGACGTGTGCCACGCCGAGGCGCGCTTCCTCGAACGGGTCGCGGCACTCCATCCCGACGCCGAGGGTAAGCCGTGCCTCATCGGCAATTGCCAGGCCGGCTGGCAGATCATGATGATGGCGGCCGCCCGTCCGGACCTGGTCGGGCCGCTCGTGCTCGCCGGCGCGCCCCTGTCCTATTGGGCCGGCGTCCATGGCAAGCACCCGCTGCGCTATCTCGGCGGCCTGCTCGGCGGCACTTGGCTGACCTCGCTGGCCGGCGACCTCGGCAACGGCATCTTCGACGGCGCCAATCTCGTCGCCAATTTCGAGAGCATGAATCCGTCGAACACGCTGTGGAAGAAAGACTATCACGTCTATTCCAACATCGATTCCGAGGCCGGCCGCTTTCTCGAGTTCGAGAAATGGTGGGGCAGCCCGGTCCTGCTGAACGCCCAGGAAATGCAGTTCATCGCCGACGAGCTGTTCATCGGCAACAAGCTGTCCGACGGCGAGATGTTCATGTCCGACGGTGTGCGGATCGACCTGCGCAACATCCAGTCACCGATCGTCGTGTTCTGCTCCTGGGGCGACGACATCACGTCGCCGCAGCAGGCGCTGGACTGGGTGCTCGACATCTACGACAGCGACGAGGCGCTCGTCGCGGGCGGCCAGACCATCGTCTATGCGCTGCACCAGAGCATCGGCCATCTCGGCATCTTCGTCTCGGCCAAGGTCGCGACGAAGGAGCACGAGGAATTCGCCCGGACCATGGACCTGATCGATGCGCTCCCGCCCGGGCTCTACGAAGCCGTCTTCACCGAGAAGAGTCCTGAGATCGCCCATGCGGAGCTCGTCAGCGGCGACTATCTCGTGCAGTTCGAGCGGCGCAGCCTAGACGATCTGCGGGCCTTCGGCGGCAACGACGAGGCCGACGATCGCCGGTTCGCCACCGTCGCCCGGCTGTCGGAGATCAACCAGGGCCTCTACCGGACCTTCCTCAGCCCGCTGGTGCAGGCGGCGACCAGCGCACAAAGTGCCGAATGGCTGCGCCGGTTCCACCCGCACCGGGTGCGCTTCGAGCTCTTCTCCGACAAGAACCCCTGGATGCGGTCGATCGAGGGGCTCGCGGACAGCATTCGAAGCAACCGGAAGCCGGCGGCGCCCGACAACCCGCTGCTCGCCCTGCAGGAGAAGACGTCCGAACGGATCGTCGATGCCCTCGACCGCTATCGGGACATGCGCGATCGGGCGACGGAAGCGTTCTTCCTCGGCTTCTATGGCTCGCCGGCCGTCCAGGCGATGACCGGCCTGCGCTCCGACCAGGCGACGGCCCATAGCCGCATCGGTCGCGACGTCGCCCGCGAGACCGCCGGGGCCAGGGCCGTCGCGGACCTCGACCAGCGCATCGAACAGGGCGGTCCGATCGAGGCTGGCCTTCGGGCCTTGATCTACGTGGACCAGGGCCGGCCGCATCAGGCCGTGGACGAGCGCGTCTTCGCCGCCCTGCGCCAGTTGCGCCAGCAGCACCCCGAGTGCCGGCGGCTCGGGCTCGCCCGCTTCAAGGAAATCGTGCGGGAGCAGTATCTGCTGCTGCGCCATGACGAAGAGCGGGCGCTCGCGGCGATCCCCGGCTTCCTGCCGGACGATCCCGCCGAGCGGCAGTCGGTGCTGGACGCCGTCCGCCAGGCGATCGAGGCCTCGGGCGAGTTGCCCGACGCCGTGCGGCAGCGCCTGGCGCGGATCGAAGCCCTGTTCGAGACCCGCCTCGCCGGCGATGACATCCGCCAGGCGCGCGGCCGCCGACGGCAGGTCGTCGCCGATGCCGCCATGGCCACGAAATCGTCAAACGTCACCGCGACGCAGGCCGGGCAACCGCGCTCCAGCGCCGCCGAATGATCGGGAGGAACAGGATCATGATGACAGGCGAGAAAACCACCTCCGCGACGGTCGAGCCGGCCTTGTTCTCCGCGGCGGACATTCACGACATGGTCGACCGCAAGAAGCGGGAGGAAGCCGCGGCGGCGCAGCAAAGACACCAGGCGGCGGAAGAAGAGAAGAAGCACCAGGAGGAAATGTTCCTGGCGCGCAAGCTCACTCCCGAGTTCATCAACACCGTCATGCGCCGGGTCCGCAACGCCGCCGAGTCCGGTGCCAACGAAATCATGGTCGGTCAGTTTCCGTCGGATTGGTGCACGGATGGCGGGCGCGCGATCAACGCACCGGAAGACAGCTGGCCGGACACGCTCCAGGGCATCGCCCGCGAATTCTTCGAATTCTGGCAACGGGACCTGAGGCCGCGCGGCTTCCACCTGCACGTCAAGATCATCAACTTCCCGGGCGGCATGCCCGGCGATGTCGGCGCCTTTCTTTCCTGGTGACGCCGTTCCGGTCCCCCGGACCGGCCCGGCTGAGGCTCTCCACCGCGCTATCGGACAGGGAAATCGGACAGGGAAACAAGATGGACAGACCCGAATCCCCGCACCAGCGATACGAAAGACTGATCGCCCGCGCCAAGCAGATCCAGCCGCCGACGGTCGCGGTCGCCCACCCCTGCGACCGGAGCGCGATCGAGGGGGCCGTGGATGCAGCCCGCCTCGGCCTCATCCAGCCGATCCTGGTCGGCCCGGCCGGCCGCATCCGCCAGGCGGCGGTCGATGCCGATCTGGACATATCGGCGCTGCCGATCGAAGAGACCGAGCATAGCCACGCTTCGGCCGCCCGGGCGGTCGAACTGGTCCGCGAGGGCAAGGCGGAAGCCCTGATGAAGGGCAGTCTGCATACGGACGAGCTGATGGGCGCGGTGGTGAAGAGCGACGGCGGCCTGCGCACGGGCCGCCGGCTCAGCCACTGCTTCGTCATGGATGTCCCGGGCCATGCCGAGCCGCTGATCATCACCGATGCCGCGGTCAATATCTTCCCGACCTTGGCCGACAAGGTCGACATCCTGCAAAACGCGATCGATCTCGCCCACGCGCTGGGCGTGACGCAGGTTCTGGTCGCCATCCTGTCGGCGGTCGAGACGGTCAACCCCAAGATCCCGTCGACGATCGAGGCCGCCGCCCTGTGCAAGATGGCGGAGCGCGGCCAGATCACCGGTGCGATCCTGGACGGGCCGCTGGCGCTCGACAACGCGATCAGCCCGGCGGCGGCGGCGATCAAGCACCTGGCCTCGCCGGTCGCCGGCCATGCGAACGTCGTCCTGGTGCCCGACCTCGAGGCCGGGAACATGCTGGCGAAAAGCCTGACGTTCCTGGCGAATGCCGATGCGGCCGGCATCGTGCTGGGCGCCCGCGTGCCGATCATCCTGACCAGCCGCGCGGATTCCGTGCTGTCGCGCCTCGCCTCCTGCGCCGTAGCCTCGCTCGTCGCGGAAAGCCGCCGGACCGATGCCCGCAAGGCGGTGGCGTGACATGGCCCCGAGCAATGCCATCGTCGTCGTCAACGCCGGCTCGTCCAGCATCAAGTTCTCGCTGTTCGGCGAGGAGGCGCAGGGCCTGTCGCAGTTTCTCAAGGGCCAGATCGAAGGCCTCTACACCGACAGCCCGCACTTCTGCGCCCGCGAGAGCAGTGGCGCCGTCGTCGCGGAACAGCGCTGGACGGGCAGCGCGATCGACCATGACGATGCCATGCGGCGCCTGCTCGACTTCGTGCGGACCCATCTGGGCGGTCACCGCGTCGACGCGATCGGACACCGCATCGTCCATGGCGGCCGCGATTTCGCGGCGCCGGTCCGGCTCGATACCGGCATGCTCGCCTCGCTCGAGGCGCTGACGCCGCTCGCCCCACTGCACCAGCCGCACAACCTGGCGCCGGTCCGGACCCTCTTCGAGATCGCGCCGGGCCTGATCCAGGTCGGCTGCTTCGACACGGCCTTCCACGCGACGCAACCGGCCTTGGCTCAGGCCTTCGCCCTGCCGGCCGAGATCACCGAACGCGGTGTCCGCCGCTACGGCTTCCACGGCCTGTCCTACGAATATATCGCCTCGGTACTGCCGGACCTCGATCCCGGCCTGGCGTCGGCGCGCGTCATCGTCGCCCATCTCGGCAACGGCGCCAGCCTGTGCGCCCTCGATGCCGGCCGGAGCATGGCCAGCACGATGGGCTTCACCGCCGTCGAGGGGCTGCCGATGGGCACCCGCTCGGGCAGCCTCGACCCCGGTGTCATTCTCTACCTGATCGACGAGATGAAGATGGGGCCGCGCGAGATCGAGCGGCTGCTCTACCAGCGGTCCGGTCTGCTCGGCGTCTCCGGCCTGTCGAGCGACATGCGCCGGCTGGAGGCGAGCCCGGATCCGCGCGCGCGCTTCGCCATCGACCTGTTCGCCTATCGGATCGCCCGCGAGATCGGCTCGCTGGCTGCGGCCCTGGGCGGGTTCGATGCCCTCGTCTTCACGGCCGGCATCGGCGAGCACAGCGCGTCGCTTCGCCGGTCGGTGTGCCGTGCCGCGGCCTGGCTCGGCCTCGAGCTGGACGGGGCGGCGAACGATGCCGGCGCCGCCCGCATCAGCACCGACGCCAGCCGGGTCTCCGCCTGGGTCGTGGCGACCGACGAGGAATTGATGATCGCCCGGCACACCCAGCGCCTGGCCGCCGCCTGATCCGCCAACTGCAGGAGTGCCCCATGACCGCCGAGGCCCCCCACCCGATCCTGTCCGGCCGCCGAGCACTCGTCGTCGGCATCGCCAACGAGCATTCGATCGCCTACGGCTGCGCCGCGGCCTTCCGCGAGCTCGGCGCCAACGTCGCGATCACCTATCTCAACGAAAAGGCCCGGCCCTACGTCGAGCCGCTGGCGGACGAGCTTGACGCCACGTTGTTGCTGCCGCTCGACGTCACCCAGCCGGGACAACTCGAAGCCGTGTTCGAGACGATCGCGGCGCGCTGGGGCCGCCTCGATATTCTCGTCCATTCCATCGCCTTCGCGCCGAAGGCGGACCTCGAGGGCGGGCTGCTCGACTGCTCGGCCGAGGGCTTCGCCAAGGCGATGGACATTTCGTGCCATTCGTTCGTGCGCATGGCCAAGCTGGCGGCGCCGCTCATGACCGACGGCGGCGCGATGTTCGCCATGAGCTATTGCGGCGCCGACCGCGTGGTGCCGAACTACAACGTCATGGGACCGGTCAAGGCGGCGCTCGAAGCGGCCTGCCGCTATCTGGCGTACGAGCTCGGGCCGCAGCATATCCGCGTCCATGCGATCTCGCCGGGGCCGCTTGAGACGCGGGCCGCGTCCGCGCTCAAGGATTTCGACCGACTGCTGATCGACGCGGTCCACCGCGCGCCGGTCGGCGAACTCGTCGACGTCATGGATGTCGGTTACACTTGCGCCTATCTGGCGACGCCGCTCGCACGACGGCTGACCGGTAGCACCGTCTATGTCGACGGCGGCGCGAACATCGTCGTCTGACGCGTCGCTTCAGCCGGAGACCGCCCATGACCCCGCGCACCATCCTGGCCGTTCTCGACGGCACATCGCTCGATCCGCGCGTGCTCGATACGGCGCTGGCCGTGGGCCAGCCGAACGGATCCTGCATCACGGCGCTTTTTGCCGATATCGACCCGCACGACGTCCCCGCCGCCTATCTGCGGGACGGCACCGGCCTCTACGTGCCGCCGGAGTTCTGGACCCATCTCAAGGCCCAGATTGCCGCGCGGCGCGACGCCGCCAAAAGCAGCTTCGAGGCATGGCGGCTGCGGAACAAACTCCCCGAGGCGCCGCCGCAAGTCCCCGGCCCGACCGCGCGACTGCATATCGAGATCGGCCTGGCGCCGCGGCTGCTCGGCCGGTTCGGCCCGGCTACCGATCTTGTCGTGACCGGCTTGCCCGGCAGCGGCGAACCGGGCAGGACCCCGACGCTGGAAGCGGCCCTGTTCGACACCGGCCGGCCGGTGCTGGCGGTGTCCACGGCAGGCCCGACCGAAATCGCGCCGTCGGCGCCGGTGGCAGTGGCCTGGAACGGCCGGCCCGAGGCGGCGCGAGCGCTCGGCGCGGCTCTGCCGATCCTGGCGCGCTGCCAGCGCGAGGTCATCCTCTTGTGCGTCGACGAGCGGGAGGGAGCGGAAAAGATCGGCCCGGTCGTCGAGTATCTGGCGATGCACGGCATCGCCGCGCAGGGCATACGCCTGGCCGACCGGCCTCACGAAACCGGCGCGCTGCTGCTCGAGGAGGCGACACGCCGCGGGGCCGGCCTGCTGGTGATGGGTGCCTACACCCATACCCGCATGCGGGAGAGCATCCTGGGCGGCGTCACCGACCATATCCTCCGCCATGCCGCCCTGCCGGTGCTGTTTGCCCATTGAGCCGCTTCCCCCGTCCTCCGGTGCCGCGGCGGGCGCATGCCGTTGCCGAAGGTTCGCCGAGCCGTTAAAATCGTGGTCTCGATTGTTGGCCGATCGGCCTATTGTCTGTCTTGCCGGGCACGCGAGGGAGCTTCGGGCTTGATACAGGCAGATAATACGGCGTCACGACGCCTCGCGCGCTTGGTCGCGATGTTCGACAGTCTGCCGTTGAGCGTCGGCATTCTCGACAACGACATGTGCTTCGTCGAGGTCAATCATCATCTGGCGATGGTAAGCGGGCTTCCGATCGCCGCACATCTGGGACGAACGGTGAACGAGGTTCTGCCGTTCCTGTCCAACGCCCTGGCGCCTCTCCTGCAGCAGGCGATAGAGAGCGAACGCCCGGTTCGCGACATCGTCATCCACGGGGCGGCGCCGGGTGCTCCAGAAAACGTGCGCGAATGGCACGCCGACGTCTCGCCGCTCGTCCCGTCGGGCGATTGCGCCGGGGGCGCCATCCTCTGCCTGCTCGATGTCACCGAAGCCAGCCAGGCCCGCACGACGATCGAGGCCCGCGAGGCCCATCTGCGCTCGATCCTGGAAACCGTTCCCGACGCCATGATCGTCATCGACGATCGCGGGCGGATACAATCCTTCAGCAGCGCCGCCGAACGCCTCTTCGGATATCGCTCGGAAGAGGTGTGCGGCCGCAACGTCAACATGCTGATGCCGTCGCCCTATCACGAAGCTCACGACGAGTATCTCGGCCGCTATCTGGCTACCGGCGAGCGGCGCATCATCGGTATCGGCCGGGTCGTTGTCGGCCAGCGCCGGAATGGCGAGCCCTTCCCCATGGAACTGGCGATCGGCGAGGTGAAGCGGGAAGGCTACCGTGTCTTTACCGGCTTCGTGCGCGACCTCACTGAACGGCAGCGCACACAGGACCGGCTTCAGGAGCTGCAGGCGGAACTGCTGCACGTCTCGCGCCTCAGCGCCATGGGCCAGATGGCGGCGACGCTCGCCCATGAGCTCAATCAGCCGCTGACTGCCGTGGTCAATTATTTCCAGGCGAGCCGGCGCCTGCTCGCCGCCGAGCCGCCCAACCTTGCGCGCCTCGGCGAGGCAGTCGAGCTGGGCGCCGAGCAGGCGCTGCGCGCCGGGCAGATCGTCCGGCGCCTGCGCGACTTCGTCGCCCGCGGTGAAACCGAAAAGCGGGTCGAGAATGTCGCGAAGATGGTCGAGGAAGCGAGTGCGCTAGCCCTGGTCGGCGCCAAGGAGCACGGCGTGAAGGTCCGCTTCAATCTCGAGGCCCAGGCACGCCATGTGCTGGTCGACAAGATCCAGATGCAGCAGGTGCTCCTCAACCTCATGCGCAACGCCATCGAGGCCATGGAGGCCGGCGACCGGCGTGAGCTCGAGCTCGCGGCCGTCAGCCGCGGCGAATTCGTGGAATTTTCAGTCGCCGACACCGGCCCCGGCCTGCCGCCGGACGTCGCGGCGCAGCTCTTCCAGCCATTCGTTTCGACAAAGCACCAGGGCATGGGCATCGGACTTTCGATCTGCCGGACGATCGTCGAATCCCATGGCGGAAAGCTGTGGATGGTGCCGAACCCGGGAGGCGGAACGATATTCCGCTTCACGGTCACCGCAGCGATCAGGGAGGATCAGGCCCATGCCTGACGTTCAGATCGTTCACATCGTCGATGACGACGACACGGTCCGCCGCTCGCTGGCGTTCCTGCTCGAAGCCGCCGGTTTCACGGTGCAGACCCACGCTTCCGGCGTCGCGTTCCTCGATGCCGCGGCGGGACTCGGCCCCGGCTGCGTTCTGACCGATGTCCGCATGCCCGAGATGGACGGGCTGGAATTGCAGCGGCAGTTGATCGAGCGGGGCATCTCGCTGCCCGTCATCGTGATGACGGGCCATGGCGACGTGCCGATCGCGGTGCAGGCCCTCAAGGCCGGCGCCGTCGATTTCATCGAAAAGCCGTTCAGCGACGACGTCCTGCTCACCGCCATAGGAGCGGCCCTGAGGCGCAATCGGGCCGACCTCAAG
This sequence comes from Aliidongia sp., assembly GCA_035310205.1. Taxonomy (GTDB): domain Bacteria; phylum Pseudomonadota; class Alphaproteobacteria; order ATCC43930; family CGMCC-115725; genus Aliidongia. Next base: position 32,319 of record DATGEK010000070.1, read on the forward strand.
AACCAGCAGGAAACGACCAACCTCACCGCCAGACTCGAACTGCTGACCCCACGCGAGCGCGAGGTTCTGTTCGGTCTAGTCGCGGGGCATCCCAACAAGACGATCGCCTACGACCTCGGGATCAGTGCGCGCACGGTCGAAGTCCACCGCGCGCGCGTCATGGAGAAGATGCACGCTCGTAGCCTGTCCGACCTCGTTCGCATGGCACTGGCTCTGGAGGCGGGTGCCCCCGGCGGGCCTCTCGACGTCAAAGCCGGCCACTGAGCCGGTCTCGCCCGCCCTTGATTTGAATCAAGGCGGCCAGGCAGCCGTGCGCGCCAGTATCGGTCCAACTCCCAGCAGCGGCTCCGCCCGCCTTCGAATGGACCAGCCCCATGCCTGCCGCGGCCGCCCCGCAGCCATCGCCGGTGATCTATGTCGTCGAGGACGATGCGGACGTGCTGCGGTCCCTGACGCTGCTGCTCGAGTCCTATGATCTTTCGGTGAAGTCCTATGCGTCGGGTGGGGAATTCCTGGCGGATACGCCGAGAGCGGCGGGCTGCCTGGTTCTAGACTGCATGCCGGTCAGTGACGGGCTGGAACTGGTCGAACGGCTGCGGGATGAGCGGATCGCCATGCCCGTCGTGCTGATCACCAGCGGGCAGGACCCCGGCATCCCCGAACGTGCGCGCCGCTCCGGCGTGCTCGCGATCATCGAAAAGCCGTTCTTGAGCGACAGGCTGCTCGAGACGATCCGCCGCGCTTTTCTCATGAGGCCGGCCTCTACGTAGTTTCCCCAATGATGGCTCCCCGGCTGATTCCTTAGATGACTCGCAAGCTGGTCTCTCCAGAAGGGAGGGTTCGATGCAGTTACGGGTTCAGACCACCACACGGTCCGCCGCTTGCGGGCCGCCCGGCCACGAGGCGCCGTCGTCGTCCGCGGACGACGGCCTGGAGGCCGTGCACGCGCTCGGCATGCGCCGCTCCATCGAGCGCGGCCGGCAGATTTATGGCGACGGCGATGCGGCCGACCATTGGTTCAGGCTCCTGTCCGGCACCGCCTGCGCGGTCAAGCTGCGGGCCGACGGGCGCCGCCAGATCACCGCGTTTCTGCAACCGGGCGACTATTTCGGCTTCGAGGCGGCGATCGAGTACGGCTTCGCGGCCGAGGCGCTGACCGACCTCGAGCTGATCCGCTATCCGAGAGCCCGCACCGAGGTGCTCGCCCGAACCGACGCCGGCATCGCTCATCGATTTCGCGAGATCGCCCATCGATCGTTGGACGCCGCCCAGCGCCGGCTGCTCATGCTCGGCCTCATGTCCGCACCGGAACGGGTTGCCTCGTTCCTGCTGGAGCAGTTCGAGCGGTCGGCGGACGGCCAGGTCATCCATCTGGCCATGTCGCGCGCCGACATCGGCGACTATCTGGGGCTGACGCTGGAAACCGTCAGCCGCGCGATCAGCGTGCTGAAGCGGGCAGGATTGATCAGCGTGCCGAACCGCCGTGCCATCTGCATCCTCGACCGCGACGGGCTCGAGGAACTGGCCGAGGGCGAAGCCCTCTGACCGGGACCTGGCCTCGCGTGAGTGTCCAGGTCCCGGTCAGAATACCTCGGGGACGAGCCTGAAGGGATAATCCGGATCCTTGTAGTCGCCGCGCTTCTCCCGCTTCGGCAGCTTGACCTTCGCATGCGGCAGTTCCTCATGGGGAATCTTGCTCAGGATATGGGTGAGAATGTTCAGCCGGGCCCGCCGCTTGTTGTCGGAATGCACAACATACCACGGCGCCCAGGCCGTATCCGTCGCAAGGAACATCTCGTCGCGCGCCCGCGAGTAGTCGTACCAGCGGGAATAGGACTTGAGATCCATGTCGGACAGCTTCCACGTCTTGCGCCCGTCATCGATGCGGGCCTCAAGCCGTCTCGTCTGCTCCTCGGGGCTGACCTCCAGCCAGTATTTCAGCAGGACGATGCCGGATTCGACGATGGTCTTCTCGACGCCCGGGATCATCTCGAGAAAATGCTTCGCCTGTTCTTCGGTGCAGAAACCCATCACGCGCTCGACGCCGGCGCGGTTGTACCAGCTGCGGTCGAAGATCACGACCTCGCCGGCCGCGGGCAGATGCGGCAGGTAGCGCTGGGAATACATCTGCGATTTCTCGCGCTCGGTCGGCGCCGGCAGCGCCACCACGCGGAAGATGCGCGGGCTCACCCGCTCGGTCATGGCCTTGATCGTGCCGCCCTTACCGGCCCCGTCGCGCCCCTCGAAGAGGATGCAGACCTTGAGGCCCTTGTGCACCACCCATTGCTGGAGCGTGACGAGCTCCGCGTGCAAGCGCGCGAGGTGCTGCTCGTATTCCTTCAGTTTCAGCTTGCCGCTGGTTTCCGGCCCGCCATTCTTGGCGTCTGTCATCGGATCCTCCCATCGCATCCGGCCTCAGCCGTTTCCGAGGAATTGGACTCAATGTCTCGCACTTCCGGGGGAGAATGAAGCCGGTATTTCCCGCCGATTCACCGGTGAAGTCGTCGGCGACGGCGCCGATCGGCAGGCTCAGGCGCCGAAGCCCAGGAATTCCAGGACCGCGTCGGCCCGGCCGTCGATCATCAGGCGGCCGCCGCCGGCGACCTGCCCTATATGACCGGCACCCACATCGACGTCGCCGGCGGGATGCAACTGCATCGGGTCTAGCGGTCAAAGGCGCTCATCACGCCGCCGGGAAACGCCGGCGCCCATTGACTATGGTCACCACCACCCCATACCCCCCTTGAGCGTCGCCGGCAGGCGCGGCCGCTCGTGACCCGGGGCGAAGCGTCCATGCCCTATTGGACAAGGCAGGAGCTGGCGATGAAGGGAAAATCGATACTGGCGATTTCCATTATTACAGCAATGCTCGCCGCCGCGGGCGGCTGGGCGGCCGCCACCAAAGACAAGTACACCCTGAAAGTGCCGAATGGGCTCGCCTTCTCCGAGTTCAAAGGATACGAAGACTGGGCCGTGGTCGCCATCAGCGAGAACGGAGACAAGATCGCTGCAATACTCGGCAATCCAGTGCTCATCAACGCCTATAGGGCCGGCATTCCCACGAACGGCAAGCACTTCCCGGACGGCGCCAAGATGGCGAAGATCCATTGGATTCCGAAGAAGCAGGAGACACAGCCTGGCGAGCCGACGGTGCCGGGCACCCAGCATGACGTCGATTTCATGGTCAAGGACAGCAAGCGGTTCGCGGACAGCGGCGGCTGGGGCTATGCCGTGTTCAACTATGACACCGCATCCGGCTCGTTCTCGCCCGGCACCTCGGCCGACGATCCGCCGCAGGACAACGACGCCAAGTGCGGGTATGCGTGCCACACGATCGTGGAGTCGAAGGATTACGTCTTCACCGACTATGGGCACAGGTGACGCGGCGCGAACCGGCTCTCATCAAATAGTTAGAGCACGATTCACGCATTGGCCACCGCCGGGCTTCGACCTCTCTCGACTCGCCGGCCGGTCCTTCTGAGGATCCCGTAGCCTCGTTCTCTTCCGGCCACCGTTGGCCAGGAGGAGAACCAGGCGCGTAACGCCCGACCTTTGGAAGCCGCGGGTCCGAAGTCGTCATCCATGCGTGCGGAAACGTTCGCGGTTACATCTCACGCCTGCCCTGCGAAGCCAGACCGAGTTGCGTCCGAAACCAGATGTTCAGCGGGTCGTGGCCGAAGCGCTCGTGCCATACGAGATGGACGGCGAACATCGGCGTCTCGAAGGGCAGCGGCATGACCTCCAGTTCGGCCAACCGGGCTGCGCGGCGAGCAATGCTCTCCGGTGCCGTCATCACCAGTCCGCCGTGCGCAACGATGGCGAGGGCGGTCGAAAAGTAAGGCAGCCGCAGGACGACCCGCCGCGTCAGCCCCAGGTCGGCGAGCCGCGTGTCGATCGGGCTCGACACTGCGTCCGTGCGCGTCACCACGACATGGTCCAGGCCGGCATAGGCTTCAGCCGTCAACGGCGCGCCGACGGTGCCCTTGGCCGCGACACAGAGATAGCGCTCGTCGAACAGCTTGCGACTCTTGATCTGTGTCGAACCGGGCGGATCCACACCGATGCCGAGATCGGCGATCCCGGCGCCAAGCTGCATCTCGATCGAATTCGTGTCCTATGGAATGATCTTGAGGCTGGCCTTGGGCGCCGCCGACGCGAGCAGGCCAACCAGCCGCGGCACGATCAGATCGACATAGAGATCGCGCATTGCGATGACGTAGGTCCGCTCGATGCTCGCCGGATCGAAGCGCTGGCGCGTGGTCGCAACATCATTGAGCTGCCGAAGTGCCGCACCCAGCGGCTGGCGCAGGCTCTCCGCCAGGGGCGTTGGCAGCATCCGGTCGCCGATCCGCACGAGGATCTCGTCGCCATAGTGTGCCCGCAGCCCCTTCAGCGTGTGGCTGATCGCCGACTGCGTCAGGCCGAGCCGCCGCGCCGTTTCGGACACGCTGTGGGTAATGAGCAGGACATTCAGAACGACCAGATGGTTCGGCGAGAGAGACATATGAAATAATTTCATATGCGAGTGAGAAGCGTCAATTTATCTAACAATATGCACCCCGGTTATCCTCCGGCTTGCCAAAAAGACGAACGGATCGCCGGTCGTCGGTTCAAGACGCAGAAGGACCGATCAATGCCCGCTCCCCTCACCATCACCCGCTTTGCCGGCCGTGCCGCTTCGGTCAATGCATGGATTCTCTCCAACGCGACGCATATCCTCGTGATCGACGCGCTGCGCAGCGAGAACGAGGCTGCCGAGCTCGCCGAAACGATCAAGGCCACCGGAAAGGCGCTTTGGGGCGTGCTCGTGACACACGGACACCCCGACCACTACATCGGGCTCCGGACGCTGAAGGAGTGGTTCCCCGAAGCCCGCCTCGTCGTCGCCAGGCAAGCCGTCAAGGACGACATCATCGGCTTCTCCCTGTGGATGGAGAGCGTGGGCCGGCTCGATCAGATCCCGCGCATGCTGCCGAAATCCGCCGCCCATCCCGACGGGTTCGACTATGCGGCGGCTATCGAGGTGCTGGATCAGCCGACGCTGGAACTGCCGGGCGGCGGGCGCCTGGAACTATGTACCGATTATCCGGCGATCGAGGCCGCGCATATGACGACGGTCTATCTGCCGCAGGCCAATGCCCTCTTCACCTCGGACATCGTCTACAATGGCGTCCATGCCTGGGCCGGGCCCGGCGTCCCGCGCGAGAACATCGAGAACTGGATGACGGCAATCGCCACGTTGAAGGCGCGCCATGCCCATACCGGCCTGACGCTCTATCCAGGTCACGGCGCGCCGGGCGGCATCGACCTGCTCGACGGGATCCGCAGCTACCTCGGCGATTTTCTCGCCGCCGCGGATGCCGCTCGATCCAATGCCGATATGACCACCCGCCTGGTATCGCTCTATCCGGCCCATGAGCAGGCGGATTTCCTGCTGGCCTACAGCGTCGAGTTTCACGGACCCGACAAGCGCGCCGACTGAGGCCGACCCGTCCCGGTTGCTCGGCAATCAGGGGCGAAACGTCGGCGGTTCCCCAAGGCGAAAGTCGGATTCAGGTCGAGCCAACTAGGCTCCGGCCATGAACCGGATGGCCACACATGGCGCGACGGGGTCTGCCATCCAGAAACGACCTGCCTTGGCAGAGCGGCCATTATGGGCGCTCTTCTGCCAGGAGGGAGGCAGGGTGAACGACCGGTTTCAGGATGAGCGAAACCAATTATGAGCTGTGAACATTGGTCGGGATCGGCTTGGTAGTTCAAGGCCGAAGGCGAACGGTTTGCTCTAAGTCAGAAATTGTGAAAAGCCGCCCCTCTCACCTACCCGATGTTCGCTGCGCAGGCTTCATTTGTCCGCAGTATGGATTGACGCTTGCGCGACGACGTCGCTCGCCGGCGCAGAGCGTTTTGGGGCCCGTTCGCCGATCGCGCGTCAGTTCATGGGGAGACGTTCTGGTCCGGGAGCGGCAGGCAGGTTCGATCGCCGGTCGACCTGATCTCGCCCCGGACCATGCTGCGCAGAATGTCGTCACGCCGCACGAAATGATGATAGAGCGCGGCCGCGGCGTGCAGGCCGATGAGGCCCAATAGGACGTTTCCCAGCAGGCCGTGCAGGTGTCCCAGTGTCTTGCCCAATTGCTTATCCGGGCTGATCAGCCAGGGCACGTGGATCAGGAAGAAATAATTGATCTGGTTCTTTTCTGCGCTCGACCAGAGCCAGCCGACTAAGGGCTGGATCTGCAGCAAGGCGTAGAGCGCGTATTGGGTGATGCGCGCCGCGAGTTTCTGCAGCATGGGAAGATCGCTTGGCATATCTGGCACGCCGGCACCGAAGCGCCAAAGCAGGCGAACGATCGTCAAACCCAAAACCGTGATGCCCAGGGATTTGTGGATCTGCAGCACCGGACTTTGCAGCTCGAGCGGCAGTTCGTCGATGGCCCAGGCCAGGATGAACAGCCCGGCAATCAGCGCCAAGGTCACCCAATGGACCGCTCTGATGACGGCGTCGTAGGAAGCACGCATTTCGTTTTTCATGGTCGTCGTTCGATCCTCGGGCACGGGTAGGGCGCGCGCGATTACCGGCCGCCCGGTATCCGCGCCCAACTCAGGGCTATGTCGATGCCTGCGCGGCGATCGGCATAACCCTGAAGTCAGGCAAGATTTGCGATACTCGTATTCGCAATCGAGGTCGGTACAGGCCCGAATCCTCAAGGTTTCACGACAACCATCCCGACCATCTTCGAGTGCAGCGAGCAGAAATAATGGTACTCGCCCGGCTCCGTAAAGGTGAAGCTCCAGTGATCGTCCGTGTCGAGCGGCGGTGATTTGAACTTCTTGTCCTCCTGGGTCACGGTATGCGGTATGTCGTCCTCATTGGTCCAGGTGACGGTCGTGCCGACGGCGACGATGATCGCGGCCGGCGCGAAGCTGAAATTGTCAATCTTCACCGCATTCGCGGCGACCGGTACCCCCGCCTGCGCCGTTTCCATCATCATGTGATCATGTGCCCCCTCGGCCGCCACGGCGCGGTCAGCGAACAGCAGGGACAGTGCGAGGACCGCGGGCAGCAGCCCGCGCCGCGCCCGGTCGGGTACGAACTTGGTCATCGTGCTTTCTCTCAGGCGAGGGTGTGATCGACGATCGCGAGCCGCTCGATGCCGCGCACGAACGTCACGTCGGTCGTGCCGAGCCAGTTCTTGAGGTCGCCGGCCGGCACCTTCATCGGGCCAGCCGACGGAGCGGAGCCGGGGGTAGGCTGGGGAAAGGCGGTCGAGCGCGCGGTATGAAAGGCGACCTTGCCCTCGACCTTCTGCATGATTTGGTGGATATGGCCGTTCAGCACGGTGACAGAGCCGAAGCGGGCCAGCAGCGCCAGCGCATTGGCGCCATCGTCGGTGCCCCAGCCCCATTCGGCATAGACCGTCCAGAGCGGGATATGGGCGAACACGACGATCGGGGTCGAGTCCTTGAGCGGCCTCAGGTCATCGGCCAGCCAGACCAGTTGCTCGTTGCCCAGGTTGCCGAGGCCGCCGGCCTTCAGGTTCTGGACATTGACCAGGCCCACGAAATGCACGCCGTCGTGATCAAAGCTGAACCAGCCATCGCCTTTGGAATTAGGCGCGAAGCGCTCGCGGTATGACACGCCCTCGTCGGTCAGCACATCGTGCTCGCCCGGCACGTAGAACACCGGCAGGCCGGTTTCCTTCATCAGTTCGGCGGCCGTGTCGAACTCCACCGGCTTCGAGAGATGGCTGATGTCGCCGGTATGGATGATGAAGGCCGGCTTGCTCGACAGCTTGGCCAGATCGGCAATCGCTTCGCGCAGGGTCGCGACCGGATCCATATTAGGATCCTTGTTGAAGCCCAGATGACTGTCGGAGAACTGGGCGAAGGTGAACCCGGTCGCGGCGGTGGCGGCTTCGGCCCGGCCGATCATGCCGGCGAGAGGCACCCCGCCGGTCAAGCTCCACAGCAATCCGGTTCCGGCCCAGGCCATGCAGGTCAGTGCCTCACGTCGGGAAGTGCCGCGGGGCACAGTCTCGTCGTCGTCGAATCTCCTCGTCATTCCAGCCATCCATCCTAGAAATCCCGTGGGGCCAATGCCGACGGTTACGGGACAGACGTATCTGCGTGACGCCGTCTTTATTCCGAACGCCCAGATTTTTTTCGATCACAAAATATTGAGAGCGTCGGCGGAATAGCTCGCGTGGGTTCGAGATAGGGGGTCTTGACAAAGGCGAACCCCGGCGGCCGACATGGACCCAGAAGCGAAGAGATCTTTTGAGAAGATCGTGCTGCCGCACCTGGATGCGGCATATAACCTTGCACGCCATCTAACCTCAAATCCCGACGATGCGGCCGATGTTCTGCAAGAGGCCTGCTTTCGCGCATTCCGGTTCTTTGGCGGCTTCAGGGGCGGAAACGCCCGGGCATGGCTCCTTACTATCGTCCACAACACTGCTTATTCATGGATGGCGCGTCATCGACGCATGGCCCTCCACGGCTCGATCAAGGATGCGGAAATCGAGCGCCCGCTGGAGGCGTTTTACGCCGTTCCGTGGGAGCGTCTACCCGACGACCCTGAAACGAATCTGCTACTGGCCGAGAGCGAGGAAGCATTAGCGAAGATTATTGATCGGCTGAGCCCTGAGTACCGCGAAGTGTTCGTGCTGCGCGAGATCGAGGAATTCAGCTATGCCCAGATCGCCGAAGTGGCGAGCGTGCCGATTGGCACCGTCATGTCGCGTCTGGCCCGGGCTCGTAGACAGGTTCAAAAGCAATGGCGCCGTCAGGCCGGGCCCGAGGGGGGTGCGCGATGAAGTGCGCCGACCGATCCTTGCTGGTCGACTTGGCGCTCGACGACGAGCTCGACATGGCGGGACTTGCCGAGTTCGAGCGGCATCTGCAGTCGTGTCCCGACTGCGCCGTCGCCTATGCTCGAAAAAAGGCCCTCAAGGATGCGCTCTGCGCGCAGTTGCCGCGTCACCGAGCGTCATCGGCGCTGGTACAGCGCATTTGCGAAGCACGAAAGAGGTTCGCAAATGAGGCGGCGCCCACGATTGCGCGACAGGAGGCACCCCTGTCGATCCGGAACGGGGACGCTCTCCGGAGCGGAGCTCCTTCACAGGCTGGCGGCCGCCTGCGCATGGCGATTTCAGGGGTCGGCGGAGCGCTGGCCGCCGGGTTGATCGCTGCCCTCCTCATGCACGAGACCCCAGAGAAAAGTATGGTGCAGGCGATCGTGGAAAGCCATGTTGGCGCGCTCCTGAGCGGTCGGTTGCTCGACGTCGCCAGCGGAGATCCCGAGACCATCAGGCCCTGGCTCACCGGCAGGTCGGACGTTACGCCACCGGTAAGGAATCTCGCCGGCAGTGGCTTTGATTTGGTCGGCGCTCGGCTCGAATATATCGCCAATAGACGGGCAGCAGCGCTCGTCTACCGCCATCATGAGCACGTCCTCACGCTCTACGTTTTTTCGACGCCGAACGCACCGGTGTCATCCTCCGAGGCCGTGCTTCAGCAGGGCTATGCGGTGTGCCACTGGTCGCGTCGCGGCGTTACGCGCTGGATCGTGTCGGACTTGGACCCGCGAGAACTCGAAGAGTTCGAGGAGTTGATAGCCGACTAACTCCCTTCATCGTTCCTTCCAATTTCTCGCGTTTTAGACCGGAATAAAAAATGGAAGTACGACACTTGCGCTATTTTGTTGCCGTTGCGGAAGAGCTCCATTTCAGCCGAGCGGCTCGACGCCTCCACATGGCCCAACCGCCGTTGAGCCAGCAGATCCGCAATCTCGAGGCCGAGCTGGGGATGCAACTCCTCGCTCGGGGAAGGCGACCGTTGCGGCTCACTGAGGCGGGGCGGTTCTTCAAGAACCAAGCTCTTGAAATCCTCGCCAAACTTGACGAGGCCATAGAAGGCGCCCGTCGGATCAGTCGCGATCAAAATGACTGGATCGGCATTGGATATATCGGGTCGGCGATGAACATGCTCTTGCCCCCGGTGCTGCGCCGTTTCCATGCCGAGCGTCCCGGGGTGGAGGTCCTCCTCTATGAAATGTCATACGAGGCTCAGAAAGCCGCGCTACTCGAAGGTCGAATCCATGTCGGCTTTGTCGATCTGTCCCTAGGGACCGACGTGTTGGCCGAGGAACTGCTCTATGAAGAGCCGATGACTGTAGCGGTGCCCCAAAGTCACCCACTCGCCGATCGAACGGAAATCAGCTTGGCAGAGTTGGCCGCCCAGCCGATGGTGCTTTGCGCAAACAGCACCTCCCGCGGCACGGCGAACGATTATCTTATATCGCTGATTCGAGCCGCGGGCTTCGAGCCCAAAATCGCGATGGAGGCTCAGAATGTCGAGTCCGCCTTGGGCCTGGTCGTCGCTGGACTTGGCATCGCCTTGGCGGTGGAGAGTTTTGCCAATACCAAAAGGGCTGGGATCTGCTTCGTCTCCCTGGGCCGGCGCGGCCCCTCCGTTCCAATGAATGCCGTCTACCGGCCGGACGAGCGGTTCTCCTCGCGCACCGCGTTTCTGAATATCGTTCGCGAGGAATCGTCGCTGCTGTCGGAATCAGCGCGGGCCGCATAGTCGGTCACCATCTGCCCGGTGTGGCTGGAGGCCACCGTCATTCCCGGTTTCCCTAAGTCGGAGCCAGGGCGCGCGAGATCCGCGGGGGGCATGCACAGAGTTCAAAAAAATTTTGATGCCGCACGAATAAATCGACCGCCGCTCGGATCATCTGTTCAGTCGCCTAAAAACAGGAGCGCTCGGTGGACGATATTTTGGCGGGGCTCAAGACTCCGGGACCGAACACGAGCGGCGTGCCGAGGACCCTCGGGCCCTCACCGCGCACCTGCCGGCCGGCATCTTCACTCACGCTCCGCTTTAGCCCCCCGGCCGGCACGGCGACCGTGGCCGCGCCGCGACCGAGGTGAAGCCCCGACCATGCGCCCCGCTCTTCGGCCCTGCGCTGCTGCTTGCCGCCCCGAAGCTAGTCGCCGACGATATCGCTGTGTCGATCGATGCCTCGCTTCTTGCCGTCGCAGATCGCCGCCACCGCCGGCCACCTATCATCTGGACCGACAATGACGACACGCAGCACCCGGACGTCGATGGCAATCCCGGCACTTTCCGGCGGCCTAAGGACACTGCGGTCGGCGTTGGAAAGCGAGGGCACTTGGTGAGGTGGCGCCTTCTCTCAGGTCCCGAGCGCTCCCCCACGACCGACCTGCCGGATTTCGAGCAAGTCGTGCTCCCGCACCTGAATTCCGCGCATAATGTCGCCCGCTGGCTGGTGCGCGACGCCAGTCTCGCCGAGGACGTGGTGCAGGAAGCGGTGCTGCGCGCGCTTAATTATTTTCCCAGCTTCCGCGGCGGCGACGCGCGTCCGTGGCTGCTGCGGATCGTCCGCAATGTCGCCTACCACGTCCTTACCGAGAGAAAACAACGGGCGGAAACGAGTTTCGAGGAGGGATACGAACGATCCGGCGAAGACGCGCCGGCGCTGTATGTGCCGGATCCCGCCGACAATCCCGAAGCTGCGTTGGCCAAGGTGCAAGATCTGAAGCAGCTTGAGCGGGCGCTCGCCGCCCTGCCGGCCGAGCAACGCGAGTGCGTGATCCTGAAAGAGCTGGAAGGGTTTTCCTATAAGCAGATTGCCGAAGTGACCGGCGTGCCGATCGGAACGGTCATGTCGCGGCTCTCGCGGGCGCGCCAGGCCCTGATGGGCTCCCGGTCTGAAGGATGTAAGGCATGACTGAAGACTGCGACGAGATCCGCCTGCTGGTCCAGGCGGACATCGACGGCGAGCTGCAACCGGCCGAGGCGGCACGCGTCGCCGTCCATCTGCAGCGCTGCCCGCGCTGCGCCGAAGTACAGGTGCAGTTCCTGTCGCTGTCCGAGCGGGTGCGGCGGGAGGTACCGTCCTATCCGGCTTCCGATGCGCTACGTGCTGCGGTGGCTGCCCGCATCGCGGCGGCGGCGCCCGCACCGGCGATCGTGCTCGCGCCGGTACGACGCCGGCCGTTGATGATGAGCGCGTCCTTCGGTGCAGGCTTCGCGCTCGCGGCCTGCCTGACCCTTCTCATGCTGCCGCTACAGGGCCTCCAGTTGCAGGATGAGGTGGTCGCATCGCATATCCGGGCGCTTCAGCCGGGCCATCTGATGGATGTGGTTTCGACCGATCAGCATACGGTCAAGCCCTGGTTCGACGGGCGCTTGCCGTTCGCCCCCCCGGTCAAGGATCTTGCGGCAATCGGCTTTCCTCTCGTCGGTGGGCGGCTCGATTACCTCGCCGGTCGCCCGGCGGCGGCATTGATCTATCGCCGTGGTCAACATGTCATCGATCTATACGCCATTGCCGGCACCGATGCGCCCCACCCTTTGTCGGCAACAGGTGCTCGCGACGGATACAATTTTGTGCGCTGGACCGGAGATGGGATGAGTTTCTGGGCAGTATCCGACCTGAACGGCCCGGAGTTGGAGGCCTTCACCCGAGAATGGCAGAAAGCCTAAGAGGAACCGCACCGCCCAACCGCCGTCTGCGGTAAGCGCGCCAATCGATACTTCCATCTCAAGCGGTTGACCGCAGAGGACTCTACGGCTGAAACGCAAGCTCGCGTGTTGCCGGATATGAATTATTGCCGGGCCATCCCCGTGGTGGCTGACCAATACATTTTGCACGAGGAAGGCAATGGGCGCGGCGGAATAGATGGTCGACGGCGTCTCCAACAGGACCGCCTCCGGTCAGAACGACCGGCAGCGGCCCTGCTCGTCAGATTGGTGATCGTCCTCCCGTTAGTGATTGTCCTCGCGACGCGCGGCATCGGCGTCTTCCGCGAGATCCTCCAGGACCTCGAAGAAATGCTTCGACTGGCCGATGAAGAGCCCGTCGGCGATCAGCGCCTTGAGAAAGGCGGTGGCGGCGCCAATGGTCTGGGTCGGCCTGATGATCGAGACCGGTGGGAAATCGGGCCGGAGGAAGGGGCAAGGCTCGGGCATGATCAGGTTGGTCTGGAAATCCTCGCCCCCGGGCGTGACGTTGAGGTTCGGGAAAACGAGCTTGGGATTGGTCGGATCGGTCAACGGCGCCAGTGGGTCGGCGACCGCATTGCCGGCCTTGTCATGCCAGGTCTGGAAATGGGCGATCTCGGTCCCGCCGATGCTGAGCACGACGCGCAGGACCTCCACGCTATTTACGCGCTGGGCCAGCGACGCGTAGAGGCTGGCGCCGCCCTGCTCGATGAAGGCGAAATGGAAGCCCGCCGTATTGGCGATGGCCTGGATATGGTCGTTCGGCGTCAGATCGGCGTCGCTTCTTGGAATGGCCGGGAATTGCCCGTTGGCCAAGCTCGGAACCGCCTGGGCGAACTTGAACAGCGGGTCGAGATCAGGGTTCTCGTTGCGGCTGCGGTAGCGTGTGTACCAGCTCGTGTCGACCGTCAGCTTCATCAGGTTCGTAAGCCGGCCGACCTGGTTGGCGCCGGTCGCCTTGCTGCTGGGCAGGGTACGGAATGCATCGAGATCAACTGGCCGCGCGCCCTTCGAGACCAGGAACGCGTTTATGAAGGTTTCGTGGGTAATTTCATCCTCGGTATTGTCGTGGATGTACTGGTCCATGTCGCCGTCGAGGTTCTTCAAGGCGGCGGTATAGGCCGGGCTGCCGCCCGTCGGCAGGCCTGGTATTTCGCTGTCCTGGGTCCCGCCCAACTCGGCGTATTGCAGCCAAAGGTCGGTCTCGATGATCTCGGCAGCCGCCAGGAAGCGGAGTATGGCGGCATCGCCGCGCGATATTCTGCCCCTGGAGGAAGAGGTTACTTGAGCAACCGCGCTCGGCGCCCCGGCGACCAGGGCGGCGCCGGCGAGAGCGCCGGTCATGAGGAATGCACGTCGATCGGAACCTGAATTGCCGGCCATTAGGCCCTCCCACCAGAGTTGTGATGACTGCTTTTCCGCGTCCGTGCGCGGCGACCGCCGCTCGACGCGTACGTATAAGACTCGGTCGGCCTCGCTTTATTTCAGGGGGAGGCGCTCATCTATCGCTACACCGCCGATGAGGCCGGGAAGACGATGCGCCGCTACTGGACGATGAAGTGTCCCGACTGTCCGCTGCGGTCGCGCTGCACCAGCGGCGACCGACGCCGCATCAAACGCTGGGAGCAGGAGGGATGATCGGGGCCATGCAGGACCGCCTCGACAGCGCGCTTCGGGCCATGATCGTGCACCGCGCCGCCGTCGAGCACCCCTTCGGCACGATCAAGGCCTGGATGGGCGCCACCCATTTCAAGCCCGGCACCCTCGACGAGGCCCGAACCGAGATAAGCCTTTACGTCCTGGTCTATAATCTGAAGTGGGCTCTCGCCATTCCAGCCGGTCGACAATGGCTCGATTTGATGGTGGCCGGCTGTCATTAAATGCCGGCATCCTGCTGGTGGTTGACGTCGAACATTGGTTGGGAACCGCCGGGCGGCTTGAGCGCGGCATCGAGGATCCCCACGCCCCGGTCAGCGTCGCCAGCACCGCAACCTTCCTGAAGAGGCCGAAGATCAACATGCCGAAAAACGAGACTTCGAGCGCGAAGGCCGTGAAAGTCTCGTAGGACAGCAGCGGGCCCTGGATCGGGCCGGTAGCTTCCGAGAGCCGGCTCCAGTTGGTGCCAAACTCGAAAGCCATGACGATGCCGGAGACCACGCCCAAGCCGAAGGCGATGCCAAAGATCTTCAGCCAGAAATCGAACAGGCGGCGGTAGACCGGACGTCTTGTGACGAGATGCAGCCCTTCGAGGACGCACAGTCAGGCCGCCGGCCCGATCGTGAAGGACGGGAAGATGATGTGGAAGGAGACCGTGAAGGCGAATTGCAGACGTGACAGAAATAGTGCGGTCAAGCCCACGGCCTGGCCTCCTTCCCTGTGAACCCGGGCGCCTTAGCGCGGGAGGTTGTTCTGGGCGGGATCGATCAGAGGAAGTTCTGCTCGACCATTTCCCAGACGTCGCCGCCCTTGCCGTGCAGGACCGCCCGTGCGGAATAGAGCGCCATCCCGATCGCGGGTCCGGCCTCAACGAAGGGCGGCATGACCAGCTCCATCGGATTCACCTTCACGTGAAGCAGGGCCGGGCCGGGCTGGGCCAGCCACTCCCGAACGGCGGCTTCGACCTCGTCAGCCTTGGCGATGCTGCGGCCCCACAGGCCCATCGCTTCGGCGACAGCGCCGAAGTTCGGATTCTTCAGATCGGTAAAGACCGGCACCAACCCCTGGGCCTTCTGCTCGATATCGACGAAGCCGAGTTTGCCATTGTCATAGACGACGATCTTGATCGGCAGGTCTTCCTGGATCGTGGTCAACAGATCGCCGAGCAGCGTGGCGAGGCCGCCATCACCGGACATCGAGATGACCTGGCGCCCGGGCTGGCATTTCTGCAGGCCCAGTGCCGAGGGCATGGCCGTTGCCATGGTGCCGTGCAGCAGGCTGCCGAAGGAACGGCGCTTGCCGTTGGCATTCACGTAGCGAAGCAGCCAGACCAGCGGAGTACCGTCATCGGCACTGAAGATGGCATCCTCGACCGAGACCAGCTCCTGGCTTCGATCGCGAAGTTTGCGATGCCTTACGAACCGGATCCAGTCCCTGCCGTCGCCGACTTCTTCGGCGGCTACGAGGAGTTGGCCAGAACGCATGCTCCGGAACTCGCCCTCAAGAGAGCGCCGAATTCCGGTGGCGCCCGCCCTAACGCATCACGAACCATTTATTTCGACACGCGGCGAAGCCTGCCTCGCTACGAATTCCTGCCAACGCTCAGGTTTTCGCACCAATGCTGGGACAGCAGCGCGCCATCACCCAGCGTCAAGGTTACGATCGAGAGAACATCGAAGCCTACACCGTGCTGGCGGAACACGCCCAGTCAGTGGGGGAGCGGGTCGCACTGCTCCGCGAGGCGGTCAGGATCGGTAACCGCCTTTGGGCACCCGTGTTGGAAGGGAGTGAGACCGTCGACTGGTGGCGGGACCTCGGGACGCGCCCCTTCATGAGAGCCATCCTCGCCTACGGGCAGGCGCTCGCCGAAATGGACATGCCCGAACACGCCGAGCAGTGCTTCAAGGCCCTGCTGGTCATGCAGCCGTCCGACTCGCTTGGAGCCGCCGCGGAGCTCTCGAAGCCTTCGGGCCCGGGCCCTCGGTAAAGGTTCGGAATTTTCCGGCGGATTCCGGCTCTCAGACCGCGATCAAGAGGCGACCACAGCTAACATGTTGAAAACAAACGATATTGACTGGGTCGCTTGCTTGAAAAAGTGTCGATATCTCTGAAGGAGTTGTGGCACATAACTGACGAAAATTCACTTTATGTGCCGACACACACTTCAAGCCGCTACACGTCCAGGTTCGACACGTTCAAAGCGTTTGACTGGATGAAATCCCGGCGCGGTTCGACGATGTCGCCCATCAGGGTCGAGAAGGTTTCCTCGGCCGAATCCTCGTGGCTGACCTTGACCTGCAGCAGCGCGCGGGCGTTCGGGTCGAGCGTCGTTTCCCAGAGCTGGTCCGGGTTCATCTCGCCCAGGCCCTTGTAGCGCTGCACTTCGACGCCCTTGCGGCCGAACTCGACCACCGTCTCCAACAGCTTGGTCGGGCCGGGGATCGTCGTTTCCGTATCCCGCGCCTGCAGCGTAGCCGGTGCGTCGAACGTGCCGCGAAGATAGGCGCGCTGATCATCGAGGCGGCGCGCTTCCTGGCTGCGCGCGGAGATCGGATCGATCACGAAACGTTGCTGCAGCCCGCGCACCATGCGCATGAAGCCGACGCCCTCGCCCTCGACCACGGCCGACTTCCACGGCTCTTCGTCGGGGCCTGACAGCCGGTCCATGCGGCGCGCGGTCTCCTCGGCCGCGGCGGCGGCCTGGGTCTCGTCGGTGAACACGCCCGGGGAGAACAGCCCGGCGATGACGGCCTGCTCGATCAGGTCCTTGTTGCCGATCTTGCGGGCCAAGGGCTCGACCCAGCCGCGGCAGGCCTGCGCCTTGTCGACCAGGTCGCGTAGATCATTGCCGCCGCGCTGCTGTCCGTCCGCCTGGATCAGCACGGCGCCGTTCAGGCCCGAGCTGATCGAATATTCATCGAGCGCCGCGTCATCCTTCAGGTAGACCGCCTGGGACGAGCCGCGCTTGGCCCGATAGAGCGGCGGCTGGGCGATGTAGAGGTAGCCCGCGTCGACCAGCGGACGCATCTGCCGGAAGAAGAAGGTCAGGAGCAGGGTGCGGATGTGACTGCCGTCGACGTCGGCGTCGGTCATGATGATGATCTTGTGGTAGCGCGTCTTGTCGACATTGAAATCGTCGGGCCCGATGCCGGTGCCGAGCGCCGTGATCAGCGTGCCGATTTCCTGGCTCGACAGCATCTTGTCGAAGCGTGCGCGCTCGACGTTCAGGATCTTGCCGCGCAACGGCAGGATCGCCTGGAACTTGCGGTTCCGGCCCTGCTTGGCCGAGCCGCCGGCGCTGTCGCCCTCGACCAGGAAGATCTCGGACAGGGTCGGGTCGCGCTCCTGGCAGTCGGCGAGCTTGCCGGGCAGGTTGGCGAAATCCAAGGCACCCTTGCGCCGCGTCAGCTCGCGCGCCTTGCGTGCCGCCTCGCGCGCGGCCGCCGCCTCGACCGCCTTGGCGATGACGCGCTTGGCGTCGGCCGGATGTTCCTCGAACCATTGCTGCAGCTTGTCGCCGACGATGGCCTCGACCACCGGGCGCACCTCGGACGACACCAGCTTGTCCTTGGTCTGGGACGAGAATTTCGGGTCCGGCACCTTGACCGACAGCACGCAGGTCAGGCCCTCGCGCGCGTCGTCGCCGGTCAGCGCCACCTTTTCCTTCTTCGCGATGCCGCTCTCGGTCGCGTAATTGTTGATGGTGCGCGTCAAGGCACCGCGGAACCCGGCCAGATGGGTGCCGCCGTCGCGCTGCGGGATGTTGTTGGTAAAGCACAGCATCGACTCGTGGTACGAGTCGGTCCATTGCATCGCGACCTCGACCGTGATGCCGTCGCGCTCGCCGGCGACGACGATCGCCGGCGCATGCAGCGGCTGCTTCGCCTTGTCGAGATAGGCCACGAACGCCTCGAGCCCGCCCTCGTAGAACATGGTGACGGACTTCGGCTCGGCCGTGCGCGCGTCGGACAGCACCAGGGTCACGCCGGAATTGAGGAAGGCGAGCTCGCGCAGGCGATGCTCGAGCGTCGCGAAATCGAACTCGACCTTGGTGAAGGTCTCGGTCGAGGGCAGGAACGTGACCTCGGTGCCGGTGCGCGACTGGCCGGCGCGCTTGCCGTCGGCCGGCATCATCGGCGCCGTGCCGACGATCTCGAGCGACGACACCGCGTCGCCATGGGCGAAGCTCATCGCATGCTCCTGGCCGCCGCGCCAGATGCGCAGGTCGAGCCGGCTCGACAGCGCGTTCACGACCGAGACGCCGACGCCATGCAGGCCGCCCGAGACCTTGTAGGAATTCTGGTCGAACTTACCGCCGGCATGGAGCTGGGTCATGATGACCTCGGCGGCGGAGACGCCCTCCTCCTTGTGCAGGTCGGTCGGAATCCCGCGGCCGTTGTCGCGCACCGTCACCGAGCCGTCGGGGTTCAACGTCACCTCGACCGTGTCGCACCAGCCGGCCAGCGCCTCGTCGATGGCGTTATCGACGACCTCGTAGACCATGTGATGCAGGCCCGAACCGTCGTCGGTGTCGCCGATATACATGCCCGGACGCTTGCGCACCGCATCGAGGCCGCGCAGCACCTTGATCTGATCGGCGCCGTAATGCTCGGCCGACGGGTCTTGATGGGGAACGGGCTCACTCATGATGGATCACTATTCTCTTCGGGCTCTCGACGCCGCCTTCCGCAGGAAGACGGGGGCATCGAACGGGACAGTCTAGAACGAAATTCGGGCAAGGTCGGGGCAAATTGGCCGCGCGCCCGGGGATGGGTGGGTCAATCACTGGGCATGGGGCACGCTGTGCAGGGCCGCGCCATCGGCCACGGTCAGGAAATCGGCGCGCCCGTCCAATTCGGCGAATAATTCCGGGTCGGTCCCGGTCAGCCAGGCCTGGCTGCCGAGCGCCACGATCTCGTCGAACAGCGCCCGCCGGCGCGTCCGGTCGAGATGGGCCGCGACCTCGTCGAGCAGCAGCACCGGCGCACTGCCCTTGGCGCCGGCCTGCAGCCGGGCATGGGCCAGCACGATCGAGATGAGGAGCGCCTTCTGCTCGCCGGTCGAACATTCGACCGCGGCTGCCCCCTTGGCGGCATGGCTGACCTTGAGGTCGCTGCGATGCGGTCCGACCGAAGCACCGCCGATCTCGGCATCGAGCCGGCGGCAGGCCGCGAATTCGGCGCGCAGCCGGTCCTCGACCGCCAACGCCGGCATCTCGTCGAGCCAGCCGTCGATCCCGCCTTCGAGCCCAAGCCGCGGTGACGGGAAGGCGCCGGCCGGGCGGGCCGCGGCCTGGTCGAGCCGCTCGGCGATCTCGCGCCGGGCCGCTGCAACGGCAACCCCCTCGCGCGCCAGGGTCTCTTCGAGCACCGACAGCCATTGCGGATCGGCCCCGCCGGCGCGCAGCAGCTTCGCCCGCTCGCGCAGCGCCTGCTCATAGGCCGCGAGCCGGGTCGCATGGGCCGGGTCATAGCCGAACACCAGCCGGTCGAGGAAACGGCGGCGCGGCGCCGCCCCTTCCTGGAACAGCCGGTCCATCTGCGGCGTCAGCCAGACGAGATTGAGATAGCCCGCGAGCGCCGCCTGGCCCTTGACCGCCTGGCCGTCGATCCGCACCAGCCGCCGATCGCCGCTTTCGCTCGTGCCGTCGCGACCGGTGCCGATCGCGACCAGCCCGTCCGGCGTCGCGAGCCGGGCGGCGACCGCCCAGGGATGGGTAGCCCCGGGAGCCTCCTCGCCGCCCATCAGCGCTGGACGCCGGTCGATTTCGGCGAGCCGCGCCCGGCGCAGGCCCCGGCCGGGCGCCAGGAACGAGACGGCCTCCAGCAGATTGGTCTTGCCGGCCCCGTTCGGCCCGGTCAGCACGACCGGCCGGGCGTCGACCTCCAGCCGCGCGGTCTCATAGGAGCGGAAGTCGGTCAGATCCAGCCGCAGCACCGCAACCGGCGCCGCGGCATGGGATGCCGGGCCGGGCGCGCGTGCGGCTCCCGCGGCCTCGAACGGAGTCGAGGACGGGCCGG
Organism: Aliidongia sp.; assembly: GCA_035310205.1. Classification (GTDB taxonomy): domain Bacteria; phylum Pseudomonadota; class Alphaproteobacteria; order ATCC43930; family CGMCC-115725; genus Aliidongia. Next base: position 52,526 of record DATGEK010000070.1, read on the forward strand.
CAGCACCGTCGGGCGTGAAGGAGTTATCCAATCGACTTATGGGATCACTGGGTTGCGCGGATTCGGGCGGCGGGCAATCTCGGATCAATGCTGACTCGGATCAAGGCTTGAAAGGACCCCGCGGAAATCCGTCGTTTTCTCCGACAATCGGAGCGGTTCGAAGGCCGGCAGTTTACACCGTCGATACCAGGATCAGAAGCCCAATCGCCATCCGCGCCGCATGCCAGCGACCTAACCACGGCGCGCGCATGCGCGCGCGCGACCCGAAAACGCTTCTTTGCCCCAGGAATTTCTCGGGCTTCCCCGGACTTTATCAGCCCGTCGGTGTTGGTCTTGAAGGACTGCGCTCCATCGTACCGCCGTCTGCCCGCTCTCGCGTTCCATCGGGAAGCCATAGTGACGCCAGCGCCGCCCCTCGAAACCCGCGTCGATGTCGAACTGGAACAGCGGCTCCATCAGCAGGCGCTGCTGGCAGAGCTCGGCCATATTGCGCTCGCCGACGTGACGCTCGACGCGCTGCTCACCGAGGCCTGCCGGCTGACCGCCCTCGGGCTCGGCGTCCAGCATTGCAAGCTGTTGGAATATCAGCCGGACCAGGGCCGCTTCCTGGTCCGCGCCGGCGTCGGCTGGCACGAAGGCGTGATCGGGCATGCGACCGTCGGCGCCGACCTGGCGTCCCCGGCCGGCTACGCTTTCCAGACCGGCCGGCCGGTCATTTCGAACCACCTGGCCACGGAAGAGCGATTCCGCACGCCGGACCTGCTGGCCGAGCACAATATCCAGCGCGCCATCAACGTCATTCTCGGCGGCCAGGACCCGCCGTTCGGCGTGCTGGAGGCGGACAGCCCCAGCAGTGGCACTTTCAGCGAGCGCGACCTGGCGTTTCTCGAGGCGGTTGCCAACCTGCTCGGCATGGCGGTGCAGCGCCATCGCGCCGACGCGGAGATCCGTCGGCTGAACGAGACCCTTGCCGCAGAGGTCGTCGAACGCACTCAGCAGTTGCAGGAAAGCCAGCTTCAGATCCGCCTGTTCTACGAATATTCCTCGGAATGCCACGCCCTGATGGCGGTCGGCGAGGACGGCCAGTTCTTCTATGAGGAGATCAATCCGGCGGCGCTCCGGCTCTATGGCATGCAGCGGGAGGATGTCGTCGGCCGCAGCCTGGCGGAGGTCCATACCCCGGCGCGGGCGACGGAGATCGCCCATGCGCTGAATGAGGCGCTCGCGACCGGCAAGCCGGTGCGCTATCAGCGCGCCCAGGGCCCGATCCTGGTCGAAGCGGTCGCCTCGCCGATACCGGAGCGGCCGGGCGAAACTCGGCGCATCGCCGTCAGCGCCCGCGATGTGACCGAAAGCCGGCGGCTCGAAGAACAGTTGCGCCAAGCCCAGAAGATGGAGGCAGTCGGCCAACTGACCGGCGGCGTCGCCCATGATTTCAACAATCTACTGACCGTGGTCATCGGCAATCTCGACGTCATGGAGCGCAGCCTGGTCGATGAACGGCTCCGGCGCCTGCTGGGTGCCGCCCGCCGTGGGGCGGACCGGGCCGCGACCCTGACCCATCGCCTGCTCGCCTTTTCGCGCAAGCAGCCGCTGGCGCCGCATCCGGTCGATCTCAACAAGCTCGTTTGCGGCATGTCCGAGCTGCTGCGCCGATCCTTGGGCGAGACGGTGACGATCGAGACCGTGCTCGCCCATGACCTGTGGCAGACCAGCGCCGATGCCAACCAGGTCGAGAACGCGCTCCTGAATCTGGCCCTGAACGCCCGCGATGCCATGCCGTCAGGCGGCCGCGTGGTCATCGAGACCGCGAATGCGACGCTCGACGCCACCTATGCCAGCCGCTACCCGGAGGTCGCCAGTGGTGACTATGCCCTGCTCTCGGTCACCGACAGCGGCGCCGGCATGAACGCCGACACGCTCGCCAAGGCGTTCGAGCCGTTCTTCACCACCAAGGACATCGGCAGCGGCAGCGGCCTCGGCCTCAGCATGGTCTACGGCTTCGCGCGCCAGTCGGGCGGCCATGCCGCGATCAAGAGCGCGCCCGGCCACGGCACGACGGTCGAGCTGTACCTGCCCCGCCTCACGGCGCCCGCCGCCTCGGTCGAGGCACCGTCCGCCGAGCCGATCCCCGACAGTCCGACCGGCGAGATTGTGCTGGTGGTCGAGGATGACGAGGATGTCCGCAACTACAGCGTGACCGCGCTCCAGACGCTCGGCTACGTCGTTCATGCCGCGCACAATGCGGAGGATGCGCTGCGCCGCCTCGACAAGTTGCCGCACATCGACCTGCTGTTCAGCGACATCGGCCTGCCCGGCGGCACCAACGGCCGCGAATTGGCCGAAACCATCACGGCGGCGCGGCCGGACATCCGCGTGCTGTTCACCACCGGCTACGCCAGCCGCGCCATCCTCCACGATGGCAAGATCGACCCGACCGTCGCCGTGATCGGCAAACCCTTCACCCTGAACGAGATCGCGCACAAGCTGCGCGAAGTGCTGGACGCCGCGCCCAGGGCCTGAGTCCGCGCCGCAGGCGCTGCCGGCGCAACCTGAGGGAGGACAGTCATGAGCCGCATCGTCTATGTGCTGAACGGGCCGAACCTGAACCTGCTGGGCAAGCGCCAGCCGGCGATCTACGGCTATGAGACCTTGGCCGACGTCGAGGCGCAATGCCGCCGCGCCGCAACCGAGCTCGGCCTCGAGATCCGGTTCCACCAGAGCAATGCCGAATACCAGGTCATCGACTGGATCCACGAGGCGCGCGAGACGGCGGCCGGCATCGTCATCAACCCCGCCGCCTTCACCCATACCTCGGTCGCGATCCTCGACGCGCTCAACGCCTGCGAGTTCCCGATCATCGAGGTGCATATCTCGAACGTGCACAAGCGCGAGGCCTTCCGACACCACTCCTATGTCTCGCTGGTTGCCTCGGGCGTGATCGCCGGTTTCGGGACCCAGGGCTATACGCTCGCCCTGCAGCGGCTCGCCCGCCTGCTCGACGAGGCCAAGAAGTAGAGTGTGGCACAAGAGCGCCTGCGCCGGAGCCCGCGACGACCATCGAAAGCGCGCATAGCCAAAAACGGATCGAGGGCGCCACCCGTTCGGATGGAGCCCTCGATTGCCGGTTGCGTGCTTGCCGCGGTTGCGTTCAGACGCGCATCGGCATCAGCACATAGAGCGCCGAATGGTCGCGCGCGTCGCGCAGGATGGTCGGCGAGGCGGCGTCGGCCATGACGAACTGCGCATCCTCGCCCTCGATCTGCTGGGCGATGTCCAGGAGATAGCGCGAGTTGAAGCCGATCTCGATCGGACCATGCTGGTAGCCGACCTCGATCTCCTCCGACGCGGTGCCATTTTCCGGGCTGGTCGCCGACAGCACCAGGCTGCCCTGGTCGAGCGCCAGCTTCACCGCGCGGCTCTTCTCGGTCGAGATGGTCGACACGCGGTCGACCGCCTCGGCGAACAGCTTGGTCGCGACTTCCAGGATCTTGTCGTTGCCGGCCGGGATCACCCGGTCATAGTCCGGGAACGTGCCGTCGATCAGCTTGGACGTCAGCACGCCGTCGCCGAAGTCGAAGCGGATCTTGGTCTCGCTCAATTCGATGCGCACGGCCTGGTCGGTCTCGTCCAGGAGCTTGCGCAGTTCCATCACGGTCTTGCGCGGTACGATGACGCCGGGCATGCCCTTGGCACCCTCGGGCAGCGGCACGTCGACCCGCGCCAGGCGATGACCATCGGTCGCGACCGCACGCAGCACGTCGACCTCGGCGCTCTGGGCGGCATGCAGATAGATGCCGTTCAGGTAATAGCGCGTCTCCTCGGTCGAGATCGCGAAGCGGGTCCGGTCGATCAGGCCCTTGAGGTCGTTGGCCGCGAGCAGGAACTCGTGCGCCAGCGGACCGCCCGACATGACCGGGTAGTCCTCGGCCGGCAGGCAGGCGAGCGTGAAGGTCGAGCGCCCGGAGCGCAACGTCAGCGCCCCGCGGTCGCCGCTCGCGTCCAGCTCGACCTGGGCGCCTTCCTTCAGCTTGCGCACGATGTCGTAGAGCGTATGGGCCGGGGCCGTGGTCTTGCCTTCGCGCACGACCTGGGCCGGCACGACCTCGACGACCTCGAGATCCATGTCGGTCGCCGACAGGCTCAAGCGCCCGCTTTCCGCCCGGAGCAGAACGTTCGACAGGATGGGAATGGTGTTTCTGCGCTCGACGACGCTCTGGACGTGGCCGAGGGCACGCAGCAGCGCCGCGCGTTCAATGGTGATCTTCATGGTGTCTGGAATCGTACCAAGGGGCGCCCATTTGGCAAGGTTACTACAGACGGACCAACGAGCGGACCGACCCGCCGGTACCGGCCCTTGCGGCCCTTCCCCACGGACGGATCGTATAGCACAGTTTTTACAGCACACGCACGGTTTCCCGCGACCGCGCCGCAACGCCGCGCCGAACCGAGCCATGGCCGGCGACGAGCGTCCAGATCACAGCATGGTTGCGCCCAGACGGTCTGGTCCACCGGCCCGGCACTGATAATATGGCTGTCACGACGGGTCGGCTAAGGTGCGACTCGCGGTCTATTCCAACGGTAAGCCCCGGGATCAGAGCCATGACCACGCGACCCACCGTATTCATCGACGGCGAAGCCGGCACCACGGGGCTCGAGATCCATCGCCGCCTGGCAGACCGCACCGACATCGAGATCGTCAGCCTGCCGGCCGATTCGCGCAAGGATCCCGCCGCCCGCAAGCGGGTGCTGACCGAGGTCGATCTCGCCATCCTGTGCCTGCCGGACGATGCCTCGCGCGAAGCCGCCGCCATGGCCGCCGGCGGCCGCACTCGCCTGCTCGATGCCTCGACCGCCTATCGCACCGATCCCGACTGGGTCTATGGCTTCGCCGAGCTGGCGCCCGGCCATGCCGACCGGATCGCGGCTGCCCAGCGTGTCAGCAACCCCGGCTGCTACCCGACCGGCGGCATCGCGCTGCTGCGCCCGCTGGTCGACGCCGGCGTGATCGGCGCCGACTACCCGGTTTCGGTCCATGCCACCTCGGGCTACTCGGGCGGCGGCAAGAAGCTGATCGAGAGCTACGAGAGCGATCCGCCCGGCGCCGACGCCAGCCCGCTGCGCTATTACGGACTCAATCTCGAGCATAAGCACGTGCCGGAGCTGCAGGCTCACAGCCGGCTTGCCCACCGGCCGATCTTCCTGCCGTCGGTCGGCGCCTGGCGCCAGGGCATGCTGGTCGCGGTCCCGCTGCACCTGCGCGCGCTGGCGCGGCCGGTCTCGGGCGCCGATATCCACGGCATCCTCGCCGACTATTACGAAGGCCGGAAGCTGGTGCGCGTCATGCCGCTCGAGCTGTCGAGCAAGACCAGCCTCGGCCATCTCGATCCCGAGGCCCTGAACGGCACGGACATGCTGGAGCTGTTCGTCTTCGCCCATCCGGCCCACGGCCAGGCGACGCTCGTCGCCCGCCTCGACAACCTGGGCAAGGGCGCCTCGGGTGCTGCGGTCCAGAATATGGACCTGATGCTAGGGCTGAACCGGGCCTAAGTCAGAGAAGCGCGATCATCGCGCCATATTCGGCATGACCGGCCGCCGCCGCGTGGAAGCGGCGATCGGCCGTGATCACCAGGCCTTGGCAGCGAGAGGCCGCCACGAGATAGAGGCAGTCATAGACCGGATGACCGAGGGTGCACGCCAGCTTCAGGGCATCTGAAATCAGGTCTTGGACATCGAGCGCTCTAACCGGGGCCGTGGTGAGTGCGGCAATTCGTTCGTCGGCTTCCCGCCCGGTCAATTCGCCGCGCTGAACGCGGCGCCACAGCGCATTGGCCGTCTCGACGAGCCACAAGGCCGGCGCCACGAGCGGGCGCCCGGTCAGCAGCGACGCCGCCCGATCGCTCCCCTCTTCCTCGCAAACCCATTTCAGTGCGACCGACGCATCGCCGACGATCGCCTGTCGAGAAGACGACACTGTCATCGGGCGTCGCGATCCTCGCGTACGAGATCAACCGAGTCGCCGCTTAGACGCCCCTTCGTCTCCGCCCGCAGACGAGCGGCCCGCTCGGCAAAGTCAGCTGCGGCCGGCATCAGCGCGGCCTCGAGGATCGCGCGGTGCTCCGCTTCGGTCGACCGATTATGTGCCCGTGCCCGCGCCTTCAGCGCGGCCACGAGAGCGTCCGCCACCTGCCGTACGAGGAGTTGCGCCATGCCTGCTCCGCCGCGATGCGAGTGATATCACATGATATCATTCACCTCGGCCGTCGTTCAAGCTGCGGGCAACCTTAAGTCTCGAGCATCCGCTTCAAGAGATCGATGTCCTCGCCCAGCGCCCGGTCGGACACGAGCAGTTCCTCGATCTTGCGCACGGCATGCATGACCGTGGTGTGGTCGCGGCCGCCGAACTTGCGGCCGATCTCCGGCAGCGAGCGCGGCGTCAGCTGCTTGCACAGATACATCGCGACCTGGCGCGGCCGGGCGATGGCGCGGGCGCGGCGGGCCGAATGCATGTCGGCGAGGCGGATGTTGAAATGCTCCGCCACGCGCTTCTGAATCTCTTCGATCGTGACGCGCCGGTCGTTGGCCCGCAGCAGATCGTGCAGCACGTCCTGGGCGCTCTCGAGCGTGATCGAGCGGCCGACCAGTTGCGCATGCGCGGTGATGCGGGTCAGCGCCCCTTCGAGCTCGCGGACGTTGGACGTGATCTTGTGCGCCAGGAACTCCAGCACCTTGGCCGGGACCTGGGTCTGGCGCAGCTCCGCCTTGGCCTGCAGGATGCCGAGCCTCAATTCGTAGGTCGTCGGATGGATGTCGGCGACCAGGCCCCAGCCGAGCCGCGACTTCATCCGTTCTTCCATGCCTTCGAGATCGGACGGTGACTTGTCGGCCGAGATGATCACCTGGCGGTTCTGATCGACCAGCGCGTTGAAGGTGTGGAAGAACTCCTCCTGGGTCGAGTCCTTGCCGCTGATGAACTGCACGTCGTCGATCATCAGCACGTCCACCGAGCGGAACTGCTCCTTGAACGCCATCGTGTCCTTGAAGCGGAGCGCCTTGATGAACTGGTACATGAACTTTTCGGCCGACAGGTAGATCACCTTCCGGCTGGGATCGTGCCGACGGATGTGCCAGGCGATCGCATGCATCAGATGGGTCTTGCCGAGCCCGACGCCGCCATAAAGAAACAGCGGATTGAATGGGGCGGCCCGATTGCCCGACACCGCCGATTCGGCGACCCGGCGGGCCGCCGCATGGGCGAGCTCGTTGGGCTTGCCGACGACGAAATTCTCGAAGGTGAAGCGCTGGTCGAGCGGCGCCGAAATCTCGCGATCGTCCGAGGCTTCGACGACCGGCGCCACCGTGGCGGCCGCCACGGAGCGGGCCGGGGCCTCGAGACGGCTGGACGGGCGGTCCTCCGCCTCGGCCAGCGCCGCCAGCGCGCGCTCGGCCTCCTCGCGCAGGTTCTCGATCGGCATCGGCTCGCTGCGGCGGTCGCCGACCACGATCTCGACCGCGCTCACGTCCTTGTTCTCGCCGGACCAGAGCGTGCGGATCCGGTCGGCATAATGGGCGACGACCCAGTCCCGCAGGAAGCGCGTCGGCACTTCGATCAGGATGGCACCGTCGACCATGTCGGCGAGGCTGAGCGAGGAGAGCCAGCTGCGATAGGCGGCCTCGCCGAACTCGTCGCGCAGACGGCCACGCACACGCTGCCATTGCGCGGCGAGCGGCCCGTCGATCGCCGACAGATGAGCGGTCATTGCGGGCATGTCCCGCCCCAGAGCAGCTGGTGCGCCCATGCCACAGTCCATCCCGCCAGAGTGATAATCGCGCTTCGAGCCAATGCCCGCCCAGTCCATCTCGCAAGATTGAAACTTGGCGACGCGCCGCTGACGTTCGGCTTCCCCAGGGCCGACCCAGAGGGCTCCATCGGGTACAAGGCTCCGACAGGCCCGGCGGGCCGGCGGCGAGAAGTTGCTCGTCACCATCGCGTCGCTGGTGATCAAAACCTGGGGTTCCACGGGAGGAGCCCCGGGTTTTGATCATCAGTCCGACAGATTACCGACGCGAGAGCCGCCGCCGGACCTGACCCGGGCGACAGCGTCGCGCCATGAGCCGTCCACCGCAAACACCCCAAGAACGGAGCGTTCGGCGAGCCGACCCGAAAGATACGTCATGGCGGCGATACGGGGACGCCCGGAGGACAAGCATCCGGCGCTACCGCATCTCCCGAAGAAACGTGTCCCCACCACCCCAAGTCGCCGGCCTCACGAGACCAACCACCTACGATTACAACAATTTAAGAGGTATTTACTGACTATTCGCAGTTGCGTCGCAAGACGTTACTGTAAAGCCCGGCCAACTCACAGTCCACGCCCGCGAGGTTCAGCCTTCGCGTGCATGCCCTATGGTGACATGGCAGAGGGGAAGATTACCGATGGGTGACGCCGCTGGCAACGGGATCGAATGCGGAACGCGCGAATATTTTCGCGGAGCGGATCGAAATAGGGACAGACAAGCGCCATTACTTCGATTGCGATGCAATCGAGCAGCAAACCCCATGAGACGTCCGGCCCCGGTAGCCGGGGCCGGTCCGGCCGAGATACCGAATTAGAGCGCGGCGATGCGCGCGTTCAGGCGCGACAGCTTGCGGGCAACCGTGTTCTTGTGCAGCACGCCCTTCTGGGCGCCGCGCTGCATCTCCGGCTGGGCCGCGAGAAAAGCCGCCTTGGCGTCGTCCTTGTTGCCGGACGCGATCGCCAGCTCGACCTTCTTGACGAAGGTACGGATGCGGCCGACGCGGGCACGGTTGACCTCGGTCCGCCGAAGGGTCTGGCGGAAACGCTTCTCAGCGGACTTGTGATTGGCCATGGGGAACGGGCTCTCGATGAAACGAAACTGTCAACGGGGTGGCGGGTTATAGCGGTCGCCCCGCGGCACGTCAAGCAACTGACGGCCGCCGGCGTCCGGAGACCCGTCACGGAAGGCGCGGTTTCTATCGCCGAAATCCGCGGAAGACAAGCGCCGAGACCGCGGCGGGACCCTGACCAGCACCGGCGGCATGAGCCCGGCGCATGGATCGCGCCCGTTACCATTCCATGACAGCAGGGCCGACCCGCGGGCCGCGCCACCATCGCCCCCGTCTTGCCTCGGTCGTGGCGATGCGCTTAGGTCATAGCCATCTCTCTATGATGAGGAAGCGACTGCCATGAGCGCCCTGCCCGAGACCATGACCGCGATCGAGATTTCCAGCCCCGGCGGCCCGGAGGTGCTCGTGCCGGTAGTCCGGCCGGTGCCGAAGCCGGGGCGCGGCGAGGTGGTGATCAAGGTCGCGGCCGCCGGCGTCAACCGGCCCGACGTGTTTCAGCGCCAGGGTCACTATGCGCCGCCCCCCGGCGCCTCCGATCTGCCGGGCCTCGAGGTCGCCGGCACGGTCGCGGCCGTGGGTCTCGGCGCCCAGCATATGAATGTCGGCGATCGGGTCTGCGCCCTGGTCGCCGGCGGCGGCTACGCCGAATATTGCGCGGCCCCGGCACCGCAATGCCTGCCGATCCCGGCCGGCCTGTCGTTCGAGGAGGCGGCGGCCATCCCCGAGACCTTCTTCACGGTCTGGACCAATCTCATCGACCGGGCCCATTTCGCCGCCGGCAAGACCGTGCTGATCCATGGCGGCACCAGCGGCATCGGCACGACCGCGATCCAGCTGGTCAAGGCCCTGGGCGGCCGCGCCTTCGCCACCGCCGGCAGCACCGAGAAGGCCTATGCCTGCGAGCGCCTGGGCGCCGAACGCGGCATCAACTACCGGATCGAGGATTTTATCCAGGTCACCAAGGAGCGGACCCAGGGCAAGGGCGTCGACATCATCATCGACATGGTCGGCGGCGACTATGTCCAGCGCAACATGCAGGCGGCCGCGGTCGACGGCGTGATCGTCAACATCGCGTTCCTGCACGGCGCCCGGGTCGAGCTCGACCTCAACCTGATCATGCGCAAGCGCCTGACGCTCACCGGCTCGACCTTGCGCCCGCGCTCGGTCGAGGAGAAGGGCGTCATCGCCCGGGCGCTGCGCCAGCGGGCCTGGCCGCTGATCGAGGCCGGAACGGTGAAGCCCGTGCTGTTCCGCACCTTCCCGCTGGCCCAGGCGGCAGACGCCCATCGCCTGATGGAAAGCAGCGAGCACATTGGCAAGATCGTGCTGGTCGCCTGACGGCAGCAGCGGAACGCCGGGCGGATCTGCGTCCCGGCGCTTCCATCGGGCGGGCGGCTCGACTATATAGGCAACACATCGTCATTTTTATGCACATCGTTCCGGGAACCCGCTAGCCAGCGACCGCCGGCCCTTCCCGCGTCGCCAGGAGAAGAAAAAGCATGCCGCTTCCCCTCATGCCCAAGGCCACCGCCGTGTGGCTCGTCGAGCATACCTCGCTGTCGTTCGATCAGATCGCGGCGTTCTGCGGCTTGCATGCACTCGAGGTTCAGGCGATCGCCGACGGCGAGGTCGCGACCATGATGCAGGGGTTGGACCCGATCGCGAACGGCCAGATCACCAAGGCCGAGATCACCCGCTGCGAGGCCGATCCGTCGCTGCGCCTCAAGCTCGCGGCCGGCGCCCATCCGGTGGCCGGGAGCAAGCAGAAGGGCCCGAAATACACGCCGATCTCCAAGCGCCAGGACAAGCCCGACGCCATCGCCTGGATCATCAAGAACCATCCGGAGCTGTCGGACGCCCAGATCTCGCGCCTGATCGGCACGACCAAGCCGACCATCGCCGCGATCCGCGACCGCTCGCACTGGAACTCGGCCAACATCAAGCCGCGCAACCCGGTCGCGATCGGCCTGTGCAGCCAGGCCGATTTCGAAGCCCTGCTCGCCATCGCCCGCAAGCAGAACCCCCACGCCGTGCGCGCCGAGCCGCTGCTGACCGAGATCGACGAGATCTGAGGTAGCGAAAGCCCTCTCCTGCTTCGCGGGAGAGGCATCCCCTCAGAACCCCGCCCTCTTCAAGACCGCGCCGATTTCGACGAGCGCCGCCGGGTCGTCGATCGTCGCCGGCGCGGCCACCGGCTTGCCGTCGGCCAGGCCGCGCATGGCCTGGCGCAGGATCTTGCCGGAGCGGGTCTTGGGCAGCCGATCGACGACGAGCGTGCGCTTGAAGCCGGCGATCGGCCCGATGCGCTCGCGCACCAGGGCGGCGATCTCGCGCTCGATCGCCTCGTCCGGCCGGGCGACGCCGGCCTTCAGCACGACGAAGCCGAGCGGCATCTGCCCCTTCAATTCGTCCTGAACGCCGATCACGGCGCATTCGGCGACGTCGGGATGGGCTGCCACGACCTCTTCCATCGCCCCGGTCGACAGCCGGTGGGCCGCGACATTGATGATGTCGTCGGTCCGGGTCATGACGAAGATATAGCCGTCCTCGTCGATATAGCCGGCATCGCCCGACTGGTAATAGCCGGGGAAGGCCGAGAGATATGAGGCGACATAGCGGTCGTCCGCCTGCCAGAGCGTCGGCAGCGAGCCCGGCGGCAGCGGCAGCTTGACCGCGAGATTGCCGATTTCGCCCGGCGGCACGGGCTGGCCGGCCTCGTCCAGCGCCCGCACGTCCCAGCCCGGCACCGCCTTGGTCGGCGAGCCCGGCTTGACCGGCAATCGCCCGATGCCGAGGCAATTCGCCGCGATCGGCCAGCCGGTCTCGGTCTGCCACCAATGATCGATCACCGGCAATCCGAGCTGGGCCTCGGCCCAGGCGAGCGTCGGCGGATCGCAGCGCTCGCCGGCGAGGAACAGTGCCCGGAACCCGCCGAGCGGGGCGGATTTGATGAAACTGCCCTCGGGGTCCTCGCGCCGGATCGCCCGGAAGGCGGTCGGTGCCGTGAACAGCACATGGACGCCATGGTCGCGCACGACACGCCAGAAGGCGCCGGCATCGGGCGTGCCGACCGGCTTGCCCTCGTACAGGACCGAAGTGCAGCCCCGCAGGAGCGGCGCATAGACGATATAGCTGTGGCCGACGACCCAGCCGACGTCGGATGCGGTGAACATGGTGTCGCCGGGGGCCAGGCCGAAGATATTGCCCATGCTCCAATGGAGCGCCACGGCATAGCCGCCATGGTCGCGCACCACGCCCTTCGGGATGCCGGTCGTGCCGGAGGTATAAAGAATATAGAGCGGGTCGGTGGCATCCGTGTCGGCGCAGGCGGCCGGCGCCGCCGTGGCGACGGTCTCTGCCCAGTCGAGATCGCGCCCCGGCACAAGCTCGCATGGGAGCTCGGGCCGCTGCAGGATCAGGCAATGGTCGGGCTTGGCCGCCGCCCGCTCGATCGCGGCATCGAGCAGCGGCTTGTAGGGGATGCGCTTGGCGCCCTCGATGCCGCAGGAGGCGGACAGGATCAGCCGGGGCTTGGCATCATCGATCCGGGTCGCGAGCTCGTTCGCCGCGAAGCCGCCGAACACGACGGAATGGACGGCGCCGAGTCGCGCGCAGGCGAGCATGGCCGTCGCCGCCTCCGCCACCATCGGCATGTAGATCACGACCCGGTCGCCCTTGCCGACGCCCAGCGCCGCGATGGCGCCGGCCAGGCGCGCAACCCGGTCGGTTAATTGGCGATAGGTATAGCGCCGGGTCCGGCCGGTGACCGGGCTGTCGTGGATCAGCGCCACCTGATCGCCGCGCCCGGCCGCGACGTGGCGGTCGAGCGCGTTGAAGCAGATGTTGAGGCCGCCGCCCGGGAACCAGCGATAGAACGGCGGACGGCTGGCGTCGAGCACGCGGGCATAGGGCCGGGTCCAGACGAGATCGGCGGCGGCCTCCCCCCAGAACCCCTCGGGGTCGTCGAGCGAGCGGGCATGGATCGCATCGAAGCGGGCCGCGGTATCGGTCATGGCTCGACTCTCCCTTCGGATCTTCTGATTGCCGGCCAGCCTAGCCTCTGGTGCCGGACGCGTCACGCCGCTTGCGGTCGCCGGGCGCTTCGGCGGATCATGGGTCGATCGCCCCTTCGTCGAGCCGGTGCCATGCTGCCTTCCTCCTCGCCCTACGCGCGCGACCTCGACCGCACTCCGGCCAATCACGTGCCGCTGACCCCGCTCGGGTTCCTGGAACGCGCGGCGGCGGTCCATCCGGACCGGCCGTCGATCATCCATGGTCCCCGGCGTTTCACCTGGCGCCAGACCGCGGAACGCTGCCGCCGGCTGGCCTCGGCGCTGCACCGGCGCGGTATCGGCCCGGGCGACACGGTCGCGATCATGGCGCCCAATATTCCCGAGGTCATTGAGGCACATCATGGCGTACCGATGGCGGGCGCGGTCCTGAACGCGCTCAACATCCGGCTGGACGCACCGACCATCGCCTTCATGCTCGGCCACGGCGAGGCGAAGCTGCTGCTGACCGACCGGGAATTCTCGCCGGTCATCGCCGCGGCACTGGCGCTCATGACCGGGCCGAAGCCGCTCGTCGTCGACATCGACGATCCGCTGGCCGAGACCGGCGCGCTGATCGGCGCGCTCGACTACGAGGCGCTCCTGGCCGAGGGCGATCCCGCCTATACCGGCGTCCCGGTCGCGGACGAGTGGGACGCGATCTCGCTCAACTACACCAGCGGCACGACCGGCGATCCCAAGGGCGTGGTCTATCACCATCGCGGCGCGTACCTGAACGCGATCGGCAACATCATGGTCTGGGGTCTGGCCGGGCGCCCGACCTACCTCTGGACTCTGCCGATGTTCCATTGCAACGGCTGGTGCTTTCCCTGGACGATCACGGCGCTGGCCGGGACCCATGTCTGCCTCAGGCGGGTCGACGCGCCCGGCATCCTGGCGGCCATCGAGCAGCACGGCGTCACCCACCTGTGCGGCGCGCCGATCATCATGACCATGCTGCTCAACACGCCGACACCGCCTGAGCTCGGCGGCCGCACGATCGAGATGATGACCGCCGCCGCCCCGCCGCCCGCGGCCGTGATCGAGGGCATGGAGCGCATGGGCTTCCATATTACCCATGTCTATGGCCTGACCGAGGTCTATGGCCCGGCCGTGGTCTGCGACTGGCATACGGATTGGGACGCGCTGCCGCCGGACGAGAAGGCGCAGAAGAAGGCGCGCCAGGGCGTGCGCTATCCCGTGCTCGACGGGCTGATGGTCGCCGATGCCGAGTCCCTGGAGCCGGTCCCGGCCGACGCCGCGACCATGGGCGAGGTGTTCATGCGCGGCAACATCGTCATGAAAGGCTACCTGAAGAACCCGAAAGCGACCGCGGCGGCGTTCAAGGGCGGCTGGTTCCACACCGGCGACCTGGGCGTGCTGCACCCGGACGGCTATATCGAACTGAAGGACCGGTCGAAGGACATCATCATTTCCGGGGGCGAGAACATCTCGACCATCGAGGTCGAGAGCGTGCTCTACCGCCATCCGGCCGTGCTGGAGGCCGCCGTGGTCGCGAAGCCGGACGAGACCTGGGGCGAGACCCCGTGCGCCTTCGTGACCCTGAAGGACGGGGCGAACACGACCGAGGCGGAGATCATTGCCTTCTGCCGTGAGCATCTGGCCCGCTTCAAGGCGCCGAAGACGGTCGTGTTCGGGCCGCTGCCCAAGACCTCGACCGGCAAGATCCAGAAATACGTGCTGCGTGAGCGGGCCCGCGGGCAAGCCAATGCCTGAGGCCCGCGTGTTCCTGCCCGCGACCGAGGTCGGCCCCGACGAATTCCTGGCGGCCGCGATCGCCGAAGCCGGCTTGAACGGCGCCGCCGCCGGCGTGCGCCGGTTCGAGGGCAGCGGTCGGCATTTCGTGTTCGACGTGCAACTGACCGACGGCCGGCGCGTGGTCGTGCGCCTGGGCCTGCCCGAACAGCGCGGCTTGATCCGCAGCGCCGCCCTCTGGTCCGACCGGCTGCGGCCCCTGGGCGTGCCGCTGCCGAAGATCCTGGCGCGCGACCTCGCGTCGGAGTTTCCATCCCTGATCCTGGAACGGCTCGACGGCGAGCCGCTGCTGGGCCTGGTCGACCGGCTGAAGCCGCCGCACCTGGGCCTGATCGCCGGCAGCTTGGCCGAGCTGCAGCACAAGATCGCAACGGTCAAGGGGGCCGGCCGCTATGGCTGGGCGAGCGAACCCGAGGCCGCCCCCTATGTCCGCTGGTCGGATGTGCTGGCGCAGGAACTGGCCGAGGCGCGCGGGGCGATCCAGGCCGCCGGCCTGATGGACGCGGGAATCGTCGATGCGGTCGAACGCCGCTTCGCCCGCATCGCCACCGCCCTCGACCGCATTCCGGCGCTCGCCTTCATCGCCGAGCCGCCGAGCCGCGACGCCATCGTGACCGAGGCCGGGCGCTTTTCCGGCCTGGTCGATGTCGACCGCATGGGTTGGGGCGACCCGCGCTTCGTCATCGCGCGCACGCTGTTCGACCTGCTGGATGGCGGCAAGCCCACGGGCTTCGCCGAGGCGTGGCTGGCGCTCGCCGGCGCCAGCGCCGATGCCGGCTTCTGGCTCTATGTCGCCGTCGCCGGCGTTTCGGTCATGGCCGAGTACGGCGGCCTGCGGCAGTTCCGCATCGGCGACCGCGACCGGCTCGACCATATTATGACCCGGGTGCTCGACCGGCTCGACCGGCCGCAGGGGCTGTGAGCTCACTGCAGGCGGCGCGGAATGTCCCTAAATCCATGGTTGATGATCAACGTCGACTAGCGTGGCTCCTGCCGCCCATCCGGCGAGAGGGAAAGAAGATAGAACCCGGCCCGGTTGGAACGAGCTTGTCTATGCGCCGTCCGGAACCGTCAAATAAAAAAGGCCGAACTGGCGACCCAGTTCGGCCCTTCTTCAGCTATTCCTGATCGCCGTCAGACCATTTGGTGTCGAGACAGGTCGGCAATCTGGTCCTTAATTCTTAATTTCTCGCGCTTCCATTCCGTTACCTTGGTGTCGTCAGGAAGGGAACGGGACTCCTCCTTCAGGATTGCTTTGTCGATGGTGGCGTGCTTATCCCGAAGTGCTCGGATGTGATCTTCGACAGCCATTGATGCCTCTCCTGGAAGCGTTCTCACACGAGTGCGCAACAAAACCGTAACCCCATCCGACCGAGGCTCCAAGCACTCGATTCGGATGGCTTGCGGCTTCAGTCATGCCGCTCTACTGGATTTCAGCACCCATTCGAGCTAGTTCAAGCGCTTATGGAAAAAACGTCACAGCGACTCATCATTGCCATCACCGGGGCCTCCGGCGTGCGTTACGGCGTGCGGCTCCTGGAACTGCTGCGCCCGCTCCCGATCGAGACCCATCTGGTGCTGTCGCGCTCGGCCGAGGTGACGCTCGCCTGCGAGACCGAGCTCAAGATCGCCGACGTGCAGGCGCTCGCCGATCATTGGTACCCGGCGGGCGACATGGCGGCGGCAATATCGTCGGGTTCGTTCCGCACCATGGGCATGATCATCGCCCCCTGCTCCGTCCGCTCCATGTCCGAGATCGCGACCGGCGTCACGACCAGCCTGGTGACCCGCGCGGCCGACGTGGTGCTGAAGGAGCGCCGGCGGCTGGTGCTGATGGTGCGCGAGACGCCGCTCCATACCGGGCATCTGCGCACCATGACCCAATTGTCGGAGATGGGGGCGATCATCGCCCCGCCGGTCCCGGCCTTCTATGCCAGGCCCGCGAGCCTCGAGGCCATGATCGACCATAGCCTGGGCCGTGTGCTCGACCTGTTCGACATCGACGCGGGTGGCGTCACGCGCTGGGGCGAGACCCGTCCGGCTCGAGCAAGGCGGAAAGACTGAGCGCCGCGGCCTCGCCGGCATAGCGTGCAAGGTTAGCAAGGCCGCGCTCGCGCGACGCCACGCCGCCCGCCCGCGCCGGCAGCGCCGCCAGCAGCAGCCGCTGGGCCTGTCGCTCCGCCTCCAGTTCCGCCGCTCCGATCCGGGCGCGCACCGCCTCCGCCGCAAGCTCGCCCTTGAGCGACCGGCGCAGCGCGCGCAGCGGATGAACCGCGCGCGCATTCCACGGGCCGACCGCCGCCGCCAGATCGGCCAGTTCCCAATCGTCGAGCGCCAGGCCCAGCGCCTCGCCGGCCCACAGGCACAGCAGCAGCAGGTTGACGTCGCGGCCGGCCCGGTCCTGCAGGTCGACGCACAGGTCGGCGACGCCGGGCCGGGCATAGGACGCCACCGCGAACCCCCAGAACGCGCTCGCCTGCTCTTCGAAATCACCCGCCATCGGCCCCTCCCGCGCGGCACCGCACCCTGCTATAGTCCCGGCCCCGCGATGACCGGGAATCAACCCCCGAGATTGCCGACATAGGCCTATGGACCTCGACAACGAAGCCATCAAGCAGAAGCTCGCCGGCCTGGTGAGCGAGCACCGCGATCTCGACACCCTGATCGCGCATGTCGCCGAAACGGCAGAAGATCAGCTGCAGATCCAGCGGCTGAAGAAGCGCAAGCTTGCCATCAAGGACATGATCGCCCGGCTCGAGAGCCTGCTGCTGCCCGACATCATCGCCTGATGGCGGTCCCGCATGGGCGCCAGGACAGGCCGCCCCATTAACTTTTATAAGTCATAGCGTTACACAACTCTCCGTCATGCCCGGGCTTGCCCTGGGCATCCAGGCGCCTCCGCCTGAGCCCTCTTCGGAGACGCCGTCGCCTGGCCGATCCACGTGGATCCCCGGGTCAGGCCCGGGGATGACGGAAAAGGATGGCGCGGCCGCCTCTCTACCCCGCCAGGCAAGGCCCTCGGCCGCTATACCCCCTTCGTCATACCCGGGCTTGACCCGGGCATCCAGACGCCTCCGCCTGAGCCCTCTTCGGAGACGCCGTCGCCTGGCCGATCCACGTGGATCCCCGGGTCAGGCCCGGGGATGACGGAAAAGGAAGGCGCGGCCGCCTCTCTACCCCGGCAGGCAAAGCCCTCGGCCATCGGCCGCTATACCCCCTTCGTCATGCCCGGGCTTGACCCGGGCATCCACGCGCCCCCGCCTGCGCCCCCTTCGGAGAGACTCAACTGACTTGATGACGATTTTGGGTGTGTAAGCCTGGCGCGCCCGGCGACGCCGGAAAAGCGGGCCTTCCCTTACCCCATCGGCGGCATGTAGGGGCGCACCTCGTGCCAGCCCTGCCAGATCATGCTGACGGCGACATAGGTGATGATGCCGAGGCCGATCCAGACGATCCAGGGGAAGCGGCCGATCATGCGGGCGACGAGCTGGGACGCGGCCCCCATCAGGCCGACCGAGAGGGTGAGGCCCGCGACCAGCACCCAGAGATGGTCGCGTGCGGTGCCGGCGACGGCCAGCACATTGTCGAGCGACATGGAAATGTCGGCGACGACGATCTGCAGCAGCGCCTGGCCCATGGTCTTGGTCGGCACGTCGGGACAGCCGCCCGGCGGGCAATGGGGATTGCCCGTCGCCTCGCGGAACATCTTCCAGGCGACCCAGAGCAGCAGGAAGCCGCCGGCCAAGGTCAGGCCGATGATGGCCAGGAGCTGTACGGTCACGAGCGCGAAGAGAATGCGCAGCGCCGTCGCGGCCAGGATGCCGAGCAGGATCGCCTTGCCGCGCTGACATTTCGGCAGGCCGGCGGCGGCCATGCCGACGACGATGGCATTGTCGCCAGCGAGCGTGATGTCGATGAGGACGACCTGCAGCAGTGCCGAAAGGGCGGAAAGGTCGATCCAGGCGGGAGACATCATGGTCGCCCGCATATGGGCATGGACACCATGGTCCGCCAGCCTCTGCCGGAGCGGATCAGCGTAGCGCCAGCAGGGCTTCGAGGTCGTGGAAGCTGCCGTAGCTGCCACCGAGGTAGCAAAGCGGCTCGCCGTTGCCGACGCTCTGGGCCACGACCTCGCCCAGGAAGATCGTATGGCTCGCCCCGTCGAAGGTCTGGACGAGTCGGCAGTCGAAGCCGACGAAGGCGCTCTTCAGGATCGGCGCGCCGGTATCGAGCACGCCCCACTCGCCCTCGGAAAAGCGCGCCTCGCCCAGCTCCGCGCCGCCGAATCGCTCGGCGAGCGCATGGTCCTTGGCGGTCAGCACGTTGATCGCGAACAGGCCGGAGGCGAGGATGGCGTCATGGGCCGAGCTCTGGCGGTTGACGCAGCACAGGAGCGTCGGCGGCGCCACCGATACCGAGCAGACCGCCGTCGCGGTCAGGCCGCGCCGCTGTCCGTCGGCCAAAGTCGTGATGATCGTGACGCCCGCCGTCAGGCGCCGCATGCCCGTCTTGAAAAGTTCCGGCTCGATTGCCATCCAGCGATCCACAAAGCGGTTACCCTTCTGGATATAGGGCAAATCGGCGGCACTGGCGACATGCGACATGAGGCGGTCATGGCATGGGCGCGCCCGACGGGGAACCGCGCGCTCGTGACGGATTGTTAAGCGGCGCGGGAGAGACTAGGGATATCAATCCGATCGGTCTCATCCGGGTGTCCAGCCGATGCGTCTCAAGTTCCTTCCCGCCGACGATTCGCGTGAAGCGGCGTTCCGCGCCGCCCTCCAGCTCGGTCCCTCGGCGGTGCTGGTCGCCAACGAAGCGAACGACGACGGCAATTTCGCCGGCCTGATCGATGGCGATGCCGAGCGGCCGGCCTTGAGTTCCGCCGATGTCGCCGAGGATGTACTCAATTTCCACGACGCGCCGCCACGGCTCGTATATCGGCTGCTCGAGCGCAAGGTGCGCAAGGCCGACGCCTTCCATCTGCTCGAAAGCGGCCTCAAGGCGCTGTTGAAATTCTCAACCCTGCCCCAGGCCGCGCGCACCCGGCTGATGCTGGTCGGGCCGCCGGCCGCCGGCAAGACCACGCTGATCGGCAAGCTCGCCGCCCGCGGCACGACTCCGGTCGCGCGCGTGCTGACGACGGATATCGTGCGGCCGGGCGGGGTCGAGCAGCTCGTCGAGTTCCTGACCGTGCTCGGCATCGATCCCGAGCGGGTCGACCTGATGGCACCTGAGGTTTCCGTCCCGGCGACCGGCCCGCTGCTGATCGATACCGCCGGCCTCGACGCCGCCGATACGGAGGGTTTCGCCGCCCTGGGCCGGCTCGCCGCCGCGACCGGCGCCGAACCGGTACTGGTCATCCCGGCGCTGCTCGACGCCAGCGAGGCGCGTGCCTTCGCCGAGGCGGCACTGGCGATCGGCGCCAAGCGCGTCATCGCCACCCGGCTCGACATCGCCCGGCGCCTGGGCGCGCTGCTCGCCGCCGCCGATGCCGGCCTCGCCATCGCCGGCGGCAGCGTCACCCAGCATTTCGCGTTCGGCCTGAAGCCGCTCAGCGCGACCGTGCTGACCAATCACATCCTAGAACTGGCGACGTCCAAGCCGGCCGAATAGGCCGGCTCCGCCTCGAGGCAGCGCGGGCAGAGGCAGGCTGCCGGTCCGTCGGGAACCGGCAGGCGTGGCGGTAACGCCATGCACCAGCAGCCCCCCTCGGGCTTGCAGGCCATGGGCGCCCCGCAGCGGGCGCAGCTCGTCTCGGTGCTCATGTCGGCCATGGCCCACCTTACCGCCATTTCCGCATGGACGGGAGTGGGCGACGCCCGCCCTACGGCCGGTCGGTCTGCAGCAGGGCGAGCCGGCGCGCGCGGCGGGAGCGCCAGCGGGTAACGGCGAGGATGGTCAGCACCGCGAGCGCGAAGATGCCGAGCGCGCTTAGCTCGATCGCCAGGGCATACTGCCCGAGCAGCCGGCCGATCGCGTGGCCGAACAGATAGCCGGCGGTGACGAAGGTCGCCGACCACAGGCCGGCGCCGATGAAGTTCAGCACCATGAAGCGGATGACCGACAGCTCCGACAGCCCCATGGCGGCCGAGGAGAAATTGCGGATGCCGTAGATGAAGCGGAACGTCAGGATGAACAGGATGTCCCAGCGCTCGAGCCAGCGGTGCACCATGTCGATGCCGTGCTTCCAGTCCGGGAATTTGCGCAGCAGGAACGGGCCGGCCTTCCGGCCGACGAAGAACCAGCATTGATCGCCCAGGTACGAGCCGCACCACGCGGCCGCACCCAGCTTGTAGGGATCGATCGTGCCGCTGGCGGCCACGGCGGCGGCCAGCAGGACGAAGGTTTCACCCTCGAGAAAGGTCCAGACGATCGTCAGCAGGTAGAAATAGTCGCGGTACTCGGCGATATACCGCTGAACCTCTTCCATCCGGAAAGTCGCTCCCCAAACTGACCCGTCGCACCCTTGCCGGATGTCGACATTTATCCAGGCAACCGGGTCTCACGAAAGCGCCCTTGAAACGCCGACAGCGGCGCGCCCCGGAATCGCATGGCGAAGGCCATACATCCGCTGACCGCGCAGCTTTTTCAAGCCCGCTCGCCCGATTGACCCATTTTCCATTCCGGGAACCGACGACCGGCAGTTCCCATTCCTCCGACAACAAGCCTAAGATCCTCACTATCACCAAAAGCTTTCGAGAGGGCCAGCCCGCCATGACGAATCAGAGCTTTTCGCGGATCGATTCCTCGGGGGCGCTCGCCCTAGATCCGGTCGCCCGCGCGCGCGTCGATCTCGCGGCGGCGCTGCGCTGGGCGGCGAAGCTGGGCCTCGGCGAGGGTATCTGCAATCATTTCAGCCTGGCCCTGCCCGGCGCCGACGACCGCTATCTGATCAATCCGTTCGGCGTGCATTGGGCGGAGATGCGGGCGAGCCAGCTGCTCGTGCTGGACCGGGACGGCCGGATCGTCGAAGGCCGCGGCGAGGTCGAGGCGACCGCCTTTCATATCCATTCCCGCCTGCACCGGGCGCGCACCGACGCGGTCGCGGTGCTGCACACCCATATGCCGCACGCGACGGCGCTGACCCTGGTCGAAGACGGGCGGCTCGCCATGGCCCACCAGAACGCGCTCCGGTTCCACGACGCCATCGCCTACGACGACAGCTACAACGGCCTGGCGCTGGATCCGAACGAGGGTGACCGGCTGGCGGCGGCGCTGGGCGCCTCGCGCATCCTGTTCCTGGCCAATCACGGCGTGATCGCGATCGGCGCCGATCTGGCCCAGGCGTTCGACGACCTCTATTACCTGGAGCGCGCCGCCGAATTGCAGATCCTGGCCCAGTCGACCGGCCGGCCGCTGCGCCTCGTTGCCGACGATGTCGCCCGCCGGACCGCGGCCGATTTCGCCCGGGACCGGCCGGCCTATGCCCATGCCCATTTCGAGGCGGTGAAGCGGCTGCTCGACGACGAGGACCCGAACTATCGGGATTGAGGGGGACCGGCGCCCAACATGACAAAGATTTAATGTACCCGCAGGCTCCCCGACATGTGGGTGGCACCATCTTCCATCGTGAGGTGTTCTTCTTAAATGAGGACACGATCCGTTTCACTCGTTGCCCCCGAGGAGGCAGTTTCGCCGTGACAGACAGAGAGCCCACATCGCGTCGCCGCCCGTACGGCCGGACGCTCCTGCTTCTGGGACTGTCGACCAGCCTGGCTTTCGGCCCCCTGGCCCCCGCCTTTGCCCAGGCGCCGATTTCCGCGCCGATGTCGCAGGACCTGCCGAGCTTCTCGCCGATCGTCGACAAGGTGCTGCCCGCTGTCGTCAACATCTCGGTCGTCCAGAAGGCCGGCGCCGGCGGCGGCGGCGACGAGCAGGCCGACCAGGGCGATGATGACGATCAGGACCAGGACCAGGGCCCGCAATTGCAGGGGCCCGGGGGCCAAGGCACCCCGTTCGACGAATTCCTGCGCCGTTTCTTCGAGCAGCAGCAGGGCCACGGCCGTGGCGGCGTGCCCCACGCGATGCCGAACAATCAGAAGGTGATCTCACTCGGCTCCGGCTTCATCGTCGATCCGACCGGTTATGTCGTGACCAACAATCACGTGGTCGGCGATGCGGAGAAGGTCACGGTGACCTTCGCCGACGACAGCCAGCACCCGGCCAAGATCATCGGCAAGGACCAGAAGAGCGATCTGGCGCTCTTGAAGATCGACGCGCCGAAGGCGCTGCCCTACGTCAAGTTCGGCGATAGCGACCAGGCGAAGGTCGGCGACTGGGTCATTGCGGTCGGCAATCCGTTCGGCCTGGGCGGTACGGTCACCAAGGGCATCGTCTCGGCCCGCGGCCGGCCGATTGCGGATTCGAACTATGTCGACTTCCTGCAGATCGACGCCTCGATTAACCGCGGTAACTCCGGCGGCCCGACCTTCAACATGGGCGGCGAGGTCATCGGCATCAACACGGCGATCTTCTCGCCCAACGGCGGTTCGGTCGGCATCGGCTTCGCCATCCCGTCGAATTCGGCCAAGACCGTCATCGAGCAGCTGAAGAATTCCGGCCATGTCGATCGCGGCTGGCTGGGCGTGCAGATCCAGGAAGTGACGCCCGAGATCGCGAGCTCGCTCGGCCTCGACCAGAATCACCCGACCGGCGCGCTGGTCTCGTCCGTGTCCGAGGACAGCCCGGCCGCCAAGGCCGGCGTCAAGGTCGGCGACGTCATCGAGAAGTTCGGCGGCAAGACGGTCGAGAAGATGCGCGACCTGCCCCATGTCGTGGCCGAGACTCCGATCGGCACCAAGGTCGACCTGGGCGTGTTCCGCAAGGGCGAGCATCTGTCGCTGCCGACCACGGTCGAGAAGCTCGACGACGCCAAGGTCGCCTCGGTCGATCCGCAGACCGGCGAGGAGCGGCCGGGCAAGGCGCCGTCGCTGGGCCTCACGCTGTCGAACCTCAACGCGGACATCCGCAAGCGCCTGTCGATCCCCAAGGACGTCAACGGCGTGCTGGTCTCGCGGGTCAAGGACGGCAGCCCGGCGGCCGACAAGGGCATCGAGGCCGGCGACGTCATCGTCCAGGTCGACCAGACGCCGGTCAGCAAGCCGGACGACATCGTCCAGAAGGTCAAGGAAGCCACCAAGTCCGGCAAGTCGAAGTCGGTCCTGCTGCTGGTCAACCGCCACGGCCAGAACCGCTATGTGGCCCTTACCCCGGACGACAAGAACGGCTGATCACGAAGTACCGCCTACCCTCCGCCTCGTCTTCGCCGGACCTGTCCCGGCGATCTCCCGCCCCCCTGGAGAGGCCCGGACTCCGTCCGGGCGTGACGGGCGGAGGGCCCCCGCTTCCCCCCAGCCCGCTGCCATCAGGTACCCGCTTCCATGAAGCTGCTCGTCGTCGAGGATGATCGCGAGGCCGCCGCCTTTCTGGTGAAGGGCCTGAAGGAAAGCGGCCATACCGTCGACCATGCGGCCGACGGGCGCGAGGGGCTGATGCTGGCGACGACCGAACGGTTCGACGCCATCATCCTCGACCGCATGCTGCCGGGCATGGACGGCCTCGCGATCGTCGCGGCACTCCGGGCGTCGGACAATGCGACGCCGGTGCTGATCCTGTCGGCGCTCGATCAGGTCGACGATCGGGTGCGCGGCCTCAAGGCCGGTGGCGACGACTACCTGACCAAGCCCTATGCCTTTTCCGAATTGATGGCGCGGCTCGAGTCGCTGCTGCGCCGGGGCGCGGGCGGCAAGAGCGAGACCAAGCTCAAGGTCGGTGAGCTCGAGATCGACCTGCTGGCGCGCACCGTCCGGCGCGGCACGGCGGAGATCGAACTCCTGCCGCGCGAATTCCGCCTGCTCGAGTACCTGGCCCGCAATGCCGGCCATGTCGTCACGCGAACGATGCTCCTGGAGCAGGTCTGGGACTATCATTTCGATCCGCAGACCAACGTCATCGACGTGCATATCAGCCGGCTTCGACAGAAGATCGACAAGGGCTTCGCCAAGCCGATGCTGCACACCGTCCGAGGAGCCGGCTACTGTCTCAAGGCCGCCTGATCGACCTCGTCCGAACCTCGACCTTCCGGCTCGCGGTCTATTATTTCGCGCTGTTCGCCGGCTCCATGCTGGCGATGCTGGCGCTGATCTATTGGCAGACGGTCGTCTACGCCACCCATCAGACCGACGAGACGATCGACGCCGAGATCACCGGCCTCGCCGAGCAATATCGCCAGCGCGGGCTCGCCGGCCTGGTCGCGGTGATCAACGAGCGCTCGAATCCGGAGCGCGGCTCGAGCATGCTCTATCTGCTGACCGACCAGCGCCAGCATCCGCTCGCCGGCAACCTGTCGCGCTGGCCTGATCTCGAGGTCGAGAAGGACGGCTGGATGCGCTTCCGGCTGAATGCCGACGGGCAGCGCGACGGCCCTCATATCGCCCAGGCCACGAGCTTCGTGCTGGCCGGCGGCGTGCAGCTGCTGGTCGGGCGCGATCTGGCGGAGAACGTCGCCTTCCGCAACCGCATCGTGGCGGCGCTCGCCTCGTCGGGTGCGCTGATGGTGGTGCTGGGCCTGATCGGCGGCATCGTGCTCAGCCGCCGCGCGCTCGCCCGGATCGAGACGATCAACCGCACGAGCGACCGGATCATGGCCGGCGAGTTCGGCCGGCGCGTTCCATTGAAAGGCTCCGGCGACGAGTTCGACCGGCTGGCCCAGAATCTCAACGCCATGCTCGACCAGATCGAGCGGCTGATGGCCGGCATGCGCCAGGTCACCGACAATATCGCCCATGACCTGCGCTCGCCGCTCGGCCGGCTCCGGAGCCGGATCGAGGTGGCGCTGCTCGAGCCGCCCTCGACCGAGCGCTATCGCGACGTGCTGCAGCAGACCATCGCCGAGGCCGATCACCTGCTGGCGACCTTCACCGCCCTGCTCGACATCGCCGAGGCCGAGGCAGGCAGCCCGCGCGGCCGGATGGCGCCGCTCGATCTCGGTGCCTTCGCCCGCGACCTCGCCGATCTCTACGAGCCGGTTGCCGAGGAGAATGGACTGCGCCTGACTGTCGAGACCGGCCCCGGGCCGATCGAGGTGCGCGGCGACCGGCACATGCTGTCTCGCGCCGTCGCCAATCTGGTCGAGAACGCGGTCAAGTACACGCCGTCGGGCGGCGCGGTCGCGATCCGCGTCGACACGGACGGGGCGATGGCCCGGCTTGCCGTCGCCGACAACGGCCCGGGCATTCCGGCCGCGGAGCGCGAGCGGGTCTTCGACCGCTTCTACCGGCTCGAAGCCAGCCGGACCACGGAGGGCAACGGCCTCGGCCTGAGCCTGGCGCGCGCCGTCGTCCGGCTCCACGGCGGCACGATCGCGCTCGACGACAACAAGCCGGGCCTCAAGGCCGTGGTCACCCTGCCGCTGGCCCCGATGACCGAGGCGGCATAATCAAGGCGCAGGTGCGGTCAGGCAAACCAGTCTTCGGCCCTCAAGCCCTCGACACGGATGAATTCATTGAGATTGCCGGTCACGATGACCAGCCCCCGGCTGCGGGCGTGGCCGGCGATCAGCAGGTCATATCCGCCGATTGGCAGGCCGCGGCGCTCCAGGGATGCCCGGATCTCGGCCGAATGGGCGGCCGCCGCATCGTCGAAGGACAGGACAGCGAGCCGTGCCGCGAACCGCTCGACCTCATGCCGGTTCTCGATCGGCTTGGCCGACTTCTCCGCGCCGTACAGCAGCTCCGCGAGCGTGACGGTCGAGATGCACAGCGTATCGGCCTCGGCATTGAATCGCGCCCGCAGTCCCGCGGGCCGATCGCGCAGCACACGGATGCACAGGTTCGTATCGAGCATGTAGCGCAGCATCTCAGAAGCCGTCGCGCACCTGTGCCTTCGGCTCGTCACGTTCACCCAGATCGATCCCCGGGGCGTCAAAAAAATCGTCCCAGACCGCGTTGGCCGGAACGATTACGCGCCGAGCCCCGTCGCGAAGGATTGCGACTTCCCGGACATTCTCGGGAAAAGCCACCTCTTTCGACAGCCGGACGGCTTGCGAACGATTGGTCTGAAAAAGCGTGGTTCGGGTCATCACACCCCCTATAGACGGGATATCCGGACAGTATATCCCATGGTGCCGTGAGTGCACCTGATATCCCGGGGTGAACCTCACGCCATTTTGCTTCGGCGAGCTTGGGCAATCCCTGCTGGAATCGCTGCGCAGCCTGTTGGCTTAGGACCGGTCTGCACCTGCCGGCGATCACCGGGTCGCGCCGCCCATGACCAAGTCGGCGACCAAGTCCAGTATCTGTGCGATCGGTGCCGCTCAATGCTGCCCTGCTCCGGCACCGGCGCAAAAGCGCCGGCCGCGGCTTGCGCGCCGTTTGCTTGACATTACATGCCCGCCACGGCGACAAGGATGCCTTGTCATCGATTGTTCGCACGCCTCGACCTCGGGCGTTTCAGCTATTGTTCGAGAGGTCGAGAAGGACTGTGGTGCCAGACGGTTGAACCGGCGGCACCGATCGGCATCACGGACCGGCCGCAGGGGATCTGGCCGGCCCTGATATTGAGGATGACGCACACTTGTTCGACGGTATCGACATTCTGGGGGACGTGGGGATCGGGGCGAGCCTCATCGGCATTGCCTATCTCATCACGGCGGTCTTCGCGGTCTGGTCGTTCGGCCGGCAGCGTGCGGCCGCGCCGACCCGGCGCCCATCGGTCACGATCCTGAAGCCGGTCTGCGGCGCCGACCCCGGCCTCTACGAGAATCTGCGCTCCTTCTGCCGCCAGGCCTATGACGGGCCGGTCCAGGTCGTGATCGGCGCTCATCGCGAGTCGGACCCGGCGGTGGCGATCGCGCGCCAGGTCATCGCCGACCTGCCCGACGCCGACGTGGCGCTCGTCATCGACGGCGCCCTGCCCGGCACCAATTTCAAGATCTGCAATCTCGCCAACATGATGGCCGTGGCCAAGCACGAGGTGCTGGTCATCGCCGACAGCGACATGCGGGTCGAGCCGCACTATCTGGACGCCGTCGTCGGCCCGCTGATGGCCGACGGTGTCGGCCTGGTGACCTGCCTCTACAAGGGCCGGCCCGAGCGCGGCATCGCCTCGGCCCTGGGTGCTGCCTTCATCAACAACGGCTTCCTGCCCTCGGTCCTGGTCGGCCGCCTGTTCGGCGCCGATCCCGGCTGCTTCGGCGCGACCATGGCGCTCCGGCGTTCGACGCTGGCCGAGGTCGGCGGATTCGGTGCCCTCATCAACCATCTGGCCGATGATTACGTACTGGGCACGCTCGTGCGCGCCGCCGGCTACAAGGTGGTGATCTCGCCCTACGTGATCGAGAATATCGTGCTCGAGCCCGACATGGGCGCGCTGTTCCGCCATGAGCTGCGCTGGCAGCGGACGATCCGCTCGATCACGCCGGCGGGTGCGGCCGCCTCGGTCATCACCAATCCGGTGGCCTTCGCGCTTCTGGCGCTGCCGGCCAGCGGCTTCGCCGACGGCGCATGGCTGGCGCTCGCGGCGGCTCTAGCGGCCCGCGAGGCTCTGATATATACGTGCAGCCGAATGTTCGGTCTGATCCCGCTTCGGGCGGCCCTGGTACCGATCCGCGACGTCTTGTCCTTCTTTATCCTCGTCGCAAGCTTCTGCGGGCAACGAGTGACGTGGCGCGATCAGAGTTTTCAGGTCGATCAGCGCGGCGAACTGACTTTCGAGGGAGATCCTTTGGCATGATGAAGACCCTGTTCCTCCAGGCCCCGTCCTTTGAAGGCTTCGACGGTGGCGCGGGGTCCCGGTACCAGGCGAAACGCGAGATCAAGTCGTTCTGGTTCCCGACCTGGCTGGCCCAGCCGGCCGCCCTCGTGCCGGGCTCCAAGCTGATCGACGCGCCGCCGGCCCGCGTCAGCCTCAAGGACGTGCTCGACGACCAGGCCAAGGAAGGCTACGAGCTGTGCGTCATGCACACCTCGACCCCGTCCTTCGCGTCGGACGTCAAGGTCGCCGAGGCGATGAAGCAGGCGAATCCGAAGCTCAAGATCGGCTTCATCGGCGCCAAGGTCGCGGTCGAGGCCGAGAAGAGCCTGCAGTCCGCCCCGGTCGTCGATTTCGTCGCGCGCAACGAGTTCGATTTCACCATCAAGGAAATCGCCGAGGGCCGCGACTGGGCCGACGTCGACGGCATCTCCTACCGCAACGCCGCGGGCGAGATCGTCCACAACCGCGACCGCGCCATTCTCGAGAACATGGACGAGCTGCCGTTCGTCACCGAGGTCTACAAGCAGAACCTGCGCCTCGAGGACTATTTCATCGGCTACCTCCAGCACCCGTACATCTCGATCTATACCGGCCGCGGCTGCAAGTCGCGCTGCACCTTCTGCCTGTGGCCCCAGACCGTGGGCGGCCATCGCTACCGCACGCGCTCGGTCGAGCATGTGATCGAAGAGATCAAGCTGGCGAAGAAGCATTACCCGCAGGTCAAGGAATTCTTCTTCGACGACGACACCTTCACCGACAATTTGCCGCGCGCGGAAGCGATCGCCAAGGAACTCGGCAAGCTGGGGGTCACCTGGTCGTGCAACGCCAA
>DATGEK010000071.1:0-50890 GCA_035310205.1 Aliidongia sp.
AGCAGCAGTTGCGGATTGTATTTGAGTCCCTCCTGCTGCTGGGAGATGACGTCGCGGTCCTGCTTCAGGAAGGTCCGGGCGAACGGCCAGAACAGCGGCCGCAGCAGCGTCAGGATCGGCGCGGTCCAGAATACCGAGTGATTGATCTCGGTCTCGTACTCGGTGATCGGTGTCAAGGTCGTCAGATGGCACATGATATGGCCGCCGACCTTGATGTGCTCGTAGCGCACGCCCGGCAGCTGGAACACGATCTCGGTCCCTTCCGGCTTGCCCAGCAGGAAGTTTAAAAGCTTGTAGGCGCGCGAGTTGGCCGAGGGCGGGTGGCGCACCATGGTGAAGCCGTACGGCGACGGGGCAAACTTCTTGGCCTTGTTGCGGATCGACTTGGGCGAGCGCCAGAACCAGGCCTTGTGGATGAAGGTCGCGTGCGCCGGATCGACCAGCCCGACCACGGAATGGTCAATGCTGCCGTCGAACATCATGGTGACGACCATCTTCGGCGCATGGCCCTCGAGGCCCGGCAGCACCGGCACGGGCGGCGCCTTCTCCGGATTGTCGCCGAAGAAGATCCAGATGCCGCCCTGGACCTCCTGGACCGGGTAGGCGCGGACCTTGACCTTGCTCAATTCCGGCTTCTGCTCGTCGATCAGCGTCGGAATGTCGGTGCAGACGCCTGACGGCGCGAAGCGCCAGCCGTGGTAGCAGCATTCGATTTCGCAGCCGTCGAATTTGCCGAAACGCAGCGGGATTCCGCGATGCGGGCAGATATCGACGAGCGCGAAGACCTTGCCTTCCTTGTCGCGGCCGATGACGACCGGTTCGCCCAACAGGTTCTTCGGCACCATGTCGCCATTCTTCAGGCGCTCGCTCGGTAGGGCGTAGTACCAGGCGTCGCGCAGCGGCGGTGTGCTTTGAGCGTCCAAGGGAATTCACTCGCGAGGAAGAAGTGGAATGGATGTCGGGCGGGACACTACAGGCACGCGCGCGCGGACGGAAGCGGCCAATGGCTTGATCGGCGCGCCGCTTCGGGCTACCTCCTTTGAGCCATGCGTCTTTTCCGGCATCACGCCCCCCTTCCAGCCGACGCGACCGGCGCCGTGCTGGCTCTCGGCAATTTCGACGGCGTCCATCGCGGCCATCAGACGGTGGTCGCGGCGGCCGGCGCGATCGCCCGCGCGCTCGGCGCACCCCATGGTGTGCTGACGTTCGAGCCGCATCCGCGTCAGGTATTCCGGCCCGACGACGCGCCCTTTCGGTTGACGCCGCTGCGCGTCAAGGCGCGCGAGTTGGAGGCGCTCGGCGCCGATCTGATGTTCAGCCTGCATTTCGACACGGAATTCGCCGCGCGCTCGGCCGAGAATTTCGTCAGCGAGATCCTGGTGGCGGCGCTCGCCGTCCGGCATGTGGTCGTCGGCTATGATTTCGTGTTCGGCCGCGGCCGCGCCGGCACGGTCGATTTCCTGAAGGAGATGGGCGCCCGCCACGGCTTCGGCATCGACGTGATCGCGCCCGTGGCCGCTGGCGACACGGAGGTGATTTCCTCGACCCGGATCCGCGAGCATCTGGTCGCCGGCCGCCCGGCCGATGCGGCGCGCCTGCTCGGCCGGTCCTGGGAGATCGACGGGCGGGTCGAGCATGGTGACGCACGCGGCCGCACCATCGGCTTCCCGACCGCCAACGTGATGCTGGGCGAGTACCTCCGGCCCGCCGCCGGCGTCTATGCCGTCCGGGTCGGCATCGAGCACGACCATGCGACCGAATGGCACGAGGGTGTCGCCAACATCGGCACGCGGCCGACCGTCGGCGGCACTGACCTCCGGCTCGAGGCGCATCTTTTCGATTTTCCCGGCGATCTCTATGGCGCCCACGTCCGCGTTGCGCTGGTCGACTACATCAGGCCCGAGCGGAAGTTCGCCAGCTTCGACGAATTGAAGCAGCAGATCGCCGCCGATGCGGTGCAGGCCCGGGAGATTCACGGACGCGACCGATAGGCTCCGGCGCGTTTCGCGTCTCGCCGGGGACGCAACGGCCGTCCGCTAGGGACGGCCGCCGAGCGCTCAAGGTGCGGACCTCAAGGTTCGGGCGCTCGGGATTCGGAGGCTCAAGGTTCGGAGGACGGCGCCCCACGCAGGCCGAACGACCACATGAGCGCGGCGATGGCGCCCTTGAACGTCGGCAGCATGACGGCAGTCAGGATGAGGGTCAGCGGCAGGAACAGACTGATCGCCAGCGGGGTCGACATGTCGTGCTGTTCAGCGATCAGCATCAGCGGCACGACGATATGGCCGACCACCAGGATGGTGAAATAGGCCGGCGCGTCGTCGGCGCGGATGCCCTCGAAATGCTCGCCGCAGTGCGGGCAGGAATCGGCCAGCTTCAGGATGTTGCGCCAGCCGGGCTTGAACAGCGCGCCCCGACCGCATTGCGGGCACGTGCGGCGCAGCCCGCGCATCATGGCGGTGAAGGTATCGGGACGAACGACGGTTTCAAGGTAGGCCATGGCGGCGGCTCCGGGCCGAACGGGAACTGTCTTGGAAAATAGACTTCGCTGTTCGCATATGCGAGAGATCCCGATGTGGCGATTGCGCACATCAGGTGCGTGCCCGGCGATTCGCCCGGGTGCGCGGCGTGGTGGGCCAATTAAATCGGGTTCGACGGATGCCCTAAAGCCGCCATAATCCGGTTCGATTTTCCTGCAACTGGAGTGCGGCGCTACGCGCCGCCGGAACAATCGTAGGCCTGCCTGAGATCCCGCCGGTCGGGCCGGGGGACGATATTGGAGAGGATTTGATGCGGAAGGTTCTTATCAGCGCGCTCTGCGTGGTTACGCTTGCCGCCTGCGCCCAGCCGGGGCAGCAGGGCTATGCGCCGCCGGGCGAGGCGGGGTTGAACAAGACCACCGGCGGCGCCCTGGTCGGTGCCGGCCTCGGCGGCCTGGCCGGCTCGCAGCTGGGTCATGGCTCGGGCAAGATCGCGACGACGGCGCTGGGCGTGGTGCTGGGCGGTCTGCTGGGTGGTTCGGTCGGCGCCTCGCTCGACCGCGCCGACCAGGCGGCCCTCGACCGCAGCACCCAGACCGCGCTGGAAAGCACGCCGACCAACCAGCCGGTGCAATGGCAGAACCCAGACACCGGCCACTACGGCACGATCGTGCCGGTGCGCACGTACCAACCGCAGCCGGGTAGCTTCTGCCGCGAGTTCCAGCAGACCGTTGTGATCGGCGGCCAGAGCCAGCAGGCCTACGGCACGGCCTGCCGCCAGCCGGACGGCACCTGGAAGGTCCAGCAGAGCTAAGCCCGCCATCCGCGGGCGTGAAACGGGCGGTTCCGGCATCGGGACCGCCCGTTTTGTTTCGACGCCGGCGCCGCCTTACCGGGCGATGGCCTCGATATAGAGCATGGGAACCGCCATCTCGACCGGGCTTGATGCGGCGTTCAACCGGGCTTCGACGAGGTCGAAGACGCGGTGTTCGTGCTCGGCGCCGATGGCCTGGCGCCAGCCGTCGAGAAACCATTTCACCAGCGAATGGCGCAGCATCGCCGAACCGTCGGCGAAGCGGAAGGTAAAGTCCTGCTCGAAGCTGCGCGCAACGGCAAAGCCGCTGTTGCCGAGCAGGCGGCCGAGCGTCTCCTTCGAATGACGGTGCGCCTCCTCATGCTGCAGCGCCGCGCGGGCCTCAGCCAGCCCGAGTTCGCCGAGGATCCCGTCCAGCAGCCGGTAGAGTGCTGCGAAGTGGCCGCGCTGGTTGGTGGTAAGCACCAGGCGCGCACCGGTCTTCGCGACGCGCCGGCATTCCCCGAGCGCGGCCGCGGGATCCGCGAAATTGTTCACGCCGATATTGGAGACCACCAGATCGAAGGTGCCGTCGTGGAACGGCATCGCAGCGGCATCGGCCTCGATCAGGTCGAGGTTGCAGAGCCCGAGGCTGCGGCACTTCAGCCGCGCGCGCTCGAGCGCCTCGCCCCAGACGTCGATGCCGGTGAAGTGCGAGGACGGCCCGTGAAGCTGGGCGAGCTCGATCAGCGGGAAGCCGGTGCCGCAGCCGACATCGAGACCACGGATGCCGCGGCGAATCTCCAGGTGTTCGAACAGGAGTGCCCCGAAACGCGCGCTCCAGAGCGAGGTCTCGTCATAGATCTGCGCGAAATCTGGCGGAGCCCAGCCGACAGGCCGGTCGAGGAAATGATGCATGGTGGCTCCGTCCGATGACAACGCCCCCATGCTTTCCGGCATGGGGGCGTCATCGTCAAGCGGCGGCGGCGAAGCGGCTCAGGTGATGGTCGGCGTCGCCGAACGTCCGGTCGATCAGGGTCAGGCGCTTGAAATAATGGCCGCCGGCATATTCGTCGGTGATGCCGATGCCGCCATGCATCTGGACCGAAGACTGGCCGATCAGGCGTCCGGAGCGGCCGATCTGCACCTTGGCCGCCGACACCGCCCGCGAGCGCTCGCGCGCATCCGGGTCGTCCACCCGGTCGCAGGCGAGGATCGCCATGGAGCGTGCCTGCTCCAGCGCCACCTCCATGTCGACCATGCGGTGCTGCAGCACCTGGAACGACCCGATCGGCACGCCGAACTGGGTGCGGGTCTTCAGGTAGTCGAGGGTCAGCGCGTTCAGCGCCTGCATGGCGCCGACCGCTTCGGCGCAGAGATACGCGATGGCGCGATCGACTGCCTGGGTCACGATCGGCAGCGCCTGGCCGATCTCGCCGATCCGGGCCGAGGCCGGCACGCGGACGCGATCGAGCACCAGGTCCGCCGCCCGGGTGCCGTCGATGTTCGGATAGGCCCGGATGGCGAGGCCCGCCGCATCGCGCGGCACCAGGAACAGCGAGATGCCGTCGGCGTCGCTCTTGGTGCCGGAGGTGCGTGCCGACACCAGGAACCGGTCGGCGGCGTCGCCGCCCAGCACCACCGCCTTGGCGCCGGTCAGCAGGTAATCACCGCTGTCGGCGGTGGCCGTGGTCTCGACATGGGCCAAGGTATAGCGCGACTTGGGTTCGCCGTGGGCGAGCGCCAGGAACAGCTCGCCAGCGACGACCTGCGGCAGCAGCTCCGCCTTCTGGGCCTCGCTGCCGGCGAAGCCCAAGGTGCCGGCACCGAGCACGAGGGTCGGCATGAAAGGCTCGACCACCAGCGCGCGGCCGAAGGTCTCGGCCACCACGGCCAGGTCGCCCATGGTGCCGCCCAGGCCGCCATGCTCCTCGGCAATGCCGAGCCCGGTCAGGCCCAGCTCGGCGAACTGCGCCCACAGCGGCCGGGAAAAACCGTCGGGGCCGGCGATGATCTTCTTGCGGTCTTCGAAGCCGTAGCGCTCGCGCACCAGCCGGTCGGTCGTCTCGGCCAGCATGCGCTGGGTCTCGGAAAGGCTGAAATCCATCTGTCGTCGCTCCCTCAAAGACCCAAGAGCGACTTGCTCAGGATGTTGCGCTGGATCTCGTTCGACCCGCCGTAGATCGAGACCTTGCGATAGTTGAAGTAGGTCCCGGCGAGCGGGGCGGCGTAGTCCGGGCCAATCGGCTCACCGTTCCAGCCGGGCTCGAGTGCGTCCGGATCGAAGGGCAGGGCGTAGGGCCCGACCGCCTCCATCATCAGCTCGGTCAGGCTCTGCTGCACTTCCGAGCCCTTGATCTTCAGCATGTTGGCCTCGGCGCCCGGCGCCTGGCCGCTCTTCTCGGCTGCGATCATGCGCAGGTTGCTGACCTCGAGCGCCATCAGCTCGATCTCGACCGCCGCGATCTTCTCGCGGAACGCCTTGGTCTCGATCAGCGGCACGCCGTCGACCTGCTCGGCTGCGGCGATGGTCTTGAGCCGGCGCAGCTCGCGCTTGGCCGCACCCACCCGGGCGATGCCGGAACGCTCGTGCGACAGCAGGAACTTGGCGTAGGTCCAGCCCTTGCCCGGCTCGCCGACGATATTCTCCTTGGGCACGCGCACGTCGTCGAAGAACACCTCGTTCACCTCGTGCTCGCCGTCGATCGTGATGATCGGGCGGACGGTGACGCCGGGCGTGTTCATATCGATCAGCAGCATCGATATGCCTTCCTGCTTCTTCACGGTTGGATCGGTACGGACCAGGCAGAAGATCAGGTTGGCGTGCTGGGCGAGGGTGGTCCAGGTCTTCTGGCCGTTCACCACCCAATGGTCGCCGTCGAGCACCGCCTTGGTGCGGAGCGAGGCGAGATCGGAACCGGAGCCGGGCTCGGAGAAGCCCTGGCACCACCAATCCTCGCCCGAGAGGATGCGCGGCAGGTAATGGCGCTTCTGGGCGTCGTTGCCGAAGGCGATCAGCACCGGGCCGATCATGTTGATGCCGAACGCGACGATCGGCGGCGCGCCTTCCTCGGCCAGGACCTCTTCATGGATGAAGCGGTTCACCGCGTTCCAGCCGCAGCCGCCATGGGCGACCGGCCAGTTGGGGGCAACCCAGCCCTTTGCATGCAGCTTGCGGTGCCAGCCGAGGTAATCCTCCTTGCTTAAGCGCTTGTGGTTCAGCACCCGCTCACGCACGGCCGGATCGAGCTCGGCCCGGGCGAAGGCGCGCACCTCGTCGGCGAACGCGCGCTCTTCGTCTGAATATTTGAGATCCATCGGCGGGTCGCTCCTCCCAGGGTGACGTTATGATTCAAACGTTCGTTTGGTAGAAACTGTCGCCAAGCGGAGATGCCGTCAAGTGGGGCGTTCTGCGTCGAGACGCCCCTCGCGCCTGGTGTCAGCCGCGGGGGCGATAGACCGTCGGATCCGGAATGCCGGCCTCGGCGAAACCCTTGGCGCGCAGCTGGCAGGAATCGCAGGTGCCGCAGGCGACGTTCGGCGGCAACGGATCATAGCAGCTCAACGTCTGCGCGTAATCGACGCCGAGCGCTGTGCCGCGCCGGATGATCGCGGCCTTGTCGAGCGTCATCAGCGGCGCATGGATCTTGAGCCGCTGCCGGCCCTCGACCCCCGCCTTGGTCGCGAGGTTGGCCAGCGTCTCGAACGCGGTGATGAATTCCGGCCGGCAATCGGGGTAGCCCGAATAATCGAGCGCATTGACGCCGATGAAGATGTCCTCGGCCCCCACGACCTCGGCATAGGCAAGCGCGAAGGACAGGAAGATGGTGTTGCGCGCCGGCACGTAGGTCACCGGGATCTCGCTGTCGGGCTGCGACAGGTCGCGCTCCTTCGGCACGGCGATGTCGGACGTCAGCGCCGAGCCGCCGAACTGCCGAAGATCGATCGCCGTCACCGCATGATGCTTGATGCCGAGTGTCGCGACCACGCGCCGTGCCGCGTCCAGCTCGATCCGGTGGCGCTGGCCGTAATCGAACGACAGCGCATGGACCTCGTAGCCCTCGGCCTGGGCGATGGCCGCGACGGTGGTGGAATCGAGGCCGCCGCTGACCAGCACGATGGCGTTCTTCATGGGCGGGGACTCCTTGGCGGTATTTCAGTGATGAGCCTGTCTCTACGGTCTCGGCGCCCGTGCGGCAAGGGCCACCTAACGGCGATTTAACTTGTCCGGCGCCGCGCCGCGGTTAGCTTCCTTCACCAGGGGCTCCGTCGGGGATCACCAGGAGGAAATTCGACCGTGCAAAAATCGCTTCGTCTTTCGGCGCTGGGCGCCGCGGCGCTGGCACTCGGCGCCGCCGTCGTGCCGGCGCCGGCCAAGGCCGATCCGGCGCCGCTCATCGACGTGCAGGACTTCTTCAAGAATCCGCAGTCGGCCGGCTACCAGCTGTCGCCCCATGGCGAGTACCTGGCCTATCTGGCGCCGTGGAACAATCGGCTGAACGTCTGGGTCAGGAAGCTCGCCGGCGGCGCGCCGGTGCGCATCACCAACGACCAGGACCGCGACATCCGGTCGTTCACCTGGACCACGGACGACCGCATCGTCTATTCGCAGGATCTGTCGGGCGACGAGAACTTCAAGCTGTTCTCGATCAAGCGCGACGGCACCGGCATCATCAACCTCACGCCCTGGGACAAGGTGAAGGCCGACGTGGTCGACGTGCCGCGCAACGATCGCCAGCACATCCTGATCGAGCACAACCACCGCGACGCCAAGGTGTTCGACGTGTTCCGCGTCGATGTCGAGACCGGCAAGACGACCTTGCTGATCAAGAACCCCGGCGACGTCTCGGGCTATGTCACCGACCATGACGGCGTGATCCGGATCGAGACGGTGACCGACGGCGTCAACGCGAAGCTGCTCTATCGCCCCGACGCCAAGGCGAAATTCAAGACGGTGATCACGACCAATTTCCGGGAATCGGTCAATCCGGAGATGTTCACCTTCGACAACAAGAACCTGATCGCGACCTCGAACATCGGCCGCGACAAGCAGGCGCTGGTCGAGCTCGACCCGGCGACCGGCAAGGAGCTGAAGATTCTCTATGAGAACCCGGAAGTCGATGTCGACAGCGCGATCGCGTCGGAGGCGCGCAAGAAACTGACCGGCGTGGTCTATGAGACCGACAAGCTGCACTACGTGTTCTTCGATCAGGCGCGCGAGGCGCTGCAGAAGGATCTCGAGGCCCAGCTGCCGGACGTCAACGTCTCGGTCGCCGGCACGGATCTCGACGAGAAGGTCTGGCTGGTCAAGACCTGGAGCGACCGCACGCGCGGCGATTACTATGTCTATGACGGCACGACCAAGAAGCTCGACCACCTGGCGTCGGTGACGCCCTGGATCGATGCGAAGCAGATGGCCGAGATGACGCCAGTCAGCTTCCAGGCGCGCGACGGCCTGACCATCCACGGCTACCTGACCCTGCCGGTCGGGGTCGATCCGAAGAACCTGCCGCTGATCGTCAATCCCCATGGCGGGCCGTGGGTGCGCGACAGCTGGGGCTTCGACCCGGAGGTGCAGTTCCTGGCCAATCGCGGCTATGCCGTGCTGCAGGTCAATTACCGCGGCTCGACCGGCTACGGCCGCAAGTTCTGGGAGGCGAGCTTCGGCCAGTGGGGCAAGTCGATGCAGGATGACCTGACCGACGGCGCCACCGAGATGGTCAAGCGTGGCATCGCCGATCCGAAGCGGCTCGGCATCTACGGCGGCTCCTATGGCGGCTACGCTACGCTCGCCGGCGTCACCTTCACGCCGGACCTCTACGCCGCGGCGGTCGACTATGTCGGCGTCGCGAACCTGCTGACCTTCATGAACACGCTGCCGCCCTATTGGGAGCAGGGCCGCAAGATGATGTACGAGATGGTCGGCAATCCGGAGGATCCGGCGCAGAAGGACAAGCTCACGGCCCAATCGCCGATCTTCAGCGCCGACAAGATCAAGACGCCGCTGCTGATCGCCCAGGGCCTGCACGATCCGCGCGTCAACAAGAACGAGTCCGACCAGATGGTGAAGGCGCTGCGCGCCCGCGGCGTCGACGTGCCCTACATGGTCAAGGACAACGAGGGCCACGGCTTCCATAACGAGGAGAACCGCTTCGCGTTCTACCGCGCCATGGAGCAGTTCTTCGGCGAGCACCTGGGCGGCCGCGTGGCGCCTGGCCAGGATGTGCTGGCGTCGTTGAAGAGCTGACAGAGGGGAACGGCCGGGGCTTTGGCCCCGGCCGCTTCGTTCACGGCGTTATCAGGATCGCGCCGGTCGTCGCCCGGGCCTCCGCCGCGCGGTGGGCCTCGACGACATCATCGAGCTTGAAGCGCGCGCCGATCTCGACCTTCACCGCCCCCGACGCGATCGCCTGGAACAGGTCGGCAGCATTGGCCCGGAAGGTTGCCGGGTCGGCATTGTGCGGAAATACCGAAGGGCGGGTGACGAACAGGCAGCCCTTCTTGTTCAGCAGGTCCATCGAGATCTCGGACGCCGGGCCGGAGGCGGCGCCGTAGCTGACGACCAGCCCGAACGGTGCGGCGAGATCGAGCGAGTGCAGGAACGTGTCCCGGCCGACCGAATCATAGACGACGCGGGCCTTGCGGCCGCCGGTGGCCGCCAGCAGCGCCTGCGGCCAGTCCGGCTTGGAATAGTCGATGGCGATGTCGCAGCCGGCCTTGCGGGCGACGTCGCATTTCTCCGGCGAGCCGGCGGTGCCGACGACGAAGGCGCCCAAGGCCTTGCCCCAGCGCGACAGGATCTGGCCGACGCCGCCGGCTGCGGCATGGACGACGATCATCTCGCCCGGCTGGACCGCATGGGTCTTGCGCAGCAGATATTGCGCCGTCATCCCCTTGAACAGCAGGGCCGCCGCCGCCTCGTCGCTCACGCCGTCGGGGATCTTGACCAGCTTTGCCGCCGGCACGATCCGCTTGTCGGCATAGGCGCCGAGGCCGGCGTTCATGTAGGCGACGCGGTCGCCGACCTTCACGCCCTCGACGGCGGGGCCGACCGCCGCGACCACACCCGCCGCCTCGTGGCCGAGGCCGGTCGGCGAGGGCAGGGGATAGATGCCGCTGCGCTGGTAGACGTCGATATAGTTGAAGCCGATCGCGCGCTGGTCGACCTGCACCTCGCCGGCGCCGGGCGATGCCAAATCCGTGGTTTCGATCTGCATCACCTCGGGACCGCCGAACCTGTGCAGAACGACCGCGCGTGCCTTCGTCATG
The DNA here is from genome assembly GCA_035310205.1 of Aliidongia sp. Classification (GTDB taxonomy): domain Bacteria; phylum Pseudomonadota; class Alphaproteobacteria; order ATCC43930; family CGMCC-115725; genus Aliidongia. The sequence continues at coordinate 10,543 of DATGEK010000071.1, forward strand.
ATGACCCTCGTTCCTGTGCGACTGAACTGGTAAGATGCGGATCGTACCTGACTGAAGGTACGATGCAAGCCATACCTGATGGGAAGCGCATGCCGGACAGCGAAGGGCATCCTGCCGAGGACGAGATGGATCTGGGAACGATCTTCGCGGCCCTGGCCGACCCGTTGCGCCGACGCGTCGTCCTGGCGCTGGCGCAGGAGCCGGGCGGTGAGCGGAGTTGCAGCTCCTTCGACCTGCCGGTGACCAAGGCGACGCGCACCCATCATTTCCGGGTCCTGCGCGAATCCGGGCTGATCCGGCAGCGCAATTGCGGCAATGGCCGCATGAACCAGTTGCGCCGCCAGGATCTCGACCGGCGCTTTCCCGGCCTCATCGACCTGGTGCTGGCCGATCTGCCGCGAACCGGTGTGGCTGCGGCGGCGTCGGCCGCTGCGGAGATAAAATAGCCCGCTGTTACCCGGGGCCGGTTGGTCCATGAGAGCATCGATCTCTCATCTGAGTTCCGCGGGAGGATGCCATGGCAGCCAAGAAGATCCTGTTCCTGGTCGGCGACTATGTCGAAGACTATGAGATAATGGTGCCGTTCCAGGCGCTGGCCGCCGTCGGTCATACTGTGCATGCCGTCTGCCCGGGCAAGAAGCCGGGCGACAAGATCGCGACGGCGATCCATGATTTCGAAGGCGCTCAGACCTATAGCGAAAAGCGCGGCCATGATTTCGCGCTCAATGCCGATTTCGCCTCGGCCGAGGTCGCGGCCTATGATGCGCTGGTCATTCCGGGCGGCCGGGCGCCGGAATATCTTCGGCTCGACGAGAAGCTCGTCCGCCTGGTGCGCGAGTTCATGCGCGCGGACAAGCCGGTGGCGGCGATCTGCCACGGTGCGCAGATCCTGGCGGCAGCCAAGGTAATCGAGGGGCGCACGGTCTCGGCCTATCCGGCCTGCCGGCCCGAGGTCGAGTTGGCCGGCGGGCGCTATGCCGAGATCGCGATCGACGCTGCGGTGACCGACGGCAATCTGGTGACGGCGCCGGCCTGGCCGGCCCATCCCGCCTGGATCGGGCAATTCCTGACGGTGCTCGGGACCGGCATCACGCTCTGACGGGGGAACGGACCATGTGCGAGATCTATGTCAAAGCCGATCCGATCCTCTATGAGGCCCGCTCGCGCTCGGTCCGCATCCATGGCGTGGTCACCAGCCTGCGCCTGGAAAACCTGTTCTGGGACGTGCTGGCCCAGATCGCCGCGCGCGACGGCATGGCGACCAATCAGCTGATCGCCAAGCTCTATGACGAGCTGATCGAGCACCGGGGCGAGGTGCCGAACCTCGCCTCGTTCCTGCGCGTCAGCTGCATGCGCTATCTCAGCCTGCAGGCGAGCGGTGCCTTGCCCGAGCCGGTCGATGCCGGCCCGGTGCGGTCGGAGCGGCATACGCTGCAGTAATACGGCCGGCGACCCGCCTGAGGCAGGCCGCCGCTTTCTCGATGTTACCGGAACGGCGGGGCGTAGATCAGGCCGCCCTTGCTCCACTGGTCGTTGAGGCCGCGCTCGAGCTTGAGCGGGGTCTTGGCACCGACGTTGCGTTCGAAGCTTTCGCCGTAATTGCCGACCTGGCGGATCGCGTCGACGGCCCAGGTGTCGCTGAGGCCCATCGAGGTGCCGAGGCCGGGGGTGACGCCCAGCAGGCGCTTGGTCTCTGGGTTCTCGTCCTTCATGTGCTGGTCGACGTTCGCGGCAGTGATGCCCAATTCCTCGGCCTCGATCAGCGCATACATGGTCCAGCGGACTGCATGCAGGAAGGCGGGATCGTCCTGGCGCACGGCGACGCTGATCGGCTCCTTGGAGATCACTTCCGGCAGGATGACGTAGTCATCCGGGTTGGTGATCGCGGCGCGGGTCGCGGCCAGGCCCGACATGTCGGTCGTATAGGCGTCGCAGCGCCCGCCCAGGAACGCGTCGCGGGCACCGTCCAGGCTGTCGTAGCTGACCGGCTTGATCTCGAGCTTGTTGGCGCGGCTGAAGTCGGCGAGGTTCAGCTCCGAGGTCGAGCCCGTGAGCGCGCAGACCGTGGCGCCCTTCAGCTCCTTGGCGCTTTTGACGCCGAGCTTCTTGTTCACCATGAAGGCCTGGCCGTCGTAGAAGGTCACGACCGGGAAGGCGAGGCCCAGCGTCGATTCACGGGTCAGCGACCAGGTGGCGCTGCGCGCCAGCATGTCCACTTCGCCCGACTGCAGGGCCGTGAAGCGGTTCTGCGAGGTCAGCGGCACGTATTTGACGTTGTCGGCCTTGCCGGTGATGGCGGCGGCGACGGCGCGGCACTGGTCGACCTCGAAGCCGGTGTAGGTGCCCTTGCTGTCGGGCTGGGCGAAACCGGGGTTGCCGGTATTGACGCCGCAGGCCAGCTGGCCGCGTTGCTTGATGGTCTCGATGGTGCCGGCCGTGGCCGGGGCGGCGAACCCGGCCACCAGGGCGATGGCGGTCAGAGCTGGGAAAATTGCTTTGATCACGGTCGGACTCTCTTCGGATGGAGGATTGGTACGACGAATAATCCAGACCATGCCACGATCGAGCGGCGCCGTCAGTTGTACTGTTATGACAATTGGACGAACGACGAGCGTCGATTGTTAGAAACACGGATGCCGCATGCCACCTCTCAGAAAGTGGCTGGTCCGCGATCGCCAAGACGCGCTAAATTGGTCAGGCCAATTATATGTAGGAGGATACGCAATGCCGCCGATCACCATCCGCCTCAATCCCAACGATACGGTCGTGGTCGCGCGGGTGGACCTGATGGCCGGGACCGAGATCCCGGGCGAGGGGATCGTGACGGCAGGCTTCGTGCCGGCCGGCCACAAGCTGGCGATCGAGCCGGTCGCGGTCGGCGAGCCGATCCGGAAATACGGCCAGATCATCGGCTTTGCGACCCAGCCGATCGCCGTCGGCGAGCATATCCATACCCATAATTGCGCGATCGGGTCGTTCGATCGCGACTATGCCTATGGCGCCGACGCCCATCCGACCGACTTCGTGCCGGCGGAGGCCCAGGCGACGTTCCAGGGCATCGTCCGGCCGGACGGCCGGGTTGCGACCCGCAACTATCTGGGCGTGGTGACCAGCGTCAATTGCTCGGCCACGGTCGCGCGCCGCATCGTCGCGATCATGGACCGCGAGATTCGCGAGAACTGGCCCGGCATCGACGGCGCCGTCGCCATCACCCATGGCACGGGCTGCGGCATGGCGGCACAGGGCGAACCGGTCGACCTGTTGCGCCGGACCCTGGCTGGCTATGCGCGCCACCCGAATTTCGCCGGCGTCCTGCTGCTCGGGCTCGGCTGCGAGGCGAACCAGATCGCCGGCATGGTGCAGTCGGGCGGCCTCAAGACCGGTGCGCTCTTGGAAACCATGACGATCCAGGAGAGCGGCGGCTCGGCGAAGACGATCGAGGGTGGCGTCGAGCGCCTCAAGGCCATGCTGCCCGAGGCGGCCAAGGCGACGCGCATGACCGTGCCGGCCAGCCACCTGACGCTCGCCCTGCAATGCGGCGGTTCGGACGGCTATTCCGGCATCACGGCCAATCCGGCCTTGGGTGCCGCGGTCGACCTGCTGGTGCGCCACGGCGGCACGGCGGTGCTGTCGGAGACGCCGGAGATCTATGGTGCCGAGCATCTCCTCACCCGGCGCGCCCAGAGCCGCGAGGTCGGCGAGAAGCTGATCGAGCGGATCCGCTGGTGGGAGGAATACACCACCATCAACAAGGGCTCGATGGACAACAACCCGTCGCCCGGCAACAAGGCGGGAGGGCTCACGACCATCCTGGAAAAGTCGTTGGGGGCGGTCGCCAAGGGCGGCTCGACCAACCTCACCGACGTCTATCGCTATGCCGACCCGATCACGGCCAAGGGCTTCGTGTTCATGGATACGCCGGGTTACGACCCGGTGTCGGCGACGGGCCAGGTGGCGGGCGGTGCCACCATGATCTGCTTTACCACCGGCCGCGGCTCGGTCTTCGGCTGCAAGCCGACGCCCAGCCTGAAGCTCGCGACCAACTCGGCACTCTATCGGCGCATGACCGACGATATGGACATCAATTGCGGCCCGATCGCCGATGGCGAGGTCTCGGTCGCGGAGATGGGCGAACGCATCTTCGAGCATGTGCTGAAGGCCGCCTCGGGCGAGCCGACCAAGAGCGAGGCGCTCGGTTTCGGCGACGACGAGTTTCAACCCTGGCAGTTGGGCGCCGTCATGTGATTTTATTTCCCCCGCGTCTTCTAATTTGCAACGACAATAAAGACGGGGGAGGAAATATGGAAGGGAAGTTCGGGTTCGCCTGGGGAGTCGCCGCCGCTTTGCTGGCGACCACGTCGCTCGCGGTCGCGGCGGAGGGGCCGGTCAAGATCGGCGTGCTCACCGACATGTCGAGCCTCTATTCGGATTCCGGCGGCAAGGGCTCGCAGATCGCCGCCGAGATGGCGGTCGAGGATATCGGCGGCTCGGTGCTGGGCCAGAAGATCGAGGTTGTCGGCGCCGATCATCAGAATAAGGCAGACATCGGCGCCAATATCGCGCGCGATTGGTACGACAATGGCGGCGTCGACGTCATTTCGGACGTGCCGAATTCGGCGGTAGCGCTCGCGGTCCAGCAGATCACCAAGGACAAGAACAAAATCTTCCTGATCTCGGCCGGCGGTTCGTCGGACCTGACGGGCTCCGCCTGTTCACCCAACAGCATCCATTGGACCTACGACACCTATGCGCTGGCCCACGGCACCGGCGGCGCCATGGTCAAGCAGGGCGGCGACACCTGGTTCTTCATCACGGCCGACTACGCCTTCGGCCATGCGCTCGAGCGTGATACCAGCGCTCAGGTCGTGCATGAGGGCGGCAAGGTCCTGGGTTCGGTCAACGCGCCGCTGGGCACCGCTGATTTCTCGTCCTTCCTGCTGCAGGCGCAGGCGTCGAAGGCCAAGGTCATCGGCCTCGCCAATGCCGGCGGCGACACCAAGACCTCGGTCAAGCAGGCGCATGAGTTTGGCATCGTCACCGGCGGGCAGAAGCTGGCCGGCATGCTGGTCAACATCGACGACGTGCACGCGCTGGGCCTCGAGACGGCCCAAGGCCTGATCTTCACCGAGGGCTTCTACTGGGACCTGAACGACGAGACGCGTGCCTTCGCCAAGCGCTTCATCGCCAAGTACGGCCTGATGCCGTCCTCCTACCAGGCGGGCGTCTATTCCTCGATCTTCCACTATCTGAAGGCGGTGAAGGCGGTCGGTACCAAGGATTCACAGAAGGTCCTGGCCCAGATGCGCGCGACCAAGGTCGACGATTTCTTCTCCCATGGCGGCTATATCCGCGAGGACGGCCGCATGGTCCACGACATGTATCTCGTCCAGGCGAAGACGCCGGCTGAATCCAAGGGCGAATGGGACCTCTACAAGGTCCTGAAGGTCCTGCCGGGCGAGGAAGTCTATCGGCCGCTGAAGGACGGCGGCTGCCCGTTCGTCAAGAGCTGACGGATACGCCGCCTGGGTTGCCTCGGCAGCTCAGGCGGCTTCCTCCGAGCCCGGCAGCGCCTCTTCCTCGCCGTCGTCCTCGGCCGGCGCGTCCTCATCGACGAGCACGGCCACGATCAGATCGTAGCGCAGCGTGATGGTGCCGAGTGCCCGGCTCTTGAGGACGAGCGTGCCGCCGGGGGAGGCCAGCTGTTCGAAGGAGGCGATGTCGCCCTCGTCGGCATCCAGCAGCGCGAAGGTCAGCCACAGCTGCTCGTTGAGATCGCGCAGTGTCTCGACGATTTCCGAAACGCCGTAGACCGTGCCGTCGACCACCTTCACCGCCGCGCGATTGTCGGCGAAGGCCCACAGATCCTGAAACGGTTCGGCCATGCCGCGGACCAACTCGTTGGTTCGTTCGTATTGCGCCTGCAGGCGGGCGCTCGTTTCGTCGTCGGTCGGATACATGGCTCGGCTCCGTAACCTGTGACCGGGTCGCAACGACCGCTATTATGAGCGTTCCGTGCCGGACAGGCCAGCATACAGGGTTGTGGGATCTAGATGAGCGAGCCGTCGGGGGAAAAGAAGGAAGCGGCCGTGCCGGGGGCGGAGCGGATCGATGTCACCGACACGCCGGCCAACGCCGCGTTCAAGCTGGTGCAGGGCGACCAGGCCGCCGCCGAGGCCTGCATCGCGCTGGTGAAGGCGGTCGCGACCGCCGATCCCCAGGCCGAATTCGGCCCCTTTACCCCGCTCCTGATCCTGGAGGCGACCGGCCTCACCGGCCCGGCCATTGGCCATGTCTACCGCCGGGTCTGCGACAGCGACCCCGTCACCATGCTGGCCCTGCTGCATGCCGTGCGGCTCAAGGTGATCGCGATCGAGGCGGTCAAGCGCGCCGCGGTCGACGGCACGCGGATCAAGGCCGAGACTGTCATCGAGATCGTGCGGCGGAAGATTCCGGACTTTGCACGGACGGACCCGACTCGGGCTTGACCACGCGCGCCATCGTGCTAGAACAAAGAGTGAACAAATCGATGGTGACCACGTGGCGACCCTGGTGCAACTCGGCGGCGGAAAGAAGGACGCGGCCCTGGCGGCGCTCCGGGCGACCCTGCGCCGGCTCGAAGGGCCGGGACGGGTTGCGGCCGGCGTAGCGCCGACGGGCCTCGGCCCGATCGACGACGTCCTGCCTGAGGGCGGCCTGGCGCGAGGCGCACTGCACGAAATCGTCGGCGAGGCCGCCGACCGGGCGGCGGCGAGCGGCTTTGTCCTCCGCCTGCTCGCGGGCCTCGCGGCCCAGGGGCCGGTGCTGTGGTGTCTGGCCGATCCGGATCTCTATGGGCCGGGCCTGCAGCGGCTGGGCCTGGCGCCCGACCGGCTGATCCTGGCGCGGACCCGGCGGGACGCGGATTTGCTTTGGGCCATGGAGGAGGGTCTGAAGACCCCCGGTCTCGCGGCCGTGCTGGGGGAACCTCATGGGCTCGATCTCACGGCGAGCCGCCGGCTGCAACTCGCCGCCGAGAGCGTCGGCGGGCTGGGCCTGGTGCTGCGCCAGGCCGAGGCCGCCAAGGCGGGGGCGACAGCCGCGGTCACGCGCTGGCGGGTCGCCTCGGCCCCGAGTGCGGTGGCGGTGCCGGGTGCGCCGGTGCCACGCGATTTCGGCCTGATGCGCGGGCGGTGGCGGGTCAGCCTGGAGCGCTGCCGGGGGGCGGCGCCGGCGGGCGAACATGGGTACGGTCATTGGCTGGTGGAGGAGGGCGATGCGGCGGGTATTGTCGCTGTGGCTCAGGAACTGGGCGACCGATCGGGTGCATCGGCACCGCCGGTCCGTCCCGCCGGACCTGTCGGGCAGGTCGAGCCGATCCGGAGGGCCGTCCGGGATCGGCGGGACACCCCCATCCGGCAGGCCGGCTGAGCTTCGCACGCCCGAGGCTTCGCCGCTGGTTACGGTCGCCGATGTCGCCGGCCGCCGGGTGCTGGCCGCGGTCGATCCGGCGGCGGCGCTCGCGGGCCTGGCACCGGGTATGAGCCTGGCCGACGCGCGGGCGCGGCTGCCCGACCTGCGGCTGGTCGATGCCGATCCGGCCGGCGATGCGCAGGCTCTGGCCGGCTTCGCCGATTGGTGCGGCCGCTTCAGCCCCTGGACCTCGGTCGATGGCGCGGACGGCATCTGGCTCGACGTCACCGGCTGCGTGCCGCTCGTCCCGAGCGAGGAAGCGCTCGCCCGGGAGCTGGTCGAGCGGGCCGCGCGCCTGGGTTTCGCCGCCCGCGCCGCCGTCGCCGACACGCCGGGTGCGGCCTGGGCCGTCGCCCGCTATGCCGAGTTGCCGGCGTCGTCCGTCCGCATCCTTGCGGCTGGCGAAGCCCGGGCGGCCCTGGCACCCTTGCCGGTCGCGGGCCTGCGCCTGGCCGCCGAGATCACCCAGGACTTGAAGCGCCTCGGCCTGAAGCGGATCGGCGATCTCTACGGCATGGCGCGGGCGCCGCTGGCGCCGCGCTTTGGAGAGGCGGTCGCCCGTCGGCTCGACCAGGCGCTGGGGTTGATCGAGGAGCCGATCTCGCCGCGCCAGCCGATCGAGCCGCGCATGGTCCGGCGCATCCTGGCCGAGCCGATCTCGACGCCGGAGGCGATCGAACACGGGCTTACGCAATTGATGGCGCTCTTGTGCCGCCGGCTGGAGGAAGAGGGCCTGGGCGCGCGCCGGCTCGAGCTCGCCTGTTTCCGCGTCGATGCGCAGGTCGAGCGCATCGCCATCGGCACCAGCCGGCCGAGCCATGAGCCGGGCCATCTGGGCCGGCTCATGACCGAGAAGATCGGCGAAATCGCGCCCGGCTTCGGTATCGAGCTGATGCAGCTCAGGGCACTTGCGGTCGAGCCGCTGGCGGCCCGGCAATTAGGACTCGATGCCGGGCAAGCGGACGGGGCGGTGGCGCCGCTGGTCGATCGGCTCGCCAACCGGCTGGGCGCCCGCAACGTGCTGCGCCTGATGCCCGAGAACAGCCATCTGCCGGAGCGGGCCCAGCGCGCGGTCTCGGTGCTCGACGAACGGCATGGCGGCAAACCGAAGCAGGATTGGCCGGTCGCACGGCCGCGTCCGATCCGGCTGCTGACATATCCCGACCCGATCGAGGTGATGGCACCGGTGCCGGACGATCCGCCGCTGATGTTCCGCTGGCGCCGGGTGCCGCATCGGGTGCGCCGGGCCGAGGGGCCGGAGCGCATCGCACTGGAATGGTGGCGCGAGCCGGAAAATGGTCAATCTGGGGCCGGCACCGACGGCATCCGCGACTATTATCGGGTCGAGGACGAGGCAGGGCGGCGCTTCTGGCTCTATCGCCGTGGCCTCTACCGTCCGGAGACCGTCCCCGCCTGGTTCCTGCACGGGTTCTTCCCATGAGCGATTATGCGGAACTGACCGTCACCTCGAACTTCAGTTTCCTCGAAGGCGCCTCGCAGCCGGCCGAGCTGGTGCGCCAGGCCGCGTTCTATGGCCATCGGGCAATTGCCATTACCGACCGCAATACGTTGGGCGGCGTGGTGCGTGCCTGGGCCGAGGCCAAGGCAATCGCCAAGGAGCAGAAAGAGAACGGGGTCGAGGAGCCGCCGATCCGCTGCCTCATCGGCTGCCGGCTCGATTTCCGCGACCGGCCGAGCATGATCTGCCTGCCGACCGACAAGGCCGCCTATCACCGACTGTCGCGCCTGCTGACGATCGGCAAGCGCCGCGCGCCGAAGGGCGAATGCTGGCTCGACGCCGCCGACCTGCCGGACCATGCCGAGGGCCAGGTCCTGATCGTCCTGCCGCCGGACGAGGCCGATCCTGACTTCGCGGAACAGCTGAGGAAAGACGGGCAAGCCTTTGCCGGACATTGCTATCTGGCCGGACAGCATCGCTATCGCGGTGACGATGCGGAACGGCTCGCCTGGCTTGCCGCCATCGCCGATCGGGCGGGGACGCCGCTGGTCGCGACCAACGACGTGCTCTATCACGCGCCCGAGCGGCGGGTGCTGCAGGACGTGCTCGCCTGCGTGCGCCTGAAATGCACGATCGACCAGGCCGGCCGTCGGCTCGAGGCCCATGCCGAGCGCCATTTGAAGCCGGGCATCGAGATGGCGCGGCTGTTCCGGGCCTATCCGGATGCGCTGGCGCGCACCATCGAGATCGCCGAGCGCTGCCGGTTCGACATGAAGGAGCTCAAGTACGAATATCCGAACGAGGAGGGGCTCGATGGCCGGACAGTGGCGGAAGAGCTGGTCCATCGCGTCGAAGCAGGGGCCCGCTGGCGCTATCCGGATGGCGTGCCGAAGGCGGTCCGCGACCAGATCGACAAGGAACTGACCCTGGTCGCCGAGCTCAAGTACGAACCCTATTTCCTGACCGTCCACGACATCGTGCGTTATGCGCGCGGACTCACACCGCCGATCCTGTGCCAGGGGCGCGGCTCGGCGGCCAATTCGGCGATCTGTTTCTGCCTGCGCATCACCGAGATCGATCCCGTCGAGGGCAATACGCTGTTCGAGCGCTTCCTGTCGCATGACCGCAACGAACCGCCCGACATCGACGTGGATTTCGAGCACGAGCGGCGCGAGGAAGTGATCCAGCACATCTACGAGCATTACGGCCGCCATCGCGCCGGGCTCGCCGCGACGGTCATCTGCTATCGCATGCGCGCGGCCTTGCGTGACGTGGGCAAGGTCATGGGCCTGTCGGCCGATGCCGTCGCGGCCCTGAACGGCACGATCTGGGGCTGGAGCAACCAGGGGCTACCCGAGCATCGGGTACGCGAGCTGGGGCTCGATCCGAGCGACAAGCGCCTGGCGCTGACCCTGATGCTGGCGAACGAGCTGACCGGCTTTCCGCGTCATCTCTCCCAGCATGTCGGCGGCTTCGTCATCACCAAGGGACCGCTCGGCGATCTGGTACCGATCTCGAACGCGGCCATGGTCGACCGCACCGTCGTCGAATGGGACAAGGACGACCTGGATGCGCTCGGCATTCTCAAGATCGACGTGCTGGCGCTCGGCATGCTGACCTGCCTGCGCAAGGGCTTCGATCTGATCGAGCAGCATCACGGCGACCGATGGACGATCGCGACCGTGCCGCAGGACGTGGAGGGCGTCTATGACATGATCTGCCGGGCCGACACGATCGGCGTGTTCCAGATCGAGAGCCGGGCGCAGATGAGCATGCTGCCGCGCCTCAAGCCGCGGCGCTTCTACGACCTGGTCATCGAGGTGGCGATCGTGCGGCCCGGCCCGATCCAGGGCGACATGGTCCATCCCTACTTGCGTCGTCGCGACAAGAAGGAGCTGGAACCGGCCTATCCCTGCAATAACGAGCTTAAGTCGGTGCTCACGAAGACCCTCGGCGTGCCGCTGTTCCAGGAGCAGGCGATGCGGATCGCCATGGTCGCGGCGGAGTTCAGCGGCGGCGAGGCCGACCAGTTGCGCCGTGCCATGGCAACCTTCAAGAAGAACGGCGACGTCGACAAGTTCCGGGATCGGATGGTCAGGCGCATGGTCGAGCGCGGCTACGACCTGGACTTCGCCCAGCGCTGTTTTCAGCAGATCGAGGGCTTCGGCAATTACGGCTTTCCGGAAAGCCACGCGGCCAGCTTCGCGAAGCTCGCCTATGTCTCGTCCTGGCTGAAATGGTGCCATCCCGAAGTGTTCGCCTGCGCGCTGCTGAACAGCCAGCCCATGGGCTTCTATGCGCCGGCCCAGATCGTGCGCGACGCCCGCACGCACGACGTCACGGTCCTGCCGATCGACGTCAACCACAGCGACTGGGATTGCACGCTCGAGGCCGGCGGGGCGGTGAAGCCGCTACGCTTGGGCTTTCGGCTGATCAAGGGCATGGCCGACGCGGAGGCACAGAAGCTGATGACGGCGCGGGCCAGAGGACGCTTCGCGACGCCGGAGGAGCTGGCGCGCCGCGCGGGGCTCGGGCGGGGGACGCTCGAGTGCCTGGCCCGGGCCGATGCCTTCCGTTCCATGGGGCTCGACCGACGGGCGGCGCTCTGGGCGATCAAGGGCATCGAGACGGACCGCTTGCCGCTGTTCGCGGCCCTCGACGGGCCGCTCGCCCAGGAGACGCCGGTCGTGCTGCCGACGATGCAGCCGGGCGAGCATGTGGTCGCGGATTATGCCACGACCAGCCTGTCCTTGAAGCGTCACCCGGTGGCCTTCCTGCGCGAGCGGCTCGCGGCGCGCGGCATCCTGCCGACCGAGGCGCTGGGCGGGACCCGCGACGGCCAGCGGGTCACGGTGGCGGGCCTGGTGCTGGTGCGTCAGCGGCCGGGCACCGCCAAGGGCACGATCTTCCTGACCATCGAGGACGAGACCGGCATCGCCAACATCATCGTCTGGCCGGCCCAGTTCGAGCAATACAGGCGCATCGTCATGGGCGGCTCGCTGGTCGCCGTCCGGGGCCGGCTGCAGCGCGAGGGCATCGTGCTGCATCTGGTCACTGAAGAGCTGATCGACCTCAGCGCGGAGCTGGGCCGGCTCGATCGCGACCGGACGCTCGACGTCCCCCATGCCCGGGCCGACGAGGTCCTCCGGCCGGGCGAGGATCAGCGCGGGCTCAAGATCCGCTCGCGCGATTTCCATTAGAGTCAGCGCCTAAACCGGTGCGCTCACCGTCGGGAAAGGGGGCCCGAGCTTGCGCCTCGGCGCGCCATATAGCTGCGCTTGCTATCGATCCGCGCTAAAATGACGAAGGCTATCGCAGACGAAGAACATGCTCCCAGACATGCCTCCAATGGAGGAGGGCAGCGCAATGTCAGACCGGGCGTCGGCGTTCGATTGTCGTGAAATCAGGGCGATTGTTCGAGCAGGCTTTCACCTTCGCCGCTTAGTCATCGCGCTGGTCGCCGGGGGAAGCGTCCTGGCCGGGCCGGCGGGCGCGCAGACGCCGCTGCCCGATGCTGCCTCATCGACACAAGGCGGCATGGCGGCCGAGGCCGACACGTTCCTCTCCGACATGACGGCATCATCCATCCCGGCGTCCGCTCCCGCCGGCAACGTGACGACCTACCATTACGACACGATGCGGACCGGCTGGAACCCGAACGAAACGGTGCTGACGCCGGGCCCGACCGGCAATGTCAAGCCGGGTTCGTTCGGCGTCCTGCAGAAGGTCCAGCTCGGCATCGCGACCGGCGATACCGCCAAGGATTATGTTGACGCCCAGCCGCTGGTCGTCAGGGGCTTGACGGTCAACGGCGTGACCCAGGACGTCGTCTATGTCGTGACCGAGGCCGACAATGTCTACGCCATCTCCGCATCCTCGGGACCGGCGCTGGGCAAGATCCTCGTCCAGCGGAAACTCGGGCTACCGGTGCCCAAGCCGCTCAATTGTGGAAGCACCGGCCCGGTCATGGGCATCAGCTCCACGCCCGTCATCCACCTCGATCCCACCGATCCGACCAGCGGCGGAACGATGTATGCGATGTCGTACGAGCTCGTGAACGGCGCGCCTACCTACAAGCTTCACGCGCTCAACCTGAAGACGCTCGCCGACAAGATTCCGCCCGCGGTCGTGGCGGCATCCCATACGCTGACGCCCAGCAACACGATCTACAAATTCAACGCCACCGTGAGCCGCCAGCGCGTCGCTCTCCTCGAGGCGAATGGGCGCATCTATGCCGGCTTCGGCAGCTTCTGCGATCTGAGCGCCAACAGATCGCGCGGCTGGCTGCTCGGCTGGACCGAGAGCAACTTGGCGCCGCTGCCCGCCAACCAGCTCGAGGACCGGCTGTCGAACGCGCCGCACTTCTTCTTTCTCTCCTCCATCTGGATGTCGGGCTATGGCGTGGCCGCCGGCCCGACCGGCGTCGTCTATTTCGTGACCGGGAATTCGGATCCCTCGGGCACGACCTACAACCCGCCGAACAATGTCCAGGAGAGCGTGGTCAAGCTTTCGCCCGACCTCGCCAGCCTGCTCGACTATTTCACGCCGACGGGTGCGGATGGCGTCGGGCCGCTCGACGTCCGGGACGAGGATTTTGGCTCCGGCGGCGCCATGGTCGTGCCTGACCTTCTGGGCCAAGCGGCCTCGACGCTCGTCGCGGCCGGCAAGGCCGGCCACCTCTACCTCATCAACCGGGCCAGCATGGGGCACAATACCGGCAGCGTGCTCGCGACCGTCTCGATCGGCGCCTGCTGGTGCGGACCATCCTATTTCCTCGGCTCCGACGGCATTCGCCGGATCGTGAGCAGCGGTGGGAACATCATGCGGGTGTGGAAGGCGCCGACCACACCGGCGACGTTACTGCCGGAGAAGGCTTTCAGCCTCAGCTCGGGCCAGGATCCCGGTTTCTTCACGTCGGTCTCATCGAACGGGCAGAAAGCCGAGACGGCGATCATCTGGGCCGTCAGCCGCCCGACGGACCCGAATCCCGCCAAGGTGACGCTCTACGCCTTCGATCCCGCCGCCGCGAGCGGCAGCCGACCGATCTTCTCGTCCGTCGCCGGCTCTTGGCCGAACCCGAGTGCCAACGCCGGTATCGTGCCGGTCGTCGCCAACGGCAAGGTCTTCGTTGCGAGCTTCGCCGCTTTGAACATCTTCGGTCCGGGCGGCACGCTGCCGCCGCTGGTGGTGGCGCCGCCACAACGCGTGCAGACGTCCGCCGGCCAGATCTTCGGCAGGATCATCCGGATCGATACCGCGCAGATCACCATCGAACCGGCGACGGGAGGGCCAGTTACGGTCGATACGACGGCCGCGGTCGCGGCCAACCGAAGCGTGCCGCTGGTCGTTGGACATGCGGTCCACGTGTTCGGCCGGCGCGATGCCGCCGGGGTATGGCAAGCTCAGGAAATTCAGCGGGCCAAGGAGGAGCCCGAGCTGTGGCAGTCCTCCCCGTGAACGGGCGGGCATCCCGCTCGCACCCGATCGGCATCGACGCCGTCGTGGTCAATCGTACGAGACCGCCTCGCGGGCGCCGGGATGCTGTCCTGCCCTTTGCGGGATCAGCATGATGGAGGCGACGATGAATGCCGCAAGGACGGCGGAAGCCTCGAAGCGGCCCAAAGCGAGTCCGCCATGGTTATGCGGCTTGTCGAGGAAGTCGCCCACCGTGGCGCCAAGCGGCCGGGTGAGGATGAATGCCGTCCAGAACAGCACGGTGCGCGACACGGTCGTGTAGAAGTAGAGCACCGCGACCACCGCCAGCGCGGCGCCGAAGACGAGCGCGCTGCCGCCATAGCCGAACCCTCCCGTATCGGCCAGGAAGTCACCGAGCGCGGTGCCCAGGGTCTGCGAGAACATGATGGTCGCCCAGTAGAACAGCTCGGCCTTGCGCGAGGCGATCCTGTCGACCGAGACGGAGCCAAGCGACCAGTGCCATAGGCCGAGCACTGCCATCAGAAGGACGAAGAGGATGGACGAGCCTCCGACGTAGCCGATGCCGAGCGATCGGTCGGCAAAATCGGCGAGCGTCGTGCCGGCCGTCGTGGTGGCGATGATCACCGTCCAATAGAGGGACGGGCGGAAGCGTTTCGCCATAACCTGGGCGCCGACGGCAACGACCAGCACCGAGGCGAAGATCGCGGTTCCGATCAGATAGCCGAGATCCAGCGTCATCGTCACTGCGTCCCCGCCGGTCTCGCCCAGGGTCGTCGCGGCAATCTTGATGATCCAGAAGCCGAGCGTTACGGCTGGAACCTTGCTCAGCGTCTCTTTGGCAATCTTGTCCATACGGGTCTTTCCTACGGGTCCGGCGTGCCGCCGCTGGCGTGCGCCGGGTCAATGAAATGGGGGGGGGACGGTGGTGGGAGCCGAAGAAATCGTTAAAATGCGGCGGCCGTACGCTGGTCGGAAACAAGGGTTAATCCACCGCCCGAGTTCCATGGTCTTGTGTGAAGCCGGTTGATGGCTGATGGATCGAGTGTGGAAAGGCTGCCGAACTGGCAGTTTGCTGGGCGCCATGCCCGCAAATGGTCACATCGGGTCATGCGCGGCGCCTGCGCAACGCTACGAATAGTCGCAGGGATTACAAAGAACCCTTGGGGCCGAAGCGGTCCGCAACGCCCGCCGGAACCCAATGGCGCAATCACCTGTTATGCGGGTAGGCAGGGACCACAACCCAGCCCGGCAATGGGAGTACAGTCCATGACCAAATTGATGATGACCGTTGGTTCGCTGGCGCTGATGGCGGCCGCGACCACGGCGCTGGCGCAATCGAGCAATGGCCCGGCTTCGGCGCCGACGAGTGTCACGACACCCAGCACGCCCCCGGCCCCTAGCGCCACGGCACCCGGCGTTACCGCCCCAAACAATTCCTCGACGAATATGCCCATGGACATGGCGCCCAGCGCGCCGATGTCGTCCAAGGACAGCACGTCGGCGGTCTCCCCGGCTCAGAGCAACACGAGCTCGGGCACGGACGGCGCCATCCAGAAGCCGACGAAGATGTCGCACAAAACTCACGGCATGAAGCAGGGCACCAGCAAGGCGTCGGGCAGCAAGAGCACTGACCATGACGCCGATCAGCTCAACCAACAAGAGCTGGGCAAGCTCCAGACGCCGAACTGATCGGCCCTGGGGTTCCTTCATGGAGCAGGGCGGGTTCGAGAGCCTGCCCTGTCTTTTTTTGATGCATGGGCTTTTTGACGCCTTGCCCGGAGCGTGACACCCTGCCGTCGTTCGAGACGGGAGAGACATCATGGCGACACGGGAAGATGCGGTAGATCAGGCGACAAGCCGCTTCGACGACGGCACGTTCCTGGCGGCGCTCGCCCGGCGCGTGGCCATTCCGACCGAAAGCCAGGAGACGCGCGGCGCGCCCTATCTGGTGGATTATCTCGTCCACGAAATCCGTCCGACCTTCGAGACGCTCGGCGGCCAGTTCCAGATCTACGACAATCCGGTGCCCGGCGGACCGCCGATCGGCGTTGGCGTGATCGACGAGGATCCCAGCCTGCCGACCGTGCTGGTCTATGGTCACGGCGACACCGTACGCGGCCAGACCGGCCAATGGGCCGAAGGGCGCGATCCCTGGCGATTGGAGCGCGTCGGCGATCGGATCTACGGCCGCGGCGTTGCTGACAACAAAGGCCAGCATTCGGTCAATCTCGCAGCCCTGCAGGCTGTGCGCGAGGTGCGTGGCCGATTGGGCTTCAATCTTCGCTTCCTCCTGGAGATGGCGGAGGAGGTCGGCTCCACCGGCCTGCGCGAATTCTGCGAATTGCATCGCGACCTGCTGTCGGCCGACCTGCTGATCGCATCGGACGGGCCGCGACTCGAAACTCATCGTCCGACCGTGTTCATGGGCGCGCGCGGCGCGCTTAATTTCGATCTCTCCATCGATCTGCGTGCGGGCGGCCATCATTCCGGTAATTGGGGCGGCCTGCTCGCCAATCCCGCCATTCAACTGATGCATGCGATCGCGAGCCTGGTCGGATCCACGGGCGCCATCCGGGTGCCGGAACTGAAACCGGCCGCCATTCCCGATGCCGTGCGCGCGTGCCTTGCCGGCCTCACGGTCGATGGCGGTCCCGACGCGCCCGAGATTGATCCCGGCTGGGGCGAGCCTGGCCTGACCCCGGCCGAGCGGGTGTTTGCCTGGAACACGTTCGAGGTGCTGGCGATGACGGCTGGCAATCCCGCGGCACCGGTCAATGCCATTCCGCCGAGCGCCCGGGCGCATTGCCAGATTCGCTTCACGGTCGATCGCGAGCCCGAGATGTTCTTGCCGGCGATCCGACAGCATCTGGTCGCCGCAGGTTTTCCCCAGGTCGCAGTGACGCCGGCGGAAAAGGGCTATTTCCATGCGACCCGGCTCGACCCGAACCATCCGGCGGCGCAATGGGCGATCGCTTCGGTCACCCGCACCGCCGGCCGGGCGCCGGCCGTGCTGCCGAACCTCGGCGGCTCCTTGCCGAACGACCTGTTCGCGCAGCTGCTGGGCATGCCGACGATCTGGGTGCCGCATTCCTACGCCGGCTGCAGCCAGCACGCGCCGAACGAACATGGCCTGGCGCCGGTCCTGCGCGAGGGCCTGCAGGTCATGACCGGCCTGTTCTGGGACCTGGGCGAAGCACCGCCCGCGCTATGATCCAGATCACCCGCAGCATCGCCCTCGACGAGCGCGAGCTGGACGAAAGCTTCGTGCGCGCCTCGGGGCCGGGCGGCCAGAACGTCAACAAGGTCTCGACCGCGGTCGAGCTGCGCTGGAACGTCGCCCAGTCGCCGGCGCTGACCGAACCCGTCCGGGCGCGGCTGATGAAGCTCGCTGGGCGGCGCCTGACGCTCGACGGCGTGCTGATTATCCAGGCCGACCAGTTCCGCTCCCAGGACCGCAACCGGCAGGACGCGCTCGACCGGCTGGTCCAGCTGGTGCGCGAGGCGGCGATCGCGCCGGTCACGCGCCGGCCGACCCGCCCGACGCTCGGCAGCAAGAAGCGGCGGCTCGAATCCAAGGGCAAGCGCTCGGACCTGAAGAAGCAGCGGTCGAGCAAGGGCGAGGATTAGGGTCAATACTCGATCGGCTGAGGTTGAATTGGGTGGCGTGCGGCCGCTGCTGTGGGGAGCAGTGATCGAACTTGGCACCGATGCCCGCGCGCCAAAGGTCGTGGTTGCAAGGAGGAGCATCGCCAAGGGCCCTTTCGCTGACAGCGTGACGCTTTGCTCCTCGGTTATTTCGTCTTGGCCAAAAACGTGCTTATCAGCTGATCAATGACCGCACGGATTCGTGCGGTGTGCCGCAGGTCTCTATGCGTCACCAGCCAAACCTCATAAGGCTTGGCCCGTTCCCGGTCCGGCCAGATACGGACCAGATTATCCTTCTGTCCGATGTAAAGCGGGATCTCGCCGATGCCGAGGCCCGCGCCAATAGCCTTGCGCACCATCATGCTGGAATTCACCGCGGCGACGACGCGTCCGTGCGTTATAGGCTCCCCGACCAGGGCAGGGTCCTTAGTATCGGTCAGATACGGGCGATACATCACGATGTCATGGCCGCGAAAGAAATCACCCGGTATTGGGGCCGGATTTCTGGCCACATAATCTGCCGATGCGAACAATCCCATCGGCCAGCACGCCAGTCGCTTAAGTATTAGATCCGGATTGCCAGGCTTCTGGGATCTGATGGCGATGTCAGCCTCCCGGCGCGACAGGTTGGCGAGCTCAGAGGAACTATCGAGGATGACGCTGATCCCAGGATGTTTCTGGTGAAGCTCGGCGACCGCGGGGATGACGAAGTCGACGGCGAGAAAATCTGTGGTCGTGATCCGCACCAGACCGGATGGGCTCCTGTCTAGCCCCTGGGTCCGGCTGATCAGTTCCAGCGCGGAGACCTCCATCTTCTCGGCGGCGTCGAAGGCGGCTTCGCCGGCCGGTGTGAGGAGATAGCCCGTCGAAGTGCGGAGAAAGAGAACGGAGCCGAGCGCTTGTTCCATGGACGCAATGCGGCGCCCGACCGTCGCCTGGTCGATATTCAGCAATCGCGCCGCGCCGCGCAGCGTCTGTTCTCTCCCGACGGCCAGAAACACACGAGCGTCATCCCAATTCATCCGGCTCCTCCAGGATGATGCACATTCGCATCAGAGTGATGGAAACATGCTGCATTAATGCGGCACCGTACCGGCCTATCTTAGACGGGAGTTCACACAAGCCTCTCTCGAAAGGAAGTCACTCATGGCCACGCAGATTGATGGTGTTCCGCGCGAAATGACAGCGATCGAAATCTCCCGACCGGGCGGTCCGGAGGTCTTGGTCCCGGTGAAGCGCCCGACACCTGCGCCCGGGCCTCGCGAAGTGCTGATCCGGGTTCACGCCGCCGGCGTCAACGGGCCGGACACCTTCCAACGCCGGGGCCTCTACGATCCGCCCGCAGGCGCCTCCGACATTCCCGGTCTGGAGATCTCGGGTGAGGTCGTGGCACGCGGCGATGAGGTGCAAGGCTTTTCCCTCGGCGACAAAGTCATCGCTCTTGTCCAGGGCGGGGGATACGCCGAGTACGCCGTCGCCGACGAGCGCACCACGCTGACCGTTCCCGAGGGGTTGAGCCTTGTGGAAGCGGCGGCACTTGCGGAGAGCTTCATGACCGTTTGGATCAATCTCTTCGAGCGGGGAAAATTCAAGGAAGGAGAAAGTCTGCTTATCCATGGCGGCGCGTCCGGCATCGGCACGACGGCGACGATGCTCGCAAAGGCCTTCGGCGCTTCCAAGATCTTCACCACGATCGGGAACGATGAGCAGCGGCAAGCGAGCCTGGCGCTCGGCGCCGACGTCGCGATCAACTATCGCGAAGAGGACTTTGTCGAAGCGGTCCTGGAGGCTACGGACAACAAGGGCGTCGACGTCATCGTCGACATCGTCGCCGGAGACTATGTCGCGAGAAACTACAAAGCGGCGGCGATGAACGGCCGGATCGTCCAGATCGGGGTCATGAACGGACCGGCACCGGCCCTCGATCTGTTTCCGATGCTCGCCAAGCGCCTCACCCATATCGGCTCGACCCTGCGCTCGCGCAGCCACGATGAGAAGGCCGAGATCATCGCCCAACTGGAGACGCATGTTTGGCCGCTCATCCGGGCCGGCCGCCTCAAGCCTCTGATCCACTCCACCTTCAGCCTCGACGACGCGCGCGACGCTCATAGCCTTATGGATTCGGCCCGTCATATCGGCAAGATTGTCCTGACGTCATCGGCAACGCCGGCCGCTTAGGGGACAGCGTAATGGCAGCCTATCGGCCACTTTGACTCGATAGCTGCCGATCCTGATTGAGTCTTCAACTCCGGCTTCGCGAGGTCGGCGGCAGGTCGCGGGATCAGCCCCGGTAGGCCTCCTGCAGCCTCGCGATGTCGATCTTGGTCATCTGCATCATGGCACGCATGACCCGCGTCGATTTCTCCGGATCGGGATCCTTGATCGACTCGATCAAAATGGACGGCACGATCTGCCACGAGACGCCGAACTTGTCCTTGAGCCAGGCGCATTGGCCCGGTTCGCCGTCCGCCGTGAGCTTGCCCCATAAATCGTCCACCTCGTCCTGGTCCCGGCAGTCGACCACGAACGAAATGGCCTCATTGAATTTGAAGTACGGTCCGCCGTTCAGCGCGGTGAAATGCTGGCCTTCGAGCTCGAACCACACAGTCATGGCGCTGCCCTTCGGCCCGGGCCCTGCCTCGCCATAGCGTGTGATGCCCCCGACCTTCGAATTCTTGAAGACGGAAACGTAGAAATGCATCGCCTCTTCGGCCTGGTCATCGAACCACAGGAACGGTGAGATCTTCTGCATGTCGCTGTCCTCCCGCATGCCATCGAGCAAAGGACGATACGGGCACCGTCGTTCCGACAATGCCGATCCAGCTTCAAATGAATACCGAAATGGTATACCAATTTAAGCGTATTCAGGAGGGCGATGGTGGAGAGTGCGATCCTGGTAGATGCATCGGCAGGTGGGGAGACCCACTGGCAGCGCAACCTCTATGTCTGTCTGGTCGGCTCCTTCACCACCATCGTGGCCATGACCCTGCTGCTGCCGTTCCTGCCGCTCTATGTCGAGCAGCTGGGCGTCAAGGACCATGCCGCCATCGTGCAATGGTCCGGCGTCGCCTATGGCGCCACCTTCTTCGCCGCGGCGCTGGTGGCGCCGCTGTGGGGCCGGCTCGCCGACCGCTATGGCCGCAAGCTGATGCTGATCCGCGCCAGCCTGGGCATGGCCATCGCCATGGCGCTCATAGGCATGGCCGGGAATGTCTGGCAATTAGCGGCGCTCAGGCTGCTGGTCGGGTTGGCCGGCGGCTACGCCTCCGGCTCGACCATTCTGGTCGCGACCCAGACGCCGAAGGCGCGCTCGGGCTGGGCGCTCGGCATGCTGTCGTCCGGCATCATGGCCGGCAGCCTGGTCGGTCCGCTGATCGGCGGCGCGCTGCCACCGCTGATCGGCATCCGCGCGACATTCCATCTGGCCGGCGGGGTGATTTTCCTGACCTTCCTCGCGACCTGCTTCCTGATCCGCGAGACGCGGCCGACCCGGGCCGAGCGCAAGAGCCGCGCGGGCATCGGCTGGGCGTCGATCCCCGACGCGCGGCCGGTCGTGGCCATGCTCGCGACCGGCGCCTTGCTGATGGTTGCGAACATGTCGATCGAGCCGATCATCACCGTCTATGTGGCGCAGCTTGTGCCGGATCCGGCCAAGGTGACGCTGGTTGCCGGCATCGTCATGTCGGCGGCGGCGCTCGGCAGCATCCTGTCGGCGGCGCGGCTCGGCAGGCTCGCCGACCGGATCGGTCATTGGAACGTCATCGCCGGCGCGCTCGCCGTTTCGGCGCTGCTGCTGGTCCCGCAAGCCTTTGTGACGGCGGGCTGGCAGCTTGTCGGATTGCGCTTCCTGATGGGCCTGGCGCTGGGCGGCCTCCTGCCCTGCATCACCAGCGTCATCCGCCACAACGTGCCCGACGGCTTCGCCGGCGCCGTCCTGGGCTACGCCACCTCGTCGCAATATGCCGGGCAGGTGGTGGGGCCGCTGCTCGGCGGCTTCTTCGGCGGCCGGTTCGGCATGCCGTCCGTGTTCCTCGGCACCAGCCTGCTGATGGCGATCGGCGCCGCCTATAGCTGGCTGGTCAGAACGGATCGATAGTCGGCGGTCCTATTCGCGGTGATAGGGGTGGCCGGCCAGGATGGTCTGGGCGCGATAGAGCTGCTCGGCGACGAGGGCGCGCACCAGCATGTGCGGCCAGGTCTGCTTGCCGAGCGACAGCACCAGGTCGGCCCGCGCGCGCGCGGCGTCGCCATGGCCGTCGGCACCGCCGATCAGCAGGGCCAGGTCGGCGACGCCCTGGTCGCGCCACTGGCCGATCCGCTCGGCAAAGGCGGCGCTGGTGAAATCGCGGCCACGCTCGTCGAGCAGCAGTACGGTGGCGCCCTTGGGCACGGCGGCCAGCAGCAGCTCCGCCTCGCGCGCCTTTAATTGCGCCGAGGGGAGCGGGCGCTTCTCCTCGACCTCGACGAGCGTCAAGGGCGGCGAGAGGCGCTGGGCATAGTCCTGGAACAGATCGCGGGCCGGCCCGGGCTTGGCGCGGCCGACCGCGATCAGTGTCGCGCGCACGGCAGGCTCAGGCCTGCTGGCCGGCCTGCGGCAGCTCGGTCGGGCCGCTCCACATCTTCTCGAGCTTGTAGAACTCGCGCACTTCCGGGCGGAAGATATGGATGATGACGTCGCCGGCGTCGAGCAGCACCCAATCGCCCTGCGCCTTGCCTTCGATCGAGACGCGGCCCTGGCCCAGATCCTTGAGCTTGCTCGCGACCTGCTCGGCGAGCGCGGTCACCTGGCGGCTCGATCGGCCCGAAGCCACGACCATATGGTCGGCGATGGAGGACTTCCCGCGCAGATCGATGGCGACGATTTCCTCGGCCTTGCCGTCGTCAAGGGTCGCGACGATGATATCCAGCATGGACGGTTCAACGGCGGCAGCGGGCTCGGCTGCCTTAGGCTTCTTGGCGATAATCTATCCCCTCAGGATACTTGCTGTTGCTCGTTACGGGCGCGTCACTGCCGCACCCGGGGCGCGAAGACCGAACGGCGCCGCCGCACCCGGATGGCCGTCGCCGACAGCGAGTCTAGCCGCGTGGCGAAAAACACCCATGCCGGCGGCGGTGCCGTTGCCAGGCGCCGAGCCGAACCGGGAAACATCCGATGACGTGCGAAACGGCGCGCGGCTAAGCTGCCGAGCGCTGATAAAGAGTAGGCCGGGCGCGCAAAAATCGCAATAGGAACGAGTTGGAAGATCTGGGTCCAACGCTCCCATCGGCTGATCTGCCTCAAGTTGTCGGCGCCCATCAGCCAGACGAAATCGGCGGCCGGGAAGCGTTTTTTCAGTGCGGCTATAGTATCGGCGGTGTAACGGCTGCCGAGCGAGGCCTCGATATCCGTAACCCGGATATGCGAATGTTGCGCGACGGCAGCGGCCTGCGCGAGCCGCTCCCGCAGCGGCGCCATGCCGGCGACCGGCTTCAGCGGGTTCTGCGGCGACACAAGCCACCAGACCTCGTCCAGATCGAGGTGCTTCAGAGCCAATTGGCTGATGTGGAGATGGCCGCGATGGGCCGGATTGAACGATCCGCCCAAGAGCCCGACCTTGCGGGCGCGGCGGTCGCCAAGGCTCGGCGCCAGGGTCAGCGTGCCCGCGGTCGGCCGCCGCGTCGGATGCGGTCTGTTCAGGGTCTGACCTGTCCGTTGCCGCGCACGCGATATTTGTAGCTGGTCAGCTCGGCGACGCCGACCGGGCCGCGCGCGTGCAGCTTGCCGGTCGAGATGCCGATCTCGGCACCCATGCCGAATTCGCCGCCATCGGCGAACTGGGTCGAGGCGTTATGGATGACGATGGCGCTGTCGACGCGGGTGAGGAACCGTTCGGCGGCGACCTCGTCCTCGGTCACGATCGATTCGGTATGCTGCGAGCCGTAGGTCGCGATATGCGCGATCGCCTCGTCGACGCCGTTGAGGATCCTGACCGACAGGATCGGCGCCAGATATTCGGTCGACCAGTCCTGGGGCGTCGCGGGCTTGACCCGGGCATCGAACGCCTGGGTCTCGGCATCGCCGCGGATCTCGCAGCCGGCGGCGATGAGATCGTCCAGCATCGGCACCAGATGGCTGGCCGCGACCGGCCGGTCGACCAGCAGCGTCTCGGCCGCGCCGCAGACGCCGGTGCGGCGCAGCTTGGCATTGAGAATGATCGCGCGCGCCTTGGCGAGGTCGGCTGCGCGGTCGACATAGACATGGCAGATGCCGTCCAGATGCTTCAGCACCGGAATGCGGCTTTCGGCGGCGACGCGCTCGATCAGCGCCTTGCCGCCACGCGGGATGATCACGTCGATATGGCGGTCGAGCGTCAGCAGGATGCCGACGGCGGCGCGGTCCTGGGTCGGGACCAGCTGGATCGCATCGGCGGGCAGGCTTGCGGCTTCGAGGCCCCTGGCCAGCGCCGCCAGGATCGCAGCTGAGGAACGCGCGCTTTCGCTGCCGCCGCGCAGGATCGCAGCGTTACCGGCCTTGAGGCAGAGCGCCGCTGCGTCGGCCGTCACGTTCGGGCGGCTTTCATAGATGATGCCGATCACGCCCAGAGGCACGCGGACCTTTTCGATGCGCAGGCCGTTCGGCCGCGTCACGGCCGAATCGACGGTGCCGACCGGGTCGGGCAGGGCGGCGACCTGTTCGAGCCCGGCCGCCATGGCCTCGATCCGGCGCGCATCGAGCGTCAGCCGGTCGATCATGGCGGCCGTCATTTCACGGCCTGTAGCGGTGTCGAGATCGCGCCGGTTGGCCGCGAGGATCAGGTCGGCATCGGCGCGAATCGCGGCGGCAGCGGCGTGGAGCGCCCGGTTCTTGGCCTCGGTCGGGGCGGCAGCAAGCAATCCGGCGGCGGCACGGGCGCGGGCACCCAGGGCTTCCATTTGAGCCGCCAGGCCCTCACCGCTTGCGTCGGCCGTTTCGGCCAGGCTCACCGCCATGTTTGCCAAATCCCTCAACCCACGACGAGATCGTCACGGTGGATGATCTCGTCCCGGCCACGGTAGCCGAGCAGAGTCTCGATTTCACCGCTTTTGTGACCGAGCAGCCGGGCGACGTCGCCGCTGGCGTAGGCCGAGAGGCCGCGCGCGACAACCTGGCCGTCAGGCCCGCGCACCAGGATCGCATCGCCGCGCTCGAAATGGCCCTCGACCGCGACGATGCCGGCCGGCAGCAGGCTGCTGCCGCCCAGCAGCGCGGTCACGGCGCCGGCATCGACGACGACCGTGCCGAGCGGGCTGACACTGCCGGCGATCCAGCGCTTGCGGGCCGTGAGCGGCTCGGCCGCGGGCAGGAACCAGGAGGCGCGCGCCCCAGCCTCGATCGCGGCTAGCGGATGGTCGACATGACCTTCGGCGATCAGCATACGGCAGCCGGCTGCCATGGCGATGCGGGCCGCGGCCAGCTTGGTCACCATGCCGCCCGAGCTCATGCCGGGCAGCGGCGGGCCGGCCATCGCCTCGATCTCCGGGGTCAGCTCGGCGATCTCGGGCAGGTGCCGGGCGGTCGGGTCGGTGCGCGGGTTGGCGGTATAGAGCCCGTCGATGTCGGACAGCAGCACCAGCGTATCGGCCGAGATCATCTGGGCGACACGGGCGGCCAGGCGGTCGTTGTCGCCGAAGCGGATTTCCGACGTGGTGACCGTATCATTCTCGTTGACCACCGGGACCACGCCCAGGGCCAGCAGCTGGTTGATCGTGGCGCGGGCGTTCAGATGGCGACGCCGCGCCTCGGTATCCTCGCGCGTCAGCAGGATCTGTCCGACGGCGATGCCATGGCGGGCGAGCGTTTCCTGGTAGAGCTGGGCCAGGCGAACCTGGCCGACGGCGGCGGCGGCCTGCTTTTCCTCGAGCTTGGCCGGGCGGTGGGCGAGCCCCAGGCCGGTGCGCCCGACGGCGATCGCGCCGGAGGTCACGATCAGCACCTCCTGGCCACGCGCGCGGCACTGGGCGACGTCGTCGGCGAGCGCGTCGAGCCAGCCGCGGCGGATCTCCAGGGTTTGGGGATCGACCAGCGACGCCGAGCCGATCTTGACGATCAAACGTCGCGATTGGGCGAGGCGGTGCGGGCTGGTCATGGCCGGCTAGACCGTGTCGAACGCGGCGCGGGCCGCTTCCTCGCGCGCCTCGTGCTTCGCCGTCATCTCGGCGCGCAACGCATGGAGCACGGCGGGTACGCCGGCGCCGGTGGCGCCGGACAGCACGAAGACCGGGCGCTTGGACGAGCGCTTCAGCTTCGTGACCTTGGCCTTCAGCTCGTCCTCAGGAATCGCGTCGGCCTTGTTGAGGCCGATGACCTCGGGCTTGTCGACGAGACCGCCGCCATAGGCCTTCAGCTCCTTGCGGATCAGCTTGTAGGCGCCGAGCACGTCCTCCTCGGTGCCATCGATCAGGTGCAGGATCACGGCGCAGCGCTCGACATGGCCGAGGAAGCGATGGCCGAGGCCTGCGCCATCGCTGGCGCCTTCGATCAGGCCGGGCAGGTCGGCCAGCACGAATTCCTCGTCGCCGACGCCGACCACGCCCAGCTGCGGCTTGAGGGTCGTGAACGGATAATCGGCGATCTTGGGCTTGGCGCGCGAGGTCGCGGCCAGGAAGGTCGACTTGCCGGCGTTGGGCAGGCCTACCAGCCCGGCATCGGCGATCAGCTTGAGGCGCAGCCAGATCCAGCGCTCCTCGCCGGGCCAGCCCATGTCGCGCCGGGTCGGCGCCTGGTTGGTCGAGGTCTTGTAATGATGGTTGCCGAAGCCGCCGTCGCCGCCGCGCAGGAACACGACTCGCTGGCCGGCCTCGGTGAAGTCGAGGAGGACCGTTTCCTTGTCCTCGTCCATCACCTGGGTCCCGACCGGAACCTTGAGCACGACATGCTCGCCGCCGGCACCGGTCTTCAGCCGGCCGGCGCCGGGCCGGCCGTTCTGGGCGCGAAAATGCTGCTGATAGCGATAATCGATCAGCGTGTTCAGGTTCTCGACGACCTCGAAGATGATGTCGCCGCCACGGCCGCCGTCGCCGCCGTCGGGGCCGCCGAACTCGATGAATTTCTCGCGCCGGAAGCTTGCCGTGCCGGCACCGCCGTCACCGCTCTTCAGGTAGATCTTGCACTGGTCGAGAAACTTCATGGCCGAACGTCAACTTTCAAGCCGGCGGCTTTTGGACAAAGAAAAAGGGGAATGGTGGCCCATTCCCCTTCGAAACCGAACCTTCCCGCGGGGAAGGGGAGGCGTCACTCGGCGGCTTCGGCCACCGGTGCCGGCTCGACCGCCACATAGGTACGGTCCAGGCGGCCATGCAGGAACTTCACGGCGCCATCGACGAGCGCGAACAGTGTATGGTCGCGGCCCATGCCGACGCCCTCGCCCGGATAGAACTTCGTGCCGCGCTGACGGACGATAATGTTGCCGGCGATGACGGCCTGGCCGCCCGACTTCTTGAGACCGAGGCGGCGACCGGCTGAGTCGCGGCCGTTGCGGGACGAGCCGCCAGCTTTCTTATGTGCCATCGAACCTTACTCCTGCGCCGCAGCGGCGGCTGCCTTGGCCTTGGGCGCCTTCGCCGCTTTGGCCGTCACGATGTCGGTGATCCGCAGCACCGTCAGGTACTGACGATGGCCGTTCTTGCGGCGATAGTTGTGGCGCCGCTTCTTCTTGAAGACCAGCACCTTGTCGTCGCGCATCTGCTCGAGCACGGTGGCCTGGACGGAGACGCCCGAGAGTTCCGGGGTGCCGGACGTGGTGCCGGCCTCGTCGCCGACCATGAGGACGTCCTCGATCACGATCGAGGCGCCGGCGTCGCCGGCCAGCTTCTCGACCTTGATGACGTCGTTCTGGGCGACCTTGTACTGCTTGCCGCCGGTGCGGATGACTGCGAACATGTTTGGTCTTCTTCGACTGAATTTACATGACGGGCCAAAGCCGCCCGTTTGGAGCGGCGCATCATATAGGTGAGCCTTTCACTGTCAACGTGATTTGAGCGGAATGCTGCCATGATCTGAGCGAAAGCGCCTTGCCAGCCGGAAAATCATGCGCTAGATACCCGCTCCTCGCCGCCGGGGTCCTCAACCAACCCCAACCAAAGCGGCGAGATGATCCTCCGAGGATCTGCGGACAGGTGGCCGAGTGGTTGAAGGCGTCAGTCTCGAAAACTGAAGTGCCCGTAAGGGTACCGCGAGTTCGAATCTCGCCCTGTCCGCCATTCTCTCTTTTCAGAAAATCTCCAGGATCCGGCGGAAACTCCCGCTGCGCCCATGTCTGGGGGCGTGCGTCCGCTCCTTTGGTTCGGCGGACCGTCCGCTCTTGTCATTGCTGCGAGATGGCGTCGAAGCTGTGCGGCCGGCTATCGTCGCGGGCGAGGTGCGCGTAGTTCGGAAAGACTGGAGCGGCAAGCCAGTGAAAGAGGATCGAAGGAAGGTTCAGGTCATCGATGGCCATGGCCTGCGCTCGACGACGGGATTAACCTGTTACGCTGGTGGTCATATTTCGTAAACGCTTTAAGCTATCTGCTACGGTATTGGTCGTACCGTCCTCCTAGTGGATCGTAGCGGCTTCTCGGGAAGTAAGAATTTTATCGGCATGTTGGCAGATTCGACGAAAGAAAACCCCAACGGGCGCATCACGGAGCTGATTCGCCAGATCGAAGCGGATGCATTTTCCGCCGCTCATGTCCCGTCTGCCGACGAAGTCGTCATGCTGGCGCGGGCCACGAGGGATGCCCAGTTGCTCTCGCGCGCCTTGATCTGCGCGCAACAGGTTCACCAGAACGCACAAAGCTGGGCGCCGGTTGTCGAGCTCGGGATTGAAGCGGCCAATCTGCTGGGGAATGTATCTCATCGCTTCGAAAAATGGCGATGCTGCTATTACGTCGGCCTAGCTTTCTACCATCAATGTAGAATGGGGGAAGCGCTGAGATGGCTCGAGATCGCCGGCGCATTGGCGCACGAACTGGGCGATGTCGTCCGTGAGGCTCGATGTCTCAACATGACAGGGGTCGTTCTGGCGAGCCTGCGGAATTATCAGGGGGCCGAGCTTGCGTACGAAGGCGCGCTGGCTCTGTGTGGCCGCGTCAATGCCGATGCAGACCGGCTGCTCGTGTTGAACAATCGGGCGCAGACGCTCCTGAGCAGGATTCAGGGCGAAATCGATCCGGAAACAGCAGCGCGTTACGGGCGTGAGTTCTTGGACATTGTCGCGCCAAAATTTCTGACCGATATCCAGGAGAAATGGCCAGAATATTATGATCCCATGCTGGATACGGCCGGCCAGTGTCATGTGATTTTAGGAAATTACCAAACGGCTATCGATATATTCGAAGAAATTCTCGATAGGGCCGTGTCCACCAAAAATCTTCAGCGGGAGATTGGCTGTCACATAGGTGTCGGGGAGGCGCTTCTCGGTCTCGGTCGGCATGAGGACGCCATTGAGCTTGGCATTCGATTTCGTCAGGAACAAATTTCTAATTTGCTGCCCCTCCAGCAAGCACGCTTCCACCGAGTATTGTGGGAGTCCTTCAGATATCTCAAGCAACATGAAAAGGCGTTACATCATTTTGTTTCTTATTACGACCTGTATCGCATCATAAATAACGATTACGCCGAACAGTACGCCGGTTACGTCGCTGTGAAGTTGGAACTCGAGAAGAGTAAGATGGAATTGTTGGCCTCTCAACGGTTGGCCAACGATTTTCAGATAGCCAAGCAAGCAGCCGAGAGCGCTAACAGGGCGAAGTCCGAATTTTTGTCGAACATGAGTCACGAACTTCGAACTCCGTTGAACGCGATCATCGGATTCTCTGAAATAATACTTGAGCGTATGTTTGGAGATATTGGTGAAAAGTATCGAGGGTATGTCGGAAACATCCATCAGAGCGGACGGCATTTACTTGAGCTCATAAATCAATTGCTGGACATTTCGAAAGCTGAGGCGGGAAAGCTCGATCTGTCGGAAGAGGCCGTTGATCTGGAACTCCTTGTGCGAAGCGCAATGATGATGGTCCGGGAACGGGCGGCCGCAAAGAAGGTCGTTCTGGACCAGTTTGGAGCGCGCGATATTCGCGTCTGGGCGGATCCGCTGCGTATAAAGCAGTGCCTGATCAACGTGCTTTCCAATGCGATCGAATTTACCCCGGCGGGAGGGCAGGTCGCTCTTGGCGTAGACGTCGATGTCCAAGGATTAAGGGTAACCGTCTCGGATTCGGGCGTCGGTATTGCTGCGGAAGATGTCCCCAAGGCGTTTGAGCGTTTCGGCCAGGGTGGCGAGGGGCGGGCGGCAAGCGGGACCGGCCTCGGCTTGCCGCTGACAAGGCAACTCATGGAGTTGCATGGCGGATCGGCGGAATTGGCGAGCGTGCAGGGCATCGGCACGACCGTGACGCTTCGCTTGCCGGCGGCGCGGATCCTGGGCGCTGGGGCGCACCGCGCCGCCCATATCTGACCCGAACCGGATCGGACAGCTGCCGCTCTCGACCGAACCAGGAGATGGTGCCTGCCGTGCGGCGGGCAGGCACCATCCGCCGGTTTATTTACTGCGGAGTGCGCGACGACGTCGGGGGCGGCGGCAGGGGCGACTGGGCCGCGGGCGGCGTGACAATTTCATTGGGCTTCATGCCGCGGCCGGCCATCGTGTTCGCCGAAACCGGCGGGGTGGTGGTCGAGGGCTTTGCGCCGTGCGCGCTGCCGGCTGATGCCGGTGAAGCGGCCACAAGGGTCAACGCGGTACATACCAGAAGATACTTAAGCAATCCGTCCTCCAAGTTCTGCGGGATTCAGCAAAATCTCTTGAATTTTGCCGGTGATGCACACGGGCTGACTGTCGGTGTGTGTCTGCCGTACGTCCTTTTGACGCACGTAGGGGTTACGAAAAAGCTAAATCGCTCGATCTTGACGTCTGCAAGTTCCGAAATCTCCCTTGCGGTCGATCCACCGCGGCCGGCCAGCAGGTCGATTCCGCGGGCCATGCCACGGAAGGGTCGCTGGAAAGCGAAGCCGGAATCCGCACATGATGCGCTTTCATAACCGACCCATGAGTCGACCCCTGGAGCATTCGATGGCCGATCTTTCAGCTTTCCCGATTACGACCCGCTGGCCCGCGCAGCATCCCGACCGGCTGCAGCTTTATTCCCTGCCCACGCCGAACGGCGTCAAGGCCTCGATCATGCTCGAAGAGATTGGCCTTCCGTACGAGGTCCATGCCATCAACATCGGGCAGAACGAGACCTGGACGCCCGAATACCTGTCACTCAACCCGAACGGCAAGATCCCGGCGATCATCGACCCGGACGGTCCGGGCGGCGCCCCGCTCGGCCTGTTCGAGTCCGGAGCCATCCTCGTCTATCTTGCCGACAAGACCGGCAAGCTGCTGCCGACCGATCCCGCCGGGCGCTACGAGACCCTGCAATGGGTGTTCTTCCAGATGGGGGCGGTCGGCCCGATGTTCGGCCAGGTCGGTTTCTTTCATAAATTTGCCGGCAAGGAATACGCCGACAAGCGGCCGCTCGAGCGCTATGTGAACGAGTCGAAGCGTCTCCTCGGCGTGCTCGAAACGCGGCTCGACGGCCGGCAGTGGATAATGGGCGACGATTTTACCATCGCCGACATTTCGCTGCTCGGCTGGGTCCGCAATCTGGTGGGCTTCTATGAGGCGGGCGAGCTGGTCGACTACGCCAGCCTGAAGCACGTTCCGGCGTGGCTGGCCCGTGCGCTGGCGCGCCCGGCCGTGCAGCGCGGTCTCGATATCCCGAAGCGCCCGTAGCGGTCGGCCGAGAGCGGGGCGATGGAAATGCCTCCGGGCGCCCCATCTCTAGCTCATGGCCGACATCGTCCTCATCAACCCGCGGTTCGAGGTCTCCTATTGGGGCCTCGAGCATGCCATGCCCTATTTCGGCAAGCGCGCCGTGTTCCCCGTCGCGGCGCTGCCGCTGCTGGCGGCCCTGACGCCGAGCCCGCATCGGGCGACGCTGATCGACGAGAATGTCGAGGCCATCGATTTTGCCCGATGCGCCCGGGCCGACATCGTCGGCGTCACCGGCATGAGCGTGCAGCGCTTCCGCATGCGCGAGATCCTTACCGAGTTGAAGCAGCGCGGGGCCTTCATCATCGTCGGCGGTCCGTGGGTCACCTTGCAGGAGGATTATTTCGCCGATCTCGCCGACGCGATCTTCATCGGCGAGGCGGAGGAGACTTGGCCGCAGTTCCTCACTGATTGGGGGCACGGCCGGCACAAGCGCCGCTATGAGCAGGCCGAGCGCACGGACATGTCGCGGGTGCCCATCCCGCGGTTCGACCTGCTGCCGATGAAGCACTATGCCTTCGGCAGCGTACAATTCTCCCGGGGCTGCCCGTTCACCTGCGAATTCTGCGACATCATCGTGACCTTCGGCCGGCGCCCGCGGCTGAAGACCGGTGGGCAGGTCCTGGCCGAGATCGATGCGCTCCACGCCCTTGGAGCGGAGTTCGTCTTCATCGTCGACGACAATCTGATCGGCAACAAGCACGCGATCAAACCGCTGCTGCGCGAGGTGGCCGCGTGGCAGGAGGCGCGGGGCTATCCGCTCACCTTCTTCACCGAGGCATCGCTCGACCTGGCGGACGACGCGGAACTGCTCGCCTTGATGTCCGAGGCCAACATCGTGACGGTGTTCGTCGGCATCGAAAGCCCGAACGAGGCGGCCCTGGTCGAGGCCCGGAAGAAGCAGAATCTGCGGGGCGAACGGACATTGGTCGAGAAGGTCCATGCCATCCAGGATGCCGGCCTCGAGGTGTGGTGCGGCATGATCCTCGGGTTCGACCATGACGACGCGACGATCTTCGAGGCCCATCGCCGCTTCCTCGCCGAGGCCCGCATCATTCATGCCATGACCGGCATGTTGACTGCCTTGCCGAAGACGCCGCTGCATGCACGCCTGGCGATCGAGGGTCGGATCGATCCGGTCGACCGGTCGCCGTTCGGCACCAACGTCATCCCGCTGCGGCTCGGCCGCGACGAGCTGCAGCAGGGATATCTCGCCCTGATGCGCGAGCTCTATGCGCCAGCAGCCTATTTCGATCGCTTCGAGGATCTGTTCGTGCGCGGCCGGCTGCGGTTCAACCAGACGCGCCGGCGCTACTGGGCGACCCATCCATGGCGGCGCGCGCGGGCCGGGGCCTGGGCCTCCGTCCAGGCCGCCGCGATCCTGGCGCGGCTGTTGTGGGGTGTCGGCGAGGCCGATTTGCGGCGTGAGTATCGCCGGCGCCTCATGGCGCTGCTACGGGTGCGGCGCGAGCCCGAGATGCTGCTGGTCTATGCGATGAAATGCGCGATCCATGCCCATGTCCATGCGCTGACCCAAGCCATGGGCCGCGGCGAGACGATGATGAGCAATACGTTTTAATCGTCGCTTCCGGGATCAGAAATTCACCCGGTCGCCACCTTTCAGCTGCAGGATCGCCCGGGCCTCGTCGGGCGTCGCGATCTCCAGGCCCAGCCCTTCGATGATCTGGCGCGCGGCCCGCACCTGCTGCGCGTTCGACTCGGCGAGATTGCCGGCGCTGATCCACAGTGAATCTTCCAGCCCGACGCGCACGTTGCCGCCCATGGCCGCGGCCATCGCGGCGATCGGCAGCTGGTTCTTGCCGGCGCCCAGCACCGACCAGTGGTAGCGATCGCCGAACAGCCGGTCGGCGGTCCGTTTCATGTGGGCGACATCTTCCGGATGGGCGCCGATGCCGCCCAGCAGGCCGAACACGCTCTGCACGAAGAACGGCGGCTTGATCACGCCGCGGTCGGCGAAATGGGCCAGGGTGTAGAGATGGCCGATGTCGTAGCATTCGATCTCGAACCGGGTCCCGCCCTCGGCGCAGGTCTCGAGGATATATTCGATGTCGGCGAAGGTATTCCGGAAGATGCGGTCCCGCGAGCCTTCGAGATACGGCTTCTCCCAATCATGCTCGAAGTTCTTGAACCGGTTCAGCATGGGATAGAGGCCGAAATTCATCGAACCCATGTTGAGCGAGGCGACCTCGGGCTGGTAATGGGCCGCCGGCTGTACGCGCTCCTGCACCAGCATGGTCGGCGCACCGCCGGTGGTGATGTTCACCACGCAGTTCGAGCGCTGCTTGATGACGCTGAGGAACGGCGCGAAGGCGGCGGGCGACTGGTCGGGCTTGCCGGTCTGCGGGTCGCGCGCATGCAGATGGACGATGGCGGCGCCGGCCTCGGCCGCCCCGATCGCCGCCTCGGCTATCTGCTGCGGCGTGATCGGCAGGTGCGGCGACATCGACGGCGTATGGATGGCACCGGTCACGGCGCAAGTGATGATGACTTTGCGTTGGGCCATGAGGACTCTCGCCTTTCCCATCGATCGACCGTCGAGGCCGACAGGCTATCCCATGAACTTAAGCCCAGGTAAGGGGCTGCGTGATTCCACGAGATAGAATGCGCGCTTGTGATCGCTGATGCGAGGCGACCGACCGGCGATCGGCCGCCCAGCAGCCGCTCAGGAATAGCGCTTCAGCTCCATGCGGCCGATCTGGTTGCGGTGGACCTCGTCAGGGCCGTCGGCCAGCCGCAGGGTGCGGGCGGCGGCATAGGCCTTGGCCAGGCCGAAATCGTCGGAGACGCCGCCGCCGCCATGGGCCTGGATCGCCCAGTCGATCACCTGGCACGCCATATTGGGTGCGGCGACTTTGATCATGGCGATTTCCTTGGCCGCGACCTTGTTGCCGACCGTGTCCATCATATGGGCGGCGTTCAGCACCAGGAGGCGCGTCTGGTCGATCATGATGCGCGCCTCGGCGATGCGCTCGAGCGTCACGGTCTGTTCGGCGACCGGGCGGCCGAAGGCAATGCGGCTCTTCACCCGGCGGCACATCTGCTCGAGCGCGCGCTCGGCCAGGCCGATGAGCCGCATGCAATGGTGGATGCGGCCGGGCCCGAGGCGACCCTGCGCGATCTCGAAGCCGCGGCCCTCGCCGAGCAGCATGTTGGAGGCCGGCACGCGCACATTTTCGAACAGCACTTCGCCATGGCCGTGCGGTGCGTCGTCATAGCCGAACACCGGCAGGTGGCGCAGGATCGTGACGCCAGGCGTGTCGCGCGGCACGATGATCATCGATTGCTGCTTGTGCCGGTCCGGGTGATCCGGGTCGGTCTTGCCCATGAAGATGAACAGCTTGCAGCGCGGATCGTTGGCGCCCGACGACCACCATTTGCGGCCGTTGATGACGTAATGATCGCCGTCGCGCCGGATCGAGCTTTCGATATTGGTCGCGTCCGACGAGGCGACGGCGGGCTCGGTCATGGCGAAGCAGGAACGGATCTTGCCGGCGAGCAACGGCTCCAGCCATTCGCGCTTCTGCTCTGCCGTGCCGTAGCGGACCAGCACCTCCATGTTGCCCGTGTCCGGGGCCGAGCAATTAAACACCTCGGGCGCCCAGCCGACCCGGCCCATCAGTTCGCACAGCGGGGCATATTCGAGGTTGGTGAGGCCGGCGCCCAGGTCGGACTCGGGCAGGAACAGGTTCCACAGGCCCTCGGCCTGTGCCAGCTCCTTCAGTTCCTCGATGAGAGCGACCGGCTGCCAGCGATCGCCCTCGGCGACCTCGCGGGCGAAGCGGGCCTCGTTCGGGAAGACATGGGCCTGCATGAACCCGTCGACGCGGGTGATCAGATCCTTGGTCTTGGGCGAGGGGTCGAAACTCATGGTTTGCGTCCTTCCGTCAGCGATAGGTCAGGAGCGCGGCATCGCCGCGCTGTTCCAGGTGGCTGTAATTGTTAAGCGTACTGAGGCTGAGGCGGCCAGGCTGGTAGAACAGCTTGGTGACGCCACCATTGACCAGCGACCAGTTGAGCTCGGCGACGCGCGGCGCCGGCAGGTCCATCAGCTGCTGGCAGATGGCCGAGATCGTGCCGCCGGAGGTAAAGACAATCAGCCGCTTTGAGGCACCCGCTTGCGCCGCTAGCCGCTCGAGCGCACCGACGCAGCGGCCGTGGAAGTGCGGCCAGGATTCCCGATAGTCGCTGTCGTGCAGCCCGCTCATCCAGCGTGCCATGGCGGCGTTGAACACCTCCTGGAACACCCGGCGGGAAAGTACGTGCTCGGCCATCCAGCGCTGCAGTCCAGCCAGGTCGCCGGCCTCGGGATGGGCGCGCAGCAGCATCTCGCGATGATCATATTCGTCGAAGCCGGGATCGATGATCCATTGAGCCGGGGGCGGTGCCGCGTCGGAAAATTGGCTGGCCCAGGCTTCGGCGGTCTGGCGATGGCGCTTCAGGTTGCCGAGAGCGACCTGATCGATCCTGGTGCCGAGGGCCGCATGCCAACGGCCGAGAATCCGGCCCTGCTCATGGCCGAGCGGCGACAGCTCGTCGTAATCGTCGGCCCCGAACGAGGCCTGACCATGGCGCACCAGATAGATCTCGCCCACCGCGCGCCGCTCCCTTCGGTTTCGTTGCGCCGAGGATAGGGCGGGCGATAGGATCGATCAAATGCATGTTTCTAATGAAGAACAATCGATATGGTTCATGGGCCGCGTATCGATCTCAATCTGTTCGTCGTGTTCGATGCGATCTATCGCGAGGGCGGCGTCACGCGCGCGGCGGAGAAGCTGCACCTGACCCAGCCGGCGATCAGCCACGCGCTCGGCCGGCTGCGCGAGCTGTTCGATGATGCACTGTTCGTGCGCCAGGGCCATGCCATGGTGCCGACGCCGGTCGCGCGCAGCATCGTCGATCCCGTGCGGCGCGCGCTGCGCGCGCTCGAGGCGACGGTGACCGAGACCAGCCGGTTCGACCCGGCCGAGGCCCGCAAGCACATGGTGCTGGGCCTGCATGAAAGCCTGGAGGCGACCGTGTTGCCGGGCGTCATGCGACGCCTGATCGAGCGTGCGCCCTTCATCGACGTGACCGCCACGCCGATCGAGCGCCGACAGCTCGAGGCCCGGCTTGCCGACGGCTCGCTCGACGTGGCACTCGACGTCCTGCTGCCGCTCTCGGGCGATGTGCTGCACCGTCCGGTCGTGCAGGACCGGTTGGTGGTCGTGGTTCGGCGCGATCATCCCGAGATCGGGGCGAGCCTGGATCTCGCCACGTATCTGCGCCAGCAACATATCTCCGTGACCTCGCGCCGGCGCGGGGCAGGGGCGGTCGATGCCGAGCTGGCGCGGCTCGGCCTCGTCCGGCGCATCCGCCTGCGCGGGCAGTATTATTTCGCGGCCTGCCGCGTGGTCAGCGAGACCGACCTGCTGCTGACCATGCCGGAATATGACGCGCTGCTGTGCAGCCGCCAGTTCGGCAACCGGATCCTGCCCCTGCCGATCGAGATGCCGCCGATCGACGTGCATCTCTACTGGCATGCCTCGACCGACAAGGATCCGGCCAACCGGTGGATGCGCGACCAGCTGGTCCGGGCGCTCGAGCCGCATGGCGACTGAGCGATCGCATGAAGTCCAACCGATCAATCGTGCGGCGAATTAGTGAAAAAATGGCACAAGGGTAAATTTAAACAATCACTGATTGTTTTTACAGTGCCTGTGGGATGAATTCAGTTCTCGCGTGTTCCCAGTATTATTAATGAGCGGCACTTTCTTTCACGTTCAAATAATTCAGTACCTGATTCATGTCCACCAACTCGCGTGGCGGTCCCGTCACATGGCGCCGCTTTCGGTGCCGTGCCAAGCAGGACAAAAACAATGTCGCGAACAACAGCAACAATCATGACAGCAGCGCTGGCCGTCATTGCAGGCACCACCGGCGCTCAAGCCCAGCCGGGCCAGTCCCTGACGGACATAGACGAGCTTTATTGGCAAGCGCAGCTTTTTCTGCGCGTCGCGCCGGCCGAGAATTTTTGTGTGCCCGGCATGACCCCTTACACGTTCCTCACTCAGTCACCCGGAAGGCACTCCACGACTTGCCATGTTCCGGCCGGCCGGCAAGTCGCGATCCCGGTTGTGGCGACGATCGAGTATGGAACTCAATATGTCGCGTATCTGCCGCTGTATTCGGCCCAGACCGTGAATGCCGCGACAGGCCTTTCTTTTTCCATCAACGGCCACGCCGAGCGCGTCACTGCAGAGTGGCGTGGGCCGACCCCGATCTTTCTTTCCTCCGCAATTGAGGGCCAATCCCCGGCGTACACGGCCGCCGACGGCTACTTCACCGTCCGAACCTTCAACCCAGGCAACTACACCGTCCACACGACCGGTTGCCTTCCCGCGCAAAACGCGCCGCCGGGCGGCTCGGCAATTCCCGCGGCGTGCTACGACATGACCTATCAGTTGATCGTCAGGTAGCGTCGACCGGGGCGGCTGCGCGACCGCCCCGGTCCCGCGCATTGAGCGAGCTCTGTTCGATCAGGCGATCGTCACGCCGCCGTCGACCACGACGACCTGGCCGGTCATGAAGCTGGCGGCGGGGGAGGCGAGGAAGGCCGCGACGCCGCCGATCTCGTCGGGCATGCCGACCCGGCGCAGCGGCGTGCGCCGGTTGCGATCGTCGAGGATAGCCGGATCCTCCATCAGCGCGCGGGCGAAGTCGGTCTTGATCAGGCCGGGCGCGATGCAGTTGACCCGGACGTTCTTCGGGCCCCATTCCAGCGCCAGGTTGCGCGCCAGCGCGAAATCGGCCGCCTTGGAGATGCCGTAGCCGCCGATAACCTCGGTGCCGCGCAGGCCGGCGATCGACGAGACGATGACGACCGCGCCGCCGCCGGCCTCGGCCATGCCCGGGATGACCAGGTTGCAGAGCCACAGGTTGCTCTTGACGTTGGCGCCCATGATCTTGTCGAACGCCTCGTCGGTGAGCTGGCCCAAGGGGCCATAGACCGGATTGATCGCGGCGTTGCAGACCAGGATGTCGATCCGGCCGAAGGCGGCCTTGGTCTCGGCGACCAGCGCCTCGACCTCGGGCTTGCGCGAGATGTTGCACGGGATGACCTTGGCCGTGCCGCCCTTGGCCCGGATCGCTTCGGCAACCGGCTCGCACGCCTCGGCCTTGCGGCTCGACACCACGATTTTGGCGCCCAAGCCCGCCATGGTCTCGGCGATCGAGCGGCCGATGCCGCGGCTCGACCCGGTAACGATGGCGACCTTGCCGCTGAGATCGAACGGTGTGGACATGCCTCTTCCCCTTTTGGTGATGTCGTCGGCTCAGCCGACCAGTTGCCAGGCACGGTCGGCCAGGGCGATGCCGCGGGTCCCGACCTTGCCGGCTTCGCTGTTGGACGCATTGCCGGCCTGGGCGCGGGCCAGCACGCCTTCCAGGATGACCGCGAGCCGGAACAGCGAGAAAGCGAGGTGGAACGGTTCCAGCCGGTCGCTGGGGCCGCCGGCGGCCGCATAGGCCTCCAGATAGTCCGCCTGGTCCGGAATGCCGAGGGCGGCGAGATCGAGCCCGAGCAGGCCGTTATTGATCTCGGGCGCCGCCACATAGGGAATGCAGTTATAGGCGAGATCGGCCAACGGATGGCCGAGGGTCGACAGTTCCCAGTCGAGCAGGCCGATGACCCGCGGCTCGGTTGGATCGAACACCATGTTGTCGAGCCGGAAATCGCCATGGCACAGGCTGACCAGGTCGCCGGGCGGGATATGCCGGGGCAGCCAGTCGGCGAGCCGGTCGATCGACGGATTGTCGCGCGTCTGCGAGGCCTGCCATTGCTTCGTCCAGCGCGCGATCTGGCGGGCGAAGTAATTGCCGGGCTTGCCGTAATCGGCGAGGCCGCAGCCCGCCCAGTCGACCTGGTGCAGCTTGGCGAGTGTGTCGGCCATGGCCAGATAGACCGGCCGCCGTGCCGCGGGTGCCAGTTCCGGCACGGTCGGCGACCGGAAGATCCGGCCCTTGAGCCGTTCCATCACATAG
This sequence comes from Aliidongia sp., assembly GCA_035310205.1. Classification (GTDB taxonomy): domain Bacteria; phylum Pseudomonadota; class Alphaproteobacteria; order ATCC43930; family CGMCC-115725; genus Aliidongia. The sequence continues at coordinate 50,380 of DATGEK010000071.1, forward strand.
AACGGCGTGCCGACGATCGTCGGGTCTTCGCCATAGAGCAGCGGCCGCGGCACCGGAACCGCCGTGCCGGCGAGCGCTGTGAGCACGCGATATTCCCGGTCGACCGCATGGGCCGAGGGCAGGGGCGCGCCGGGCGGCTGCTTGCGCAGGATATAGTCGTCCCGGTCGGTGACCAGCAGGAAGGTCGGGTTCGATTGCCCGCCGCGCATCTGCCGGACCTCGGCCAGGCGCGCGCCGAGGGCGTCGCCGATCATCTGGGCCAGGCGCTCGGTCGGGAACCGGTGGGCCGGCCGGACCGGGATGGTCTCGCTGTCTTCGGTCATCGGTCACACCTCCGGCGGCGCTGCCGCCGCCGGAGATTGTACCCTATCGAACACCGGCGTTCCTGAGGGTTTCTGGGGTGAAGTCTTCTGGGGTGAGTTTGACGGCGAAGTCCGGGGGGGTGGATTCGTTGTAGAAGCCGACGGCGGTATAGCGGCCGGACTGCAGGTCGTAGATGGAGTCGACGCCG
>DATGEK010000072.1:0-9338 GCA_035310205.1 Aliidongia sp.
CCGGGCCATACCGTGCGCTCGGAATACCAGCGCGGCGCCGGCGTGCCGTGCCTGCTCGCGATCCACAAGGATGCGTCCGGCAACGCGCACGATCTCGGCCTGTCCTACGCCTCCGCCATCGGCGGCGGCCGCGCCGGCATCATCGAGACAACCTTCAAGGAAGAATGCGAGACCGACCTGTTCGGCGAGCAGACCGTGCTGTGCGGTGGCCTGACCGCGCTGATCCAGGCGGGCTACGAGACCCTGGTCGAAGCCGGCTACGCGCCGGAAATGGCCTATTTCGAATGCCTGCACGAGGTGAAGCTGATCGTCGACCTCATCTATGAGGGCGGCATGGCGAACATGCGCTACTCGATCTCCAACACCGCCGAATACGGCGACTATACCCGTGGGCCCCGCATCGTCACCGCCGAGACCAAGGCCGAAATGAAGCGCGTGCTCGACGACATCCAGTCCGGCCGCTTCGCCCGCGACTGGGTGCTCGAGAACAAGGCCGGCCAGGCGAGCTTCAAGGCGATGCGCCGGCGTGCCGCCGAGCATCCGATCGAAGCGGTCGGAGAGAAGCTGCGCGCGATGATGCCCTGGATCGCCAAGAACCGTCTGGTCGACAAGACGAAGAACTGAGGTGGTGACGCCCGCTTGCCGGCGAAACCGGCAAGCGGGCGTCCATCATCAGTTCGTCTTCACCGCCACGCTGGTCGAGCCGTGCGACTGGCTGGTGTTATCCAGGAAGCGCACAAAAATGCGCGAAGTGGCCGGCGCAAAGGGAATTTGACCCGTCGCTTTCGCGAAAATTGAGAACGTCGGCGTCTCGCCGGCCGCGAAACTGTGCACGATCGAGCCGGCCGGCGGCGCCAGACATTGCGCCGTGACGGGGTTAGTTTCGCACAGGGTGAGGGAAACCGGCAGACCGGCACTGCCGGTATCGGCCGACACGATCAAATTGGCTGCCGTCCCGACATTTGCCGTTGCGACCGCAAAGGCCCCGGTGCCGTTTTGCGAGAACGGAACCGCAACTGTTCCATCGCCCGTCACCGTCGCCGAGAGGGCAATGACATCGGGAACAGCGCTCGATGCAAAATCGATATCGAGCGTGTTGACGCCTGGAAGAACGGGCGCCGGCATCGTGCCATCGCAGACGAAATCGATCGGCAACGCAGTCTTCGACTGAGCCGTGCTGCCGTTCATCGTGATAACGAAGCTCTGCGACCCGTTCGCGGCGAGTATGACCGGTTGATTGGGAGGAGCCACCGGCAAATTGGTGCTCGGATCCGTTGCCTGGAAAGACAGTCCAACCCCGGTCGTCAACGCGCCGGGCAACCGGATACGGCAGTTCGACAAGGCGGCGCTGCTGGTGTTGATCATGGTCGCGAAAACCGTCGGCCGGGTCCCGAGTTGAACAGAGCGGGAGCCAGGCAAAACGGCAGACAACAAGGCCGACGGCTCGTTGATCCGAACCCGGCCGGTCAGGGCATTCTGCGTACCGTCACAATTTTCCACGAAAGTTGCATCGAATCGCTGGATCGTAGTTCCGACGTAGGTAGCGTCTAGAACGTTGAACGATCCGGTGACGGTGTTGCACCCGCGGCCATTGAGATCAACGTCGAGACCGGCGTAGCCGGCCGAAGCGAAAGGCGCTCTCTGCGCATTGGGGTAGCTGCCGGGCAGGAGATCGACCCCAAGCTGGTCAGTTCCGAACACCGCATCTGCAAACGTGCCAAGGTCGAGCCCTAAAAAGCTGACGGACACGTATCGCGGTAGGCCGGATGCGCCGGCTCGGCTCGCTTGGGCCGACATCGTGCCGTCGAAGCTATCGTAATAGTACGACTGGCTTTGACCCAAATAGCCGGCTCCGCCGGTCAGCGAAAGTTGGACCATCGGCTGGTCGGCCTGCGCGTTGCCGACGAGTGCCGGAGAAAGAAGCAGAAGTGCGGCAAGGAAAGAGCGGGCAAACGAGAACATGCGGCGGACTCATAAAAAAATATGCCTGACACCATATGCACTTGAAAGTTGAGGTCAAACAATATTTCAGCCGACGCTGGTCTGCGGAGTTGTTGCCGTGAATTTCTCGAACAGCGCCCGGCCGCGGGGCACGCCCAGGCCGGTGCAGGGGTTCCAGCCGGGGCCGGCGGCATAGCCGACCGTCGTGCCCTTGGGCCTGTTGTCGCCTTCGGTGATCGGGCGCAGCAGGCCCGGCTCGGCATAGAGTTCGGCCAGGAAGAAGCCGATCGGCAGCGCTGCCCGCTCGTTGATCAGGGCGGCGAGACCGGCCCAGAGCGGCGCCACGGCGCTGGTGCCGCCGATCACCTTGGTGGCGCCGTTGAGGCTGATCGCGTAGCCGCTCGGCTGGGCGGCGTTGCCGGCCACGTCGGGCACGCCGCGGCCGGTCGCCATGTTGACGCCCTTCTGGAAGTCCGGGACCGGATAGAGCGTGCTGATGCCGCCGCCGGTGCCCTGGCCGTTGCCGACGTCGCTCCACACCGTCTCCGACAGGATCGTCCGGCCGTCGGCCTCGATCAGCGTGCCGCCGCAGCCGATCGCCCAGGGGCTCGACGCCGGATATTGCACATGCAGGCCGCCGTCCGCATTGCCGTTGGTCGCGAGATGGTCGCCGGACGCGACAAAGACCGAGACTCGCAGCGTCGCCGCGTCCGCCAGGGCCGAGTCCATGGCCTGGCGTGCCGCCGCCGACCAGACGGTCTCGTCGACGCCCCAGCTGATCGAGATCACGCTCGGGCGGTGCGTCGTGTCATGGACCGCGGCGCTAACCGCATCGACGAAGCCGGTGAAGCTGGCCGGCGCGAAATAGACGGCGAGCTGCGCGCCGGGTGCGGCGCCGCCCACGACCTGCAGGTCGAGCGCCACTTCCTCGTCCGCGGCGCCGGACTGGCCCGGATTGTTCGCGCCGCCGTCGATCGGGATCGCGGTGATCGCCGGCACGGCCAGGCCCATGGCCGCGAAGGCGGCCTGGTTGTCGCCGTCGCGATAGCCGCCGCCCAGTTCGATAATGGCGATGCATTGCCCGGCGCCGGTGACGCCAGTCGGGAAATCATAGAAGCGGGCGATCTGATCGGGGCGATAGCCGGCGTCGGCCACGGCGCCGGTCATGGGTAGCGCCTTGGCGAAGGCAGCCGGGCGGTCGTCGAGCCCCAGCACCGCCTGGACGATCGGCAGCAGGTCCGCCGGCAGGCGCAGCATGCCCGACCGGGCGCGGAATTGCCGTTCGCCCTGCTGGTAGAGATCGAGCCGGGTGCCGAACGCCGCTTCGAGCGCCGCGATGCTGCCTTCGAGCTTGACCAGGCGCCGGGCCGGCTCGACTGCGACGACGGCCAGGCCATGGTCGCCGGCGAAGGCACGGACACGCGCGATATCGTCCCGGTGCCGCGCGGTGCGATGGGCGGCCAGCGCCGCGCGCGGGTCGGCGGCGCCGGCGACCACCTGGGCTGCATCGCCATGGGGCTTCAGATAGAGGCTGACCCGGACGATGGCGTCGGCGGGGGCCCGGCCGACGCGCGTCGCGTTGTCGGGCGGGCCGATCTGGCTGTCGGGGAAATCGACGGGAGGCTGGCCGGCCATGGAGGTTCCTGTTGAAGGGGGCGTGCGGGCGGGATTGTAGCCGATCGCGACGCCATCCGGGGCGTGATCAGGCTCTCATGCCTCGGCAGAGATTCCAGGCGACGGGCCGAAGCAAAGGATTTGCCCCAAAATCGCCTTATGAATCCATTTGCGACTCCATGTGTGACTCGCTAGACACTACTCCCGGTGTCGAGCGCGTGTCGCGCGCGGCTTGCCTTTGAGCCCGTGCCGGGCGGGCTTTGTCCGGCGGATTTGCGTCCCGATGTACATGATCATTCGTTCCGCATGGCCCCCTCCAGCCCCGCCGACCGCGCATCGACCAGGCGCGCGCGGCTCGAGGCCGACCGACGGGGTCCGCGGCGCGTTCTGCTAAACCCGCCTTGTCCCTGGCCCGAGCCCGCAGCCGGCTCGGGACATCCCGGATAATTCGTTCAATCGCACCATCGAGCAAAGACACATGTTTGGATCACTACTGGGCTGGATGTCCGCCGATATGGCGATCGATCTCGGCACGGCGAACACCCTGGTCTATGTGAAGGGCCGCGGGATCGTGCTGAACGAGCCGTCGGTCGTCGCGATCCTCAACGTCAAGGGCAAGAAGCAAGTTCTGGCGGTCGGCGACGAGGCGAAGCTGATGCTCGGCCGGACGCCGGGCAACATCCAGGCGATCCGCCCCTTGCGCGACGGCGTCATTGCCGATTTCGAAGTCGCCGAGGAGATGATCAAGCACTTCATCCGCAAGGTGCATAACCGGCGCAGCTTCGCGTCGCCCGAGATCATCGTCTGCGTGCCGTCGGGCTCGACCGCGGTCGAACGCCGTGCCATCCAGGAATCGGCAGAGAGCGCCGGCGCCCGCCGGGTCTATCTGATCGAGGAGCCGATGGCGGCCGCGATCGGCGCCGGCCTGCCGGTGACCGAGCCGTCGGGCTCGATGGTCGTCGACATCGGCGGCGGCACGACCGAGGTCGCGGTGCTGTCGCTCGCCGGCATCGTCTATTCGCGTTCGGTCCGCGTCGGCGGCGACAAGCTCGACGAGGCGATCATCGCCTATATGCGCCGCAATCATAACCTGCTGGTCGGCGAAGGCTCGGCCGAGCGGATCAAGAAGGAAATCGGCTCCGCCTGCATGCCCGAGGATGGCGAGGGCCGGGTCATGGAGATCCGCGGCCGCGACCTTATGAACGGCGTGCCGAAGGAACTGGTGATCAGCGAGCGGCAGATCGCCGAGAGCCTGGCCGAGCCGGTCGGTGCCATCGTCGAGGCGGTCAAGGTGGCGCTCGAGCATACCGCCCCCGAGCTTGCGGCCGACATCGTCGACAAGGGCATCGTGCTCACCGGCGGCGGCGCGCTGCTCGCCAATCTCGACTATATCCTGCGCCATGCGACCGGCCTGCCCGTCTCGATCGCGGATGACCCGCTGACCTGCGTCGCCATGGGAACGGGCCGGGCACTTGAGGACAAGGCGCTCAGGAACGTGCTCATCAGCATGTATTGATCAGGTCGCCGGCCGCCATCGCATTCGATGGAAGGTGTTTCAAATGCGCGACGATTTCTCTCGTCGATTACTTGAATACCTCGTATCTATGGAGGCGGGCGGCGATTTCTGCGATTTTGGTAATGGTTTGTTTGCCATAACTGGCGTAGTTGGGGTTGCGAATGGACCGAGAGGGCAGAACTCGGCCATTCGTTCGGATCACGCAAGCCGCCTGGGGGAATGGCCGTGAAGTCGCGTTCGGCACCCGTCTCGCACCTTGTCGCGCCGTTGAAATCGGCGGCGCAGCGCTTCGCCTATTCGGCGCTGGTGCTGCTGTCGGTTGCGATCATGGTGATTGGCCGGGCCGATGGTACGCTGGTCGAGCATGTCCGGACGAAGACCAACGACATGCTGGCCCCGGTGCTGGAAGCGGTGACCCAGCCGGTGGCCGCGGTGACCGCCGTCGCCGGCCATGTCCGCGCGCTCGCCGAGCTCTATCGCGAGAACGAGCGGCTGAAGACCGAGAATACGGCGCTGCTGCAGTGGCAACAGGTCGCGCGCCGGCTCGACAATGAGAATTCCGGCCTGCGAACGCTGCTCAACTATCAGCCGGAAGGGTCGACCTGGTTCATCACTGGCCGGGTCATCGGCACGTCGGGCGGTGCCTATTCGCGCAATCTGCTGATCAACCGCGGCACGCTCGACAGCGTCGCCAAGGGCCAGGCCGTCGCGTCGGGCACCGGCCTCGTCGGCCGGGTGACCGAGGTCGGCGACCGGGCGGCCCGCGTGCTGATGATCACTGATCTCAACTCGCGCATCCCGGTCGCCATCGACGGCAACCATGATCGCGCGATCCTGGCCGGCGACAATACCGACCGGCCGCAGTTGGCCTATGTCGGCCCGCATACCAAGATCAATATCGGCGACCGGATCGTGACCTCGGGCGATGGCGGCGTGTTCCCGCCGGGCATGCCGGTCGGCACGATCGCGTCGGTCGACGGCGGCCTGATCCGGGTCGAGCCCTTTGCCGACCTGAGCCGCATCGAATTCCTGCGGGTGGTCGATTTCGGCCTGGCCGGCGTGCTACCGCCGGAGGCGGTGCCGCAACCGAAGGCACCCAAGCGGGCCAAGGGCGACCCCGGAAAGAGCGAGGCCGGTCCGACACCATGAAGGCAAAGCCGGTCGAGCCGGTCGACGGCATCGGCCAGAGGCTGGTTCCCGCCGCCTTCACCCTGGTGCTCGCGATCCTGTCCGTGATACCCCTTGGCATTCCGGGCTATGCCCAGGTGACGCCCAATTTCGTGCTGATGTCGATCTATTACTGGACGATCTATCGACCAGATCATCTGCCTTACCTGGTGGTATTCCTGATCGGTCTGCTGGTCGATCTGCTGACCTTCGGGCCGCCGGGGGCGACGCCGTTCGCGCTGCTGATCGTGCGCGCGACCGTGCTCAGCCAGCGTAAATTCTTCGTCGGCAAGAACTTCCCGATCCTGTGGTGGGGCTTCGCGCTGGCCACAGTCGCGGTCACCGTGCTCATGTGGGGCATCGGCGGGCTCTATGGCGGTCGTGTGCTCGATCCGCGCAGCTACATCTTCCAGGCGGTGCTGACGGCGGCGTGCTATCCGGGGCTGTCCTGGCTGTTCTCGCGGGTGCAGCGGGGCCTCGCGCGATGAAGATGCGCCCGCTCGCCCAGGACAAGAGCCGCTTCAAGGTGCTGACCCGCCGCACCCTGATGCTGGGTGGCATCCAGGCCGGCATGGTCGGCGCTCTCGCCGCGCGGATGTATTATCTCCAGGTGCTGCAGGCCGACAAATACAAGGTCCTGGCCGAGGAGAACCGGATCAACGTCCGGCTGCTGGCGCCGCAGCGCGGCCGCATCCTCGACCGGTTCGGCGTGCCGCTCGCGGTCAACCAGCAGAGCTACCGGGTCGTGCTCGTTGCCGAGCAGGCGGGCGACATCGACAGCACGCTCAACGCCATCGGCACGCTCATCCCCTTGGGCGACAACGAGCGCCACCGGGTATGGCGCGAGATCAAGCGCAAGCATTCCTTCGTGCCGATCGTGGTGCGCGAGAATCTCTCCTGGGAAGAGGTCGCGCGCATCGAGGTCAATATTCCCGAGCTGCCGGGCGTGCAGATCGAGGTCGGGCGCAACCGCTATTACCCGTTCGCCGACCGGGTCAGCCACATCACCGGCTATGTGGCGCCGGTCTCCGAGAATGAGCTGACCGGCGACCCGCTGATGGAGCTGCCGGACTTCCGCATCGGCAAGGCCGGGATCGAGAAGGCCCAGGATCTGGAGCTGCGCGGCACCGCCGGCACCAGCCAGATCGAGGTGAACGCCTTCGGCCGCGTCGTGCGCGAGATCAACCGCGACGACGGCCAGCCCGGCGAGGAGATCGCGACGACGCTCGACATGGCGCTGCAGGATTTCACCATGCGCCGCTTGCGCTCGGAGGAAAGCGCCACCTGCGTCGTGATCGACGTGGTGACCGGCGAGATCCTGACCATGGCGTCCTCGCCGTCCTACGACGCCAACAGCTTTACCCAGGGGCTGAAGGCGTCGGTGTGGAACGCGCTCAACACCGACCCGCACACGCCGCTCTACAACAAGGCGATCCAGGGCGTGAACCCGCCGGGCTCGACCTTCAAGCCGGTCGTTGCCATGGCGGCGCTCGACGCGGGCGTCATCACGCCGGACTTCCGGGTCAATTGCCCGGGCGTCTTCACGCTCGGCGACCATGAGTATCACTGCTGGCGGCACGGCGGCCACGGCACGCTCGACCTGCACGGCGGCCTCAAGAACTCCTGCGACGTCTATTTCTACGAAGTCGCCATGAAGGTCGGCGTCGATCGCGTCGCGGCCATGGCGAACCGGCTCGGCATGGGCGGGCTCACCGGCATCGACATCCCGAACGAGCGGCCCGGCAACATCCCGACCCGCGCCTGGAAGCTCAAGAAATACGGCGTCCGCTGGGTCGACGGCGACACGCCCTCGATCGGCATCGGCCAGGGCTATATCGCGGTGACGCCGCTGCAGCTCGCGACCATGCTGGCGCGCATCATCTCGAACCGGCAGCTGGTGCCGCATCTGGTGCGCCCGGCCGGCATCATCGAGCCGGGCAAGCCGTTCGATACCGATCGGGGAGCCAAGGATTTCCCGTCGCTGGGCTTCAACCCGGTCCATATCAACGCCGTGCTCTCCGGCATGAACGCGGTGACCAACGAGCCGGGCGGCACCGCCTATGGCGCGCGCATTTCCGAGCCGGGCATGGAGATGGGCGGCAAGTCCGGCACCTCGCAGTTCCGGCAAATCACCGCGGCCGAGCGCGAGCACGGCATCAAGAAGGGCGAGCAGCTGCCCTGGAAGGACCGCGAGCATGCGGTCTTCATCGCGTTCGCGCCGGTCGGCAACCCGCGCTATGCCTGCGCCGTGTTCGTCGAGCACGGCATCGCCGGCGGCAAGTACGCGGCGCCCATCGCGCGCGACGTGCTGCGCGAATGCCAGCGGCGCGATCCGTCGCGCCGCGTGCCGCCCGACCCGATGATCGTGGCCGAGGCCGCGCCGGCCCCCGGCGCGCCCGGCGGCCCGACGCCGCCTGCGGAGAAGACCCCATGAGCATCGGCGCCGAGCGCGGCCATACGCCCGACTTCGCCGAGAAGCTGCGCAGCATCAACTGGGGCCTGATCTTCCTTCTGACCGTGATCGCCGGCATCGGCTTCATGGTGCTCTATTCCGCGGCCAACGCGAGCTTCGACCCCTGGGCGTCGAAGTCGATGATCCGCTACGGCATCTCGCTCGTCCTGCTGCTGGTCGTGTCGGTCGTCGACATCAGGTTCTGGCTGAAGGCGGCCTATCCGATCTATGTGGTCGGGCTCGTGCTCCTGGTATTGGTCGATCTGCATGGCCGCACGGGCCTCGGCGCCCAGCGCTGGATCGAGCTTGGTCCCCTGTCGCTGCAGCCGTCCGAGTTGATGAAGATCGGCCTGGTCATGGTGCTGGCGCATTATTTCAACAGCCGCACGATCGAGGAGGTCGGCCGGCCGCTGCATCTGATCTACCCGCTGCTGCTGCTGGCGATACCGGCGGCGCTGGTGATGAAGCAGCCCGACCTCGGCACAGCGATGATGCTGGTGCTGTCGACCGGCGGCATCTTCTTCCTGGCCGGCGTCAGGCTGTGGAAATTCGCCATCGCGGCGGCCTGTGCCGCCGGCATCGTGCCGATCGCCTTCGGCTTCATGCGCGACTATCAGAAGAAGCGCATCCTGACCTTCCTCAATCCCG
>DATGEK010000073.1:0-46397 GCA_035310205.1 Aliidongia sp.
GATGGCCGGGTCAAGCCCGGCCATGACGATGAAAAAAGGCTAACCGTCTGAAATTGAACAGAAAGATCTGTATATAACCTAGCGCATCGCCGGCGGGCAAGCCGGGGCTGCGGTCTTGAACCCGAAGCAGGCACATCGGCACGACAATGAAGAAGATACCGTGGATTTCCCTGGGAGCGCTTGCGCTCCTATGGGGAACCGGATCCTGGTGCGCTTGGGTTTCGGTTCCAGAGAATGCGTTCGATCTTAACCCAATCGCCGCAGCTGCAATGGTCGGTGTCGGTCTATTGCTGTGCTTGTTCCAAATTTTACAGGGCTTTATCCGGCACAACTGGGTGAAGGTTGCGATTTTCGTCGGCTGCCCGGCTCTATTCTTCGGCCAGATGGCAGCGCGGGGATTGCTCAGGTGGCCGGGTTGACCACAATGCCGGGGTAACAGCTGGCGCAGAAAAAACCGCGTGCTCCACCGAATGCTTACCCTGTTGGCGGTGGCTATCGTGAGGAAGCAAACCGGTTGGCGCTAATCGCGCTCGAAGGAGACGGACATGGCGAGGACGCTCGTCCGCTCGCGAGTCCGTCTCCCTCCAAGCCAACGTGTGTCGCGCGCCGCAATCGAGTCTCTCGGAATTTTGCCAGGAGCGACCTGCTCGGGTCGAATCAAGCCGACGGCCGTCCTCTCCGCTTCGCTAAAATCGCAGAGAAGCAACTCGACGCGTTGGAGCTAACGATGCATTTTTGAAAGGCGAGCGGCCCAGTCGGTTGCTTTTTCCGGAGCGGATAGTCCGATGCAAACGACAGAGATCATCGCCACTGGAAACGGCGTCACGATCGTCACGCCGAAGGCAACCGACACGGTCTCACTCGATGAGGTGAGGGCGATCGTTGCCTACAAAATCGACGAAATTACAACCGACCTCATCTGCTGCGACATTACAACAGGCCCCGAAGAAAGGCCGAAGATCCTAACCATCCACGAAGAAATACCTGGTTTTGACGCGGTCATGACTCTGTTCGAAGCTCTTCCTGATTTCAATCCGCAATGGCGGAACGCGGTCCTCCTCGAACCGTTTGCCGAAAATCGTACAACTCTCTACCGACGTCACCGCACGGTCTAACGCCCTCTCAGGCGATATCAATGACCACTTCTGAGCAGCTCGTGAATACTCTGGAACAGCCGTAGTGGCCCGGAACCGGGCTTCCGACGCCGAGCCACGACCGTCAGATTCTATCCGTCTGTCCCGGGTCGGCCGAGCCCCGCGCCTAAAACGCGGAGCGATAGGAGAACAGGCTGGGGGCGCCGCCGGTCATGATGAACAGCAGGCTCTGGCCGGCCGCGATCCGGCCGCTCTGGATATCGGCCAGCACACCGGCGAAGGCCTTGCCGGAATAGACCGGGTCGAGCAGCAGCCCTTCCCGGCTGGCGGCGAGACGCACGGCGGACACCATGGTGGGCGTCGGCATGCCATAGCCCTCGCCGAGTTGATCGCCGGCGACCTCGATGGCGTCGGCGCCGATCGGGCTTGCCAGGCCCAGAAGGGCGGCCGTCGCCCGGGCCTTCTCCAAGGTCGTCGCTTGCGCCACGTCGGCCTTGGCCAGCACCGCGAAGGATTTGACGATCGCCGCCCCCGTTCCCAACGCCTCGAACCCGGCGGCGAGGCCCGCATGGGTCCCGGAACTGCCGTTGGGCACCACGACTCGCGAGAAGGTGAGGCCGAGCTCGCGGCTTTGGCTGGCGATCTCGGCCGCGCAGGCGGCGTACCCGAGGCAGCCGATCGGCGACGAACCGCCGATCGACGCCACATAGGCGGAGCGCCCCTCGGCTTTCAGTTCCGCCGCCCGCGCCTCGGCAAAGGCGAGCGCGTCCGAACCGGCCGGCAGGTCGTGCACGCGCGCGCCGAACAGGTCATCGAGCAGGATATTGCCGTTATCGACATAGTCGGGGTCATGGCGCGGGACCATGCGGACCAGCACCAGCTCGCAGCGCAGCCCGAGGCGCGCCGCCGCCGCGGTGAGCCTGGCGTGATTGGACTGGCGGCCGCCCACGGTGACGATGGTGTCGGCGCCCCTCGCCTGCGCCTCGCCCAGCAGGAATTCGAGCTTGCGCAGCTTGTTGCCGCCGCCGCCCAACCCCATCAGGTCGTCGCGCTTCACGAACAGCTTGATGCCATGTTCCGGGCCAAGCGCGGCTTCGACGCGCGGTAGCCGCTGGATCGGCGTCGGCCCTTCGAGGAGGCGCACCCGCGGAAAGCGGTCCAGTTGGTCGATGCTTGCCATGGGGCGTCTCCTGCGCGCGGATGAACGAGCTCTAAGCGAGGCTCGACCCAATACGCAGCATCGAGGCGCCGTTGGCAACCGCCTCAGCCGGCCAAGGTCCGGGCCGGCACCAGCCGGACCGTGCCCTCGACCGGCTGCGGTTCGCGCGGATGCACCGGCGCGTCATGGTGGCGCAGCAGAAAACGGCGGAACAGATCGAGATAGCCTGCGTAGACGAGCCCGCCATTGAGCCGCACCAGCCGCTCCCGATGCGCCCGGTACCAGCCCGGCAGCGCGTACCAGGCCAGGCCCGGGCGCAGATGATGGGCGGCGTGGAGGTTGTTGAACAGGAACAGCAATCCCAGGAGCGGCGCGCCGTCGACGATCGCGGTGCGGTGGCCCACCGGCCCGGCGGCCCGATGCTCGGCAAAGGCGCGCAGTTGCACGAGCGCCACGCCGGGCAGCACCATGCCGGCGACGTACAGGACCGGGTCGATGCCGCAGATGCCGACCACCCAGACGAGCACGGCCGCCACGCCGACGAGGTGGGCTGCCCATTGCCGGCGCCGGCCCGGCAGGTCGCGGCGCAGGTCGATCAGCTCGCGATGGAGAAAGCGGCAGATCATCCAGGGCGGCCCGATGACGAGGCGGCCGAGCAGGGTCCCGTTGGCGCGGGTAATGGCCCGGCCGAGCGCGCCCAGGCGGTGCCACTGCTCGGCGGTCCAATAGTAGGATTCCGGGTCCTCCAGCGGATCGGTCAGCCGCGCGTCCCGGTGGTGAGCGAGATGGAGCGTGCGGTAGCGCGCATAGGGCAGGTAAAGCGACAGGGGCAGGAAGCCGATGGCATCATTGATCGCCTGCCGCCGGGTCGGATGGCCGTGCAGCACCTCATGCTGCAAGGAGCTGTGCCAGGCCAGGAGCCACGAGCCAAGAAGCAAGACAACGGGCAGCGGCAGGGCGGCGGCATGCCAGGTCAAAATCCCCCAGCCGCCATATATCACCAGGGCCAAGGCGAGCGTCGGCCATTCGACGCCGCCTCGTCCACCGATCCTGTTCCGTCCTCGCCCAAGCGCCATAACTTTCTGCTCCATCACGGATAACCCATGATTCTATCGGACAGGGCAGGCTCGTGACGCAACGCGGGACTTGGCGTTTATTCATGACAGTTATCGCCAATGCTGGCCAATTGTGTACTTTCATAGCAAAGTGATTGGATACCATCGAATCGGAGGTAGAAATGACCGATCGCAGGGTAGCCTCGCAGGTTTTCCGGGACCGGCTCTTGAAGGTGATCGGCCGTTCGGGCATGAGCCATTCGGCCTTTGCGCGCTCGATCGGGCTCGACCGCTCGACGCTGGCGCAGCTGATGTCCGGCGCCGACGCCCGGCTGCCGCGCGCCGAGACCCTGGCCGCGATCGCCGCCGGCTGCCGGGTCTCGGTCGACTGGCTGCTGGGCCTGAGCCAGCGCGAACAGCTCGGCGCCGACGTGTTCGGCGAGGTCATGCAGATCGAGCCGCACGAGCATTCGCCGATCGATGACCGGATGTACCGCTGGCTGACGGAGGCCGCCGGCTACAAGATCCGGACGGTGCCGACGAGCTTTCCGGACTCGCTGAAGACGCCGGCCGTCATCGACTTCGAATATACGCGACTCATGGACAGCGATCCGGGGCGCGAGCTCGAGAAGGCGGAGAGCCGCCTGGAATATCTCCGGCGGCCCGAGACCGAGTTCGAGGTCTGTTCGGCCAAGCAGGCGATCGTCGCCATGGCCCGCGGCCAGGGCATCTGGGAGGGGCTGCCGGTCGGCCATCGGCGTGCCCAGCTCGACCATATGATCGGGCTGTGCGAGGAGCTTTATCCGAGCTTCCGCCTGTTCCTCTACGACCGCAGCCGGACCTATTCCGTGCCCTTCACGGTCTTCGGTCCGCTCCGTGCCGCGATCTACCTGGGCAAGTTCTACTTCGTCTTCACCTCGAACGAGCATATCCGGGTCCTGACCCGGCGCTTCGATGAGCTCGTGCGCGCCGCGGTCGTGCAACCCCCCGACATGCCGGCCTTCCTGAAGTCGCTGCGCGACGCGATCTGAGCGCTCTAAGAACGGGGCGCGTGCCAGGCATGAGGCTGGAACGCCGGCTCGAGCGGCGGCTGGGTGACGCTGGCCGTGTAGTTCGTGATCGTCGAGGCCGCGACCACGGCGACGACTTCGAGCAGATGATCCGGACCGTAACCGGCAGCAAGGAACGCCTGCTTGTCCCGGTCATCGATGCGGCCGCGCTTCTCGATCAGGGTCTTGGCCAGGACGGACAAGGCAGCGCGCTTCGGGTCCGCCGGGGCCCGGCCGTCGCGGATGGCCGCGACGTCGGCGGCGTCGATGCCTTCCTCGAGCGCGAGGAACGAGTGGAACGCAACGGCCCATGCAGCACCGTTGGTGACGGCGTTGGTCAGGAGCAGGACCTGGATCTCCGCCTCGGGGAAGCTGCCGCCATGGACGTTGCCGAAAAGACCGACCAGGCTGTTGATCAGTACCGGCGACGTCGACATCGCGCCGGCGATATTAGGTACGAATCCAAAGGCCGACTGGAGCGCGTTCAGCGCCGGCCCGGATTTTTCGGGAGCGGTTTCAATCGAGTGAACAGGAAACGCATTCATTTTTCACGCCTTTGAGTTCAGCGGGCAATATTGGACGACAGGCGCGAGTTCATTTCGCCCTCGCTGTCGTGCTCTTTATTTGCGCCTGCGCATGAATGCTCTCAATTACCTCGCGGGTAATAATCGGGCGGATCGTCCGCATTTTCGCGGACGAAGCGTTCGTGCTCCTGCTCGGTTCTGTCATCGGCCGGGAACATGCATTCCAGCCGCAGTTCCTCGGCCGCGACCGTCTGCGGCGTGCCGACCGTCGTGATCATGGAAAAATAGTTGAGCGTCATGCCGCCCTTCGCGAAGGCCAGCGGGATCATCGGCATGTCGTCCCGCGGCATCGGCGCGCGCCATTCGGTCTTTACGTCAGGATACTGGGCCAGCTCGTCGAGCAGCCGTCTGGTCCTGACGTCGATCACGTGGCCAAGCGATTCCCGGTAGACGCGGGCGAGCAGGCCGCGCCCGGCCTCAGGCCAATTCGCGATGAAGGGCCGCATACCGGCGGGATCGAACATCAGGTGCAGCAGGTTGCGCGGCTTCGGCCGCGCGTTCAGGTCGACGAAGCAATTGAAGAACCGCGGCGCCGCTTCGTTCGTCAGCAGCACGTTCCAGTAGCGGTCCATCACGACGGCGGGAAACGGCTCGTGCTGGGACAGCATGCGCCGGAGCACCGAATGGATCCGGGTCATGGCCGGCTCGTCGAGCGCGATGTCGGAATAGATCGGCGCATAGCCACCGGCGACCAGCAGCGCGTTCCGTTCGCGCAGCGGCATGTCGAGCGCCTGGGCGAGATCCAGCAGCATCTGCCGGCTTGGTGCGCTGCGCCCGCTTTCGACGAAGCTGATGTGCTTCTGGGATACGCCGGCGTCCATGGACAGCGCGAGTTGGCTCTTGCCGCGCAGGTCGCGCCATCGGCGCAGCAGTACGCCCGCAGAATTGGCGGCCGGTTGTTGACGCGCGGTCGATGATCCCATGATGGCGGCACCCGGCTGAAGTTATCGTCGAGCGCTTGCTCGTCGCACGACATTAGGCCCGCCGGGAATAACGGCAATTACCTCGGAAGTAATAGCGGCCCGACTCACCGCACGACCGGCGCCGCACCCGCCTCGGTCGATTTTCCGCTCTTCAGCTCCTTGAGCTTCTGCTCGATCGGCCCGAACGGCCCGAGCCGGTGCTGGGACCGGTCGAAGCCGTCGATATAGGGGCCATAGCCGGCATCGACCGGCTTCTGCAGCCGCACCGGGAAGTCCTGATCGAGATGGGCGCGCGCCGGGCGCGGCTGGCCGTCGACATAGGCGGCGACATCCCAGGCGTCCTCGGCGCTCAAGGCCGGGGTCGCCCAGGTGGCGCCGTTCGGCATGTTGCTATGGACGAAGTTGGCGGCGCTGATCAGCCGGTTCATGCCGGCGCCGTCGTTGAAGCTGTCCGGTCCCCAGAGCGGCGGGAACTCGTAGCCGCCGGCATCGCCGACGGTGCCGCGGCGCTTGCCCTGGCCGTCGAGCCCGTGGCAGGCGGCGCAATTCTCGGCGAACAGCGCCTTGCCGTGCTCGGGGTCGGCGGCCCGCGCCAGCTTCGGCATGTCGCCGCCGCCGCGCCCCGGCGTCGGCGCGCCGATGGCGACGCCGGTCGACAGGAATTTGATATAGGCGACGAAGGCCGCCATCTCGGTCGAGTCGAGCGGCAGCGCGCGGCCGTTCATGCTGCGCTCCATGCAGCCGTTGATGCGGTCCTCGAGCGAGCCGACCCGGCCTTCCCGCGCCCGATATTGCGGGAAATCGGCAAATACGCCGACGAAGGGCAGGCCGAACGGCTTGGTGCCGCCGTCGAGATGGCAATTCTGGCAGGACAGGTTGTTGCCGGCATAGCGATGGGCCGGATCGGCGACCTCCGGCCCGATCTGGGCATAGGTCGCCATCGTCAGCTCGCGGCCGAGCCGGACCAGCTTGCCCCAGGCATCGGCCGGCAGCTTGTCGACATCCGGCACCTTCCAGGACAGGGCCGGCGCCGGAACGGCATCACCCGGTGCCGGGCCGGCAAGGCACAGCGCCGCGACACCGGCTGCGCCAGAGACCATGGCCGTGAACCGCAGCCTCATGACCATGCCCCTCTCCCCGGTAGCCCGGGAGACAGCATGATGCCGCCTCGATGCCGGCGCGAGGGGGAAATGCTCGGCGCCCGCATTGAACCCGTCCGCCGATAGGTTGATTCGCTCCCCGTTCCGATGATTGCTTCCCGTTTGACGCGAATGCCGTGTATGGTCATGGCGTCAGGTCTGTGGGGAATGATGCGCCTCGGTATCTTTGGAACGGTCGTGCTCGCGACCGGCTTGCTGGCATCCGCGTCGGGCGGTGCCGCGGATGGGCCCGCCGAACCGGCGGCCCCCTCCCTCGCCAATACCTGCCAGAGCGGCATCGCGCCCAAGCTGAGGATCACCGCCTGCGAGGCCCTGCTGCACGATCCCAACCTGCCGCCGAAGCTGGCCGCACCGGTGTTCTTCTCGATCGGCTTTTCGCAGATCGACCTGCACGATGCCAACAACGCCCTGGTGAGCTTCACCAATGCGCTCGAGAAGGATCCCGGCTTCTGGCCAGCCTCCTGGGTGCGCGCGCAGTTGCTGGAGGAGCGGCGCGAATATGGCGCGGCGTTCGCGGACTGGAGCCAGGTTGTGACGCAGCAGCCGGCGTTGGCCGGCGCCTATGCCCATCGCGCGGCTGTGGCCGACGACCTCGGCCGATCGGACGAGGCCATCGCCGACTATACCAAGGCGATCGCGCTCGCGGCCCCGACCGCCCCGATCGACCAGTATTATGCCGACCGTGGCGTCGCCCATATGGGCGACGGCCAGTTCGACCTGGCGATCGCGGACTATACCGCAGCGATCCAGCGCAACGACCAGAATGCCGCCGCCTATGCCGGGCGCGGCCGCGCCACCTTTCTCAAAGGCGATGCCACCGCCGCGACCGATGATCTGCGCAAGGCGAGCGAGCTCGCGCCGGCCGACATCTATGACGCGCTCTGGCTCTACCTCGCCGAGACCGAAAGCGGCCGCCACGGCGCCGATGGCTTGCGCAGCCGCATCGGACAGTTGCCCATGGCCCGCTGGCCGGGTCCGCTCGTCCACGTGTTCCTGGGCGAGGCGAAGCCCGAGCAGGTCAAGCCGGCGCCGTCCGATCCCGCCGGCTGGTCGGCGCCCGACCGCCAGGCCGGGGCGGCGTGCGAAATGGCGTTCTTCCTGGGTGAGTTCTACCGGCTGCATGGCCAGCAGGACCGGGCGATTGCATCCTTCCGCGCCGCACTGGCGACCCATGTCCAGGAATTCATCGAATACCACGCCGCCGAGGCCGAACTCGCGCGCCTCGCGCGCTGATCGCCTGGCCGGCCTCATCCCTTCTCACGCGGAGACATCGATGGTGGGCACGATCCGCCCTGTACCGAGACGCCTGCTGCTGGCCACCGCCCTGATGGCGACGACCGGCCTCGCCGGCTGCGCCCAGACCGGTCCGGCGTTACAGGCCCGGGGAATTCAGCCCCACGGCACGGCATCCGACTACAGCATGCTTGCCGCCCAGGGCCTGACGCGGGCCGAAGGCGAACTCGCGGTCCGCATGGCTGGGGGCACCGGCGTCAGCCGTGAGCCCGCCACCGGCGCCGCCCTGATCCGGCAGATGGCCGACGCGGGCGATCCCACCGCCGCGACCGCTCTCGCCAATCTCTATTTCAACGGCGCAGGCGTCGAGCGCAGCCCGGCCGTGGCACTCGAATGGCTGGAGAAAGCGGCCGCCAAGGATTACGGCGAGGCCCAGGCGACGCTCGCCCTGATCTATGGCCGCGGCACGATCGCCCCGGCCGATCCGGCGCGCGCCCTGGAGCTCGCCCGCAAGGCTGCCGCCCAGGCCAATGCCGAGGGCGAGAACGCGCTCGGCATCGCCTATGCCGAGGGCTGGGGCACCACCCGCGACGATGCGGCGGCGCTGTGGTGGTACCGCAAGGCCGCCGATCAGCGTCACGCCCGGGCTCAGCAGGCGATCGGCCAGGCATATCTCGACGGCAAGGGGGTGGCGGTGAATCGGACCTTGGCATTCGCATGGTTCAGCGTGGCGGCAACCAATGCGGTGGTCTTCTCACCGGCCGACAGTGCCCAGACGTCGCACGCGCGGGACGATCTGGCCCTGCTGCTGCTGCCGGCCGAAGCCCAGCAGGGCCTGCAGCTTGCCGGCACCTGGAAGCCCGGCATAGACCTCGATGCAACGAAGCTCGCCGCCGCGCCGGCGACGCCCCAGTCGCGGCAGTTCTACTCGCCGACGACCAGTGCGCTGCAGGCCGCGGCCGGCCCCCGGGTCGATCCGCCGATTGTCGAGCGCCAGATGACCTACGACATCGACGTCCAGGCCGACGGCAGCCGGACGTCCGTTCTGCACCGCGAAGTGCTGTTGAAGAACGAGGCGGCGGTGAAGCAGGCCGGGCAGATCCCGCTCTATTACAACAGCTCGCGCGAGACGGTCGACATCGTCGAGGCCTATACGCTGAAGAGCAGCGGGCGCAAGCTGCCGGTCGACACGGGCGCCATCTTCAGCCAGCTCCTGCCCGGCAGCCCGAGCGCGCCGATGTTCGACGACCAGAAGCAGAAGGTCGTGATCTTCCCAGACGTCGAGGCCGGCGACGTCATGGTCCTGACCGTCAAATATACGGTCCAGCCCCTGCTGCCGGGCCTGTTCAGCCTGCATTGGCTGTTCGACCAGACCTACCAGGAAAACGACGTGCGGATCACGGTGCGGGCACCGCAATCCATGCCGCTCTTGACCGAGACCCACGACCTGGCCTTCAGCCAGCGCACGGACGGCGACAAGAGCGTCTACGAATGGCGCTATGCCAATCCCAAGCCGCTGCCGGAGAATATCCTGGCGCTCGACCCGATCGACCGGGCGCCCCGCCTGTTCGCCTCGAGCTTCAAGACTTATGAGCAGCTAGCCACCACCTATGACGCGCTCGCCGAGCCGAAGCTGACGGTGACGCCGCGCGTGCGGCAATTGGCCGACGAGATCACCGCCGGCACCCAGGACCGGCGCAAGCAGGCCGAGCTGCTCTATGACTGGGTCAGCCGTCACATCCGCTACGTCGGCATCGAGCTGGGCCTGGGCGCGATCGTGCCACACGATGTCGACACGATCCTCGGCAACGGCTACGGCGACTGCAAGGACCACAGCGCGCTCTATTCGACGCTGCTGCGCGCGAAGGGCATCCCGAGCCAGATCGTGATGATCAACCTCGGCGCCAGCTACACGCTCGCAGCACCGCCGACCTTCGGCGCGCTCAACCACGCCATCACCTACCTGCCGGAATTCGACCTCTACGCCGATACGACCGCCGGCGTGGCGCCATTCGGCGTGCTGCCCTTCCCGGAATATGGCAAGCCGGTGGTGCTGTCGACGACGGCGGCACCCGCCCTCCACCATACGCCGGCCCTGCCGGATGGCCTGGCGACGATCGCGACCCGGACGACGGCCAAATTGAGCGCCGACGGCCGCTTGAGCGGCGAAAGCGAGACGACCGGCACCGGCCCGTTCGCGGTCCAGCTGCGCCAGATGGCGGTCAACATCCAGTCGGTCGGCGCCGAGCAGGCGGCGAAATACCAGCTGCGCGGCCAGGGCTTCGACGGCAAGGGCCGCTTCGATTTCGACTCGCCCTTCGCCATGGCGGCCTCATATCGCCTCGCCGGCCATTTCGAGACCGAGCCGCATCCGGAACTGGTGTCCGGCAACAGCTTCAATCCGCCGCTGGGCCTGGGCCTCGGCGCCCAGCCCGGCACCGAGCTGCTGGGGCCGCTCTACAATTTCCGCGACCTGCGGGGCATCGAGCCGACCGCCTGCTTCAGCGGCCGCGAGGTCTCGGACATCTCGCTCGAGCTGCCGCCCGGCAAGCGGCCGCGCGAACTGCCGAAGCCGGCGGAGATCAAGACCGACTTCATGACCTACAGCGCCCATTGGACGCTGACCGGCCGCACCGTCGCCGTGCACCGCGAGTTCACCAGCAAGGTCAGCCAGCCGATCTGCCTCGGCCCGGTCAGGACCGCCGCCGCGAAGGCGCTGAACGACATCCGCGGCGACTACAACAAGGCGATCGCGCTCACCGGGGGATGAGCGACGAGGCGCGCCCTGTCGCTCTCAGTGGTAGCGCGACAGGCCCAGTTCGCTGAGGTCCGTCTCCGGCTTGCGGCCCGACAGCAGGTCCGCCAGCACCCGGCCCGAACCGCACGCCATGGTCCAGCCGAGCGTGCCGTGGCCGGTGTTGAGGTAGAGATTGCGGAACTTCGTGCCGCCGATCACCGGCGGACCGTCCGGCGTCATCGGCCTGAGCCCGGTCCAGAAGGTCGCCCGGTCGAGATCGCCGCCACCGGGGAACAGGTCGCCGACCGACTGGTCGAGCGTCGCCTTGCGCGCCGTGCGCAGCACATGGTCGAAGCCCGAGACCTCGGCCGTGCCGCCGACGCGGATCCGGTCGCCGAGCCGGGTGATCGCGACCTTGTAGCTCTCGTCCATCACCGTCGATTCAGGCGCACGCGCCGCATCGACGATCGGCACGGTGATCGAATAGCCCTTGATCGGATAGACCGGGATGCGGATGCCGAGCGGACGGACCAGGAACGGCGAGTAGCTGCCGAGCGCCAGGATATAGTCGTCACCCTTGAGGATGCCGGCGCTGGTCGCGACCCCGGCGATGCGGTCGCCGTCGGGCACGAAGCCATCGATCTTGGTGTCGAACTGGAACTTGACGCCGAGGTCGGCCGCCATCTTTGCCAGGTTGCTGGTGAACATGTGGCAATCGCCGGTCTCGTCGCCCGGCAGGCGCAGGCCGCCCGCAATCTTCTCGGGCACGGCGGCCAGCGCCGGCTCCGCGGCGATGCAGCCGGCGCGATCCAGGAGCTCGAACGGCACGCCATATTCCTTGAGCACGGCGATGTCATCGACGGCGCCGTCGAGCTGGGCCTGGGTGCGGAATAGCTGCAAGGTGCCCTGGGCGCGGTCGTCGTACTGGATGCCGGTTTCCGCGCGCAGTGCCTTCAGGCAGTCGCGGCTATATTCGGCGATGCCGACCATGCGGCCCTTGTTGAGCGCGTAGCGCGCGGACGTGCAGTTGCGCAGCATCTGCAACAGCCACATCCACATGTAGGGATCAGCCTTCGGCCGGACCTTGAGCGGCCCGTGCTTCATCAACAGCCACTTGATTGCCTTCTTCGGCACGCCCGGGCCGGCCCAGGGCGCGGCATAGCCGGGCGAGACCTCGCCGGCGTTGGCGAAGCTCGTCTCCCGCGCCACGTCAGGCTGGCGCTCGACGACGGTCACCGCATGGCCGGCCTTGGCGAGGTAGTAGGCCGTCGTCACACCGATGACGCCGCCACCGAGAATGATCTTCATGGACTGTTCTCTCCGTATGGACTCAGTCGACATAGCGCCGGACGTAGCGTCCGCCGAGACTGGTCAGGATCTCGTAGCCGATCGTGCCGGCGGCCGTGGCGACCGCGTCGATCGACTGATGGGGGCCGATGAGCTCGACGAAGTCGCCGGGCTGCAACATATCCGCCGGCAGGGCCGAGATGTCGAGCGTCAGCGAATCCATCGACACGCGGCCGGCGATCGGCAGGGCCCGGTCCCCGACATAGGCCTGGCCGCCCGGGCCGACGCTGCGCAGCCAGCCGTCGGCATAGCCCACCGCCAGGGTGGCGATGCGCGTCGGCGCCGCCGCCCGGAAGGCATGGCCGTAGCCGACCGCGTCGCCGGCGGCGATCGCGCGCGTCTGGATGACCCGGGCGTCGAGCCGGACCACGGCGCGCATCGGGTTGGGCGCGCCCGGCACCGGCGCCACGCCATAGAGCGCGGCACCCGGCCGGGCGAGATCGAAGTGGTAGTCGGACCCGAGGAAGATGCCCGACGAATTGGCGAAGGAGGCCGGGGCCGGCGGCAGGCGCCGCCGCTGCGCCTCGAACATCGCAAGCTGCGCCCGGTTGGCCGGATGGTACGGCTCGTCGGCGCAGGCGAGATGGCTCATGACCGCGCGCACGGCGATGCCGCCGAGCCGGGCCGGGTCCCGCGCCAGCAGATCCACCTCGGCCGGTGCCAAGCCCAGCCGCGCCATGCCGCTGTCGACCTGCAGCACGGCCGGCAGGGCCCGGCCGCGCCGCCGGCTCAAGGCCGCCCAGCCATCGACCTGGGCCAGGCTGTTCAGCACCGGTGTCAGCCCGGCATCGAGGCAGGCCGCCTCGGCGCCCGGCATCAGGCCGTTAAGTACGAAGATCTCGGCCTCGGCCGGCAGCGCGGCGCGAAGCGCCACGCCTTCCTGCAGATGGGCGACGAAGAAGTGGCGGCAGCCGATGCGCGACAGGGTGGTGGCGACCCGTGCCGCCCCCAGCCCATAGGCGTCGGCCTTGACCACGGCGGCGCATTGGGCGGCGCCCAGACGGCCCTGCAGCAGGCGGTAATTGTCGCGAAGGGCGGCGAGATCGATGGTCAGCACGGCCCCGGCCGCGGCCGGGTCGAGCCTGGCGCCGGGTGCGGCGACCGCTTCCTCGAACAGAGACTGAACGCTTGCCGTCCGCATCATGGCGCCCATTCCCCCGCCGCCCGCATCGATACCGCGAAGGATAGTCGCAGATTGCCCTACTTTCCTGGCTTTCACGCGCAGGAACGACGAATTTATGCTAATGAGTGGCAGAATATGCCGGCCATTTCGCAGAGAGTTTCAATGACCCCGCTCGACCCGATCGACGCCAAGATCGTGCAGCTGCTCCGGGCCGACGGCCGGATGAGCAACGCCGATCTAGCCGCCGCCGTCGGCCTGTCCGCGTCCGCCTGCCTGCGCCGCCTGCGTCTGCTTGAGCGCAGCGGCGTCATCCGCGGCTATACCGCACTCGTCGAGGAGCCGGACGCCGCGGAAATCATGGTCGCGATCGTGCAGGTGACCCTGGAGCGCCAGACCGAGGAATTCCTGCAGCGCTTCGAAACCGCCGTGCGCAAATGCCCGGACATCCGCGAATGCTACCTGATGACCGGGCTCGAGGATTACATCCTGCGCGTCGACGCAAGGAACGCCGCCGACTACGAGCGCATCCACAACGAACAGCTGTCGCGCCTGCCCGGCGTCCACCGCATCCGCTCCAGCTTCGCCATCCGCAGCGTCGTGCGCTCAAGGCCAAGATAGAAAGCACTCGCCGTCGGCACGTCCGGCCACTCTCCATCGTCATCCCCGGGCTTGACCCGGGGATCCACGCGCTTCCGCTTGGCGCCGCTCTGGGAAGCAAACATGCATTGCCCTCCGGCGTGGATGGCCGGGTCATGCCCGGCCATGACGATAGAGTGAGACCTCAGCCCTCACCCGCCCGCGCCGCTTTCGAAGCGGCCGCCCAACCGGTAGCGCGAGCCGGGGTAGAGCAGCCGGGCGGAGCTGACCAGGCGGTCGTCGGACCAGGTGCGGCGGCGCACCAACAGGCAGGGCTCGCTGCGCTCGATGCGGAGCTGCCGGCATTCCCAGTCCTCGGCCAGCACTGCCTCGACCAGGTGCTCGCCTTCGGACAGCGGTGCCACCCCCATCAGATACTGGTTCGGCGTCACCGCGGCGAAATCCTGGTCCAGGTAGGCCGGTGCCGCCGCCGGGTCGACATAGCGGTCTTCGAGCTGGACCGGCAGGTCGTTCTCGGTATGGACGATAATGGTGTGGAACAGCCGCCGTCCCGGCGCCACGCCGAACAGGCCGGCGATGTCGGCCGCAACCGAGGTCACCTCGCGGCACAGGAGGATGGCACCATGCCGGTGGCCGCGCTCCGCGATCTCGTCGGCGATGTTGCGGATCTCCATCAGCGGGGCCAGTGGCCGCGCCCCGCCGACGAAGGTGCCGACGCCGTGGATGCGCACCAGCACGCCCGCCTCGGCCAGCTCGCTGAAGGCACGGTTCACCGTCATCCGGCTGACGCCCAAGGCGCGCACCAGCTCGTGCTCGGACGGGATCCGCTGGTCCGGCCCCCAGGCGCCGCTCTCGATCTTGCGCACGATGCCGCGCTTGATGCGCTCGTAGAGCGGCAACGGGCCGTCGTCGATTTCCAGGCTGCTGATCAAGTTGCTCATGGGCTGCTTCGTCTCGCGGGTTCCGGGCTTGGCCAAGCCCCGCACCCATGATATCAACATGTCTACACTTGTATAGTCAGCAGGAGCGACGCCCGTGCAAAGATCCCGAGCCATCGACGGCAACCGCCGCATCATCCGCGCGCCGCGGGGGCCTGAGCTCACCGCCAAGTCCTGGGCGACCGAGGCGCCGCTCCGGATGCTGATGAACAATCTCGATGCCGAGGTCGCGGAGAATCCGCAGGAGCTGGTGGTTTATGGCGGCATCGGCCGGGCCGCGCGCGACTGGGACAGCTTCGACCGGATCGTCGACGTGCTGAAGAAGCTCGACGAGGAGCACACGCTGCTGGTGCAGTCGGGCAAGCCGGTCGGGGTGTTCCGCACCCATCCGGGCGCGCCGCGCGTGCTGATCGCCAATTCCAACCTGGTCGGCAAATGGGCGAATTGGGAGCATTTCCACGAGCTCGACCGCAAGGGCCTGATGATGTACGGCCAGATGACGGCCGGCTCCTGGATCTATATCGGCAGCCAGGGCATCGTCCAGGGCACCTACGAGACCTTCGTCGAGGCCGGGCGCCAGCATTATGCCGGCGACCTGGCCGGGCGCTGGATCCTGACCGGCGGGTTGGGCGGCATGGGCGGCGCGCAGCCGCTGGCCGCGACCATGGCCGGCGCCTCGATGCTGGCGGTCGAGTGCCAGCCGAGCCGCATCGAGCGCCGGATCGAGACGCGCTATCTCGACCGCTGGACCGCATCGCTCGACGAGGCGCTGGCGATCATCGAGGAAGCGAAGCGCACGAAGCAGCCGGTGTCGGTGGGATTGCTCGGCAATGCCGCCGAAGTGTTCCCGGAGCTGGTCCGGCGCGGCGTGCGTCCGGACATGGTGACCGACCAGACCAGCGCCCATGATCCCTTGAACGGCTATCTGCCGGCCGGCTGGACGCTCGAGCAGCACGAGGCGCTGAAACTGTCCGACCCGGCCAGGGTCGAGGCCGCGGCCAAGGCGTCGATGGCGGAGCAGGTCAAGGCAATGCTGGCGTTCCATCGCCAGGGCGTGCCGACGCTCGACTATGGCAACAACATCCGGGCGATGGCGCAGGAGATGGGCGTCGCCGACGCGTTCGACTTCCCGGGCTTCGTGCCGGCCTATATCCGCCCGCTGTTCTGCCGCGGCATCGGCCCGTTCCGCTGGGCGGCACTCTCCGGCAACCCGGAGGACATCTACAAGACCGACCAGCGGGTCAAGGAGTTGCTGCCCGACGACAAGCATCTGCACCGCTGGCTCGACATGGCGCGCGAGCGCATCCAGTTCCAGGGCCTGCCCGCCCGCATCTGCTGGGTGGGGCTCGGCGACCGCGCCAAGCTCGGCCTCGCCTTCAACGAGATGGTCGCCCGGGGCGAGCTGGAAGCGCCGATCGTCATCGGCCGCGACCATCTCGATTCCGGCTCGGTCGCCTCGCCCAACCGCGAGACCGAGGCGATGATGGACGGCTCCGATGCGGTCGCCGACTGGCCGCTCCTGAACGCCATGCTGAATGTCGCGTCGGGCGCGACCTGGGTGTCGATCCACCATGGCGGCGGCGTCGGCATCGGCTATTCCCAGCATTCGGGCATGGTCATCCTGGCCGACGGCACCCCGGCCGCGGCCGAGCGCCTCGGCCGCGTGCTGACCAACGATCCGGCGACCGGCGTCATGCGCCACGCCGACGCCGGCTACCAGATCGCCAAGGACTGCGCGCGCAAGCAGCAGCTCTGGCTGCCGATGCTGGATTAGCGGCAGGGCCGCTCGGTTCGCCCCTCCCCTTCCCAACCCTTCCCTCGTCACCCCCGGGCTTGACCCGGGGGTCTACGCAGTCGGTGCCGGGCCGGTGCCCTTGCCGGAAGGCTCCGGTCGGCCGAGACGCGTGGATGGCCGGGTCGAGCCCGGCCATGACGAGGGAATAGGGATGCGGAGGACGTTTCTCTGTTCGGCGCTTCAGCCCCCTCACCCCATGGACGGCCCCTGCCTGTCGCGGCATCATCCGTCGGCGGCAGGAGGGGACGGCCATGATGCGTATCTTCGGCGACTCGATCTCGGGCAATTGCCTCAAGGTGAAATGGGTGGCCGACCGCCTGTCCCTGCCCTATGAGTGGGTCGAGATCGACATCATGAAGGGCGAGAGCCGGACGCCGGAGTTCCTGGCGATGAATCCGGCGGGACAGGTGCCGGTCGTGGCACTCGACGATGGCCGCACGCTGGCGCAGTCGAACGCCATCCTGCTCTATCTGGCCGGCAGCTCAGACCTGGTGCCCGGCGACCTGTTCGAGCGGGCGAAGATGCTCGAATGGCTGTTCTGGGAGCAGTACAGCCACGAGCCCTATATCGCCGTCGCCCGGTTCCAGGTGGTCTACCAGGGCAAGCCCGCGGCCGATCTCGAGCCGCGCCTGGTCGAACGCGGCAAGGCGGCACTCGCCCGGATGGAGGCGGCGCTCCGCGACGGCCGCTTCCTGGTCGGCGAGCGCCTCAGCTTGGCCGACATCGCGCTCGTCGCCTACACGCGCGTGGCGCATGAGGGCGGCTTCGATCTTGCAGACTATCCCGCCGTGCGCCGTTGGATCCGGCGGGTCGAGGACGAACTGCGGCTGGATCCGGCGGCATAATTTCCGCGGACCGCCCTCTCCGATGCCCGACGCCGCCCCGCCGCTTGCGACTGTACCCGTGCTCGAACGCGCCGACGGCGCCGTGCGCCTGCAGCTCGCCGCGCGCGGCGGCCGGACGCGGATCGCGACGCTCTACCAGCAGGCGCCGGCACGCGTGTTGTTTCCGGACGTGCCGCCCGACCAGCCGGCCCAGGCGGTGCTGGTCAATACCGCGGGCGGCATCGCCGGCGGCGACCGGATCGCGACCCAGATCGAGGCCGGCCCCGGCACCTTAGCGACACTCACCAGCCAGGCGGCCGATAAGATCTACCGCGCGCTCGACGCCCCGGCGCGGCTTACGACCCGGATCGCAGTCGCCGACGGCGCCTGGTTCGAATGGCTGCCGCAGGAGACCATCCTGTTCGACGGCGCACGGCTCGACCGGCAAATCGCATTCGCGCTCGCACGCGGCGCGCGCCTGCTGGCGGCGGAGACCGTGCTGTTCGGCCGGGCGGCGCGCGGCGAACGGATCGCCCACGGGCAATTGCATGATTCTTGGGCAATTCGCCACGATGATCGCCTGGTCTGGGCCGACCGCCTGCGGCTCGACGGCGACATCCGGGCGGCGCTCGACCGTCCGTTCGGCTTCGCCGGCGCCGCCGGCATGACGACGCTCGTCCATGCCGGGCCGGATGCGGCATCGTTCTTGCCAAGAGCCCGGGAGATCGCCGCGGCCATGCCGGCCGAAGGGGCGGCGACCTTGGTCAACGGCATCCTGCTGATGCGCTTCCTCGATCGCGACGGCGCGCGGCTGCGGGAGGCGGCGGCACGCGCCGCGATGGCGCTCCGCCACGAGATCGCCGGCCTGTCGCCGGTACCGCCGCGCGTCTGGCGCAGCTGAACCGGTTCAAGAACAAGGGGGAGAGGGGCCGAAGATGAACCTCAGTCCGCGCGAGAAGGACAAGCTGCTCGTCGCCATGGCGGCGATAGTGGCGCGCCGGCGCCTGGAGCGCGGCGTCAAGCTCAACTATCCCGAGGCGGTCGCGCTCATCACCGATTTCGTGGTCGAGGGCGCCCGCGACGGCCGCCGGGTCGCCGACCTGATGGCGGCCGGCGGCGAGATCCTGCGCCGCGACCAGGTGATGGAGGGGGTGGCCGAGATGATCCACGACATCCAGGTCGAAGCGACCTTCCCCGACGGCACCAAGCTCGTCACCGTGCACGAGCCGATCCGATGATCCCGGGCGAAATCATCCCCGCGGCCGGCGAGATCCTGCTCAATGCCGGCCGACCGACCGTCACCGTGACCGTCGCCAACACCGGCGACCGGCCGATCCAGGTCGGCAGCCATTTCCATTTCGCCGAGACGAACCAGGCGCTGGCCTTCGACCGGGCGGCGGCGCGCGGCATGCGGCTCGACATCGCCGCCGGCACCGCGGTTCGTTTCGAACCCGGACAGACCCGCGAGGTCACGCTCGTCGGCTTTGCCGGAGCACGCGAGGTCTACGGCTTCGCGGGAGCCGTCATGGGCAAGCTGGAGACGCCGTGATGGCGACGAGAATGGACCGCCGCGCCTATGCCGGCGTGTTCGGCCCGACCACAGGCGACCGCATCCGGCTCGCCGATACCGAGCTCTTCATCGAGGTCGAGGCCGACCACACGATCCATGGCGAAGAGGTCAAGTTCGGCGGCGGCAAGGTCATCCGCGACGGCATGGGCCAGAGCCAGCGCGCCCGCGCCGACGGCGCCGTCGACACGGTCCTCACCAATGCCGTGATCCTCGACCATTGGGGCATCGTGAAGGCGGACGTCGGCCTCAAGGGCGGCCTGATCGCCGCCATCGGCAAGGCCGGCAATCCGGACATCCAGCCGGGCGTCACCATCGTCATCGGCCCGGGCACCGAGGTCATCGCCGGCGAGGGTAAGATCCTGACCGCCGGCGGCATCGACAGCCACATCCATTTCATCTGCCCGCAGCAGGTCGACGAGGCGCTCTATTCCGGCGTCACCACCATGCTGGGCGGCGGCACCGGCCCGGCCGCCGGCACCAACGCCACGACCTGCACGCCCGGCCCCTGGCACCTGATGCGCATGCTGCAGGCGGCCGAGGGCCTGCCGATGAACCTCGGCTTCTTCGGCAAGGGCAACGCCAGCCGGCCGGCGGCACTGGTCGAGATGATCGAGGCCGGGGCCTGCGGCCTCAAGCTGCACGAGGATTGGGGCACGACGCCGGCCGCGATCGACTGCTGCCTCTCGGTCGCCGACGCGCACGACGTGCAGGTCACCTTGCACAGCGACACGCTCAACGAGGGCGGCTTCGTCGAGACCACCATCGCCGCCTTCAAGGGACGCACCATCCACGCCTTCCATACCGAGGGCGCCGGCGGTGGCCATGCGCCCGACATCATCCGGCTGGCCGGCGAGGCCAACGTGCTGCCGTCCTCGACCAACCCGACCCGGCCCTACACGGTGAATACGCTCGACGAGCATCTCGACATGCTCATGGTCTGCCATCATCTGGATGCGCGCATCCCCGAGGATATCGCCTTCGCCGAGAGCCGCATCCGTAAGGAGACGATCGCCGCCGAAGATATCCTCCATGACCTGGGCGCGCTGTCGATGATCTCGTCCGACAGCCAGGCCATGGGCCGGGTCGGCGAAGTGATCATCCGCTGCTGGCAGACGGCCGATAAGATGAAGCGCCAGCGCGGCAGCCTGGGCCAAGGCCCGTCCGACAATTTCCGGGCGCGCCGCTATATCGCGAAATACACCATCAACCCGGCCATCGCCCATGGCATCGCCAATGTGGTCGGCTCGGTCGAGCCGGGCAAGCTCGCCGACCTCGTGCTGTGGTCGCCGGCGTTCTTCGGCGTGAAGCCCGACCTGGTGCTGAAGGGCGGCAGCATCGCCGCCGCCCCGATGGGCGACCCCAACGCCAGCATCCCGACGCCGCAGCCGGTGCACTACCGCCCGATGTTCGCCGCCTTCGGCAAGAGCCTGGTGCAATCGAGCCTGACCTTCGTCAGCCAGGCGGCACTCGACGGCGGCATCGCCGAGCGGTTCGGGCTCGAACGCCCGCTCTACGCGATCTCGAACGTCCGCGGCGGCATCTCGAAGAAAAGCATGGTGCTGAACGACGCGACGCCGAAGATCGAGGTCGATCCCGAGACCTACGAGGTCCGCGCCGACGGCGAGTTGCTCACCTGCCCGCCGGCCGACGTGCTGCCGATGGCGCAACGGTATTTCCTGTTTTGAGCGCGCTGCCGGGGCCCGCGTTGGCCAAATCTCGCCCCACCACCTCCGCCGTCATGGCCGGGCTTGACCCGGCCATCCACGCGTCTCGGCTGATCGATGACGGCGGGGCCCCCGTGGACCCCCGGGTCAAGCCCGGGGGTGACGGCGAGGAGGGGAGTGCGGGAAAAGACTTCCTTTCCGCCCCATCCACTCCCTCACCCTTCCCAGCCCGTCGGGCCGGGCCCCTTCCCTCTCCCGCCCGCGCGGGAGAGGGTGCCGAGCGTCGCGAGGCGGGTGAGGGCCCGGCCGACGGGAGTGCCCGCTGATGCGCCGCGCCCACACCGCCCTTCCGGCCGGCAGCTGGCCGGAGCCCGAGCGGGCCGGGACGGTGACGCTCTCGTACCTGGAGCGCCATCGCCGCCGGCTGCGGCTCGTCACCGACCAGGGCGAGCCGTTCCTGCTCGACCTGGCGAAGGCCGTGCTGCTGGGCGAGGGCGACGGGCTGCAGCTCGACGAGGGCGGCATCGTCGAGGTCAGGGCGGCGAACGAGGCGCTCTTGGAGATCCGTGCCGGCACCGCGGGCCTGCCCCGCCTCGCCTACCATCTCGGCAATAGGCACCTGCCGCTGCAGCTGCTGGCCGACGCGCTCCTGATCCGCGACGATCACGTCATCGCCGACATGGTGCGCGGCCTGGGCGGCGAGGTGCGCGCCGTCAGCCGGCCGTTCACGCCCGAGGCCGGCGCCTATGCCGGCGGCCATGACCATGGCACGCGGTTCGACGATGAGTGAGCTCGCCTGGCTGCTGCCGCTCGGCACCTGGGCGTCGCCGGCCTATCCGGTCGGCGCCTTCTCCTACAGCCACGGGCTCGAATGGGCGGTCGAGGCCGGTGCGGTCGCCGACCTGGCGGGGCTCGCCGATTATGTCGCGACCGTACTCGAGGCCGGCGCCGGCTGGGCCGATCTGGTGCTGCTGGCCGCCGCCTGGCGCGCCGCCGCCGCGGATGACCGGGCCGCCTTCGAGACGGTGCGCGAGCTGGCCGAGGCGCTGCGCGGCACGGCCGAAACCGCGCTGGAGACCAATCAGCAGGGTGCCGCCTTCGTGCTGGCGACCCGCGCCGCTTGGCCCGGCACGCCGCTCGACCGGTTGGCCGACGGCAAGACGCTGACCTATCCGGTCGCCTTCGGCGCCGCCGCGGCCGGCCAGGTGCCGCTCGCTGCCGCCCTCATGGGTTTCGCCCAGGCGGTCGCGGCCAATCTCGTCTCGGCCGGCGTGCGCCTGGTGCCGCTCGGCCAGACCGACGGCCAGCGCGCGCTGGCCCGCCTGGCTCCCCTCATCGTCCGGGTCGCGGCGGCAGCCGAGGCGACGTCGCTCGACGACGTTGGCACCGCTGCGCCCGCGATCGATCTCTCATCCATGCGTCACGAGACGCAATATACGAGGCTGTTCCGCTCATGAGCGCTTCCACTCCCCACGGGCCCTTGCGGGTCGGAATCGGCGGCCCGGTCGGGTCGGGCAAGACGGCGCTGACCGACCGGCTGTGCAAGGCGATGCGCGACCGCTACGACATCGCCGCCATCACCAACGACATCTATACCAAAGAGGATGCGGAGTTCCTGACCCGCTCCGGCGCGCTCACGCCCGACCGCATCCGCGGCGTCGAGACCGGCGGCTGCCCGCACACAGCGATCCGCGAGGATGCGTCGATCAACCTGGCGGCGGTCGCGGAGATGAACGCGCTGTTCCCGGCCCTCGACGTCATCTTCATCGAGAGCGGCGGCGACAATCTGGCCGCGACCTTCAGCCCGGAGCTGGCCGACATCACGCTCTATGTCATCGACGTCTCGGCCGGCGACAAGATCCCGCGCAAGGGCGGCCCCGGCATCACCCGCAGCGACCTCTTGATCATCAACAAGATCGACCTGGCACCGCTGGTCGGCGCCTCGCTGGAAGTCATGGACCGCGACGCCCGCAAGATGCGCGGCGAGCGGCCGTTCCTGTTCACGAACCTCAAGGAAAACAAGGGGCTGGACGAGATCGTGCGCTTCATCGAGCGGGCGGGCGGCCTAGGCGTGAATTAGCGCGAAGAGAGAGCTCAACCACTAAACTCAACCATTGATGACACCCCTCTCGCCACCTATGGTGCGGTAACGGCCGGTATCCGTCGGGGGGACGGTGCCTATGCCGAGCAACCGAACCTTGGGGGCAAGAACATGGATGCGGAGACAAGAGCGCCGGCCGCTCAGCCGACGGCGGAGCAGATCATCGCGCAGTTGACTGAAGAACAGAATTTCCTGCTAGCGGTCCCGGCCGGACTCGTCGCCGCCATCATCGGCGCCGTCCTGTGGGCAGCGGTCGTGTTCGTGACCAACATGGAACTCGGCCTGGTCGCCGTCGCGGTCGGCGCGCTGGTCGGCTACGCCGTCCGTTTTGCCGGCAAGGGCATCGAGCCCAAGTTCGGTTTGCTCGGGGCGGCCTGCGCCGCCATCGGCTGGGGCCTGGGCACGGTGCTGAGCGATATCGCCTTCCTCTCCCACGCGCGCAAGATGCCGCTGCTTGACGTGGTTCATGCACTGACGATCGAGCGGCTCGGCGCGCTCATCTCGGTCGCGTTCCAGCCGATGGACCTCCTGTTCCTTGGGATCGCGGTGTATGAGGGCTACAGGTTCTCATTCCGCTTCCGGCTGAAGCCGGCCGCGCAGCTGCCGGTGGCGCAGGCTCGTCCTCAGATCGGCGACCAGTCGGCCTGAACTGAAAGCGAGCGGGCGGCAGGAAGTCCCCCCGCTCGCTTCGGACCGGTTCGATCGGGTGATCCTCAGCCGGGGCTCCGAATCCGCCCCGCTCAGCCAGCGCCCTTGTTCTTGACCAGGTAGTCGACGATCGCCGGCACGTCCTTGTCGTCGATCGGCGCCTTGTAGACGGCGATCATCTTGTGGACCACCGCCTCCCACGCCGTCTTGCTGAGGTTGGGCTGGGTGAGGACCATGCCGGCGGAGTGGCAGGCGACGCAGTTGTTGTTGATGGCGTCGGCCGCCGCGTCGCCCGGGAACAGGCGATCGCCGGCCGGCAGATCGACGCTCACCGACTTCAGGACGGGTGCCGTCTGGGCCCAGGCGGCGCCGGCGACGAGGACGAGGCAGATCGGGAGAATTCGGCGCAGCTTCATCATGCCCTCCCGTTCAGGCCGCCTTGACGGTCGTGGTTTCGATGACGTTGAGCATGAAGCCGCCGGGATTCCAGTTCGGCACGTCCGGCTGCGCCACGCCGTTGCTGTTGGTGCAGCGGACCTTGAGCGCGTGCTCGCCCTTCTCGGCGAGCGTGATGGTCGTCTGCCATTGCCGGAAGCTGTACTTGCCCTCGTCCTTGCCCAGCTCCGTCGGCTGCCAGGTCTTGCCGCCGTCGGCCGAGAAATCGACCTTGGCGACGCCGGTGTCGCCGCCGAAGGCGATGCCGCGGACGAGCGTGGCAGCACCGGCCTTGACCGAGGCCCCGTCGGTGAGATTGGTCAGGAACGAGCGCGGCACCATCTTGTTGATCGGCACATTCTTCACCCCGGTCTGGCCGGGGGTGAGGTTGGCGTGCGGCGTATCGGGAATCAGGTAGGCGACCTTCATCCAGTAATTGTCGTCGGGCTGATTCAGCACCTCGATGTCGCTCAGCATCTTGACCCAGTATGTGGAGTACCAGCCGGGCACGACCAGGCGCAGCGGGAAGCCGTTCAGGAGCGGCAGCGCCTCGCCGTTCATGGCGTAGGCGATCATGACCTCGCCGTCGCGCGCGTGATCGATGTCGAGCGACTTCATGAAGTCCGGCGCCCCGTCGACGACCGGCTCGTCGAGCCCGTTGAAGCGGACCTGCACGGCCCCGGCCTTCACCCCGGCGCGATCCAGCACGTCCTTCAGGCGCACGCCCATCCATTTGGCGTTGCCCATGGCGCCGTGGTGCCATTGCCCGCCGGCGACCCGCGGCTCGAAATGGCCGCGCGAATTGCCGGAACATTGGTTGACCGCCGCCAGCTCGACCCGCGGCAGCCCGTCGACCAGATCCTTCAGCGACAGCGACAGCTCCTTGTCGACATGGCCGCGCACCGCGAGGCGGAACTTGTCGGCATCGACCTCGGTCGGAATGACCGCCCAGTGCCAGCGCACATAGAACTGGTTGTTGGGGGTGAACACGCCGCGATCGAACACTTCGAACGGAGTCTCGAGCAGCGGCGGGCGGGTGCGCTGCAGGATCATCGCCCCCTTCTGCGGGAAGTCCGTGGCCAGCGTCCGGTCCTGGGGCCCGCCGTTCAGCGGCAGCTTGACGATGGTGTCCGCCGCCCAGGCCGGGGCGCTGGCCATCGCCAGGCCGGCCAGCCCCGCCTGGCCGAGGAACGCGCGCCGGGTCGCGAGGCGCCTTGGATCGATCGAATGCATGTCCGACTCCTCGCTAGAACTGCTCGTTCTCGCTGTGCGTGATGGCCGGCCTCGACCGGCCTCGATCGTCAGACGCCCTCGGCGTCGCCTTATTCCAGCGGCTCGAAAATTTGTCTCAGGCTACGCCCAATACCCGGATCAACGCGAGGCTGATGCCGACCAGGACCAGCAGCGAGGCGACCACCGTCGTCGTCACCCGGGCGCCGGCCTGGGCCACGACCCGGACGTCCACGCCCAGCCCGAGCGCCGCCATGGCGACGATGGTCAGCACATTCGCGGCGGCTGCAGCGGGGGCCAGCACAAGGTGTGGGATCAGCCCGGCCGAACGCAAGCCGCCCAGCACCAGGAAGCCAACGATGAACCAGGGCACTAGGCGATGCAGCGGCAGCTTGCCGCTCTTCGGCAGTTGCTCGCCGGCGACGACCGCGGAACGATGGATCGCGGCCTTCTCCAGGCGCCCGGCGCCGAGCGAGAGGAACAGCACGACCGGCCCCAGCATCAGCACGCGGACGAGCTTGACGAGCGTGCCGATCTGGGTGCTGAGCAGGCCGGCCGGCACGGTCGCGGCCAGCACCTGGGGCACAGCATAGACGGTGAGGCCGGCGAGCACGCCATATTGGGTCGCCGACATGGCGAAGAGCGGCATCAACAGCGGCAGGGACAGCACCACGACCACGCCCAAGACCGCGGTGAAGGCGATCGAGGAGGCGACGTCGTCGCTGTCGGCATGGATCACCGGCGCCACGGCGGCGATGGCGGAATTGCCGCAGATCGAGTTGCCGCAGGCGATCAGGATGGCGATGCGCTGCGGCAGGCCCATCATCCGGCCCAGCATGTAGCTGGCCGGGATCGCGACCAGGACGATGCCGACGATGCCGAGCAGCAGGCTCGGCCCGACCGCCAGGATGGTCTGCACGCTGATTGAGGCGCCGAGCAGCATGACCGCGACTTCGAGCAGGAACTTGGCGCTGAAATTGATGCCCGGCAGCCAGCGCTTGTGCGGCGCCCAGGCCGAGCGCACGGCGGTGCCCAGCAGGATCGCCAAGACCAAGGCCTCCAGATAGGGGCGGCCCAGCAACCGTTCCTCGACGATCTGCAATCCCATGGCAGCGAGGGTAACCGCGCCGCACAGCAGCACGCCAGGGATCAGACGGGTCGGGTTGCGTAAGTCAGACATGGCGGCCTCCAGCCGGCGGACAACCGGCGCTTCATGCCGGCCCGATAGATTTGGACCCTCACGATCTATAACTCCAATACATCTTTCCCATCTTCCTATAGATTGGATCTATGGCACTCAATCTCCACCTGCTCCGGCTGTTCGCCGCCGTCGCCCGGCACGGCAGCTTCTCGCGCGCCGCCGAGGCGCTGCATCTGAGCCAGCCGTCCGTGTCCAAGGGCGTGCGCGATTTCGAGGCGCAGGTCGGCAGCCGCCTGCTCGAGCGCGGCGGCGCCGGTGGCGTGACCCTGACCGAGGCCGGCCGGCTGCTGATGCGTCATGCCGCCGGCCTGTTCGCCGCCGAGCGCGACGCCGAGGAGGAGCTGGCAGCACTGCGCGGCCTGCGCCGCGGCACGCTCAGCGTCGGCGCCAGCACGACGGTCGCGACCTACCAGCTGCCGCCGATCCTGGGTGCCTTCCACAAGCACCATCCGGAAATCGAGCTGCGCCTGACCAGCGCCAACACGCGCGCAATCGCGGAGCTGCTGCTCGCGCGCGAGCTCGACATCGCCCTGGTCGAGGGCCCGGTCGACGACCCCGGCATTGCGGTCAGGCCCTGGCACGACGAGGAGATGGTGCTGATCGCAGCACCGGATCATCGCCTGGCCAAGGCGCCGGCGCCGCTGCCGGCCGCGGCCATCGCCGACGAGATCGTGCTCGTGCGCGAGCCGGGCTCCGGCACCCGCGAAGTCGCCCTCGCGGCGCTCGAGACCCACCATATCGTGCCCCGCTCGATCCTGGAGGTCGGCAGCACCGAGGCGATCAAGCAGCTCGTCGCCGGCGGGCTCGGCATCGCGCTCGTCTCGGCGGCGGCCGCCGCCGACCAGATCACGCTCGGCAAGCTGGTCGTGCTCCAGGCGCGCGGCTTCACGGTGCGCCGGATGTTGACGCGCCTCAGCCTGCCGGCCCGCCAGCCGAGCGCGCCGGCGGCGGCGTTCGACGCGCTGCTCGACCGTCCGCCCGGAACCGACAAGCGCTGAGCCGGTTGTTGGCGAGATCGAATGACCAGCAGGAGCAGGGGATGTCGGCCCTCGCACAAGAGCCCGTCAAGGAGCCGAAGCCGTCGCTGCTCGCGCAGGTCATCGGCCCCGGCCTGATCACCGGCGCCTCGGACGACGACCCGAGCGGCATCGCCACCTATTCCCAGGCGGGCGCCCAGTTCGGCTATGCCACCGCCTGGACCTTGATCCTGACCTATCCGTTGATGGTCGGCATCCAGGAGATCAGCGGCACCATCGGGCGGGTGACCGGCCGCGGCATCGCCGGCAACCTGGTGCGCCACCACACCGGCTTCCTCGTCAAGCTGCTGGTCGGCCTCATGGTGCTGGCGAACATCTGCAACCTCGGCGCCGACCTGGGCGCCATGGGCTCGGCCATGACCCTGCTGATCGGCGGCCCGAGCGGCGCCTATGTCGCTGGAATTGCCCTGCTCTCGGCCCTGCTGCAGGTGTTCCTCAGCTACACGCGCTACGCCAGCATCCTGAAATGGCTGAGCCTGTCGCTGCTCGCCTATGTCGGGTCGGCGCTGGTCGTGCATGTGCCCTGGGCGGAGGTCGGCAAGTCGATCGTCTGGCCGGCGATCGAGCCCACCACCGACTACGCCACCATCATTGTCGCGGTGCTGGGCACGACCATCAGCCCGTACCTGTTCTTCTGGCAGGCCGGGCTCGAGGTCGAGGACCAGCAGGAGGAGGCCGACGCCGAGCCGTTGCGCGTCGCCCCGGAGCAGGCGCCCGACGCGCTGCGCCGGATCCGCTGGGACACCGTCATCGGCATGGGCCTGTCGAACCTGATCGCGCTCTGCATCATGATCACGACCGCGGCGACGCTCCACGCCCACGGCGCCAAGGATATCCAGAGCGCGTCGCAAGCCGCCGAGGCGCTGAAGCCGATCGCCGGGCGCTTCGCCTTCCTGCTGTTCGCCGGCGGGATCGTCGGCACCGGGCTCTTGGCGCTGCCGTCGCTCGCCGGGTCGGCCGCCTATGCCATCGGCGAGGTCGCGCGCTGGCCGGTCGGCCTCGACCGGCGCCCGAAGCGCGCCAAGGCCTTCTACGGCACGCTCGTGGTCGCGACCGCCGTCGGCACCGCCATGAATTTCGTCGGCATCGACCCGATCAAGGCGCTGATCTGGAGCGCGGTGCTGAACGGCGTCGCGGCGGTGCCGATCATGGCCATGGTCATCCGCCTGGCGACCCGGCCGCGGATCATGGGCGAATTCACCATCTCGCGCCCACTCGCGATCAACGGCTGGATCGGCACCGGCTTCATGACCGCCGCGGTCCTGGTCATGTTCGCGACGATGTTTACGGGCTGAGGGCAGAGCCGCTCGGCGGCTTGATGTCGTTCGATATACGTCCGGCCGGCAGAAAGACCAGGGCAAGGAGCCCGCTTAGGAACAGGCTTGTGCCTTCAGGCCCTTTGCCGTCTTGGCGCCGTGAATGCGGCCACCGACGCCTTGTCGTGTCCGGCTTCGCGCAGGAACCGACGGGCAAATTCCTGAGCCGGGCCGCGCAGGGTATCGTCGGGACGGATCAGGTGAAAGGCCACCGGACCGTCGATCGTCCGGCTGGAAACCGAGACGAGACGACCTGATTCCAATGCGGCCGAGGACAGGGGCGGCCGGGCGAGCGCCAGGCCGAGCCCCTGGATGCAGGCGTCGACGACCAGGTTGTAGTCCTCGAAGCGCCGGTCTTCGCTGCGCGGGACATAATCGACGCCCGCGGCGCCAAGCCAGCGTCGCCAGCCCTCGATATTGGAATCATGCAGGATCGGCAGTTCGAGCAAAGCCTCGGCCGTGGGCTCTCCCCCCAGCCGTTCGGCGATGGCCGGTGCCGCCATGGGATGCATCTTCTCGCGCCAGATCTGCACGCCGCAGACGCCGGCCCAGGGCCCCTTGCCGCAGCGGATGGCCAGATCGGCGCCCTCGCCGAAATCGGCCAGGCGATGTTCCAGGATCAGTTCGAGATGAAGGTCATCGCCCTCGAGCTCGCGGAGGCGCGGGAACAGCCATAGGGCCGCCACCGACGGCGGCAGCGACAGGCGCACGATCGCCCTGCCCCTCGACCGGGTCCGGGAATCCGGCGACCAGCGCTCGGTATCGTCGCCCAGCAAGGTCAGCGCCTCCTCCGCCCGGGCGAAGAAGCGCATGCCTTCCGGGGTGAGGCTCACGCCGCGGGCCTCCCGTTCGAACAGGCGAACGCCCATCCAGCGTTCGAGGCGCGAAACCTGACGCGAAACCGCCCCATGGGTCAGGCCGCTTTGCTCGGCCGCCGCCGAAAATGAACCGAGCCGAGCCGCAAGGGCAAAGGTTTCGAGCGTATCGAGGGGCGGAAGCGTCGGCGAGCTGTGAACCATAGGCACATATGCTCATCGATTGCGTTGCTTTTCAAGCAAGGCCCACGCCTCTAAGCCTTGACCCGGATCGCATTCGGCCCGGTGCCGAGGAAGGAGAGCCCGCGATGAGCATAGCCCGGTGTGCCGACGCCCGTATCGAGCGGCGGCGCAGCATCGACCTGGTCGCCCTGGCCGCGATCCTGTTCACCATCGCCTCCTGGGCATCGTCCTTCGTGGCGATCCGCATCTGCCTCGTGGCATTGACGCCGGTCGATCTGGCCGCCGCCCGCTATGTGGCGGCAGGCGTGATCGCGTTGCTCTATCTCGTGGTGAAGCGGCCGCCTCTGCCGGGCCGGCGCGATCTCTTCCGCCTGGCACTCGCCGGCGTCATCTTCATCACCTTCTACGCGATCCTGCTCAATACCGGCGAGCGGACCGTAGAGGCGGGGCCGGCTAGCTTCATCATCAACACCATGCCGGTCTTCACCGCGCTGATCGCCATGGCGGCGCTGGGGGAACGCTTCGGTCGCTGGGGCTGGATCGGCACGGTGCTGTCGTTTGGCGGCGTGGCGCTGATTGCCTCGGCGACCAGCGGCGCCTTCAAATTCGATCCCAACGCCATGACGATCCTGGGCGCCGCGATCTGCTCGGCGGTTGCCAGCGTCATGCTGAAGCCCCTGCTCGGCCGCTTTCCGGCGCTGATGGTGACGGCCTGGACGCTGCTGCTCGGCGCCGTTCCCCTGCTGCCGGCCGTGCCCGCAGCCGTGCAGGCCCTGGCGGCGGCGCCCGCCGGTGTCAACGCCAGCGTCGCCTATCTGGTTCTGGTGCCGACGGCGATCGGCTATGTGACCTGGGGGATCGCGCTCAGCCGCATGGCAGCCGCCCGTGCCGCCAATTTCCTCTATGGCGTGCCGCCGACCGCGACCCTGATCGGCTTTGCCTGGCTGGGCGAGGTGCCGACGACCATCGGCCTCGTCGGCGGTGCGCTGGCCATCCTGGGCGTGCTCGTCGTCAACCTCATGGGCAGGAAGTAACGAGCCTGAGCGGCCCGCTGCGGGAGGAGTCTGCATCGCTTGACATGTAGTAAACATTTACTTCATACATTGATCATAACAACGTAATCGGAGGAAACCCCAGCCATGGTTCCGTCTCCCCAATCGTCCGGGGCAGCGACCGCCCCCGCGTCACGGCTCGTTTTCGTTCTCAACGGCCCCAACCTGAACCTGCTCGGCAAGCGGCAGCCGCACATCTACGGCCACGAAACGCTCGCCGACGTGGAGCGCGATTGCCGCGCGCTCGCGGGCGAGCTCGGCCTCGAGCTGCGCTTCCACCAAAGCAACCGCGAATACGAGATCGTGGACTGGATCCACGAGGCGCGGGAGAGCGCGGGCGGCATCGTCATCAACCCGGCCGCCTTCACGCATTATTCCGTGGCCATCCTGGACGCGCTCAATGCCTTCGATCCGCCGGTGATCGAGGTCCATATCTCCAATGTCCATAAGCGCGAGGAATTCCGGCACCGCTCGTTCGTGTCGATGCGCGCCGACGGCGTCATCGCCGGGTTCGGCACCCAGGGCTACCAGCTGGCGCTCCGCCGCGTCGCCCACCTTCTCGCAGCCAAGGCCTGAGGCCCCGACGGACGGAGGCAGAGGCATGACCAAGCTGAGACTCGCCGTCGCCGGCGCCGGGCTGATCGGCAGGCGGCATATCGAGATGATCCGGAACAGCCGCGCATGCGAGCTGTCGGCCATCGTCGACCCGTCACCGCAAGCGGTGGACTATGCCCGCGAGCTGGGCGTCCCGGTGTTCGGGTCCCTCGGCGAGCTTTTCGCCCAGGACAAGCCGGACGGGATCGTCATCGCGACCCCGAACCAGATGCATGTCGACCAGGGGCTCGAATGTATCGCGGCCGGGGTGCCGGCCCTCGTGGAGAAGCCGGTCGCGGACACGCTGGAGCGGGGCGTGGCACTCCTGGAAGCGGCGGAGCGGGCCAGGGCGAAGATGCTCGTCGGGCATCACCGGCGCTACAGCTCGATCATCGCCAAGGCGGTCGAGGTGATCGGGGCCGGCGCGCTGGGCCAGATCGTCGCCGTGGTCGGGACGGCCCTGATGTACAAGGCAGAATCGGAGGGCTACTTCGACGGCGAGTACGCATGGCGCAAGGGGCCTGGTGGCGGGCCGATCCTCATCAACATGGTGCACGAGGTCGGAAACCTGCGCGCGCTCGTCGGCGAGATTACCGAGGTCCAGGCGTTCGCCACGAGTGCCACCCGCGGATTCGCGGTCGAGGACACGGCCGCCATCAACCTGCGCTTCGCCAATGGGGCGCTCGGCACGTTCATGCTCTCCGACACGGCCGCGACCGACCGCAGCTGGGAGCACACGTCTGGCGAAGACAAGTTCAGGTACTCGCTTGCGCACACCGACCAGGACGACTGCTACCTGGTGTGCGGCACCTGGGGCTCGCTCGCGATTCCGACGATGCGCCTGCAGCGTTATCTCAAGGATGAGGATAGGTCCTGGCATAAGGCGCTGGATAAGATCACCATATCGTCGGAGGTGGTGGACCCGCTGTCGGCGCAGATCGCCCATTTTTGCGACGTGATCCGAGGCCATGCGGAGCCGTGGGTCAGCGTCCGCGACGGCGTGCAGAACCTGCGCGTCGTCGACGCCATCCACGAGGCGGCCCGCACCGGGCAGATCGTCCGCATCGGGCAAGGCTGAGCGCCGGCCTGCCTTGAACGCGCACGGCAGAGCCGGGCCGGCGCGCTCGCGTACCAATCCGGCTCTTGTCACCGGGAGGAAACGCCGATGGTTCAGATGACCGAGAGGGAGCCGCGGGGACGGCACCAATCCAAGAAGGCCGCTGCCAGCGGCTGGATCGGGTCTGCGCTCGAATATTACGACTTCTTCATCTACGCGACCGCCGCGTCGCTCCTCTTTCCGCAGCTCTTTTTTCCTTCGGCCGATCCGACCACCGCCATCGTGGCATCGCTCGCGACCTACGGCGTCGGCTATGTCGCCCGGCCCATCGGGGCCTTCTTCCTCGGACACTGGGGCGATACCCATGGCCGCAAGCATGTGCTGATCCTGTGCATGTTCCTCATGGGCTTTGCCACCATGGGGGTCGGGCTGCTGCCGACGTACCAGCAGGTCGGCGTGCTGGCACCCGTACTGCTTGTCATCTTGCGCCTGATCCAGGGCTTCGCGGTGGCCGGGGAGATTTCCGGCGCCAGCTCGATGATCCTCGAGCATGCACCGTTCGGCCGGCGCGGCTTCTTCGCCAGCTTCACGCTGCAAGGGGTGCAGGCCGGACAGATTCTGGCCGCCGCGGTCTTCCTGCCGCTGGCCGCCTACATGCCCGCCGACGCCTTCATCTCTTGGGGCTGGCGGATCCCGTTCCTGCTCTCGGTCGTCGTCGTCATCGCCGGCTACATCATTCGCCGCGAGGTCGAGGAAACCCCGGCCTTCACCGAGGAGGGCGAGCAGGGCGCCGTCGCCCGGGCGCCGATCGTCGAGGCGTTCCGGTTGAGCTGGCCGGACATGCTGCGGGTCGTCTGCCTCGCGCTCATGAACGTCGTGGCCGTGGTCGCCACCATCTTCGGCGCGGCCTATGCGGTCCAGCCCGCCTATGGCATCGGGTTCCCCAAGGAACTCTATCTATGGATCCCGGTGCTCGGGAACATCCTGGCCGTCGCCATCATCCCGTTCGTCGGCAACCTGTCGGACCGGATCGGCCGCCGGCCCTGCCTCGTCGTCGGCGCGCTCGGGTCGGGCCTGATGTCGTTCGCCTACCTCTACGCCATCAGCATCCACAGCGTGATGCTCGCCGTCGCCTTCTCGCTGCTGATGTGGGGCGCGCTCTACCAAGGCTATAACGCGATCTTCCCGAGCTTCTACCCCGAGCTGTTCCCCACCCGGGTCCGCGTCACGGCCATGGCAATCTCGCAGAACGTCGGCACGACCATCACGGCCCTGCTGCCGGCGCTGTTCGCGTCCGTGGCGCCTCCGGGCTCCCAGAATGTTCCGCTCACCGTCGGCGCCATCACCTTCGGCGTCACCGTCATCGCCGCGATCGCGGCACTGAGTGCCAGGGAGACCTATCGCATTCACCTCAACGATCTCGGCAAGCCGGATGCGGTCCCCGTCCCGAAGGCGGAATACGAACGCCTGCGGGCGCAGTCGATGGCGGGTGCGGGGCTGGCGAGCACCGAAAGCACACGACCGGTCTGATGATGGGGGGCGGTCGCTAAACTATTGGAATAGAGCGCGACCGCCCTACGCCCCCTTCGCGCCGGTTTGCAGATATCCGAGCACCGCGGACACCGCCATCTCCCGGTGCTGCGGGCGCAGCTCGGGGGCGAGCGGGTCCTGCCCGAAGATCGTCCCGAGCGTGTAGCGGTTCGAGACCCGGAAAAACGGGAAGGCCGTCATCAGCAGGTGCAGGCCAACCGGCGTCACGTCCACGCGGAAAACGCCCTCGCGCTGGCCGCGCTCGAGAATGGTGGTGAGCGTCTTGATGACGGTGCCGTTCAGCGCCTGGATCGTCGACGACTGCTGGATGTGGGAGGCGCGGTGGATGTTCTCGACGGAGACGAGGCGCGTGAACTCCGGGTGCGCTTCCTGATAATCGAACACGAATTCGACCATGCGCCGGATGGCTGCGATCGGGGGCAGGTCCCGGATGCCGAGTTCCTGCTCCGCCCGGCGCATCTCGCCGTAAGCCTCCTCGAGTGCCGCGGCGTACAGGCCTTCCTTGCTGCCGAAATAATGATAGAGCATGCGCACGGTCGTGTTCGCCCGGGCCGCGATCGCGTCCACCCGGGCGCCGCTCAGCCCGTTCTCGGCAAATTCGGCGACGGCGGCATCGAGGATGCC
Organism: Aliidongia sp.; assembly: GCA_035310205.1. Classification (GTDB taxonomy): domain Bacteria; phylum Pseudomonadota; class Alphaproteobacteria; order ATCC43930; family CGMCC-115725; genus Aliidongia. The sequence continues at coordinate 34,697 of DATGEK010000073.1, forward strand.
GCGACGGTTCTGCTCGGCATCGCGCGGGCGGCGGACCACGGGCGGATTGTCTCTGTCGGTCTTGGCGGCGTCGTCCGGCACGGGGGCAACCTTTGCAGTAAGCGTTTACGCCATCCTAGAGCGATCGTGCTCGGCCGGAAAGGGTTGCCCGACTAGGCTCGTTCTCCGCCTAGCCTTCCTCTCCCGCCAGTTCCGCGGGATCGAGCGTGACGCGCTCCGGCCAGGCCGGGTCGTGGCGTCGGATCTCGTCGGCGATGGCGCGTTTCAGGAGCTTGCGCCGGATCTTGCCGTTCGGGTTGCGCGGCACCTGGTCGAGCTTGACCACATAGAACACGCCGAGCCCGAGCCGGCCGACCGCGTCGAGCACGCGGCCGTAGACAGCGTCATCCTCGCCCGGCGGTTTGACCACGCCCAGATAGACCTCGCCGATGCCGGCGCGGTTGCGGATGGCGCAGGCGCCGATGTCGCGCAGCCTGACCATGCCGCGCACCCGGTCCTCCAGCAGGTCCGGAGCGAATTTGACGCCGCCGACATTGATCAGCTCGTCGCCGCGCCCGACGATCTTGAGGCGCCGGAGGCCCAGCAGGATGCCGACGTCGCCCGGGTAGAACCAGCCGTCGCGGATCATGCGCCGGTTCGCCGCCGGGTCGTCCAGATAGCCCTGGAACATGCCGTCGCTCTGGATCCGGACCCAGCCCTCGGCCCCCTCGGGCAGCAGTTGGTCGGCGTCATCCACCACCTCGATCCGCACGGTCGGCGCGATGATGCCGACGCCGTCGGGACCACCGGTGCGGCGCAGCGAGACAAAGCCGGCCTCGTTGGTGCCATAGACGTCGTGGAGCCGGTCGGTCAGGCGCTGGCGCGCCAAGGCCCGGAGTTCGTCGCCGATCGCCCCGCCGAACGTCGCCAGATGCAGGTCCGGATGCTTGGTGAAATCGGCCGGCAATTCGTCCAGCAGCTGCTTCAGCTGGATCGGCAGCAAGGCGATGTGGTTGATCGCGTGCCGAGCAATCAGCCCCGGAATCGCACCCGTCTGGTTGAACGGCACCATGACCACGGTGCCGCCGGCCCGGAGGCACATGGTCATGGCCGAATAGGCGCCCTCGACCGTGAACGGCAGGGTCATCAGCAGGCGCGTGTCGATGTCGTAGGGCGAGAACCATTGGATCGCCGCCAGCCAGGCATCGCGGGTCGCCCTCGAGAAATGCAGCCGCTTGGGCACGCCGGTCGTCCCCGACGTCCGCAGGATGCGCAAGGGCGCGGTGGCGGTATCGTCGGGCACGCGGGCGGGGGCGGCGCCCTCGCCGTCCAGCACCCGGCGCCGCCATTCGGCGGTGATCGGCTGGAACGCCGTGACGTTGGGCAGCGGCACGTCGCTCAGCACGAAATCGATGGTGGCGAGGAACGGCGCCGCCTCCGCGCCCTCGCGGTCGTCGAGCGAGGCCGTCGTCACGCCCAGGCGCTCGAAGCCCAGGAGCAGCAGCCAATGGAAATAGACGTCGGCGCAGCGGACCGCGACCGAGCTGCCGGCCGGCCGGCCGAGCGCCTGGAGCGCGGACGTCACGTGGCCCAGATCGCGCGCGAACCGGGCAAAGCTGATCTCGCGCTCCTGGTCGATCAGGGCGACGGCGTGCGGCCGCTCGGCCGCGTGGTACGCGATATAGTTAACCGTCACGCCGCCAATCCCCCCGTCAACCCGCCTTGACCGTCTCCAGCATCTTGGCGATGGCGCCGCCCCATTGGCCGGGCGCGTCCTGGCGGTGCAGGCTCACGGTCGGGTACCAGGGCGTGTCGGCCCGGTCCAAGAGCCAGCGCCAGTCGGGCGCATAGGGCACGAGGATCGAGACCGGCTTGCCCATGGATCCTGCCAGGTGGGCGACGCCGGTATCGACCGCGACCAGCCGGTCGACCCCGTCGAGGATCGCCATGGTGTCGGTGAAGTCCTGGATCTCGGCGCCGAGGTTGATGAGCGGCGCCCGGCCGAAATAGCGGCCGATCTCGGCTTGGGGTCCGCCCATCTGCAGCGACAGCAAAGCCACGCCGTCGAGCTTGGCGAGTTCGCCCAGCTTCGCCAGCGTCATCGAGCGGTTGAAGTCGTTGCCATGGGTCGGTCGCCCGGCCCAGACCAGCGCGATGCGGCGATAGCCCTTGGGCACCAGCGCGTCGATGCGCCGGCGCCAGCGCTCCGCCTTCTCCGGGTCGGCCTGCACATAGGGCACCGGCGCCGGGATCGTGTCGAGCCGGGTCCCGAACAGCCGCGGCAGGCCCGAGAGCGGGCAATAGGCGTCGAACGCCGGCATATGTTCCCAGCGGTCGAAATACTGGGTGATGCCGGCCTGCTGCATAACGATCGGCCGCATTTCCGAGCTGCAGGCCATGATCAGGTTCGGGGCGAGCTTGGCGACTTCGGGGATGTAGCGGCAGAACTGGATCGTGTCGCCGAAGCCCTGGTCGCCGATCAGCATCAGCGTGCCGTTCGGCATCGGCTTGCCGTCCCATTGCGGCCGGTCGTTCGGCGGCAGCAGCTTGGGCGCGTTCGGCAGGGAGAAGCGATACTCGTATTCTTCCCAGCCCTCTTCGAACTGGCCGGTCAGCAGCAGGGATTCCGCCAGCTCGAAATGCGCCGAAGCCTGGCTCGGATCCAGTTCGAGCGCCCGGCGCACGGCCGCGATCGCCTGGTCGATCTCCAGCCGGTCGTAATGGATGACGCCCAGGTTATAGGCGGCACCCGGATCCTCCGGCGCCAGCTCGACCGCGCGCTTGCCATGGGCAACCGCCTCATCGAGCCGCGACTGGCTGCGGTAGAGCTCGCAGATGTTGCGGTGATAGAGCGCCGTGTCCGGCGCCAGCTCGATCACCCGTTCGAACCGGGCGATCGCCTCCAGCGGCCGCTTGCGCTTGTAGGACAGGATCGCCGCCTGGTGCAGCGCCGGGTGATAGCCGGGCGCCGCCTGGATGATGTGGGCCAGCAGCGCCTCGGCCTCATTGAGCCGTCCGGCCTGCTCATGCGCCTCGGCGTCGGCCCGCCACTCGTCGATGGTCTTCGACACCGGCGGGGCGGGCGCCGGTGCGAAGTTCGCGGCGAGCTCAGCCATCGATCGAGTAGCCGAGGCGGGTGATGACCGGCTCCAGGATCGGGATGACCGGCTGCAGGTGCTTCAGGTAATGCCGGTAGCGATAGCGCGAGCTGTCGTAGAGCTTCTCGGTGACCTGGGCGTAGCTGGCCGTGCGGGCATAGCGCTTGTTCTCGTGGAACTGCAGGCAGCGCTTGTCGAAGCCGGTGCCGACGAAGCCCAGCATCCGCCGGATGCTCGCCTCCTGGTCGTCGACGATGTCCTCGTAGCGGATCGGCAGATACTTGAGCGTCATCTCGCGCCGGTAATGCTCGACCAGGTCGGCGATCAGCACATAGTGGCGCGCGATCGTCTCGAGCGCGTTGGCGCAATAGAAGCCGTGGGTCAGGTGGTTGGAGAACACCGACAGCACGATGTCGAGCGGATGCCTCAGCACATGGATGATCGGCGCGTCCGGGAACATCAGCGCGATCAGGCCCAGGTGCGTCTCGTTGAGCGGCATCTTGTCGGTGAACCAGGTCGCCCCGGCCTCGGTGATGCCCGACTGCCGCGCGCGCTGCAGGTAATAATCGCGCAGATTATCGAGCCCCTCGCGCTGGTCGCCCATCCACAGGTCGGCGAGCGCCTCGGGGTAGGCCAAGGGGCTGTTCAGCATGCGCGGCATCAGGTTGGTGATGTCGTTGACGAAGGTCAGCTCATCGCCGGCCGAGATCTTCGGATGGGCCGACAGCGTCTGCTCCACCATGGTCGTGCCCGAGCGCGGGAATCCCACGATGAACAGCGGCCGCGGCCCCTTCTCGACCGGCGTGCCGCGCGGCACGATCTTCAAGCGGCTTGCGGTGAAATAGCGGGTCAGGCGCTCGGTCAGCTGGCGCGCATGGTCGGCCAGATAGACATTGCCGCTCAGCTCGACGCCCTTGCGCTTGCCGGCGGCGAAGGCGGCGAACGCCTCGTCGAACCGGCCCATCTTGTCGAGCAGCCGGCCCTTCTCCAGGAGCTCGTTCGTGCCCAAACCGCCGCCGGGCAGCTGCTGCTCGAGCCGGTCGAGCAGGCTGAGCGCCTCGTCATACTGCTTGGTCCGGCCGCGGATGATGGCGCGGTGCAGCAGGATGCTCGGGTTGCCCGGCGCCAGCTTCTCCGCCTGGTCCAAGAGCTCGTCGGCGCGGGCGAAGTCGCGGTCGGTCTCCTCCATGCGCGCCCAGCCGAGCAAGGTCTGCAGGATGTTCGGGTCGAGTGCCACCGACTCGGCATAGAGGGCCCGCGCCTCGGCCATCTTGCCCTGGTTCTTGAGGTTCCAGGCGAGGTTGGCCAGCACGATCGGCTGGCGCTGGCCCATCAGCTCGATGACCCGGCGATAGTGATACTCGCCGACCTGGGGCCGATTGGCCTCGGTCAGGATCATGCCCATCAGGTTGTGCGACTGCGGGTCGGCCGGCGCGATGCGCACGGCGTTGCGGGCATGGGCCTCGGCCTCGGCGAAATCGCCCTTGCCGAACAGCAGCAGCGCCAGCTCCTGGGTCGCCCAGACATTGTTCGGATCGAGCGCCACCATGCGCCGGACGAGCGCTTCCGCCGCCGCCAAGGCACCCGTGGCCTTGCGCACCTGGTAGAGGATGGCGAGCGCCCCGCCCTGCCCCGGCGCCAGCTCCAGCACCTCCATGCAGATCTTGGCGGCCTCGGCCAACTGGCCCTGGCCATGGATCGCGATCGCCTTGTCGACCAGCGGCAGCAGATGCCGGCTCGCCTCGCTCGGCGCCACCGTCGACAGATCAAGCCGGCAGCAGCGCACCGGCCGCAACCCGCTGCCGCACGCACACAGATTCACTTGGGCTAGGCTCATGATTGGAACTTCGTGATCAGGAGATGAGAGGGCGGGGCGAGCGACTATTTCGCCTTGGCTTTGGCCTTGGCGTCGGCCGGCTTGGCATCCACGGCCGGCGCGTGGCCGGCATCGAGCGCCGCCAGCCCGGCGGCGAATCCGGCGAGCGGGAATTCGATGGCAAGCTCGCGACCGTTCAGCAGCACGATCCTGCCGCGGCCGGTCTTGCCGGTCTTCAGGGCCTCGACCAGCCCGTCGATCGGCGCACCGGCGACCCAGCAGCCGCGCGGCCCGCAATAATCGAAGGCCAGGGCCTGCGCCGTGCCATCGTCGACCGCCAGGCTCAGGCCCGGCTTGAGGCGGACACCGAGCGGCACCTGGATGGTGATGGCATGGCTCTTGGCGTCGGGCGCGGCGGTGACGGTCACGGTCATGACCGTCTGGTTCTTGCCGTCCTGCTGCACCGTGACGCCCTGGCTGAGGGCGCAGGCCGTATTGCCGGGCTTGCCGTCGACCATCGCCTGCTGGCAGCGATAGCCCCAGCCGCCGAAGCTCTGCATGGTGAGGCGCGGACCTTCCGGGGCCGCCGCAGCAGCCACCGGCGCAGCGGCCGCGGGCGCCGGGCCGGTCGCGGCCTCGGCGCCTGCCGTCGCCGTCAACAGGAGGGCGCCGGCCAGCATCGGCAGCAGCTTGGTACGGGTGCGGCCGTCGGGGCGTCCGGCAGCGGCAGGGATGAGGGCGTCAGAGGAAAGGAACATGGCGAAGGGTCCGAAGGTGCAAGACTGAGCGGAATTCGTGGGGCCGAAGACAATGCCGGGATGGATTACCACAAGGCACCTACCGCATGGAGTATTTTGTAGAGAAGCTCCACCGGAGTTAATGATCGGTTCCCATCCCGCGGATTCCGCCGGCCCACAGGCCGGAGCGCCCGCATCTTTCCCCAGGCGGCACCTTGTCCGACATCCAAGAACCTGCACCGGCTGTCCGCCACGATATCGCCGCCCGGCTCGACCGGCTGCCGGTCACGGCGCTGCATCGCTGGATCCTGGTGCTGTCGGCGCTCGGCCTGTGGTTCGACATCGCCGAGATCGCGTTCAGCAACGCGCTCTCGGCGGTGTTTTCGGCCCCGCCGCATCCGGTCGCGGCCCTGCCGCTGTCGCTGCTGCTGGCCTCGGTCTATGCCGGCGGCGCCATCGGCGCGCCGCTCATCGGCCGGCTCGCCGACCGGCGCGGCCGGCGGCAGGCGCTGATCCTGGCGCTGGCCCTCTTGGCGATTGCCTCGATCGCCGGCGCCTGCAGCCCGGACCTCGCCTGGCTGACAGGCTTCCGCCTGATCTCCGGCATGGCGCTCGGCGCCTTTCCGCCGCTGATCACGGCCTATCTGTCCGATCTGCTGCCGCCGCCCCGTCGCGGCGGCTGGCTGGTGATCACCGGCGCCGTCGCCGTGCTGGGCGCGCCGGCGATGATCCTGATGATGCGCTGGCTGACGCCGCTCGCGCCGCTCGGGTTCGAGGGCTGGCGCTGGGCGCTGCTGGGCGGCGGCGTCAGCGCCGGCATCATCGCGCTGCTGTTCCGCCTGCTGCCGGAATCGCCGCGCTGGCTCGCCGCGGTCGGCCGCGAGGCGGAGGCCGCCGCGATCTGCCGCCGGTTCGAGCGCTCGGCCGGCGGCCGGACTGAGCGCCAGCCCGCGCCCATGCCTGTGGCCACCGCGGCCTCCGCGCCCGCACTATCCCCGCCCTTGTCGCGCCGGGAGTTCCGCCGGCGGCTGGCCTTGCTGGGGGCGCTCTATTTCCTCGCGCCCTGGGCCAGCGCCGGCTTTCCGCTGCTGAGCGGCGCCGTGTTGGTCGCCAAGGGCTTCCACACGTCCGATTCGCTGCTCTATGCCGGCCTCGGCAGCTTCGGCCCGTCGCTGGGCGCGGTCGCCAGCGCCTTGTTCATCGACCGCATCGGCCGGCGCACGGTGCTGGTCGCCGCCGGCGGCGGCCTGGCGCTCGCCGGCCTCGCGTTTGCCACCGGCACCAGCCCGGTCGTGCTGGTGCTGAGCGGCGTGGTGTTCCACCTGATCAATTGGATCCAGATCAGCGTGCTCGGCCTCTATACGGCCGAGCTGTTCCCGACCGACCGGCGCGCCGAGGCGTCGTCGATCGCCTTCGCCGTCAACCGCATCGCCTCGATGCTGGTGCCGCTCGCCCTGCTGCCGGTGCTGCGCAGCGAGGGTGTGGCGACGATGTTCGCGATCATGACCGCGACCCTCGTCGCCGGCATGGCCCTCGCCCAAACCTTCGGCCCCCGCGGCCTCGCCGGCCGGCCGCTGGCGTAGGGTGGGAGCTCGACGTGTTCGCGGATCGATAGTGGCCATTCAGCGGGCTTTTCCGAATGCCCGACTGCGGACATAATTCTCCCATGCTTACGCTTGCCATCACAGGTTTTGATGCCGACCCCAATAGGGTGACAGAGATCCTCGGCATCGAACCGACAGCCCTCGGAATGAAGGGTGAGCCGTCACGAAGCGGTAGGCCTCGTGCCTTCAATGGATGGTGGAAGGACGTCGAACCGGAGCGGCTCGTCGATGCACGGCAGTACGCCGACGCAATGGTCCGGATGCTCGATCACCTGCGAGGGCGTGAAGACAGCTTCGCTCGGCTTCGGAGGGAAATCCAACCGCGTCAGGTCTCGATCTACGGCGGCCTTTATGTAGAGGCCGATCGGCAATGTGGGGTGTTTCTCGATCCAGACCAAATGCGGTTGCTCGCCGACTGCGGTGTTGGATGGGGGCTCGATATATTCATAGGTCAGTAGCGGCGGCCGTCGACCCAAGCCAGCCGTCCGGTCGATCATTCCCAATTGCCCCGAAGCGGACACCTGACCTCAAGTCGTTTTCGACTGGGACGGGTAGAAAGTGGCCGACAGGTTCGGCATGCTATCCAGGATCAGGACTGGAGCAACGAGCCTTGCAGGAACTCGAAGAGCCGATATACCAGACTTTCATGGTTTCCCTGCGCATCTCGGCGGAGGAGTTGCCGCTTGAAGAGATCACGCAAGTCCTTGGCGTTCAGCCGACAATGCAACTCAGACGTGGTGATCGTCCTCGACCCAGATCGCCCATATCCAAAGTTGCTCGATGGCATTATCGGCCGCCCGTGCCGGAGGAGCGCGAATTATCGGAGCATCTTCGTGCCCTTTGGCAGGTGCTTGCTCCACATACCGACTACCTTCGCGACCTTAAGACACGCGCCACAGTCGATATTTTCTGCGGATATCGTTCGAACCACGGGGGCGCGGGATTCGAGGTGGCGCCGGATGCGCTGCAGCCATTCATCGCCTTAGATATCCCGCTGGGTGTCTCAGTCATTATCGACGGATACGTCGTAGATCGAGTGAAACTTCAGTAACGGTGAATAGGCGACTGTCCGTTAAACCGCCTTAGTATCCAAAACCGGACCATCCGCTTCCCACCCCTCTCCGCCGCCACCGCCGCTCGCCCCCCCGCCGCGGCGCGCCGTCGCGTCATCTTGACCCCGGCGGCCGATCCATGTCCCGATATCCCGTGGAAACCCCCACCGGAGCAGCCGGATTGGAACAGACCGCCCCCAGCGACCTCGGCCTGGCGTCCCGGCCGGGCACTCGATCGACGCATGGCGCCGCCGCCCCTGTCCAGGTGCGCGGCGTCACCCGGGTCTATCCGCCGGTCGCGGGCAATCCCGCGGTGCATGCGCTGGGTCCGATCGATCTGGAGCTGGCACGGGGCGGCTTCTTCTCGGTGATCGGGCCGTCCGGCTGCGGCAAGTCGACCCTGCTCGACATCATCGCCGGGTTGGCGACGCCGAGCGAGGGTACCGCGCTGTTCGAGGGGCGGCCGATCACAGGCGAGCCGCCCGAGGGCGTCGGCGTGGTGTTCCAGGAGGATGCGAGCTTCCCGTGGCTGACGGTCTGGGACAATGTCGCCTTCGGGCTGCGGCGGCAGCGGATCGACCGCCAGGAACTCGCCGACCGTGTCGATGCGGCGCTCGCCTTCACCGGCCTCGCCCCGTTCGCGCGCGCCTATCCGGCGCACCTCTCGGGCGGCATGCGCCAGCGCGTCTGCATCGCGCGCACAATGGTGCTGCAGCCGCGCCTCATCCTGCTCGATGAACCGTTCGGCGCGCTCGACCAGCAGACGCGGCTGCTGATGGGCGACGAATTGCTGCGGCTCTGGCGCAAGACCGGCGCCACGGTCGTGCTCATCACCCATTCGCTCGACGAGGCGGCCATGCTGTCGGACCGGGTCGGCGTGATGTCGGCGCGGCCAGGCCGGTTCATCAGCTTCATCGACACCGGCTGGCCGCGCGAGCGGACGTCCGAGATCGCCTCGACCGCGCGGTTCGGGGCGCTGACCGCGCAGCTCTGGTCGCTGCTGCGGGCGGAATCCCTGAAAGCGATGGAACCGGCCTGAGCCCGCCTCAGCGCCTATCGTGGAGACTTAAGCCATGCTGTTCGTCATTCATGCCGTCGACCGGCCCGGCGCGCTCGATACCCGCCTCGCCAATTATGGTGCCCACAAGGGCTTCCTCGACGATGTCAGCCGCTTCGGCGTCGAGATCGTGATGTCCGGCCCGTTGGTGGCGGACGACGGCGAGACCATGATCGGCAGCCTGTTCCTGATCGAGGCCGCCGATCGCGCCGCCGTCGAGCGCTTCCACGCCGCCGACCCGTTCAAGGCCGCGGGCATCTGGGAGCGGGTGACCATCACCGGCTTCTCGCGCCGCCGGGGCTGAGTCACGCCCATCATTCACGAAAACTGAATGATACTTCCATCTTTATCGGGATCGTTCGGATAGATCCCGAGCACCATGTTCCTGCCCGAGCGGCCGCCGCCTGACTCGGACGATCCGCACACGAAAGCCTCGCACTTACGGGCGCGCGACATTCCGCGCGCTCGCCGGCCTGCCCATGCCTGCCTTAAGGATGACGACGATGCTGAAGTTCTATTTCCACCCCTCGCCGAACCCGATGAAGGTCGCCCTGCTGCTCGAAGAGCTGGGGACGCCGTTCGAGCTCGTCGCCGTCGATACGTTCAAGGGCGAGCAGCACGGCGCGGAATTCCGCAAGGTCAACCCGAACGCCAAGGTGCCGGCGATCGTCGACGACGGCGTCACGATGTTCGATTCCAACGCGATCCTGCTGCACCTGGCCGACAAGCATCGCCGCTTCGTGCCGACCGAGCCCCAGGCCCGCGGCGAAATGCTGTCGTGGCTGTTCTTCGTCGCCACCGGCCTGTCGCCGTTCTCGGGCCAGTCGGTGCATTTCCTGCATCACGCGCCGGAGGCCCTGCCCTATGCCCGCAACCGCTATCTGAAGGAAGTCGAGCGGCACTATCGGGTGCTGGACGAGCGGCTCGCCCACGCGCGCTATCTCGCCGGCGACGAGTACAGCATCGCCGACATGGCGCTCTGGGGCTGGGCGAATTACGCCGGCTACGCCCTCGGCGAAGCGGACCTCGCGGCCTATCCGAACGTCAAGCGCCTCTACGACGAGATCTCCGCCCGCCCGGCCGCCCGGCGCGCCCATGGGCTCAAGGACAAGCTGGTGCTGAAGGCGGAGTTCGACGAGGAGACCCGCCGCGCGCTGTTCCCGCAGAACGCCGCGCTCTAACCCATTCTTCTCTAAACATCTTTCCGAAAGAGACATCATGAAGATCCTGCGCGTCCAGACCAGCCCCCGCGGCGAGCATTCCGAAAGCCGCAAGCTCGGCGATTTCCTCGTGGCCGAGGCCGAGCGGACCAATGGTTCGGTGACGACGATCGTCCGCGACCTGTCGACCGGCACGGCCGTGCCCGATCTCGCCTGGATCGGCAGCAACTTCACCGACGCCAGCCAGCGCAGCGCCGACCAGGTGCAGTCGCTCGCCCATTCCGAGGCGCTGATTGCCGAGATCGAGGCGGCCGACGTCCTGGTCATCGAATGCCCGCTGTGGAACTTCTCGCTGCCGTCGAGCCTCAAGGGCTGGATCGACATGGTCGTGCGGGCGCGCCGTACCTTCGTCATGCTGGAAAACGGCTACAAGGGCCTGCTCAAGGACCGCAAGACCTTCGTCCTCGTCACCTCGGGCGGCGTGCCGGTCGGCAGCGGCTATGATTTCGCGACGCCGTACATCCGCCACATCCTGGGCTTCATCGGCATCACGGACGTCGAGTTCATCGACGCCGGGCGCCTGATGTTCGAGGGCGACAAGCTGGAAAAGGCCCGCGCCGAGATCAGCACCAAGATCGCCGCGACCGTCGCTGAAGCCGCGTAAGACGAACGGCAGGGGCCGAGCCGTCAGAGGACGGCCGGCTCCGCGACGGTCAGGTAGGCGCCGATCGGCCGGACGACCCGGCCCTCGACGATCGGCACGCAGTCGGCCGGGAAGTCCTGGCGGAAGCTGGCGCCCCGGTCCCGCGCCGCCTCGATGAAGCGGCCGAGCAGCCGCATAGCGCCGGTCGGCAGGTCGTGGAGCACGACCAGCGCATGCTCTTGGGCAAAGCATTGCTCGAGCGCGCGCTCGACCCAGGTGCCGGGATAGACCCAATCCTCCGGGATCGCGTTCCACAGCACGCAGGTGTAGCGGCCGGCGACGAGCGTATCGAGCGCCTCGCGATTGAGCAGCCGCCGGTCGAGCTGGCCGCCGCCGCCGAACGGGCGGAACAGGCGCCGCTCATGCGCGAGATCGCCCACGAGCGCCTCGGTATCGGCGATCTCGAAGGTCGCCATGCCGCGCTCGGCGCAGAGGCCCAGCGGCACCAGGTGGTTATAGGTGTGGTTGCCGATCCAGTGGCCCTCGTCGCGGGCG
>DATGEK010000074.1:0-9018 GCA_035310205.1 Aliidongia sp.
CTGCAGACGCCCGTTTTCGACGCGCGCCAGCCCGATCAAAAGCTGGTCGTGCCGCGCGCCGACGATCGTGCCGTCGTCAAACCGATCGAGGCGGGCGCCTTCGCATTCGGTCAGCACGACCGGCTGGCCATGGCGAAGTCGGGCGGCCTCGCTTGCCGTCAATGCCAGCGCCGGGATGTCGTCCAGCGCCGCTTCGATCGGCAATAGATGCCCGGAAGCGGGGAGACTATGCCCAAGGGTAGTCGCCAAATCCAGCGAAATTGCTTGGGCTTCGGTGAAGCGACCAACCGCGAGACGGCGCAGCGCGGCGATATGGCCATGCGTACCGAGCGCCTCAGCGAGGTCGCGAGCGAGGGAGCGGATATAGGTCCCCTCGCCGACAACGGCCTCGAAATCAGCGTGATCGCGGTCGGGGAGTGCGGTGAGACGAAGCTCCCTGATCTCGATCGGGCGCTCGGCGAGGCGCGGCGCCCTGCCGGCGCGCGCCAAGGCATAGGCGCGGCGGCCGGCGACTTTAATCGCGGAGTAGGCGGGCGGACGCTGCTGAATGGTTCCTATGAACCGCGGCAACACCGCCGTAATCGCCGCCTCATCCGGGCGAACCGGGCTCTCCGCAACGACTTGGCCCTCGCTATCGTCGGTGTCGGTGGCGGCGCCCCAGCGTATCCGAAAGCTGTATTGCTTGGTCGCCTTCGAGACAAAGCCGACGGTCTTGGTCGCCTCACCGAGCGCAATCGGCAGAACCCCGGTCGCGAGCGGGTCGAGCGTGCCAGCATGGCCGGCCTTCGTGCCGGCGGCATGACGCAGCCGCAAAACCACCTTGCTCGATGTCATCCCGGCCGGCTTATCGATGACGAGCCAGCCGTTGAGCCCGCGCTCACTCGTCATTCTTTTCCCGTAGGTCGCGTTCGACCGCCTCGCTGTGCAGGACGGCGGCGATCCGCTCGGCGGTGTCGAAGGCGCTGTCCAGGGCGAAGCTTAGGTTCGGAACGAGGCGCAGCTGCACCGTGCGGGCCACGCGGCCCTTGAGGAACGGCGCGCTCCGCCGCAGCGCCGCGATGATGTCGGCGGCGTTGGCGCCGCCCAATGGCATGACAAACGCGGTGGCGTTGCGCAGATCGGGGCTGACCTGCACTTCGGTCACGGTGACATTGGCGTCGTAGAGCGCCGGATCGCGCAATTCGCCCGGCCGCAGCAACTGGGCGAGGGCGTGGCGCAACTCCTCGCCGACGCGCAGCTGGCGCTGGCTCGGCTCGGCTCGTCGTTCAGAATGGGCGCGGCGGGGCATGTTAGCCGGTTACAGCGCGCGGGCGACTTCCTCGACGTCGAAGCACTCGATCGTGTCGCCGACCTGGATGTTCTCGTAATTCTCGAAGGCCATGCCGCATTCATAGCCGTCGCGGACCTCGCGGACCTCGTCCTTGAAGCGCTTCAAGGTCTTGAGGCTGCCTTCGTGGATCACGACGTTGTCGCGCAGCAAGCGCACTTTGGCGCCGCGACGGACGACGCCGTCGGTCACCATGCAGCCGGCGACCTTGCCGACGCGGGTGATGTTGAAGACCTCGCGGATTGCAGCATTGCCGAGGAAGCGCTCGCGCAGGGTCGGTGACAACATCCCCGACAGCGCAGCCTTCATATCGTCGAGCACGTCGTAGATGATCGCGTAATAGCGAATCTCGACCCCGTCGCGCCGCGCTAGGTCGCGCGCCGCCGGGTTGGCGCGGACGTTGAAGCCGACGATCACCGCGCCCGTCGCCTTGGCGAGGATGACGTCGCTTTCGTTGATGCCGCCCACCCCCGAGTGAAGGACGCGCATGGCGACTTCGTCGGTCGAGAGCTTATCGAGCGAGCTGCTGATCGCCTCGACCGAACCTTGGACATCGCCCTTGATGACGATCGGCAACTCCTTGGCGGTGCCTGCCGTGATCTGCGAGAACATTTCCTCGAGCGTGCCGCGCCCGGCCGTCGCCGCCGCCTTTTCGCGGCGCAGCCGATCGCGATACTCGGCGATTTCACGCGCCCGGCTCTCGCTTTCGACGACGACGAGATCGTCGCCGGCAAGCGGCGTGCTGTTGAGCCCAAGCACCTCGATTGGGGTCGACGGACCGGCTTCCTTCTGGTTCTGCCCGTGATCGTCGACCAGCGCCCGCACGCGGCCCCAGACAGCGCCGGCGACGAAGATATCGCCGACCTTGAGCGTGCCGCGCTGGATCAGCACGGTCGCGACGGCACCGCGGCCCCGCTCCAGCTTGGCCTCGATGATGACGCCTTCGGCCGAGCGGTTCGGGTTCGCGCGCAGGTCGAGCAGCTCGGCCTGCAGCAGGATCGCCTCCTCCAGCTTGTCGAGGCCGGTCTTCTTGAGCGCTGACACTTCGATGTCGAGCACGTCGCCGCCCATGCCTTCCACGACCAGGTCGTGCTGCAGCAGTTCCTGGCGCACGCGGTTCGGGTCGGCACCCGGCTTGTCGATCTTGTTGATCGCCACGATGATCGGCGCACCGGCCGCCTTCGCGTGGCGGATCGCTTCGACCGTCTGGTCCTTGATGCCGTCATCGGCCGCGACGACGAGCACGACGATGTCGGTCACGTTGGCGCCGCGGGCACGCATGGCGGTGAAGGCCTGATGGCCCGGCGTGTCGATGAAGGTGATCTTGTGCTTGCTCGGCAAGGTCACCTGATAGGCGCCGATATGCTGGGTGATGCCGCCGGCTTCACCTGCGGCCACGTCGGTCTTGCGCAGGGCGTCGAGCAGCGAGGTCTTGCCGTGGTCGACATGGCCCATGATCGTGACGACCGGCGGACGCGCCTCGCGGGCCTCGTCGAGATCCTCGTCGCCCTTGAGGCCGATTTCGATGTCGGACTCGGCGACACGCTTCACCACATGGCCGAACTCGGCGACGATCAGCTCGGCCGTATCGGCGTCGATCGACTGGGGCAGCGTGGCCATGATGCCGTTCCGCATCAGGGCCTTGATCACGTCGATGCCGCGCTCGGCCATACGGTTGGCCAGTTCCTGCACGGTGATCGTTTCGGGAATGACGACGTCGCGCACGACCTTCACCTGCTCGGACTGCTGCATCATCCGCAGCCGTTCGCGTTCACGGGCCCGGCGGACCGAGGCGAGCGAACGCGTACGATCATCATCGTCCGACAGGGCGCGGGTCACGGTCAGCTTGCCGGTGCGGCGGCGCTGATCGGTGCGGGTGCGCGCCGGTGCCGGGGCCGGGGCGCGCTTCTCGGCGACGCGACCGACCGCACCACGCTTCGGCGCATCGTCGGCCTCGGGCTCGATCACGCCCGGCTTGACCTTGCCGGCCGCGGTCAGGGCCGCGACCTTGGCGGCGGCATTCTTGCCGGCGCGCTCGGCCATCTCGCGGCGCGAATCGTCCTCGACCTTCTGCTTCTTGGCGGCTTCGTCGGCAGCGCGACGCGCCTCTTCCTCGGCCCGGCGGCGCACTTCCGCGGCCGCGGTCTCCTCGGCATGGCGACGGCGCTCTTCCTCGTCGCGTGCCCGTTCGGTCTCGAGCTCACGGGCGCGGCGGGCCAACTCGATTTCGGTCTGCTTCCGCTGCGCTTCGCCCTGGACCATGCTCTGCACGGCCTTCATGCGGGCGGCGCGCTCTTCCTCGGTCAGCGTACGCGCCACCGGAGCGCCACCGCGCCGCAGCGTCGACTGCGGGTTCGGCGTCAGGATGCGGGCGGCCGGGCGCGGGCCCAGCACGCGGGTCGGCTCAGCCGGACGCGGCGCCGGCGTCACGACGACCGGGGCGGGCTCGATCTTGGGCTCGGGGGTCGCGACCGGGGCAGCAGCCTTCGGCGCCTCGGCGATCGGCTCTGGCTCGGCCGGAGCGGGGGCGGGCGTCGGGGCCAGCACCGGCTCGACCACCGGCTCCGGCTTCGGCGCGGGCGCAGCGGCCTGCACGGGCGCTGCCGGCGTCGGCGCGACCTTGGGCGCCACCGGCTCCGGCTGAACCTGGGCAGTCGGGGCGGGCGCGGCCGGTGCGGTGACCGGCGCCGTGGCGTGCTCCGGATGAACCGGATGGCCCGGGCGCGGCGGCTCGATCGCGCGCTTCTTCTTGACCTCGACGGTCACGGTCTTGGAGCGACCATGCGGGAAGCTCTGCCGGACCTGACCTGAGCCCGCTTCGATCGGCTTCTTCAGCTCGAGGCGGCCACCAGGGCGCGCGAGGCTGAGAGGGCGCTTGGTCTCTTGTTCGTTGCTGTCCGTCATGTCTTCCCGAAACCGTCCATCCACTCGGGTGCCGTAGCACCGTTGCCTGATCGCAGGCGCACCCATCGCACCCGCCAGAACCTCGCCCCGCCGTCCGGCGCCCAATCGTGGGGCGCCCGATCGCGGGGAAATCGCCGACCGGCCCGGAAGCTCCGATACCAGGCGACACCAGCCCCTTGCCCGACCCCCGGAGGAGATCGTGCGCGGAGCTATACTCCATCAGCCGCGCCGAGTCAGGTGCGGTGTGGTCCTTCTTCGGCCGCGACGTCCTCGGCCCGGACGCGGAAGCCGGCGAGCCGGTCCGCGTCGAGTCGCAACCGCGCCGCCAGAGCGCCGGAGCCGATCGCGCCGTGAACGACGTGATCGCGGCCGAATGCGGCGCCCAACTCGGCGGCATTCAGCCGATCCATCACCGGCAGCCCGGGGGCCATCGCGGCAATCTTCTGCCGTCCGCCGTCGGCGCCGTCGGATGCTGCGAGCAGCAAGCCGACACCACCCTTGCGAATGGCTTGGCCGACCTTCTCGAATCCGGCCACCGCCTTGCCCGAGCGCCGGGCGAGCCCGACCGCCTCGCGGCAGCGTTGGACCAGAAGCAGCTCGATCCGATCGGCGAGATCCGCGGGTATCGTGACCGAGCGGCGGGCCGCCCGATCGAATGCCCGCTTCTTCACCGCCGTCGCCACTATATCGCGACGGCTGGTCAACCACAAACCTCGCCCCGGCAGGGCAGCCCCGACATCCGGCACGATCACCCCGTCGGGTCCGACCACGCACCGGACCATCGTCTCCTTGGCGAGCCGCTCGCCGGTGACGATGCACCGTCGGAGCGGACCGCTTTCCGGTTCTTCCGGCAGCGCCCCGTCGGGCGTGCCGTCCGGGATGCCGCCGGTCTCACTCATCGTCCGATCAGGCCTCCGGCGCCGCGCCGTCTTCCTCGGCGAACCAGTGGGCGCGGGCGGCCATGATGATCTCGTTGGCCTGTTCCTCGGTCATCTTGGTGACGTCCTTCAACAGCTCGATCAGCTCGTCGCTGGCGAGATCGGCCAGGTCGTCGAGCGTCTTGACGCTGTTCTCGCCCAGCCTGGCGACCATGGCGAGGCTCAGCCCGTCGAGTTCGGTCAGGGCATCCTCGACTCCCAGCTCCTGCCGGCGCTGTTCGAAATGCGCGTTCTGCTCTTCGAGGAAATTGAGGGCGCGGGACTGAAGTTCGGAGGCGACGTCTTCGTCGAAGCCTTCGATCCCGGCCAGCTCGTCGAGCTGCACGTAGGCCACTTCTTCGACCGAGGTGAAGCCCTCGTTCACCAACAGATGGGCAATGACATCGTCAACGTCCAGGGCCTCGATGAAGAGAGCGCTGCGCGACTGCACTTCCGCGGTGCGGCGCTCGCTCTCCTCGGCCTCGGTCAGGATGTCGATATCCCAGCCGGTCAGCTGCGAGGCGAGGCGCACGTTCTGGCCGCGGCGGCCGATGGCGAGCGACAGCTGGTCGTCGGGCACCACCACTTCGATGCGGCGCTGCTCCTCGTCCATGACGACCTTGGCGACTTCGGCCGGGGCCAGCGCATTGACGACGAAGGTCGCCGGATCCTGGGACCAGGGGATGATGTCGATCTTCTCGCCCTGCAGCTCGGCGACGACGGCTTGGACGCGGCTGCCGCGCATGCCGACGCAGGCGCCGACCGGATCGATCGAGCTGTCGTTCGAGATGACGCCGATCTTGGCGCGGCTGCCCGGGTCGCGCGCGACCGCGCGGATCTCGATGATGCCGTCGTAGATTTCCGGCACTTCCTGGGCGAACAGCTTGGCCATGAACTGCGGATGGGTGCGCGACAGGAAGATCTGGGGCCCACGGATCTCGGGACGCACGTCATAGATATAGGCGCGCACGCGCTCGCCCTGGCGGAAGGTCTCGCGCGGCAGCAGCTCGTCCCGGCGCAGCATGGCTTCGGCGCGGCCCAGATCGACCACGACGTTGCCGAACTCGACGCGCTTGACCAGGCCGTTGACGATCTCGCCGATCCGGTCCTTGAACTCGCGGTACTGGCGCTGGCGCTCAGCGTCGCGCACGCGCTGCACGATCACCTGCTTGGCGGTCTGGGCGGCGATGCGGCCGAAGTCGATCGGCGGCAGCGGGTCGGTGATGAAATCGCCGACCTGGGCCGACGGGTCGTGCAGCTGGGCCTCTTCGAGGCTCATCTGGGTCGCTTCGTTCTCGATCGGATCGGCGACCTCGCGGAACCGCATCAGCTTGATCTCGCCCGTCTTGCGGTCGATCTCGGCGCGGATGTCGTATTCCTGGCCGTACTTGGAGCGGCCGGCCTTCTGGATGGCCTGCTCCATCGCCTCGAGCACCTCGTCGCGCTCGATGCCTTTGTCGCGTGCGACCGTGTCGGCGACCAGCAGGAGCTCGGGACGGGCGGCGAGTGACTGTTCCATGATCGGTCTCACATAACTTCTGTCAGCGAGCGTCTTCGGGGCGCACGGCCCGGCTCGTCAGTGTGGGGACGCAGACTGTCGCCGTCAGGCGGCGGGTTCTTCTTCCGGCTCGTCGTCCGGCAGCGGATGTTCTGGGGCGAAGGCCTTGATGAGCGCGTCGGTCAGGATCAGCTTGGCCTTGCGAATCTCGGCGAACGGGACCGTGGCCGTGCCCTTTTCGTCGGTCACGCTGACGCGATCCTGGTCATCGATGCCGTCGAGCATGCCCTTGAAGCGCTTGCGGCCGTCGATCAGGCGTTCGGTCTCGAACTTCGCCTCGAAGCCGGCAAAGCGCCGGAAATCCTCCCGGCTGATCAGCGGCCGGTCGATGCCGGGCGAGGTCACTTCCAGCACATAGGCGATCTTGATCGGATCCTCGACGTCGAGCAGGGCCGAGACGGCGCGGCTGATGTCGGCGCAATGCTCCACATTCATGCCGGAGCCGTCCAGCGGCTCGGCCATGATCTGCAGGGTCGGCCGGCTGCCGCCACCGAAACTGACGCGCACCAGGCGAAAGCCCATGCTCTCCAGCGACGGTGCGATCATGCGCTCGATGATCTCGACTTCCCTCAACAGCGACCCTCTTCGGTATGGCGACGGAGGCGGTCCGACCGCTCTCGGCGAAAACAAAAGGCAGAAACGAAAAGTGGGCCCGCAGGCCCACCGATCGAGCTAACCAACCATCGATGGGATTAGCAGCGCCGCATAATAGTCGGATGTCATCGGACTGCAAGCAAACTTGTCGCATCGGCGGCGCGGATCTGCCGCGCGCGGGCTAGGTGCTGGCGATGCGCCGGAAGCGCAGGAAGGCGGGGCGTCGGCCCTGGGTGATCGCCTTCGCCTCGTAGCGGGTCTGCGGCCAATCCTCCGGCCGCTCACGCCAGTCGGCGGGTCCACGCGCCAGCCATTCGAAGGCCGGGTGGGCGACCGTGCGCGCCAGCATCCAGCGCAGATAATCGACATGGTCGGTGCCGAGCCGGAGCTCCGCCCCCACCGGCATCAGTTCGGCCAGCCGGTCGAGCGTCTCGGTCGAGACCAGCCGGCGCTTGTGGTGCCGGGTCTTGCGCCAGGGATCGGGGAACAGGATGAAGACCCGCTCGAGCGAGGCGGGTGGCAGGATGTCGAGCACCCGGCGCGCATCCTCGGTCACGACGCGGATGTTCGTGCTGCCGGTGTGCGTGACGTGACCCAGCATCTGAACGATGCCGTTCTCGAACACTTCGCAGCCGATCAGGCCGATATCGGGATGCTGTTCCGCCTGCGCCGCCAGATGTTCGCCGCCGCCGAAGCCGATCTCGAGCCAGACGGCCCGGGGCGGTGTCGGGAAGATGCCGCCCGGGCCCTTGGCCGCGAGTTCTTCGAAGGACAGTTTCAGCTGGGGCAGCGCCTCATCGAGCAGGCGCTGCTGGCTGGCGCGCAGCTTGTGGCCGCGGCGCCGCCCGTGCAGACGGTCGCGACGGGGGGCCGCCGCGTCCGTCTCGTTCATATCAGCCGAAGACGCGCTTGAGCTCGTCGACCAGGTCGAGCCGCTCCCAGGAGAAGCCGCCGTCGGCTTCCGGCTTGCGGCCGAAATGGCCATAGCTCGAGGTGCGCGTGTAGATCGGCTTGTTCAGGCCCAGATGGGTCCGGATGCCGCGCGGGGAGAGATTGACCAGCTCCTGCAGCACGGCCGAGAGCTTCTCCTCGTCGACCCGGCCCGTGCCGGCCGTGTCGATATAGACCGACAGCGGGTGCGACACGCCGATGGCGTAGCTGAGCTGGATCGTGCAGCGATCGGCCAGGCCGGCGCCGACCACGTTCTTGGCCAGGTAGCGCGCGGCATAGGCGGCCGAGCGGTCGACCTTCGTCGGATCCTTGCCGGAGAAGGCGCCGCCGCCATGGGGGGCCGCCCCGCCGTAAGTGTCGACGATGATCTTGCGGCCGGTGAGGCCGGCGTCGCCGTCCGGGCCGCCGATGACGAAGCGGCCGGTCGGGTTGACGTAGAACTTGTCCTCCGGGCACATCCAGCCTTCCGGCAGGACCTTGAGCACGTGCGGGCGGACGAACTCGCGCACTTCTGCGACGTCGATGCCTTCGGCATGCTGGGTCGAGACGACGACCGACGTGGCGCCGACCGGCTTGCCGTTGCGGTATTGCAGCGAGACCTGGCTCTTGGCGTCGGGGCCGAGCAGCGAATTCGCGTCGGCATGGCGGACCTCGGCCAGCGAGCGCAGGATGTTGTGGGCGAAATAGATCGGCGCCGGCATCAGCTCTTCGGTCTCGCGCACGGCGTAGCCGAACATGATGCCCTGGTCGCCTGCGCCTTCGTCCTT
>DATGEK010000075.1:0-33151 GCA_035310205.1 Aliidongia sp.
TCTGCCCGCCCGCCCCGATCCGGCGATGGCCGAACAGCGCGTCGCCGCCGTCGCAGCGCACCGCCAGCGCCACCAGCAGCAGCAGCGGCCCGAACAGCAGGATCAGCAGCACGCTCCCGACCACGTCGAACGCCCGCTTGCTGCGCCGGCCGGCCGGCGGCGTCAGCACCGGGCGCGGCACTTCGCGCGGCCGGAAACTGGTGCGCGGCGCTTCCGCGCCCACCGCCGCCGTTTCGACAACCGCAAAAGCGTCGCGACGCGCAGAAGTGTTCAAACTCGAAATCGAATTCTTCATATCGATCCCTGCTAAAGTAATTCCACAACAGAATGTTCGGAAAAATCTTGCAGGACCGACGAGGGCTGCCCGCTGCCAGGTTCAAAATCTCATTCGCATGCGCAGCATACTAATGGACCGTGCGAACGGAAAGTTGCGGGGCAAATTTGGGTTATCTGCCGCCTCTTAATTGATTCTCATGGGAGAATCTAAAAAATTCTGATAGAATTTTCGTCAGGAGACCGGGCAACGCAGAGCAGGGTTGCGCCCGAAGGTAAACAGCGCCTGTGCAACGCAGCATAGCTCTATCAGAAAATTTCCCGCCCGGTTTTAGTTTTTTTTCGTTCTCGGGGAATTTTTCCGAAAGAAAAACGTAAAATTGCTAATACCTGACAGAGATCGAGCCCCCATGTCGCACCGCAAAAAAATAAACCCGGTCGATCGCTCTTCGGTCCCTTCCGTCAAAGCGATAATTAAGCCGGTTTACCCTAGGCGTCCCTCGCTTCGCGACGTACGCCTGACCGCAATGCTTCTCTCAGGCTTCCTTGCGCTACTCTCGGCTGGGAAACCCAATTCCGCCGCCGCCCAGCAAGCCCCGGCTCCAGCCGCGACAGGCGTCATCTCCACCGAGGCCACCAGCGAAACGCTGGCGGAGGAGGTGCGCCCCTATGAACTGCTGCAGAGCCGCTTTACCCGCCGCACTTCTGTCCCGCCAACACAGGTCGGCGCAGTCGCGTTCCAGGTCAATGCCGTGGCAGATTTGGGATTCAATGACAATCTGTTCGGCCAGGACACCAACGTGAAGTCCGCTTTCTTCGCGGATTACGGCGCACACCTCGACGGCGACTATCACTACGACGGGTTTCGCGCGCACCTGGCCCTCGGCGGCCAGGAGCGGCATTATTTCACGGTCACCAATGAAGATTATTGGCAGGCGACCTCGCGCCTGGAGCTGTCCGAGCAGTTCTCCCATGATTTCGGCGTGTTCCTGGACGGCGGCCTGGAGCGGCTGGCGGTACCGCGCACCGATCCGAACGAGATCAATGGCTTCAAGCCGGCAACCTATCTGCTCTATGACGCGGAAACCGGCACCCAGATCGGCGACGGCGCCCATAACCTGCTGACGGTCACGGCCGGCTACAACCAGTCCATCTACGACCAGTCGTTCGGGTCCCAGGGGCTGATCATCACCAACGACCGCGATCGCCGGGAATTCTTCGGCGACGTGCGGTTCGACCATACGTTCTTCGGCCAGCAAAAGGTCTTCATCGAGGTCCGCCCGGATGGCCGCAGCTTCGGCCGCGACATCGATACGTCGGGCTTCAAGCGGGCGAGCAACGGCGTGCGCACCGACGCCGGCGTGCAGTTCGACATCAACAATCTGTTCCTGATCACCCTGTCGAGCGGCTACCAGGTCCAGTCCTACGCCGACCCGCGCTACGGCCAGATCAACGTGCCGGACGTGAACGCCGAGGTGCTGTGGTCGCCGACCAACCTGACCCAGGTCGACGTCAAGTACGTCCACGAATATTACGAGGACCTGTTCATCGAGAGCCCCGGCTACACCCACAACATGACCACGGTGACGCTCAGCCACGAGCTGCTTCGGGAACTGCTCCTGAAGGCGGACGTGAGCTATGACGACCGCCAGTTGGAACGTTCCGTCCGCCACTACGATATTCTCACGTCCGAGGTCCGCGCCGATTACGAGATCAAGCACGGGCTGACCGTCGGCATCGACTACACGAACCAGAAGCTCGATTCGAACACCGCGCGCACCTTCGTTGACAACATCGTCATGATGACCCTCAAGAAACAGTTCTGAGGCCGGATCAGAAGGGAACCCGACTATGCCCCACGCAGTCTCAAGCAAGTCCGTCCGCTCGAACACCGCCCACCGGTTCGCGCCGCTCTTCGGCCTGGCGCTCGCCGGCCTGATCGCCGGCTGCGCCGAGACGCCGCTGCCCCAGGCCACGGCCCCGGCCGCTGACGCCAACCTGATCCACACTGGCGATACCATCACCATCACCGTGTTCGGTCAGCCGCAACTGACCGGGGAGCAGGTGATCGACGATCGCGGCGAGGTCTCGGTGCTGCTTGCCGGCCGCGCCAAGCTCGCCGGCCTGACCCCGACCGCCGCCGAGGCGGCGCTCAAGGAACGGCTCGGCCGTGGCGGCATCGTCGTCAACCCGAGCGTCTCGGTCGTGGTGACCCATCACCTGCCGGTCTATGTCGTCGGCGAGGTCCTGAAGCCGGGCAGCTACGATTGGCAGGGTGACCTGCGCACGATCAACGCCGTGGCGCTGGCCGGCGGCTACACCTATCGCGCCAAGCAGTCCGACCTGCGCGTGATCCGCCATGACGATCCGTCGCACACGGAAATGGCCGCCGACCAGAGCACGCAGATCCAGCCGGGCGATACGATCATCGTGCCGGAACGCTGGTTCTAACCAGGGCACCGTCATTCCCGTCGCTGGAGACCGATCCGATCAAGCCGTGTCGGTTTGATCGGATCGGTCTCTAATCATCCTGATCTAGCGGGAATGACGGGCCGGTTCGGCGGCCGCTATACGGCCCGGGAGGTCGCCTCGGCCGGATGCCGGCCCGCGTGGGCCCGGCGTTCGGCGATCGCCGAGACATAAAGCTGCTCGGTCTCGGCCGCGATCCGGTCCCAACTCGGGATGGCGTGGACCAGATCGATCAGGCCCTGGCTCATGCGGGCCCGGGTCGCCGGCTCCTCGACCAGGCGGGTGATCGCCTGGGCCAGGCCGACGACGTCGCCCGGCGGCACCAGGAACCCGGTCTCGCCGTCGCTCAGCAGCTCGGCGAAGCCACCGATGTTAGAGGCGACCATCGGCCGCGCGGTCTTGAGCGCCGCCATCAGCACGCCGCTCATCTCGATCTCGCGATAGGGAAACGCCAGCACGTCGGCCCAGCGGAACAGGTCCGCCATCTCCTCGTCCGGGACGAAGCGGAATTCGAAGCGGATCTGCGGCAGGCCGGCCGCTGCCGCCTGGAGCGGGCCGGTGTCCATATAGGGCTTGCCGATCACCAGCACCTCGATGCGCCGCAGCGTCGTGGGCGCCAGGCGCCGGACCGCCTCGATCATCAGGTCGATGCCCTTGTAGGGCTTGATCTTGCCGAACAGCAGGAAGCGCACCGGCCGATCGTCCTCGATCGGCGCCGGCGGCGCCACTGGCTCGGAATCATCGAGGAAGCCATGGGCGATGCGCTGGATGCGGTGCTGCTCGACGCCATAGGCCGCGAGCCGGGGCCGCGCCTGCTCGGTATGAATGATGACCCGATCGAACCGCGCCAGCACGGCGGTGGCGCCGACACGCTGCACGACGGCGCTGGGATTGGCGTTGAATGGCTGAGAATCGTGGCAGGTGATGACGACCGGCGCGATCCGCCGGAGCCGCCCGAGAAAGGCGCGGTCGACGACCGGCAGGGGCAGCCATTGGAAATGGATGACGTCCGGCCGCTCACGCGCCAGCGTCCGGACCAGGCCGTCCATGGCACCGACATGGGCGAGCCCCTTCGCCACCTTGGCCGGCAATCCCGGCCAATGCTCCGCGCCCAGCGCCCGCAAGCCCCCGTAGAAATGCTGACGCAGCGGCACGGCCACCGGCACCGGGTCACGCCGGCCGAGCGCCTTGCCGAAGAAATCGATGCGATGCCCCCGACGCTGCAGCCCCGCCGCCAGCTTTTCGTCATAAGGCAGGGTGAAGAGCGACGGATCGATCATGGCGACGCGCATGCCCGACCCCATCAATGCGCCGCAACCGACAGGCCGACCGGTGCCGCTGATTGGACATCCTTCGCGTCCTTGGGCGAGGCGCCGTAGCGGATCATGGTCAGGAACTCGCCGCCGCCGGTCCGCTTGATGCGATAGGCCGTGCGCTTGCCCGGCCCGGCCAGATGCAGCGCCGAGATCGGGCGGAACGGCTGATAGGGCCGGCAGAACTGGCCGGCCTCGTCGTTCCACATCGGCACGCCGCGGTCGCAGATCCAATTGGCGCCGGCATCGAGGAACCGCGTCGGCAGCCGGTCCTGATAGATCGCCTGATTGAGGGCGAACTGATCATGCGGCGTGATCTTGCCGGTCCGCCGGATCGCGGCGCCATAGCGGCGCGCCCAGGCCTCCCAGTGCGGCGCGCCCGCGCGGATCGCGAACATGCCGGCGTTGAGATGTGGTTTGGACAGGAGCCAGAGGCCGCGCAGCGGGCCGTAGCCCAGCAGGAAATGCTTCGCCGTCCACAGGAACAGCCAGCGCTGGAAACGGTAGGCGCGCTCGTTCTCATGCGCGATCGCCATGCCTTCCTGCCGGGCGCCCTCGACCAGCCCCAGCACTGCCTCCTCGCTCTGCAGCCAGACGTCGGAATCGATCCAGCAGTAGACCTCGAAGCCCGGGAAATATTCCGGCAGGAATGGCCGGACCAGGAAGGCGAGTTCGAGCGGCTTGTCGACCGATCCCGCGTCCAGATGCGGCCGCGGCGCCATGATGACCGCATCGCGCTCGGCAAGCCACGCGCGGTCCTCGTCAGACAGGCCCAGGTCGAAGATGCCAAGCGCATAGGTCGGCAGCCGGCTCGCGGGCAGGCTCGCCAGCCGCTCGAGCGACAGGATCATATGCTTCAGCAGTCCGAAGAATTTCGTGTCGGATGAACTGACGATCAACAGCTTGGCAGGCACGGCTCACTCTCTCCTCGCGATCGATGCGAGGCACGAAGTGCGGCCCGCGACGACAAGATTCTTCACACCCGCTGCGACATCGCCGCATCGGGGGCCGGGGCGTCCGAGGCCCCACAACGACCGGCTGCGACCACGGGAAGCGGTCACCGGCGCCGCGCGGGCTCAGGCCGAACTGAGCGCAAGATTCCGGAAGACGTCGGCCCGGTATTCATGCGGAACATGCATTCCCGCAGTTCGCCGCTACGCCCTCGAAGAACGGAGCATCCTACCGATCGTTCCCGCAGCGCACACGTGTCCATAAAGGAATTGCACAGCAATTGATCGAACTTTGCGCGACAGAATGGGAGCGTTGGACTAGGGTCAGGTGTTAACCAGCAGCACTTTGTTCCTGTCCCTGCCGCTGGATTTCTCACTATGACGCGCGCCGCACCTCGGGTTTCCCCGCGGGTTTCAGTCGTGATGCCGATCTATAACGGCGCGGCCTTTCTTGCCGAATCGATCGAGACCGTGCTGGCGCAGACCATGGCCGACTTCGAATTGATCCTGGTCGACGACGGCTCGACCGACGAGACGGCGCGGATCATCGCGGCCTATGCCGCCCGGGATCGGCGCATCGTGGCGCTGGCCAAGGCCAATTCCGGCATTTCCGACACGCTCAACCAGGGCCTGGCGGTCGCGCGCGCCGACTGGATCGCGCGGCTCGATTCCGACGACCTGATGCTGCCCGAGCGCCTGGAGCGGCAATTGGCCTTCGTCGAGGCCAATCCCGACGTGATCGCCGCCGGCAGCTATTACGAGATCATCGACGCCGCCGGCCGCAACCGCGGCAGCCGCATGCCGCTGCCGCGCACGCGGGAGGAACTGGCCGGCTTCCTCGCCGCCCGCGAGCCCTTGAGCTTCCTGCATCCAAGCATGATCTATCGCCGCCGCGCGGCACTCGAGCTTGGCGGCTACGAGAAACAGACGGAGCCGGCGGAAGATGTGGCCCTGTTCGCCCGCATGCTCGCGACCGGCGCGCCGATCCTGATCCAGCCCGAAATCCTGCTGCGCTACCGCGTCCATGCGAACGCCGTGTCGTCGCGCAACGCCACCCGCCAGTTCATGAGCGTGTGCTGGACCTATCATAATTTCTACGCGGCACGGGACGGCAAGCCGCCGCTGACCTACGAGGCCTATATGGAACATATCCGCCGGCGGCCGCTAGGCGAGCGGCTGGCGCTTCGGCTCCGGCTGCTGTCCGACGGGCTCTATCGCCGCTCCGCCACGGCCCTCGTTGGCGGCCGGCGGGCCTCGGCACTCGCCTATCTGGCGGCGGCCTCGGCACTCCGCCCGGCCAAGGCGATCCGCCGGGCGCTCCGCAGCCTGACGCCGACCGGCGCCGCGTCTTCCCGCTCGTGATGGCCCGCACCTGATGGCTCATTCCGTCAAACTGGCACCCTGCCAGATCGATTACCTCAATCTGGTGCGCGCACTGGCGGCCCAGATCGTCCTGGTCGGCCATAGCACCGCCTATTTCCTGGCCGGCCACGACCGCGGCGGCCGCTGGGAAACCACCGGCGTGCTGGTGTTCTTCCTGCTGTCGGGCTTCCTCATCGCGCTCAGCGTGCAGCAGAAGCGCGACCGGGCGGAATACCGCTTCGGCCATTACCTGATCGACCGGTTCTGCCGCATCTTCTCGGGCTACCTGCCGGCACTGGTGCTGGTCGCGGTCGTCGACGGCCTGATGCGCGACCTGCCCGCCTATCCCTACGCCGCCAGCTCGACGCCGCTGCAGTGGCTCGGCAACCTGGTCATGCTGCAGGAATATCCGCCGTTCCAGATCCTGCGCCGGCTGGGCCTGGGCGACCGGCCGTGGTTCATCGAGGCGTTCGGATCCGGCCGGCCGTTCTGGACCGTGGCGATCGAGTGGTGGATCTACCTCTTCTTCGGCTATCTCGCCTTCTTCGTCGCCCGGCACAAGCGCCTCGCCGCCCGCGACCTGCTGATCCTGGCCGCGGTCGGCATCGTGCCGCTGTACAACGCCATGGGCGGCGTCGGCCAATGCCTGAGCTTCGTCTGGGCGATCGGGGCAGCGGCCGCCTGGTTGCAGGATCGCCTGATGCGCCAAGGCGGGCCGCAGGCCCTGCCCGGCCGACGCCGCTGGGCCTGGGGCCTCGTCGGCATCGTCCTGCTGTCGACCGTGCTGCTTGTCGGCCGCATGGCCGCGACCGACGCGCGGATCTATGACCTGCAGTTCGCGCTCTTCGCCGGCGGCATCCTGTTCGGCATCTTCTTCCTGCTGGGCATGGCGCCGATCACGGTGCCGCGCTTCGTCAGCGGTGCCATCGACCGGATCGCCGACTACAGCTACTCGCTCTACCTGATCCATTACACCGTGCTGATCTGGTTCGTCGTCCATCGGCCGTCGGCCGATCATTACGATATCGGAACATTCATCGAAATATTCGCGATCGCGAACGGCGTCGCCTGGGTCTTCTGGTTCCTGTTCGAGCGGCACTACCATCGGCTGGCCGCCCTGGCGAAGACGCTGCTCGACCGCCGGCGCCCCATTGCCCGGCGCGCGGTCGAACCTATCTCACGATAGGGCGACCTGCTGCCGGCCGTGACGGACGGAAGGCGATCGCAGGACTATCGGCCTTCGGCGGGGGATGTCATGGCAACGCTGCGAATCTTGGGTCTTCTCTTCGGGATGGTGCTGCTCGCCGGCTGCATGGACAGCCGGCAGATGCAGGACTCGCTCAAGCTCTCCGGCCCGTGCGCGCCCAATTACGTGAGCCTGGCTCTGCAGTTCTGACGGGTGCCACCCGTACGTCGCGCGGCCGGTTCTGCAGCACGACCAGCACCAGGATCAGTACCTGAAGCCGCGCATCGAGCAGATTGCCGCCGAGCAGCAGGTAATTGATGAACAGCGCGCTCGCCAGCCAGACGGAGCGCGCGCCGGCGAAGAAGCAATGCAGGACATAGACGGCGAAGGGCACGGCGCCCAGGAAGCCGTATTCGAAGATCAGCTTGCCCCAGGTCGGGTCATGGATCAGGTAGGCGGTCTTGAGCGTATAGCCCTCGATCGAGCCCGGCCCCATGCCGAACAGCGTCGTCGAGAGATGCGGGTAGAGGAAATCCTGGAACAGATAGAACGGCGATAGGAAGCGGGCGAAGCCGCTCGACTGGTTCGACCCGAATTCCTGCAGCCGGTCGAGCAGCATCGCGATCTTCGGACCGGCCAGGAGGAAGGCAAAAACCGCGAGAGCCGGCACCACGATCAGCAGGAGGCCGCCGCGGCCGCGGCGCAGCAGCATCAGCGGCACGATCGCCATGAACAGCACCAGCCCGGTGCCCGAAAACGAGAACGCCAGCGCCGCGGCCAGCACCATCATCCGCCAGGACGGCCGGAAGAATTCCAGCTCGATGATGATCGCGATGGTCATCATCTGCGACAGGCTCGACGGCTCCAGCAGAAAGAAGCCGTTCGCCTTGTTCATGCCGCCCAGCCCCGGAACCGGGATGACGTAGTTGAAGCCATGGCTGATCACGGCGCGTGGGAAGACCGTGTCCCAGGTGAACAGGGTCGGTCCGTGGATCACGGCCTGGCCGAAGAATTGCGCGATGGCGCAGAAGGCGATGATCAGCAGCATCCGGCGCAGCAGCCGGATCGCCCAGGCGAATTGCCGGTCGTCGGGCACGACGAACAACCATGCGGCATAGAGCAGCACCAAGTTGAGAAACGAGGCATAGGACGGCTGCGTGCCGCCGCCCAGCATGAGGGCCAACAGCAGGGTCGCGACCGCGATGGTGAAGAGCGCGGCGCGCGTCGGGCTGACCCGCACCGCGCCGGTCATCGCCATCACCGCCGTGCCGGCCAGGACCACCACCAGCGCCAGCGACAGTTCGCTCTTGCCGACCGTGAGCGCGAACCGGGTCAGGAACAGGGTCGAGAGCAGCATGGCTGCGAGCACGCCTGACACCAGACTCGACCGTTTGGCCGCACCGCGGGCCCAACGGCGTTCGATCCCGTAATCCCCGAACGTCGCGTCCATCTAATCCGCTTTCGTGTTCCGCTTAAGCCCTTGTCAACGCCTGATCGTGCAAAGTCGCTCCATTGTACGACCGATTTATCGAACGAACCTTGGTCTGGTCCCGTGGAACGGAACCGGACGATTAAAGCTTATTCCGGAGAAATGGCCGATTTCATCGTGCCATGAGGAGCGCGAACATGTCGCGGGTGACCGAATCAAAAGTCATCGACGGGCGGGATGACCGCCGGCCCGAAGCGGAGCCGGAGATCCTGGGGCCGCAAGCCGCCGAGTTGGACCCGTTCTTCAAGGTCCTGGCCCATCGCTGCGGCCCATCCATCGCCGGGTCGTTCACGCCCGGCCAGTTCGCCGCCCTGAAGCGCGCCTTCGCCACGCGCGCAATCGATCCGCATCCCGTCGATATCCGCGACAGCTACACGATTTTCGGCTATTCTTTCTATATGGTCCTCTTGATGGGACCGGAGCATCGGTCGGCCGAACGCCGCCGCCTCGAAGAGCCGACTGGCCTCACGCGCGTGTTCCGCGGCTGCCTGAAGGCGCTTTGGTGCGGGAGCGTTTTTGCTGCCGGCGCCATAATTGTGATCGTGTGCAGCGCAACGAATTAGGCCTAGCGCCGTTTACGCGGGGTGACTGGAGCCAGCACCCCGGATAACTTGCCGGTTGTCGCCGCGCTCCTTCCGCTGTTGCCGAGATAGGAACTTGTGCATGACCGACGCCACCACGGGCGGCAGTGGGCTGCCCTCCCCCCCGATTTACCGCCGTAGCGCGCTCATCGAGCATCCCGCGCTCGAAAGCTTCGCGCCGCCGCCGATCGAAACCACGACGATCCTCGGCATGGGCGCGCTGCTGTGGCGCCGGCGCTGGATCATCTGCGCCTCGATCCTGGCGGCGATGGTGGTGGCGGTGCTGATCGGCAAGATGCTGACGCCCAAATACACCGCCGACGGCGCGGTGGTGATCGCGACCCGCAAGATGTCGATCCCGGAACTCGAGACCCTGGTCACGCCAACCGGCGACCAGGCGCTGGTGCGCAGCGAGATGGCGGTGATGAGCTCGCGCCAAGTGCTGACCGCCGTCGCCAATTCGCTGCACCTCGACCAGGATCCGGAATTCAATTCGCGCCTGAAGCCCAAGGACGACAGCCTCTGGGCCGAGCTCAATCCGATCCCCTGGATCCAGGGCCTGATGCGCGGCAACCAGCCGGTCGTCGGCGACGAGTCGGCGGCGATCCAGGACGACGTACTGAACACGCTCACCCGCAATCTCGACTTGGTCAACGACGGCCGCGACTATGTCATCGCCGTGTCCTACAAGGCCGAGAACCCCGAGATCGCGGCCAAGGTCGTCAATTCGCTGATCCGCACATATCTCGATCAATATATCTCGGAGAATCGGGCCGCGACGATCGAGGCCAACCAGTCGCTCGACTCGCGCGGCGAGGATCTGCATCGCCAGCTGCTCGAGGCTGAGCAGAAGGTTCAGGACTTCACCAACAAGACCGGCCTGCTGGTGACGCCGGCAGGCACCGTCGCCGGCCAGCAGGTCGCGGAGCTGAACGGGCAATTGTCGACCGCCCGCGCCGACCGGGCCGCGGCCGAAGCAAAATACAACCAGGCGATCGCTGCCAAGCAGTCGGGCATCGCCGCCAATACCGACGTGCTCGCCTCGCCGGTCATCCAGCAGCTGCGCACCCAGGAAGCCGAGGCCGCGCGCAACCAGTCGGACCTGGAAAGCCGCGTCGGCCCGAATCACCCTGACCTGAAGGCCGCCAACCGGCAGGTGGCCGGCGTCCGCCATGCGATCGGGGTCGAAATCGACAAGGTCGTCTCGTCGCTGCGGGGCCAGGTCGACGTGACCCGCGCGCGCGAGGCGAGCCTGGTGCAGCAGATCGCCACGCTGAACAGCAAGGCGACATCGAGCTCGGCCGCGCAGGACCAACTGCAACGCCTGAACGACGACGCCTTGAGCAAGCGCAAGGTCTATGACGAGTTCATGCTGCGCGTGGCCCAGACCGCGAAGCCGCAGGACCATCAGACCCCCAATGCCCGCATGATCTCGGCCGCCATCGTGCCGCTGCATCCCTCGAGCCCCAAGATCACGCTGATGGCGCTCTTGGCGGGTTTCGCCGGCGGCCTGATCGCGATCGCGGGCTCGATCCTCTATGCCCAGCTCGACCATGGCTTCGAGAACCTGGAAGAGGTCCGCACGATCACCGGCCTGCCCGGCCTGGCCGCGATTCCGCTGGTGCGCAACCTCGGCCGCAAGCGCCTGCCCCATCGCTATGTGATCGACAACCCGACCTCGCCGGTCGCCGAGACGCTGCGCGCCTTCCGGGCGAAGCTGCGCTGGGCGTCCGAGGGACGGGCGCTCAAGACCATCCTGATCAGTTCCGCCGTCCCGGCCGAGGGCAAGACCTCGTTCGCGCTGTCCTTCGCCCGGCTTGCCGCACGCGACGGCTGCCGCGTGCTGCTGGTCGAATGCGACTTCCGCCGGCCGACGCTGGAGACGATCCTGCCGTCGCCGGTCCGGCCGGGCCAGCCGAGCTTCCTCGACGATCCCCAGAGCTGGCGCGACTGGGTCGGCGTCGATGGCCTGACGGGCCTGAACTACCTGACGGCGAGCGACGATTCGAGCCGGATGGCGCCGATGCTCGAGGCGGACGGCATGGGCGCCATCCTGCGCGATGCGCGGCGCGAATATGACTATATCGTCATCGATTCGCCGCCGATCATGCGGGTGCCCGACGGCATGCTGCTGGCCCGCTCGGTCGAT
Source organism: Aliidongia sp. (assembly GCA_035310205.1). GTDB lineage: Bacteria > Pseudomonadota > Alphaproteobacteria > ATCC43930 > CGMCC-115725 > Aliidongia. Next base: position 11,773 of record DATGEK010000075.1, read on the forward strand.
GCGGTGGCGCTCATCGTCTCGTGGAAGCGCACGCGCCAGCGGGTGGTGCGCGAGGCGTTGCGCCGCCTCGCCCTCGATCCGGACATGCCGACCGGCATCATCCTGACCAAGGTCGACGGCGTCGCCGGCCAGGACATGTATTCAGGCTACAGCCGGTAGGCCGGCCCTTCGGGGCGGGCGCTCAAAACGACTTGTAGACGATCTCCGGCGCCGGCGCGTTCAGGATGAGCGCCGCGACCAGGATGACAAACGTCAGCGCGGAGGCGCAGGCCGTGCGGAGATAGCGGGAGGAGAGCAGCCCGCGGTCGCCGGCCGACAGCACCGCCGACCGGATGGCCTCCCACGCCGCGAGCACGATCGTCGCCATGGCCAACAGGAGCAGCCAGGCCGCCACGGCGGCCGGCCATCCGAGTCCGGCGACGAGCGCATGGAGCTGGCCCCAGTTGGACCAGAACCACAACAGCGTGAATGCGAACCAGGCGAAGGTCAGGCCGCGCGCAACCGTCTGATAGAGCGGGCGCCGGGCAAGGGCCGCATAGCGTGCCCGGCCCAGCCCGAGGATGAGGCAGGTCTGGTAAAGCTTGTTCGCCGCGACGCCACCGCCCTGAAGCAGGCCGAAGCACAGGAACTCCGAGGTCTGGCCGTGCCAGAAGCCGACGAGGAAAAAGGTGACGAAATATACCAAGACCGCCAGGAACGGTTCGATCCCTCGCGCCGGGAAACGCCGCATCAATGACAGCAGCAGCGGGCTGTAGACGTAGGTCTTGAGCCAGGTCGACAGCGTTATGTGCCACCGGTTCCAGAAATCGATGAAATTGAGCGAGGAAAACGGGCGGTCGAAATTCTCGGGCAGCTCGATCCGGAACAGTCGGGCGATGCCCACGACGAAATCCGTGTAGCCCGAGAAATTGAGATAGAGATAGACCGGATAGGCACCGACGACGACCGCCCCGAGGCCGATGCGCATCGTCGCCTCCCCGGTCGTCGGCAAGGCGGCAATCGCCTCATGCTGGAGTTCCGAGACCAGGGCCGACAGCAGATAGACCTTGAAGAACCCGACGATGATGCGTTCGAGCGCCCGGCCGACGACGAAGGGATCGACCGGCGGGGGCGCCGCCTCGCATCGCCGATAATCCTCGTAGCGCTGGATCGGCCCGGAAACCAGGCTGGTGAAGTTGAGGGTGTAGTTGAGGTAGGAGACGAACCCCGTCGCGTTGCGCGGCAGCGTCTCCCAGCCGTCGATGGCGAGATGCATGACGCGGAAGAACACATAGGACAGGCCGACGGTGACGTATGGCGCCGTCAGCAACAGCGTCGGCGGCACGAAGAGGTAGCGCTTCAGCCAGACGAACAGCGCCAGGACGACGACCGGCAGCAGCCATGAACCCCACCACGGCAGGGTCGGCCGCAGCAGGATGCCGGCATAAGCGATGGCGAGAAAGCCGATGAACGGCAGCAGTTGCGTCCACTGCCCGGCGAAACTCTGGAAGACATACAGATTGACGGCCATCAGCACCGCCGCCCGCCACCATTTGGCCGCGGACAGGTTGAACGCGATCGCGGCGGCCAGGGCCAACGCCAGGAACTGGAACGAGGGAACGGTCATGGCGCGCGCTGCCCGACGATCATGGTGGAATTGGCCCGGCATTGCGCGAAGGCCGGGTCCTGGAGCAGCGCCTCGACCACCCGCCGCCCGATAATCCGGTGGCCGCCGGCGCTCGGATGGCCGTCCGCCGGGTAATAGAGCGACGCGAAATCGCCGGCCGCGGCAAAATCCGGCGTCAGATCGGCGAACTCGGCCCCCTCTGCCTGCGCCGCGGTACGTAGCGCCTCGCCGAGCGCCGCCGGATCGAGGCCGGGGCGGGCATATTGCGGAACGCTCAAGGCGGCATGGGCCCGGTCCGGCACATAGAACAGCAGCACCGGCACGCCGACGGGCCGGGTCTGCGCGGCGATCCGGCCGATGAGCCGGCCCAGCAGCTCCGCCCGCTCCTGCCAGACCGGCGGCAGCGGGCTTTGCACGTAGCTGGACGAATCGGACTTGTTGCTGAGGAAGGCCGAGACGTGCGCCGCCGGATCCCGGTAGAGATAGTGCTGGGCCACGATGAAGATCCGCAGATTGGTCTTCATGAACCCGACGACGTCATGAAGCGTGAAGCCGGGTCGCTCGCTCTGCGGCTCCATCGCGATCGCCAAGTGGCTGAGGTCGAAGGGGCCGACCGTGATGACGATGGCATTGGGCTTGAGCGCAAGCGCCTCCGGCACGCGCCGATCCATCGTCGCGAGATCGCCCCAGTCCGTTCCGAGATTCTGGAAGTCGAAGGGTTGCCGGCAGAGACGCGTCAGCGCCGCACTGGCGCGGGCGGCGAACGTGTCCTCATAGGCCACGAGCGCGCCCCGGCTGGTCGACGAGCCCATCACGACGGCGCGGAGCTGGCCCGGCGCCGCCGGCCGGCAGGATTCGGCGCTGCGATAGCCGCACTCGTTGAACTGGTTGCTGACCCAGGGCCCTTCGGCCGCCTTCGTCTCGGCGGTGCAGTTAGGCCGGAACCGTTCGCTCGTCGCCGGACCGCCGATGGCGCAGGACACGTCGGTCTGCTCGGGCCAGACGATCCGCGCGGCGACCTCGCTCACGACCATCAGCAAGGTGATCGTTGCGACCACGACCAGCGGCAGCAGGATATAGTCGCGTGCGGGCAGCCGGCGCGTCACGGCGTCGGTCGGTCCCGGTTCGGCGCTGTGGTCCGGCACGGCCAGGCTTTCCCGCCGGCCGGTTCAACCGCAGGGCCGCAGGGCGATGGGCTCCCGGAAATCTAAGCGCCGCACCGCCATCGGAGCCCCGGCGATCTCGGCAGGAAGCCGGAGTTCCCAGGCCGTGGCGCCATCGCGCTTCTCGGCAATCAGCGAGAAGCCAAGCTTGGGATAATGATCGCGCACCATCGCATTCCGTTCGGTCGGGATATAGCGGCCGACCAGGCGCGTGACGGCGTGGTCGGCGGCATGATGGACGAGCTCGCGCAGCACCATCTGCTCGACCTTGCGGCCGAGGACCCGGCAGCTCATCAGCCAAGTGTCGATTTCCCACGTGTCCGACGATGTCCGGCGGCAGATGACGACGCTGATCATGCCATTGTCGCCGACCGCATCGACGAGGCGGACCTGCAGGGTGAAGCAGTCGGCGTCGTGCTGCGCCTTGGCGACCTGCGCCTCGGTGTAGCGGCGCGTGGTCAGATTGAACTGGTTCGACTTGTTGATGAGCTGCGTGATCCGCGCCCGCCCGACCTCGTCAAACGGCTGGAAGGTGATTTCCATCTCGAGCGACCGGAGATAGGCATCGAGATCCCCGACCTGGCTGCGCAACGCCACGCGCCGGGAGTTGCCCTCATAGAAGGCGGCGCGGGCCCGGTCCTCCTCGGAGAAGGCGATGGCCTCGAAATAGCCGGCGGCGCCGAGCGCGCGGGCGAAGAGGGCCGGATCGTCGGGCAGTTCGGGGACCGCGACTTCTGGCAGGGCCTGGCGCACCTGGAGGCGCTCCGCCGGATTGTCGTCGAGGAACACCATGGCGTCGATGCCGAGCGACAGTTCCTCGGCAATGGCCGCGATGTTGGTCGCCTTGTCCCGCCAGTTGGCCTGGAACACAGCGAAATGCTCCTCGCGCAGCAGCATTTCCGGATGATGGCGGAACGGCAGCCGGGCGACAGCGTCCTCGTTCTTGGACGAGACGGCCAGCACGACACCGCGATTGCGCAACGCCAGCGCCATGTGCTGGACCGCCAGATGCGCCTCGCCCACATAATCGCCCTGGGCGATGCGGATGCCGTCGAGCCCGTCGTCGCCGATGACGCCGCCCCAGAGCGTGTTGTCGAGATCGAGCACCAGGCAGCGCCGGCTCTTGCCCCGCATCGCGGCCAGCACCCGCATGATGTGGTCGGCATAGAGCGGCAGGAATTTGGCGTCGAACGGCAGCTTGGCGAGGTTCCATTGCGCGGGCGAATGCCATTCCGCGGACCCGACGAGATCGGCCAAGGCCGCCACATCGAACAGGACGCCGCCGTTCTCCGCGGCATCGAGGCAGAGGGCGCGATTGACCTCGGCAATCAGGAACCGGAGTGTGCCCGGCTGAACGCAATCGAAGCTGCCGAGCAGCGGCTCGGGCGGCGGTGCCAGCGTCTGGAGAATGGGCGTGGCCCCGCTGTGTTTCTGGATCGCGTCGCGGATCGCATGGAGCTGCTCGACCGCCGCCTCCGTCCGTTGCCGCGCCTCCTCGGCATCCTCCGGGCATTCCTTGAGCGGCAGGGCCCGATAATCCACGGCGATCAGGACCGCATCGGGCGCGGCGCGGTTGATGATGGATTGCGGATCGAACGCCTCCTGGGCGACCTGATCGTAATCCCCGCGGATGCATTCGAGCACGAACCCATAGCGGGCGGCCGTGGCGACCAGGGCCGGCTCGATGAAATTCAGCGTGCCGGTGCCGATGATGCCGAGCCGGAGCGGCAGGAGCGGCCCGAGATCCTGGCCGGACTCCCGAAGCGTCCCGATGAGACGCGCCAGCTTTTCGAGCTGGGTCTGGTCGAGCGCGTTGTCCGCCAGCGCGCGGACCGCGCGCCCCGGCGTATCGATCTCAAGCAGGCCCGCGCATTGTTGTCGGAAATCCACGGGCGGCCGGGTCAACCAACCGAGTTCCTCTATGTATTGGAAGCTCATGATGAATCCTGGATTGGCGTCGGGAAGCGTGCGCCGCAGCGCGTCTTCAGGCGGATGCCGCAATCAGGTCGATCAACTCGCCGACAGTCTTGAGGCCGGAAATTTTCGTCGAAGCCAAACGCATCTTGAAGGTACGCTCGACCGCGAGGATGAGCCGCAGATGGTTCATGCTGTCCCAGCCATCGACGTCGCGCGCGGTCATTTCCGGCCGGATCTCGATCGATTCATCATCGAACACGTCTTGGAAGACTTGCTGAAGCTTCGTCTCTATTTCTGAATGCATGTCCATCTTCATTTTCCCTCAAAATGAAACGCCACAATAATATTGTAGACATGGATGCATCATTACAGCCGTCCGCGCCGCCGGGCGTACGGACGTTGCAAATGACGGGCGCAACCTCGCCGAGTTCCGGCGGCGTCAGCGCTCGTCATTGACGAATAGAGCAGGTTCTCTCAATGGGCCCCGTAAGCCGTCTTCCGCGGCTAGCGAGCCCATTATGGTTAACAGAAGGTTGACCGATTTAGTCCGAGCGGGAAAGTCTGGTCTCATTTTTGACACAGCACCCGTCTGGAACTTGCGACCGGCGCAGAGTCATAACCAGAAAACCCTTTATCAGCCAATGACTTATGAGGCTAACGCCCGCAGGATCACCGCCGCTCGAAAAAATGGAAGTCGGCGAACGAGGTGTCTTCCGGCGCGGCCGGATCGAACGGATAGCGGTTGGCGATCGTCGCCGTGTGGCGCCACTCCGGCCGTTCCTGCGCCACCCAGGGCGTGAAGGCCCGGTGGCGGACATGGGGCGACAGGCCGGCCGCGTCCTGGTCGCTGGCGTAGATCACCACATGGGAAATGGCGTGGTCGAACAGGTTGCGCATATAGCCGTCGAAGGCGGCATCCTCGACCAGGTGATAAATGACGTCGAGCGAGAGGGCGAGATCGAACGGCCCGAAATCGGGCGGCAGGGCTCCGACCAGGTGAAAGCGTTTGGTCGCATCGTCCCCGAACCGTTCGGTGCAGAGGGCGAGCGCCGCCGGCGACACGTCGACCCCGTCGTACTGGGGATAGTGCGCCAGCGCCAGTTGCGCGCCGTCGCCACAGCCGAACTCGACGACCGACCGGATGCCCCGGCTGTGGACGAAATCGTTCAGCACTTCCGCCTTGAATGCCGCGAGGCGGCCATAGGAGCCGGCGCCGGAATTGCCGCCGGCGCGGTAGCGTGCATCCCAATAGGCCGCCGAGCCGCGGAAGCCCAGACGCTGGCGCAGCCGCTCGACCAGAGGGGCCCGGGCGAGGCTGCGTGCGAGCGGGCCGATCAGCGGCGTGTGTTTCACGAGGGTCACGAGCGGGCGAGCGGCTTGACCGGGCATAAGACACCTTTCGTTCCAGCGTTGGGCAAACGTGCTCTCGCCGGACGAACGGTCCGATCTCGACGAGTCTAGCGGGCCAACACCCCTGGGTCGCCTGGACTCCTCTCATGTCGCGCAAAAGTCACAGCCAGACGTATCGGATTCTCGCCACATGTCCTCGTCATGTACAAGGGGGGAACCGTTTTGCCGCGCCGGTCGTTCCCTCGGTTGAGCGAAATTCGCGCAAAAGATTTAAGAAAAGAACCCAACCCAACCCGGCCGTCCAGACGCTCTCGCCCCAAAAGCGAAGGCACGCCGTCGCACCTTTTCTAGGCCAATGCCGTGGGCCGCCACCAACCGATGCGAAGGATGCTCGCTTCCCGATGAGTCTGCGCGTAAAAGCCATGAAGTCGGTCCGCTGGACCGCGGCAACCACTGCTTCCAACATTGCTGCGCGCTTCGGTGTCACCCTGGTCGCGGCCCGCATGCTGCCGCCGTTTCAGCTCGGCCTGTTCGCCATCGTCAATCTGGTGCTGGGCTTCGCCTATATCTTCGCCGACGCGGGCGTGACCCAGGGCATCATCGCCAAACAGGATGCCGGCAGCGATCAGCTGTCCAGCCTTTATTGGTTCAATCTGCTGTTCGGCTGCGTCGTCGCCGCCGCCTTCGCGATCCTGGCCCCGGTGCTGGCCTATGCTTATGGCCAGCCGGAGCTCACCGGCATGCTGTTGATCGCAGCCGCCAATTTCGCCGTGGCACCGATCGGCCAGACCTTCCAGGCGCTGTTGCAGAAGAATCTGCGGTTCGAGCGACTGGGCAAGGTCGAGCTGGGCGCCAACCTGCTGAGCGCCGCGAGCGCCGTCGCGCTCTTGTGGTTCGGGGTCGGCATCTACGCCCTGATCCTGTCGCAGCTCCTGACCGCGTCGCTCAGAAGCCTGTTCCTGTGGATCGCCGGGCGCGACCTGCTGCGCCCCAGGCTGCGGCTCAAGTATGGCGAGATCCGGCATTTCATGCGGTTCGGCATGTTCCAGGTCGGCGACCGGGCCGTGAACTACGTCAATCTCCGGCTCGACCAGTTCCTGATCTCCGCCCTGCTCGGCCCGCAGCCGCTCGGCTATTACAACATGGCCTGGATGCTGATCGTCGAGCCGGTCTATCGCATCAATCCGATCATCACCAACGTCGCCTTCCCGGTCTTCGCGAAGAAGCAGAACGATCCGGCGGCCCTGAAGCGCGGCTTCCTGGTGGTGACCAAGCTGCTGTCGACCACCAATGCGCCGCTGCTGTTCGGCTTCGCCGCGATCGCGCCCCATGCGGTGCCGTTGCTGCTCGGCGACAAATGGGTCCCGGCCGTCCCGCTGGTCGAGCTCTGCTCGATCATCGCCATGGCCCGCACGATCAACAATCCGGTCGGCTCGCTTGTGCTTGCCGTCGGCCAGGCCGACCGGTCATTCTATTGGACCCTGGCGCAATTCGCCATGCAGGTGCCGGTCTACGCGGCCTGTCTCGCCTGGTTCGGACTGCTGCCGGCGACGGTATTGCTGTGCGCGATCAACGTCGCCGTGGTGCCCGCGGTCTACCGCTGGCTGATCCGGCCGATCCTGGGACCGGGCTTCGGCGAATATGTCGCCTCCTTCGCCCCGGCGATCGGGCTCGCGCTCGGCATGGCGCTCCTGGTCCGTCTGCTCGACCATCAGCATGTGCTGGGCGGCATCCCGCTGCTCGCCGTCGAACTGACGGTCGGCGCAGTCGCCTATGGCGGCATGACTCTGCTGTTCCGTCGCAGCGATGTCGGCCTGATCGCCGGCATCCTTACTTCCCGCGCCTAGAGGAGAGCCGATGTCGGACGTTCCGCTCGTCTCGGTCGTCATCCCGAGCTACAACCGCCTGCACTGCCTGCCGCGTGCCATCGCCAGCGTCGTGGCGCAAAGCCATCCGGCGATCGAGCTCATCATCGTCGACGACGGCTCGACCGACGGCACCCGGGAGTGGGCCGCCGGCTTCTCCTGCCCGCTGCCGTTCCGCTTCCAGCCGCTGGAGCGCAACATGGGCGCGGCCGCGGCGCGCAACCGCGGCATCGAGCTGGCCCAGGGCACCTATGTCGCCTTCCTGGACAGCGATGACATCTGGCATCCGGACAAAATCGCGCGGCAGCTGGATGCGATCGCTGAGGCCGGGCCGAATTGCGGTGCCGCCTATACCGGCATCGCCAGCCTGACCGAGGCGGGCCAGCCCTGCGGCGTCAGCCGGGCGACCGCCGCCGGCGACATCCGGCTGGCGCTGGTCAACCATAATGTCGTGGGCTCGACCTCCTGCGCGCTGGTCCGGCGCGACCTGCTGCTCGCGGTCGGCGGCTTCGTGCCGCAGCTCAAGTCCTGCCAGGACTGGGAGCTGTGGCTGCGGCTCGCGGCCCTGACCCGGTTCGCCTGCGTGCCGGAGCTGCTGACCACGCTCTATATCGCGCCCGACGGCCGCATCACCTCGAGCGGGCGCAGCCGTCTCTCGGGCCATCTCTATATGTACCGCACCCACTTGCGCCCCTATTTCCGCGCCGGCACGGTCGATGCCGGCCTGTTCACCCACACGCTCGGCGAGATCTTCATGCAGATGGGCCGTCCGGGCCTGGCCGCCCGCCTGCTCGGCCGCAACTGGCGCGCCAAGCCGCGCTCGGTAAAGCGCCTGGCGCTCTATCTGCTGGCCCGGGCCGGCGTCGGCAAGGCGCGCTATTTCGCGGTGGCGGAGTGGCTGAACCGGATCGAGGAGCGGCTACGACCGACGATGGTCCGCCCCCCGGAATCCGCCGTGCCGGTCGGCATCACAGCAGCGGCGGCCCGCTGATGCCGCTTGATGGAACCGGGCTGCGTATCGCCCTGCTGCTGGACAACTACCCGGCCGTGTCCGAAACCTTCATCGACAACCAGATCCTGTCGCTCATCGAGCTCGGGCTCGACGTCACGATCCTGTCGTTCGGTCGGGATACGCCGGACCTCAGCAATCTGCATGAGACGACCCGCCGCATCCTGGCCGGCGCCCGGATCGTCCGCGTGACGGTGCCGCGCCCGCGCTCCGGGCGGCTCCTCGACCTCGCCTTTCTGGCGGCCCATCCAATCGCGAGCCTCGGCATCCTGGCGCGCGCGCTTCGCGGCGGCACCCTGCCGTCGCCCTATGACTTCATCCGGCTGGTCATGGCCGCGGTCGGGCTGGCCGGCGAGGCCCGACGCTTCGACCATGTCCTCTGCCATTTCGCCCCGAACGGCCAGTTCGGCACCTGGCTCCGGGACCTGGGCCTGATCGAGGGCCGGCTCGTGACCTTCTTCCACGGCTATGATTTTTCCGAGCGCGTCCAGGCCCACGGGCCCGATCTCTACAGCCGGCTGTTCCAGCGCGGTGACCTGTTCATCGCCAACACCAACTACACGCGCCGGCGGATCCTCGACATCGGCGCGCCCGAGGCGCGCACGGTGCGCCTGCCGGTCGGGCTCTATCCCGAGCGCTTCCCGTTCCGGCTGCGCGCCGGGACCGAGGGGCAGCCGGTGCGGTTCCTGTCGATCGGCCGGCTGGTCGAGAAGAAGGGGCACATCTACCCGATCGAGGCGCTGGCCCTGGTGCGCGCGGCGGGGATCGACGCCAGCCTGGACATCATCGGCGAAGGGCCGACGCGCGGCACGCTCGAAGCCGCGATCGCGCGCCTGGCCCTCGCCGACCATGTCCGCCTGCTCGGGCGCCGCACCCAGGAAGAGGTCGCGCGGCTGGCCGACGCCGCCGACATCTTCGTGCTGGCCAGCACCTCGGCCCGCTCGGGCGACGTCGAGGGTCAGGGCCTGGTGCTGCAGGAGGCCCAGGCGCTCGGCATGCCGGTCATCGCCAGCAACCACAACGGCTTCCCCGAAGGGCTGATCGAAGGCGAGACCGGGCTGCTGGTCGCCGAGCGTGATCCGCCGGCGCTGGCTGCGGCCATGATGGAACTCGCGCGCCGGCCTGACCGTTGGGGCCCGATGGGCATGGCCGGCAGCCGCTGGGTCCGGCGCAATTTCGACCAGACCTACCTGACCGAGCAATTGCTGATTCTCCTAGGCGAGGTGCCTCATGCAACGGTCGCCACGCGCGCCTGAGCTCCGGCCGGCAGGCTACGCCGCCACGGGATCGGCGGCGGACAATCCGGCGGCCGGCAAGCTCGACATCATCAACGGCCTGCGCGGTGCTGCGATCCTGGCGGTGGTCTGGCACCACCTGTTCGGGATCTATTTCAAGCCGGGCAGCGTGCTCGATTCGGCACCGTCCGGCCCGCACCCGCTGTTCTTCCTGTCCTACGGCTGGGTCGGCGTGCAGCTGTTCTTCGTGCTGTCCGGCTTCGTGCTCTACCTGCCCTTCGCCCGCGGCCGGGCGACGCTGGCGACCGGCGCCGACTGGCGCCAATTCTACCGCCGGCGCGCCGCCCGGCTGCTGCCGCTCTATTACCTGGTGGCGCTCCTGTGCCTGGTGCTGAACCAGGTGCCGCCGGTGCACGACCAGCGCCTGCCGCTCGAGCTGCTCTCGATCGCCGGCGCCCTTTTCACCTTCGCGCCCCATGGCTTCGAGCCGCATCTCAATCCGCCGCTCTGGTCCTTGGGCGTCGAGATCTGGTTCAGCATCCTCTTTCCCTTCGTCGTCCTGGCGTTCCGGCACTGGGGACCGGTGCGGACGATCCTGGCCGCGACCGCGCTCAGCTGGCTGTCGCGCGGGCTCGGGATCATGCTGTCGCCGGAGCAGCCGATCATGCCGCTGACCCGGGGGCTCACCGCCAATCTCGAGGTCTTCGCGATCGGCATGGCGCTGGCCCAGGCCTATGTCGCCGGCATCAGGACCCGCAGGCCCCACCTCGTCACCTTCGGCGGGGCCATGCTGGTAGCCTTGGCCGTGGTCGCCGACCACGTGGCGCCGAGTTGGATCAAGCTGCCCTATATCGACATTGTGGCCCTGGGCTTCGCCGCCATCATCGCCGGGCTGCTGTCGCTCGAGACCGGCTGGCTCCGCGCCGGCTTCGCGAATCGGCCGATCCAGGTGCTGGGCATGATGTGCTTCAGCCTCTATGTCTGGCACGAGCCGCTGCTGCGCCATGTGTTCGACGCCGAGGCGGCGCCGCTCGACGATCTCGGCCGGACCTTGCCGCTTTATCTATTCCTGCTGCTGGCGGTCGGGGCGCTGTCCTACCGCTTCATCGAGTTCGGCCGCACCGCCCACTGGCGCGCGCTGTTCCTGCTCAACCCGCCGCCGGCGCCCGTGGCCGCGCCCGGCAAGCCGATGCGGCGCGACGCCAACGGCTGAGCCCGGGCGAGCGGCATCAGCGCCAAGCCCGCCCACTCGACAAATTCGAGAGTTATCGGCCGGTAACTCTCGAATTTGAATATCCATCCTTCAATTTACTTATAATGCGATGAATTTTGAATAAATAGGCCGGGTCTAAATTCAGGATCCTTTAACCGGCCGAATACATTCTCGCCCCTCAAGTGGTTCGCTTGCGGTATAGAAGTATTTTATTGCACCTTCTCAGATCGACCCCTTCATCTGGCTGAGCGCGATCAAAGCTTTTCCCCGCATGCACCACGCCTCTCTTGATGGGCTGAAGCGGCATGACCGGTAGATTTAGCACGTTCGCGAGCGTGATCGCTCTTTCCCTGTCCGCAATTTCCGCGTCGGCGTGGCTCAGCCCCGCCAAGGCGCAAGGCGTCCTCTGGGGCGGGTTCGTCGGTCAATATCAACCGGGCCTGAACGGCGTGACCACGCCGACCTTCCAGCGTCGCGATGCCCGCATCGATTTCGCCTGGAATGCGACCGGCCCGGGCGGCTCGCTGTCGCCGGAGTTCAACACGACCGGGTGGCAGACGTTCTCGGGCAGCTGGACCGGCACGGTCATCCCAACCACGACCGAGACCTATACGCTGCAGGTCATCGCCAATGGCGGCGTCGGGCTCTACTACCGGCCGACCGGCACGACGACCTGGACGAACCTCTACGTCAATTTCGCCGACACGGCCCAGACGGGGACGAAGGCGGTGGCCCTGACCGCCGGCACCTCCTACGACATCTGCGTGCACTATTGGCAGCATCGACAGAGCGGCCGCCTGCAGCTCGGCTGGTCGAGCCCGACCGTGCCGTTCCAGGTAATCGAGGCGGCAACGCCGCTCGGCGTCAACGGCTCGGTGGCGCTGCCGGGCGAGCCCGGCAACATGTTCGCCGACATGATGAAGCAGGCCGGCGCCTTCGCCGGCTACTCCAACATCCAGCTGGCGGTCCCGACCGACGCCCAAGGCTGGCCGCTGGCCGACGCGACCCTGCCGCTCTGGTCGAACGGGCGCGAGCTGGACGGCGTCTATCAGGTGAGCTTCACCGGCCAGGCCAAGGTCACCGACTGGAGCGGCCTCGGCAGCTTCTCGGCCGGCGGCGTCGCCTATGGGGCGATCCTGCCGGCGGGCGCGGGCTATGACCCGGTTGCCAACGTCACCACGGCGACCTGGACGGTCGCGGCTTCGGCGACACCGACGAGCGCCACGCTCGGCTTCGCCCAGACCCAGCGCACGGCGGCCTCGGCCGTCGGGTCCGGCGTCACGAACCTGCGGATCCTGCGCCCGGTGGCACCCGGCTCGACCACCAGCCATGCCGCGGGCGAGCTGTTCAGCGCGCAGTACAAATCGTTCCTGTCCTACTTCACGGGCATCCGCTTCATGGATTACCTGGCGATGAACGGGAACAAGCAGCAGCATTGGGCCGACCGGGTGACGCCGGGCCTCGCCTCGCAGTACCAGGCCGTCGGCGGCTATGGCTGGCAGGGCAAGGGCGGCTCGCTCGAGTATCTGGTGGCGCTGGCGAACGAGACCGGCAAGGACATCTGGATCAATGTCCCGGTCGGCGTCGACGACGACTACGTGACCAAGACCGCCCAGCTGCTGGCGTTCGGCAGCGATGGGACCAATCCCTATACCGCCCCTCAGGCCAATCCCGCCTATCCGCCGCTCAACACCAACCTCAAGATCTATGTCGAGTACGGCAACGAGCTGTGGAACAGCGCCTATCCGCAGGCGGCGATGAACCAGAGCCTGGCCAGCGCCGGGGTCGCGGCCGGCGGCTCGCCGCTTGCCTATGACGGTGCCACCGACCCGACGGTCTGGGCCAAGCGCCGGGTCGTCGACCGGACGGTGCGGATCAGCAGCCTGTTCCGGTCGGTCTGGGGCGACACCGCCATGATGACCAAGGTGCGGCCGGTGTTCGAATGGCAGTACGGCAATGCCGGCAATACCGCCTCGATCGGCATGACCTACCTCGAGAACTATTACGACAATGCCGACGGCGTCGCCCATGTCGCGGCACCGCATCCCGCCAGCTATTACCTGTGGGGCGGCGGTGCCGGCTGGTACCAGAGCGCCAACAGCGCCGGCGCCAGCTCGGTCTCGGCGATCTACGCCTCGGGCGAGACGGTTCCCACGACCCAGGCCGACGCCACCTGGACGCTGGGCTTCGGCCTGCACGAGATGGGCTATGAGGGCGGCTTCGAGATCGGCGGCGACACGCCCACGGCGCTGCAGCTGGCGGCCAATCTCGACCCGAACGCCCAGGCATTCGAGACCACCGCCATCAGAAAGTTCTTCCAGCTCGGCGGCAACATGCCGTTCATCTTCAATGCCGCCGGCGCCACCGCCTATGGCCTCGCCAACCCGACCATCGCCGACCAGAACACGCCGAAGATGCAGGCGGTGCTGGCCGCGATCCAGGGCACCCGGCCGGCGAGCGGCTTCGCCTGGCCCCTGCCCGGTGCCGCGGGTCCGATCCCGGTATCCTTCTCGATGGGGGTGACCTCGTCGGGCACGGCGACCGGCGTCATGAGCCATGTCGGCGACTATGTCTCGTGGCCGGTAGTGGTCCAGACCGCGGGGAATTTCACGATCACGACCGACGCGCCGAACCCGGCCACGGTGCAGATCCGCCTCGACGGCGTGCCGGTCGCCACCGGCAGCTGGACCGGAGCCCTGCCGCTCGGCCTGCATGGCATCATGGTGCGCAACCTCGCCAGCGCCGGTACGACACTGACGAAGTTGATCGTCACCAAGGCGCCGGCAACCAAGTAGCGCCAAATAAATAGGAGGATTGTCACATCGCTAACCCGCCATTAATCGGTCGGGCGCATCGTGAAGATCCTCCTCATCGTTTGAAGAACTTCAGGCGGAGGGCCGAAATGGCCACTCCGCCTACTTTTTTTTGTGCGCGACGAGTACCTTAACCGAGGTTGAGGATGATCGTCTTCTTGGTGGTGAAGTGCTCGAGCATGCTTTCGAGCGAGGCTTCCTTACCCAGGCCCGACTGCTTGACGCCGCCGTAGGACATGTTCGGCTGCACCACCAGGTTCTGGTTGACCTGGACCAGGCCGGCCTCGAGCCGCTGGGTCGCGTCGAGTGCAGTCTTCAGGTCCTTGGTCCAGATCGAGGCGGCGAGGCCGTACTCGGTATCGTTCGCCTGCCGGATCACGTCTTCGTAGTCGGTGAACTTCACGATCGCCGTCACCGGCCCGAAGATCTCTTCCTTGCAGACGCGATGGTCGTTCGGGATGCCGGTGAACACGACCGGCTGGATGAAAAGACCCTTGGCCAGCTTCGGGTCGGTCGGCATGGCCGAGCAGCGGAGCGTGGTGGCGCCCGGTGCCGCCTCGCCCAGCGCGATGTAGGACTTCACCTTGGCGAACTGCTCGGGCGAGATGATCGTGCCGATATCGGTCTTCTCGTCGAGCGGATCGCCCATGACCATCTCGTCGACCTTGGCCTTGAGCTTGGCGACGAACTCGTCATGGATCGAGGCATGGACGAACATGCGGGACGCGGCGGTGCAGCTCTGGCCCTGGCGGGTGAAGCGCATGCCGGTGATGGCGCCGGCAACGGCGCGGTCGATGTCCGCATCGCCCATGACGATCATCGGGCTCTTGCCGCCCAGCTCGAGCGTGACCGGGATCAGCTTCTCGGCCGCGGTCTTGTAGACGATCTTGCCGGTCTCGACCGAGCCGGTGAAGGTGACCTTGCCGACCTTGGGGTGCGAGACCAGCGGGGCACCCGCGCCCGGACCGTCGCCCGAGATCATGTTGAACACGCCCGGCGGCAGCACCTCGTTCATGATCTGCGCGACGCGCAGCACGGCCAAGGGCGCCTCTTCGGCCGACTTCACCACGACCGTGTTGCCCGCGACCATCGCCGGGGCGATCTTGAGCGCCATCAGCAGGAGCGGCACGTTCCACGGGATGATCGCGCCGACGACGCCGATCGGATCGCGCTGGGTGATGGTGATCGAGTCGGTCTTGAACGGCACGCTCTCGCCCTTGAGCTCGGATCCCAAGCCCCCGAAGAACACGAACACGTCGGCCAGCACGCCGGCCTCGACCCGGCTTTCGGTGCGGAGCGCCTTGCCGGTCTCGAGCGCCACCAGCTTGGCGATCTCCTCGACATGGGCGGTGAGCTGCCGACCGCATTCCTGGATCAGCCGGCCGCGCTCGCGCGGATGCAGCTTGCCCCAGCTCTTCTGCGCCTTGGCCGCGGCCTGGACCGCCAGATCGACGTCGGCCGCGACGCCGTCGGCGGCCTGGCCGATCGTGTCGCCGGTCGCGGGATTGACGACGGCGAAGCTCTTGCCCGACAGCGCCGGCACCAGCTTGCCGTCGATCAGCAGCTTGTTCGACAGCGCATCGGCGAGCGCGAAGGGGTTCAGATTCTGTTCGAGGGACATGGACGAAACTCCTGGTCGGAAATCGATCTCACTCCGTCATTCCCGCGAAGGCGGGAATCCAGAGCCACGGGCACGGTCGCTCGGGCCAGCCTGGATCCCCGCCTGCGCGGGGATGACGGCAGGGTTGGCTCTAGAGAAAATCGCGCAGCTTGCCGGCGAGATACGGCAGCACCACCGAGAAGTCCTTGGCGCCGCCGCCGGCGGCCGAGAGCAGCTGGTAGACCGTCGTCGCCTCGGCGCCGAGCGGCGTCACCGCGCCCGCGGCCTGGGCCGCCTGCTGGGCCAGCTTCAGGTCCTTCAGCATCATGTCGGCGGTGAAGCCCGGCGCGTAGCCGCGGTTCGCCGGCGAGGTCGGCACCGGGCCGGGCGTCGGGCAATAGGTCGTCAGCGACCAGCACTGGCCCGAGGATTTCGAGCTGACATCATAGAGCTTCTGCGCATCGAGGCCGAGCTTCTCGGCGAGCGCGAACGCCTCCGAGACGGCGGCCATGGAGATGCCGAGGATCATGTTGTTGCAGATCTTGGCCGCCTGGCCCGTGCCCGGCCCACCACAATGGACGATGGTCTTGCCCATCTGCGACAGATAGGGGCTGGCCTTTTCCACCGCGGCATCCGGCCCGCCGACCATGAAGGTGAGCGTGCCGGCAGCGGCCCCGCCGGTGCCGCCCGATACCGGCGCGTCGATCATGGCGAAGCCACGGTCGCTCGCCGCCGCCCCGACCGCACGGGCGGAATCGACGTCGATGGTCGAGCAGTCGATCAGCAGCGCACCGGGCTTGGCCGAGGCGAGGATGCCCTTCGCGTCGAGGTAGGCGCCGCGCACATGCGGGCCGGCCGGCAGCATGGTGACGATCACCTCGGCATCGGCGACCGCCTCGGCGGCCGAGGTCGCGGCGATGCCGCCGGCGGCGGCGAAGGCCTGGACCGAGGCCTGAGCCATGTCGAAGCCGGCGACCTGATGCCCGGCCTTGACCAGGTTCTCCGCCATCGGGCGGCCCATGTTGCCGAGGCCGATAAATGCAATCTTGCTCATGATTCAGGCCTTCTCCAGCAGGCGGCGCGCGATGATGACGCGCATGATTTCGTTGGTCCCTTCGAGGATCTGGTGGACGCGCAGGTCCCGCAGATACCGCTCGATCGGATATTCCTTGATGTAGCCGTAGCCGCCATGGAGCTGCAGCGCGTCGTTCACGACCTTGAAGCCGACGTCGGTCGCGAAGCGCTTGGCCATGGCGCAGCGCTGGGTCGCGTCGGGATGCTTCGCATCGAGCGACGCCGCCGCGCGGTGGATCATGAGGCGTGCGGCGTCCAGCTCGGTCGCCATGTCGGCGAGCTTGAACTGCAGCGCCTGGAAGTCGGCGAGAAGCTTGCCGAACTGCTTGCGCTCGCCCATGTAGGTCCGCGCCGCCTCGAGGCTGGCCCTGGCACCGCCCAACGAGCAGGCGCCTATATTGACGCGCCCGCCGTCGAGGCCGGCCATGGCGATCTTGAAGCCCTCGCCCTCGGCACCGATGCGATTGGCGACCGGCACGCGGGCGTCCTCGAAGATCACCTGGCAGGTCGGCTGCGAGTTCCAGCCGAGCTTCTTCTCCTGCTTGCCGAACGACACGCCCGGTGTGCCCTTCTCGACTAGCACGCAGGAGACGCCCTTCGGCCCCGGCCCGCCGGTGCGGACCATGACCGCATAGACCTCGCTGCGCCCGCCGCCCGAGATGAAGGCCTTGGCGCCGTTCAGCACATAATGGTCGCCGTCGCGCTCGGCCTTGGTCGAGAGCGAGGCCGCGTCCGAGCCCGAACCCGGCTCGGTCAGGCAGTAGCTGGCGAAATGCTCCATCGAGACCAGCTTCGGCAGGAAGCGTGCGCGCACGCCGTCGTCGCCGAACCGGTCGATCATCCAGGCGACCATGTTATGGATCGAGAGATAGGCCGCGGTCGACGGGTCGGCCGCCGCCAGCTCCTCGAAGATCAGCGCTGCATCGAGCCGGGAGAGGCCCGAGCCGCCCATGTCTTCGCGCACATAGATGCCGGCGAAGCCCAGGGCCGCCGCCTGGCGCAGCTCATCCTCGGGGAAGTGCTTCTCCTCGTCCCAGCGCGCCGCACCGGGCAGCAGGACGTCGCGGGCGAAGCTGCGCGCGGTCTCCTGAAACGCCTGCTGGTCTTCCGAAAGCTCGAATTCCATGCCGTCTCGCTCCACCTGGTCGGCCGCCGCAGCGGCCGACGGGTATTGGTCTTTTTCGCAGATCCTAGCGCGCCCACGGTCCCAGCGGGACTCGGAAATTCCGCGCGCCGGCTTTATGCGACGTTTCTTCCCGACGCACGAATGTCATCTTCCGGCGGCTTCTGGTATGTGGAATTCTGCAGAACCGATGTGCCGAGTCTCCCATGACCATCGAAGACGGCTTCGACTGGGACCATTTGCGCTATTTCCTGGCGGTGGCGCGCACCGGCCGGCTGACCGCGGCCGCGACGCGCCTGCGCCAGGATCATACCACGGTCAGCCGGCGCATCGCGGCGCTGGAACGCGCGCTCTCGACCCCGCTGTTCGAGCGCAGCCCACAGGGCTACAGCCTGACCGCGGCCGGCCGGCGGCTCATGGTCACCGCCGAGACGATGGAGCGGACGGCGCTGGCCGCGCACACCGAGATCCAGGGCGACGGCCCGCTTATCTCCGGCACGGTCCGCATCGGCGCGCCCGACGGCTTCGGCAGCTATTTCCTGGCGCCGCGCATCGGCGCCCTGTGCCGCGACCATCCGGAGCTCCGCCCGGAGCTGGTCGCCATGCCGCGCGTGTTCAGCCTGTCGAAGCGCGAGGCCGACATCGCCATCGGCCTGTCGCGCCCGACCGAGGGGCGGCTCTACGCCCGCAAGCTCGCCGATTATCGGCTGGGCCTCTACGCGACGCCGGCCTATCTGGCCGGCCACCCGCCGATCGAAGCGCCCGACGACCTCAAGCAGCAGCGGCTGATCGGCTATGCCGAGGACTTCATCTTCTCGCCCGAGCTCGACTACCTGCCGCTGATCGCGCCCGGCGTCGTGCCGCAGTTCCGCAGCTCGAACCTGATCGCCCAGATGCAGGCGACGCTCGCCGGCACTGGTCTGTGCGTGCTGCCGCATTTCATGGCGACGGGCCAGCCCGGGCTGGTACCCGTCCTGCCCGCCGTTTCGATCGTGCGGACCTTCTGGCTGATCACCCACGCCGACCTGCATGATCTGCCGCGCATCCGCGCGACCAGCGACTTCATTGCCCGCGAGGCCCGCGCGGCGCGCGAGCTGTTCCTGCCGGGAGAGTGACGGCGCCGCGATCACGCGGCATCATCGTTCCGACGCATCCGCCAAAAGGAAGGACCATGTCCGGCATTCCCCAGACACTTCGCGCGCTCCAGGATTTCCCCGCCACGCTGCGCGCCTTCCTGGCCGACGTCCCGGCGGCGGCGCTCGATTGGCAGCCGGCCTCATGGGTAGGCGTGCCGAGCGAGGCCCTGACCGTGCGCCAGCAGGTCTGCCACGTCCGCGACATCGAGATCGACGGCTATCTGGTCCGGTTCGACCGGCTACTCAACGAGACGGCACCGGTGCTGCCGTCCATCGATACCGACGGACTGGTCCTGAGCCGCCGCTACGACGAGGCGGACCTCGCGACCGCGCTCCATGACTTCGAAGACGCCCGGCGTAAGACGATCACCCTGCTCGCCGGCTTGCCACCCGCGGCCCTCGCGCGCGCCGGCACGTTCGAAGGCTATGGCCCCGTCACGGTCCAAGGCCTGATCCATTATCTCTGCAGCCACGATCAGCAGCACCTGGCCGGCATCCAGTGGCTGGCCGGGCAATATGCTTCGCAGCCGGCGGAGGATGCCGGCCCGTTCCTGAGAGGTTCAAGTGCGTGAACTCGCGCGATAGGCCGTCTTGACGGACAATCTCAACCACAGGCAGAATCCGCATTTCCTTGGATAGATATTGTGAGTTCCGATGTTCAGAACCTTCCTTGCCGGTCTGCTGCTGAGTTTCGCGCAGATCGCGACCGCCCATGCCGATTGCGATGGGGCCGCGACCGATGCGGAACGGGCGGAATGCATCGGCCAGGAGCTGCGCACCGCTGACAAGACCATCAACGAGATCTATCAGGCACTCCGCGCCAGCCGGGACGATACCGGGAAGGCGGCCCTGCGCAGCCAGCAGATCCAATGGCTGAAGCAGCGTGACCAGACCTGCCAGAGCGCCAGCAAGGAAACCGATCGCGAGAAATGGTTCGCCAATCTGCTGACCGATTTCGGCAAGACGGTCTGCGTCGTGCGTTTCACCGACCAGCGTGTCGCCGAATTGAAGGCTGAGCAGAGCGCCGCGGCCACGCCCACCGCCGCTGCACCCCCGCCCCCGCCAGTCTCGTCGGAAGCGGACGTCTACGACCTGGTCGCAAGCCGCAGGCCCACGACGGGCAAATGGTATTTCGAGGCGACGATCGACGTCGGCGCCTTGGCCAAGCTCAGCGAGAGCACGATCTTCGTCGGCGTGTACGGTAATGGCTTTGGCAATTTCGGCACGCTGCAGACGATCCGCAAGCGGAATGCCGATGCCGGGTCGAAGAACCTCGGCATTGCCATCGATCTCGACGTCGGCAAGCTCTATATCCGGAAAAACGGTGCCTGGGAAAGCATGCCAGGCAGCGCGATGGGACTCGACCTCAAACTCGGCCGCACCTATGTCGCCAAGCTGTCGTCCAGCGTATCGCTCACCGGGCTGCCGCCTGAGCTCATCGACCTCAACTTTGGCGCAAAGCCGTTCGCCTATGCCTTGCCCGACGGCTATGTACCGTTGGACAAGGCGGCCCCGATTAGGGTGGTGCAGCCGCTGTAATTACCTCGTGGTCGTGAGGCAACCGGGCGAAGACCGCGGTCCTTAATCCACGGCCACGCAGGCCAGGTGGTGCAGCACGATGCCGCTGGTGGTCGCGACGTTGAGGCTGTCGAAGCCGCCGGCCATGGGGATGGCGACGGTGCGGCTCCGTTGCAGCAGGTCCGGTGGCAGGCCCGGGCCCTCGGTGCCGAACAAGGCGGCGACGCGCGGCGGCCGGGCGAGGCTGGCGAGCGGCGCGACGCCGGCCGGGCTGAGCGAGACCGCCTCGAATCCGTGCCGGTCGAGCAGCGTGAGCGCGTCCTCGCCCGCGCCGAGCCGGGCGAAGGGCACGATCAGGCTGGCGCCGACCGAGACGCGAATCGCCTTGCGGTAATGCGGGTCGCAGCACTGGCCGTCGAGAATGACCGCGTCCGCGCCGAAGGCGGCGGCATTGCGGAAGATGCCGCCGATATTGTCGTGGTTCGCAATGCCGAACAGCAGGACGACGAGCGCCCGCGGGCCCAGGCCCGCCAGCAGCGCGTCCGCCGCGGGCACCGGCTCGCGCCGGCCGATCGCCAGGATGCCCCGATGCATCGGAAAGCCGGCGATCCGGTCGAATACGGCCTGGGACGCGCGATAGAGCGGGATGTCGTCGGGCAGGCCGGCCAGGAGCGGCCGCAGCCCGTCCGCGCGCTTGTCCACCACCAGCAGCGAGACCATGCGATGGCGGGCGCTGGTGACCAGCACCTTGAGCACG
>DATGEK010000076.1:0-33388 GCA_035310205.1 Aliidongia sp.
CCGCGATAGGGATCGAAGGCCGCCTGCGCGAAGATTTCCCGGGTCAGGCGGACGCAGGCGCGCATTTCCGCCCAATCATCGGGATGGCTCATATAATTGAACAGGATTCGCGGCGCTTCGCGCGGATCGGCCGAAGCCAGCCGCACCCAGCCCCGGCTCTTCGAGCGCATCGGCCCGACATGGGCCTGGAAGCCATGTTCCGACGCCAGCCCGCTGCCGTCGTATCCGACCGCGAGCGGCAGGAAATGATACTGGATGTCCGGATAGCGGATGCCGGGGCGCGAGCGAATGAAGCCACCGCTCTCGAAATGGTTGGTGGCACCGAGCCCGGTCCGCGTCAGCAGCCACCGTGCGCCGACGAGGCTGCGGCCAACGAGGCCCGACCGGCTGTAGAGCGTCACCGGCCGGGTGCAGGCGACCTGAAAATAGAATTCGAGATGGTCCTGCAAATTCTCGCCGACGCCCGGCCGGTCCTGCACCACCGAAATGCCGAGAGCGCGGAGTTCCGCAGCCGGCCCGATGCCCGACAGTTTCAGCAATTGCGGCGAGTTGATCGGGCCGCCGGCCAAGATCACCTCGCGCCGAGCCCGCACTTCGTGCGGCTCCCCGTCCCGCTCATAGCGGACGCCGAGTGCGCGGCTGCCGTCGAAGATCAGGCCAGTCGCGAGCGCGTGGGTGACGAGGGTCAGGTTCGGTCGCTTCAGCGCCGGCTTCAGATAGGCGTTGGCGGCCGACCAGCGCACGCCGTCCTTCACTGTCATATCCATGGCGCCGAAGCCTTCCTGGCGTGCGCCGTTCATGTCGTCAGTCGCGCCGTAGCCGGCCTCGGTCGCTGCCTCGACGAAGACGCGGTAGAGCGGGTTCGCGAGCCGGCCGGTGCGCGTCGCCAGCGGCCCGGCGTCGCCACGCCAGGCATTACCGCCCGTCCGCCGCGCCTCGGCCCGGCGAAAATAGGGCAGTACTTGGCGATAACCCCAGCCGGCAGCCCCTTCCGCTTCCCAGCGCTCGTAATCGAGCGGGTTGCCGCGGACATAGACCAGGCCGTTGATCGACGAGGAGCCGCCGATGACCTTGCCGCGCGGACAGTGCAGACGCCGGCCGCCCAGATGCGGCTCCGGCTCGGTCTCGTACTGCCAATTATAGCGCGGCATGTTCATGGGATAGGACAGCGCCGCCGGCATCTGGATATAGATCGAGCGGTCGGACCCGCCGTGTTCCAGCACCAGCACCGTGTGGCGGCCGTCCTCGGTCAGCCGGCTGGCCAGCACCGAGCCGGCCGAGCCCGCGCCGACGATGACATAGTCGACGCTGTCGATATCGCGGGCTTTCACGATCGACGTCGGCTTAATAAGGGGCATCGATCGGACCGAGATTGACGTAGACGCTCTTCATCTGGCTATAAGCCTCGATCGCCGCCCGCGAATTCTCGCGCCCGAGTCCCGATTGCTTATAGCCGCCGAACGGCAGCTCGACCGGCGTCACGTTGTAATGATTGATCCAGCAGGTGCCGGCTTCGAGCCGGGCGATGGTGCGATGCGCGCGCGCCAGGTCCCGGGTGAAGACGCCGGCTGCTAGGCCGAAGCGCGTGTCGTTGGCACGGGCGACCACCTCGTCCTCGTCGTCGAATCCCAGCACCGCCATGACCGGGCCGAAGATCTCCTCGCGCACGATCGTCATCCCGTCAGTGCAGCCGTCGAAGATCGTCGGCGCCACGAAGGCGCCGTGGCCGAGCGCGCCGTCCGTTACCCGGTGGCCGCCGGCCAGCAGCCTGGCCCCCTCGGCTCGGCCGCGCTCGATATAGCCCAGCACCTTTTGCAGATGATCTTCGGAGATGAGCGCGCCGACCTGGGTGCGCGGGTCGAGCGGGTCGCCGACCACCAGGCGCCGGGTGCGCTCGACCAGCTTGGCAAGGAAGGCCTCGCGCACGCGGTTGTGGACGAAGACGCGCGTGCCGTTCGAGCAAATCTCGCCGGCCGAATAAAAATTGCCGATGAGCGCGCCGGACACGGCATCGTCGAGATCGGCATCGTCGAACACGATCAAGGGCGACTTGCCGCCGAGCTCGAGCGTGACGCGCTTCAGGCCGGGCGCGGCATCGGCCAGCACCTGCTTACCGGTCGTAACCTCGCCGGTCAGCGACAGTTTCGCGATGTCGGGGTGGCAGGTCAGCAGTTGACCGGTCTCGGCAAAGCCCTGAACGACGCTGAAGAGGCCGTCCGGCACGCCGACCTCGACCATGATCTCGGCCAGCTTCACCGCGCTGAGCGGCGTCAGTTCCGCCGGCTTGAAGATCATCGCATTGCCGCAAGCGAGAGCCGGCGCCGCCTTCCAGCAGGCGATCTGCAGCGGGTAGTTCCAGGCGCCGATACCGGCGACCACGCCGAACGGTTCCCGTCGGGTATAGCCGAAGGCGCCGGGTCCGAGATCGACCTGTTCGCCGGTGAGGCCGGCAGCGACACCGGCGAAATATTCGAAGCAGTCCGCGCCGGACAAGATATCGACCGCTGCGGTCTCCTGGATCGGCTTGCCCGTGTCGAGCGTCTCCAGCCGCGCCAACGGGTCATTGCGCTGGCGCAGCAGGTCGGCGACCCGGCGCAGCACCCGGCCGCGCTCGGCCCCGCTCCGGGTAGCCCAGTGCCGCTGAGCCGCCTGTGCGCGGGTGACGGCAGCATCGATCTCGGCCGCACCGGCGATTTCGACCTCGGCCAGGGTCTCGCCGGTTGCCGGATTGATCGTGGCGAAGCGCCCGGCGGGACGCGGGCGTGCCGGGCGCCCAGCCCCCGGGGAGGCCGGTTTGACAGCCGCGAGTTGGCCGTCGACAAAGGCCGATACAATGGCCCGGGCACTGGCGCTTTCGGCCTGGGCGCTGGCCGAAAGCGTCTTTTGCAGCCAGAGCCCGTCGATCAGGGCCGCGGTCGAGACCGCGATCGCATGGGCGTCCGGCGCCGACACGAGCTGCTTTAGCGCATGGCGCAGGTTCGACTGCACGCGGCCCTGATAGACGGTCTGCACTCGCCGAAAGCGGGCGGAATACAGCACCTGGCCCCAGAAAGCGAGCCAGACGCTGGCCGTCGGCCGGTCGAACTCCTCCGATGCGAGACAGGCATCGATGATCGCCTGCAACCGGGCGCGTGGCGTCCGCGCAGCGGCGAGCTTCTGGGCAGCGAGGCGGCTCAGGCGCCCGGCCAGATGGCGCAGCGTCGCCTCCAGCAGCCCCTCCTTGTCGCCGAAATAGTGCGCGACCAGCCCGGGCGAGACGCCGGCACGGCGGGCAATATCGTGCAGCGTGCACGCGGCGAAGCCGACATCGGCCAGCGACGCGATCGTGCCCTCGATCAATTGCAGCCGCCGCCCTTCCTCGCCCTCGACCCGTCCCGGACTCACGCCGCCCATCGTTCCATCCTCATCGACCGATCCGGCATGTTCCGCCCCGGACCGTCCCATTTGACAATGTTAATTGATCGTTCAATCATATTTTTGTCGGTTAGGTTCGGTCCATATCATTGCTTTCGCGCATTTTTGCACGCCGCCGCGTCTTTAGCCAAACGCGACATTCTCTGTCATAAATTGTGCATTGAACGCTTGTACAACGGGTTCACAGGGGGGCGGAAAGCTCGATTGAGTGACCGTTCAATGACAAGCGGCTTGTCGCCATGACGCTCCAGCAGGGTCGAAATCAAAAAGGGGGGACAGCGTATGACGTCAATTCTCAAGAGCCGGCTACTGGCGACCGTCGCCAGCGTCGTCGTGTTTGCCGGCGTTGCTCCGGCCTTGGCAGAGCCCTCGGCCGAACTGATCGCCGCCGCCAAGAAGGAAGGCGCGCTGACCGTCATCGCCCTGCCGCACGACTGGTGCGGCTATGGCCCGATGATCGATGCATTCAAGGCGAAGTACGGCATCACGATCAACGAGCTCAATCCGGATGCGGGCTCGGGCGACGAGGTCCAGGCGATCAAGGCGAACAAGGGCAACACGGGCCCGCAGGCACCGGACGTGATCGACGTCGGCCTGTCCTTCGGTCCTACAGCCAAGGCCGAGGGCCTGATACAGCCGTACAAAGTCTCGACCTGGGCCTCTATCCCGGCCTCGGCCAAGGATGCCGACGGCTATTGGACCGGCGACTATTACGGTGTGCTCGCCTTCGAGGTGAATGCCGACATCGTCAAGAAGATCCCCCAGGATTGGAAGGATCTGCTGTCGTCAGACTATGCGAATTCGGTGGCGCTCGCCGGCGATCCGCGTTCGGCCAACCAGGCGATCCAGGGCGTCTATGCCGCCGGTCTCGCATCCGAGGCGCATGACCCGGCCAAGATCGCCGAAGCCGGCCTGAAGTTCTATTCGGAACTCAACAAGAAGGGCAATTTCGTGCCCGTCATCGGCAAGGCCGCCTCGCTCGCCCAGGGAGCGACGCCGATCGTCCTGCGCTGGGACTATAACGCGTTCGCCGATCGAGACACGCTGAAGGGCAATCCGAAGATCGAGGTCGTCGTGCCGCGTTCGGGCGTCGTCGCCGGCGTCTATGTCCAGGCGATCAGTGCCTTTGCGCCGCATCTGAACGCCGCCAAGCTGTGGCTGGAATATCTCTATTCCGACGAGGGACAGACCGCCTGGCTGCGTGGCTATTGCCACCCGATCCGCTTCAAGGATCTGGTCGAGCACAAGACGATCCCGGGCGACCTGATCGCCAAGCTGCCGCCGGCGGCGGCCTATGACAAGGCCGTGTTCCCGACGATCGAGGACCAGGACGCGGCCAAGGCGGTGATCACGAGGGACTGGGACAGCGTCGTCGGCGCCAGCGTCAAGTAGCGGCGCGAGGCATATCGTCTGAGCGGAAGTACTTGCAGGCGTCGCCGGCAAGTACTTACCCTTTCGTAGCGGCAGCCGGCGGGTCGCCATCTCGGGGTCATCGATGTCCGTAGTCGCCCAGGACGTAGTCGTGACGAAGGGGAGGCTGTCGCTCGGCAGCCTGCTCTCGCCCGCCATGCTCGGCATGCTGCCGTTCTTCGTGTTCGCCCTCCTGTTCCTGATCCTGCCGACCTGCATCCTGATGGTCGGTGCGTTCCAGGATCAGGCCGGCAACTTCACGCTCGACAATCTCGCCAAACTCCTGAACCAGCCGCAGTTGCTGGCGTCCTACTGGATCAGCATCAAGGTCAGTCTGGCCTCGGCGATCGGCGGGGCGCTGTTCGGCTTCCTCATCGCCTATGCGATCGTGCAGGGCGGGCTACCGGCCTGGGTTCGGTCATCGGTGCTGACCTTCTCCGGCGTCGCGTCCAATTTCGCCGGCGTGCCGCTCGCCTTTGCCTTCCTTGCCACCTTCGGCCGGGTCGGCCTCGTGACGGTGCTGCTGCGCGACTGGTTCGGCGTCAACATCTACTCGCACGATATCGGCTTCAACCTGCTGAGCTTCTCGGGCCTGACGCTCACCTATCTCTATTTCCAGATCCCGCTGATGGTGCTGATCATCGTGCCGGCGCTCGAAGGGCTGAAGCGCGAGTGGCGCGAGGCGTCGCAGATCCTCGGCGGCACGAATTTCCACTACTGGCGCTATGTCGCGCTGCCGGTCCTGTGGCCGAGCATCCTGGGTGCCACCCTGCTGCTGTTCGCCAACTCTTTCGGCGCCGTCGCGACCGCCTATGCCCTGACCGGCTCCTCGCTCAATATCGTGACGATCCAGCTATACGCGCAGATCCGCGGCGACGTGCTGCACGACCCCAATCTCGGCTTCGCGCTCGCCTTCGGCATGATCCTCATCACTTGCCTGTCCAACGGTGCGTATATCTGGCTCCGGGGCCGCA
Organism: Aliidongia sp.; assembly: GCA_035310205.1. Classification (GTDB taxonomy): domain Bacteria; phylum Pseudomonadota; class Alphaproteobacteria; order ATCC43930; family CGMCC-115725; genus Aliidongia. Next base: position 5,799 of record DATGEK010000076.1, read on the forward strand.
GCGAAAGGTGGCTGCGATGAAGCGCTCGACGCTCCTCGGCTGGGTGATCTTCGCGTTCGGCGCCACCTATTTCATTCTGCCGCTGCTGGCGACTTTTGAGTTCTCGCTGCGCATGCTACGCGGGCAATACAGCTTCGAAGCCTATAGTGTCGTGTTCGGCGACGCTCAGTTCCGCGCGACCTTCCTCTATTCCGCCGTACTGGCGCTCGTCACCATCGTGCTGGGCGCGCTCGTGGTGGTGCCGACCGCCTATCTGGTCCGCCTTCGCCTGCCGCATCTACGTGGACTGGTCGAATTCGTGACGTTGCTGCCGCTGGTCGTCCCGGCGATCGTCATCGTGTTCGGCTATCTGCGCCTCTATAATTCGTCGTCCTGGCTACCGCTCACCGGTTCGGACGCTGCGACCAACGCACTGCTCGCCTTCGGCTACGTCACGCTGGCACTGCCGTACATGTACCGGACCGTCGATACCGGCATGCGCGCGATCGACGTCAAGACCCTGACCGAGGCGGCGGAATCGCTCGGCGCCAGCTGGTCGACGATCATGCTGAAGGTGATCCTGCCGAACGTGCGCTCGGCCGTACTCGCCGGCGCTTTCCTGACCTTCGCGATCGTCATCGGCGAATTCACCTTCGCCAGCCTGCTGAACCGCCCTGCGTTCGGCCCCTATCTTCAGCTCATGGGCGCTAACCGGGCCTACGAGCCGTCAGCGCTCGCCATCATCGCCTTCCTGGTTACCTGGGCCTGCATGGGGCTGATCCAGATCTTCGGCCGCAAGCGCGGCGCCATCACCGTTCCTTGAGGAGCGCTCCGCCATGTATTTCCTCGAGATCCACAATATCCAGAAGAGCTTCGGCGACCATGTCGCCGTGCATAACTTCGATTTCGCGGCCTACCGCGGCGAGTTCGTGTCGCTGCTGGGCCCCTCCGGCTGCGGCAAGACCACGGTGCTGCGCATGGTCGCCGGCTTCGAGCGGCAAACGGCCGGTACCGTCAGCCTGGATGGCAAGGACATCTCGCAACTGCCGGCGAACCAGCGCAACGTCGGCATGGTGTTCCAGGCCTACGCGCTGTTTCCCAACCTGACCGTGGCGCAGAATATCGCATTCGGCCTCAAGATCGCCAAGCGCCCGGCCGGCGAGATCGCAGTGCGCGTCCGCGAGATGCTCGACCTGATCAAGCTGCCGGCGCTGGGCGACCGCTATCCATTCCAGCTTTCGGGCGGCCAGCAGCAGCGGGTGGCGCTCGCCCGCGCGCTCGCGGTCAAGCCCAAGATGCTGCTACTCGACGAGCCCCTGTCGGCGCTCGATGCAAAGATCCGTGTGGCGCTGCGCGACGAGATCCGGTCGGTCCAGCGCGAACTCGGCATCACGACCCTGTTCGTCACCCACGACCAGGAGGAGGCGCTGTCGATCTCGGACCGTATCGTCGTGATGAGCGCCGGTCGGATCGAGCAGATCGGTACACCGTTCGAGATCTACAACCGGCCGCGCACGCGTTTTGTCGCTTCCTTCGTCGGCGTGCTCAATCTGCTGGAGGGCCGGATCACCGATCCCACGTCGGGCCGGATCGAGGTCGACGGCCGCGAGCTGGTCGTGGCCGGCGGCTTCCCCAAGGGCCAGGCCGGCGATGCCGCGACACTGGCGCTCCGGCCCGAGGCGATCACGATCGGCTCCGGTGGCGAGGGTGCCAATCATCTCGACGGCCATGTCGAGGATGTCGGCTTCCAGGGCTCGGTCGTGCGCATCCGCGTGCGCTGCAACGACCGGATGATCTCGCTCGACAGCTTCAACAGCCGCGCCGCCCCGCCCCCGGAGCGCGGCACGCCGGTCACCCTGTCCTTCTCGCACGACGTCCAAGTGCTGGAGCCAGCGTGAATCGGCCGTTTGGGGCGGCCCGGCCGACGCGTCAGATGTCCCATGACCGAGACCCGTGATGTGTTCCCGACGGAACCGATGGGTGGCCGTATCGCAATAGATGGAATTGCCACTTCGGACGTTGACCGCACCGACGCTGAGACCGGTCTCCCCTGAATTCAGCAGATCGAAATCGATGAGGTTTTCGAGCGCCCCTTACGAATGCCTGGTGTCGTAGAAGCTGGCCGCGCCGAACTTTCCGTCTGGATGGAGCCGAGGGTCGGCCACCAAGGTGAAGGCGGCGCTCGCCTCGTTGAAGAGTTCGTGAATGCGTTCGCCCTGTGGCATCTCACCGAACGAGCCGATCCAACTGGCGACCTGGCACTTCCATTACGATCTCAGCAATCGACCCGAAACGATTCCCAGGGTTGGGATCGTTACGATGGGCCGTGATCGCCAATCTGCTGCTCTGTGGGTGATCGGCACGCGGCAGCAGACATTCGTGCGGCATGCCCGATGACGGCTCATTTCGCCGGACGACGATGGCAAGACCGCTTCAGGTCAGGACGCGAAGGGAAGCCGCGAAATGAATCGCCGCGCTTCGTCCGGCGCGAAGATCCCAAGCAGCACCCCATAGAGGACGCAGCCGATCACGATGAGGCCCGCGAACGCCGGGCCGTAACCCACCATCCGCACGAGGAGCGGGCTGATCGCCGCGACGGCGACCGCCATCGCCAGCGACAGGCCGAACGGCGAACCGGTCGCCTCGGCCATCCCCCGCTTGGGAATGCCGCAGACGCGCGAGACGAGGATTGCCGGATAGGGCATCAGCAGAAACACTCGCAACACCATGAACAGGCAGACGGCGTTGAGCCCGAACGGCACGGCCACCAGCACGAAGAGCACGTTCGACAAGCTCTGGATCGTCGAAAGTCTGGCCTCCTCGCGCGGAAAGTTGAGCGCCAGGAGCACGACGCTGGCGCCGTGGAAGAAGACCTGCGGCGGAACGGTCAGGAACATCAGCTGCGAGGCGAGGATGCCCGCCTGCCAGCGCTCGTCGAGCCAGACCGAAATCAGCAACGGAATCGTCGCGGCGGCGCCGAGGCTCATGGGAAAGCCGATGAGCGCGATATCGCGCAGCAGACGGTAGTAGGAATTGCCCAGGGCTTCCTCGCCATAGCGATACCGGCGCAGATCGACGCGCGCGACGATCATTTTCGGCGTAAGGACGATCTGCGCCAGCGTCTCCGGGAACCGGCTTGCGAGCGTGAAGAGGCCCAGGTCCACGGGGCCGAGGAAATATCCGATGATCAGCCGCGGAAACTGCGCACTCAGGAACAGCATGCTGCGCGAGATGAAGACATGGGCGGCGTAGGAGCGGAGATCGTGATAGTGCGGCCGCGACCAGCCGAGCCCGCTGCCGCCCGTGGTGACCCAGAGGATCACGACCTCTGACACGCGCTGCAGCAGGATCTGGGTGACGAGCGACCATACCCCCGCCCCGGCAAAGGCGAAGGCGACGCCGGCAACACCGCCGATCACGAGGCTGAGTGTCGCCCTGAGTGCAAGCGGTCGAAAATCCATCCGCCGCTTCAGCACCGCGATCGGCGCCGATGTCAGCGCGGAAAGCGCCGGCAGGACGGACAAGACCTCGAACAGGAGGACCAGGTCCGGATCTTCGAACAGTCGGCCGAATAGCGGAGCCAGCAGGAAAACGCCAATCCCTGCCGCGATGGAAATGGCGAGATTGCAGGCGGTCGCCGTCTTGAGATGCAAGGGTTCCAGAGGCTCCATGCCTATCAACGCCTCGCAGGCGGCCTCGACCGTGACGAACTCGCAGAAGCCGATGAAAACCATGACGATCGCGAACAAGCCATAGGGGCGCGGTCCCAGAATCGGCGCCAGAATGGCGAACAGCACCAGCCACACCGCCTGCTGCGACAGTTTTTCGACCGCGACCCAAAGGCTAGGCGACATCAGCTTTCGCATTACCCAATCTGAGATCTCGAAGCGGCGCCGCGACCCCGTGTCGGATGACCGCTTCCTCGGCAACCCGCGCTGAACCCTGACGGAAGCCTTCAGCTCCGCTGGTTATAGGTGCGGGGCTCTCATGGCGCCTCCTGTCTCGTTTCCGGGCGGGCAGCTCCCCGTGGCGTGGGCACACGCTCGCGCCGTCAAGGCTAAGATAGTCAGGGTCGGATTTTGGACTCCCTGCGAAGGAAAGGCGGATGCATCCGTGACATAGACCCCTTTGGCATCCCAACACTGATTGTCGGAATCAAGCACCGAGTGATCGGGGCTATCGCCCATGCGCGCTGTGCCGCATTCATGAATAGCCGTGCCCGGTGGCGCGGGCGTCTCAACGAGCCTGTGAAACTGGACGCCCAACTCATCGCCAACCTCTCTCAAGGCGGCGCTTTGATCTTTAGCGCGTTCAAGCTCAGTCTCGTTGTGGCGACAGGAGATCCTAAGCACAGGCAGCCCCCACGCGTCCTTGCGGTCAAAATCGAGCATGACGTGGTTCTCAGCGCGCGGGGTCATCTCGCCCAATGATACCCCCCTGAAGTATGAGCGACCTGAGTTCAGTGACCATCGGTAAATCTGCACCCCAAAACCACGGTTACCGCTTTCCCGCCCCAGGCGTAGGTCAAAGCGCGGAAGATACACGCATCGCCCGGGCGCAAGGGGTTCAGGCTCGCCAGCCAGTGCCCCACCGGTCCCCTCGGCCCAGACAAAAACATGGTCCATCAGGTAGGTTCCTAGCACGCCTGAGCGCACGCCGATCGGGTCCCCGGCTGCCGACCGGGATAACAGCAAGATGCGCGTGCTCTCCAAAGCCGACGCGCAAACAAAAACGATCGGGGCCCTGGCGTTCATATCTCCGCCCGTGGCGCGGTCTACCCAGCTTACTCCGGCCGCGCGCCCATCGGGTCCGACCCGAACATCCCTTACGATCGCGCCCTGGCGGCAGACCAACCTTCCCGTTGCAGCCGCCATCTCCGCAGACGGGAGGGGCGGCGCCGACCGGCCGAGGATGGGGTGCACGTCAGGCCAGCGGGCCTTCAGAGTCGCAACAGCCTCAGCTTCTGCGGGCGTCGCCACGCGTACGTTAGAGGACTGGCCCCCTGGCACCCATGGACAATCCTCCCCCCCCGTTGAAAGTCCCAATCTTTGTTCAACGACGTCATACCAATGACTCAGTTCGGCGGAGGACACCGGCCAGCGCGGACTCAGATTATCTTCGGGAGAAAGATCACGCTCGTTCAGGCGATAGTACTGTCGGCCGTGCCCCGGAATGGTCATCCGGCCACCGATTTGGTGCGCACGGAACCAATCGAAACGCGTTCCGGGGGAGCTGACGTAGGGGTTTTCCCTGTCATCGACGAAAGCGTCCGGTGCCATTGCCCAGGCGAAGCATTTGGTCTGCACCGGCTGGTGGAAATTGCCGGCCGCCCGCAAAGCTTTTTGGCCAAGCCTGACTACTGCTGCGGGCAGGATGGACTGCAGGCGAGGATCGGCCACACGTTTCACAATCGCTGCCGTCGTTTGCCTTAGCGGCGCGTCGCGGAACCGCGGGCGCCATCCCGCGTCCAGCAGTAGGACTGACATCCCCGCTTCGGTGAGCAGTAGCGCTGCCATGCCTCCTGCCGCGCCTGCGCCCACGACGATCGCGTCAAACCCACGAGTGTCTTGAACGCGCTCAGGCGTTGCCGCCTGGATCGCCCCTTGAAGTTCCAGGCTCCACTCTTCAGCCCCCATGACTTGAAGCGCTCCACTACACTCACCCATTTTGAGCGGGCGATCTCCCCGATGATAAAGGGCGTGCAGGTGAGCCGCAATAAAAGGGCCGATTCACAGACTGTGACGGCTTCGCCGGTTCGGCCGCGGTCGGCGCCACCAACATTGCCGGTGCTCCATCTTCGGCGCGGCCGGGCACACAGAGGTATCCATCCGCCGAGCACCGCGGCGAGGCCGCACGCTACCACGGTTGGGGGCGTTGCTGTGGTGCGTCTTCGGCCGATCAGCGCAAGCGTTAGGGGATGCGTCTTTTGGAACCTTGGACGCTCATCGCTAAGGATCGATACTCGGATATCAATTCGTAATAAAAGTAATTCTAATACAAAGGCGTCGTCTTTGCGAAATCTATCAGATTCTGGGAACTCTTGAGACAAATTTCCGTTCCACGGGTGTTGCCTTGGGTCATTCGGATCAATTGTGCGTTGTTTTACCGTCTTTGTGTGCAACTTTACAATTGCCTGAACAGATGACGACCACTTGAAGATTTCAGACTGCATTCTGGTTTATTTTTGTTTTTAGAACGTATTATTCCGCAGATACACGCGGCAAATTAAAACACTACCAATTAATGCAATATTATTTTCTTTATTTTAATAATTTAATTTATTGACATGCCAAAAATATTACGTGCTGTGAAAATTCTGTGTTGGTTTGTCACTCTTTCCCATTCAGATCACCCAGTCACAAAGGAGACTGGCTCCGTGAAGATCCTGTTGCTCATGCCTCACAGACTTGCCGACGACTGCCACGAGGTGGTGGGAGAGGCGAATGGCGGGGCGTCCGTGGAGTGCAGACCTTGGGAAGTCGCTGCGGAGCTCTCCACTCGCATACGGTGACCGGGGACCATGACCGAGTGGAGTATTGCCGGATTTCCGATCGGCCCGGAGGCCCCGCCGAGAAAGATATCAGGGCAAAGCTAGACGACATTGCGGTTCGGGACGTCTCACATGTCATCTTCACATCCGCTGCTCAGCATCGTCGTCAGCAGTTATAATTACGAGAAATTCGTGGCGTTCGCCGTGGAGAGCGCGCTGCAGCAGACCTATGCCAATACCGAGGTCATCGTCGTCGACGACGGCTCGACGGATGGTTCGCGCGCGCTGCTCGAAAAATATCGAGACCAGGTACAGCTGATCTTCAAGGAGAACAGTGGCTTGACGTCGACGATTCACGCCGGCTGGGCGGCGGCAAGCGGCGATATAGTCATGTTCCTTGATGCGGACGACATGCTTTGCGCGGATGCTGCCGAAAAGGTCGTGGCGGCGTGGCGCCCGGACATCGTGAAGGTGCAGTTCCCCTTGACCGTGATCGACGCGGAAGGCCGCCCCCAGGGCTTCGTGCCCGCCGCGACGCGGCCACTCGATGAGCGGAAGATCGACCGACTCGTCCGCCGTTACGGGATCTATCCAACGCCGCCAAGCAGCGGCAACGCCTATGCGCGCCGGCTGCTGGCGGAGATCCTGCCGCTCGATCCCAAGCGGTGGCTCAGATTCGGCGCCGACGGTGCGCTCAACGCCGTGGCGCCGCTCTACGGCTCGGTCATCTCGCTCGGCGTTTCGCTCGGCTACTACCGTGTCCACGGAGCGAATCTTTGGGCGGGCGCCCCGCTCGATGTTGATCGCTTTCTCGGCTATATCGCGTGGGGTCGTGTCGAAGCAAATTTCCTCAGGGAGCATGCGTCGCGGCGCGGCGTTCGCCTCTCGAACGCCGATCCGCTCGATCATTCCCTGGTCTTTCTGGAACGGCGGCTGGCGCTGCGAAAGCTGGCGCCATCTCATCCGGCGTCGCGGGACGACCACGTCGTGAAGCTGTTTCTCAAGGCTTGCCGCTGCGTCGGCGTCTATGAGCGCGGCCCGTTGCGCTCGGCACTGACGCTCGCCTGGTTCTTCGTCACGGCAATGGCACCACCCCGATTCGCCCGGAAGCTGCTGGTCTATCGCTTCATCCCCGAGGGCCGCCCGGCGCCGGTCGCCCGTCTCGTCGAGCTTGCACGGCACGCCAAATGGCCATTCCTCCTTCCTTCCTTACTGTTATTCGGCGTGGAACATTGGCTCTGAATCAGATTTGGTGCAGGGTCGTTCCATGCTGATGGAACGAGCCGGGCGCGGAGCAGATCGAGTTTAGCGCGCCCGTACATCTGGCGTTTGACCAGCTTCAGCTTGGTGATCTGTCCTCCCGCAAGATCATTTTCAACCATCAAGGTTCGCACCGATCCGCCGCCGGCGCTGCGGCAACTGCTCGGGAGAACAGCCATGGCCGTGGAAATTCCAAGCGCGGCAATCGGATGGCAGGCTCCCGATTTCGATCTGGAGGGCACCGATGGGCGCCGTTACCGGCTCGCCGGTGTCCGCGGGCCGAAGGGCACCCTGGTCATGTTCATCTGCAATCATTGCCCCTATGTGCAGGCGGTCCTCAACGGTCTATCCCGTGCGCAATCTTCAGCGGGTAGCAGGGTCGCGGCGCGAACTCTTCGAGGCGATGGAGCAGATCGCGCGCGGGGCATGGCCCGATCGAGCAATTCCCGAGCATGGGCTGCTCGATAAAATGGCGAGAAGACGCTTAAGCAGCGCCGATCCGGTCGCCATCCTGTCGACCATTCCGAACGCCACTCTCCGCGGGGCAAAGGCTCGCGGTTTGCCGATCGCTTCGATACTGTCTCCAGTTATGCAGGATGGACCGACCGCCCCGCTCACCACAGAAAGCCGTCGCGCGTGGCGGATGTGGCGAGTACTGTGCGCGACCTTCGTCGTCTGCCTGATTGCGGCCCTCACCGCTTCCGTGCTGGCGCGCCGGGACCTGGTCGAAGGCCTGCTCCGGCTCGGGCTCGTCCATGCCGGCATCGCGCCGCAGACCCTGGAAGTCCGCTCGATCGGGCTCGGCGGGGCCGCCTTTGGCCCGCTCCGCCTGGGTGGCGCGGACGGACCATCCGCCTCCGCCATCGAGATTGGCTGGACGCCATGGGGCTTACTGCATGCCCGGCTCGCGCGGCTCCGCGTCGAGGGGCTGCAGCTCAACCTGGCGATTGATCATGGCGCAGTCACGGTGGCTGGGCTGCCTGGCGGCGGGGGATCGGGCGGTGGCACCGCCCCGGCGTTCGAAAAAGTCGAGCTGGCGGATGCGCGCATCACTCTCGCGGCCCCGATCGGCAAGGCCACCCTTTCGCTAGAGGCGACGGCGGTGCAGGACGCTCAGGGCGTGATGACCGGCAGGGCCGCGATCGATGTCATTGGGATGCCGGTCAGCGGCACGCCCGTCCCTCTCGCGATCGATCTGCCCGAATGGCGTCTGGTCGCGATGGGCCAACAGCCGCGGCTCGATCTTGCCCATGGCTCGTTGGTGCTGCCGAGGCAAGGCGTCCAGCTCACGGGCGCAGCGATTTCCGTGACGGCTGCTGGGGAGGCGATGGCGCTCAGGCTGACCGGCGAGCTCCACGACCGGTCCGCACCCGCGGCCTGGGCGCCCCTCGTGCTGGCGCTGGACGGCCGCCGCGACATGGGCGCGCTTACCCTCAACGGCCATGCCGAGACGGCCGACAAGGCACTCTTCCTGACCATCGATGGCCGGCACGAACTTGCCAGCGGCCGTGGCTCCGCCCGCATCCGCCTGGCCCCGATCGAGTTCAAGCCGGAAGGGCAACAGCCGCGCGACCTGTTTCCCCTCGCCGGTCACGCCCTCGAGCGAGTCGCTGGCTCGGTCGCCGGCAGTGGCACAGTGTCATGGGGCGGCAAGGACGCGGCGGCGACGCTGACGCTCGTCCTCCAGGGCGTGGGATTCGAGGGCGACCTTGCCCGGGTAAGCGGCGTCGACGGCCGGGTCGTATTCGATGCGCTCATGCCCCCGCATACGCCGGGCCCACAACAGCTGACCGGCGCGCTCCAGATTGCCACGCTGCCGCAGGCGCCCTTCGAGCTACGGCTCAGCCTGCCCGGCGCCGACCGCCTGCTGCTCGAGGCGGCAACGCTCAAGGTTGTCGGCGGCACGCTGTCGCTCGCCAATGTCGCGCTCGAGCGCGACCGGCCGCTCGATGCGACGCTGGAAGTCCGCGATGTCGATCTGGGCACGGTGCTGACGCTGATCGGAGTCGACGGGTTGAGCGGATCGGGGGCGCTGGACGGACGCATCCCGGTGCGGGTCGATCCGGCCGGTGTCGCGATTGCCGGGGGACAGCTTACGGCGCGGGCGCCGGGGGTCGTGCGCTACACCGGCACGGGCTTGCCCGGGGCGGTCCGCGCGCCGGCGGACAGCGCCGCGGACACGTTGACGCTCCTGCGACAGGCGCTTGAGGATTTCCATTACACCAGCCTGTCGCTCGGGCTGGACCGGGCGCCCTCCGGGGAGGGGAGCTTGCTGATCGGCCTCAAGGGTGCCAACCCGGCGGTGCTCGACGGCTATCCTTTCGCTCTGAACATCCGGGTGGAAGCCAATTTCGACCGGCTCGCGGCACTCTTCCGCGACGGCTACGCCGCTGCCGGGGGCCTCTTGCGGCAAACCGCGCGATGAAACAGGCTCGCCTACTCGCCGCGCTGCAGTTTAGGTTATGGGCCCGACCGAATGCGACCGGCGAGGAGCGCCACTTGACCCCGATGTTCCGCCCAGGTGCCCTGTTGTCCATGCTCTTGCTTGCCGCCTCATGCTCGCCCGTGGTGCGGGTCGAGGCGCCGAAGGATCCGATCACGATCAACCTGAACATCAAGCTCGATGCCGATCTGCGGCTACGCGTCGAGGAAAAGGCCAAGGAAGATGTCAAGACCCAACCGATTTTCTAGGACATGGCGCCATTTGGCTCTCGCGCTGTCTTTGATGCTCATCATGGCGGGGGCCTCGGCCCAGACTCGCGCGCTCGACGGGCCGCGCAGCGCCGGCGCGGTCGGAGAACGCTATGACGGCTATGCGGTGGTGCGCGACCAGACGCAGGCCGCCGCGCTGGCGCCGCTGGTCGACCAGGTGAACGCGGAGCGGCGCAAGGTCTATGCCCAGCGCGCCGAAGCCGACAAAGTGGCGATCGACCAGGTCGGCCGGATCTATGCGGGGGAAATCCTGAATTCCGCTCCGCCTGGCACCTGGTTCCTCCAGGAATCCGGACAGTGGGTCAGGAAGTGAGGAGCATTGGCATGTCGGCCAAAGAGGACTTGGGATGGCTGCTTCGCCGAGCAGAGAGCTTACGCCGCTGTTGACGGCGCCAAGTTGGATGGTGCGGGCGATTGAGGCGGAGCGGCGGCGCCCGGCATGACCTCAAACACGCGCCCAACGCCTATTCGGCTGGCGCGGCGGGGGATCTCGCTCTCGCCTGGTGAAGCAGGTTCGCGATGAGCCCCGCCCAGCCGGTTTGATGCGAGGCGCCCAGGCCGCGGCCGCTCTCGCCGTGAAAATATTCGTGAAAAAGCAGGTGGTCGCCGATCGTCGCGCTGGTCTGGCCCGGCCCCGATGGCGCCAGCGACGGTCGCGATCCATCGGGGCCGCGGAGGAAAAGCCGGCTCAGCCGGCGTCCAAGCTCGTCGGCGACCTGCCCCAAGTTGACGTAGTGCCCTGACCCGACCGGGCATTCGACCCGGAAATCGGCGCCGTAATACCGGTGGAATTCACGCAGGGCGTCGATCAGCATGTAATTGACCGGCATCCAGATCGGGCCGCGCCAATTGGAATTGCCGCCGAACAGCCCGCTGGTCGATTCCCCAGGCGCGTAGTCAACCTGCGTCCGTGTCGAGTCCAGCTCGAGGATATAGGGCTGCGGCCCATGGGCCTTCGAGAGGGAGCGGACGCCGTAATCGGACAGGAATTCGGTCTCGTCGAGCATCCAGCGCAGCAGGCACGTGAGCCGGCGGCCTCTCAGCAGGGACAGGAGGTTCCGTTCGCCGACACCCGGCTCGTTCCATCGAGACACCAGGTTGGCCAGATGCGGGCGGTGCTTCAGGAACCAGCGCAGGCGGCGCGTGAAGCCGGGCAGTTTCTCGAACACGGTCGGATCCAGGACCTCGACCGCGAAGATCGGGATGAGCCCGACCATCGACCGGAGGCGGAGCGGGACGCGCTCGCCATTCGGCAGGCGCAGCACGTCGTAGAAGAAGCAGTCCTCCTCGTTCCAAAGCGAGAGGCCGCCGGCATCGCCATCCGCCATCGCGCCCGCGATCGCCAGAAAATGCTCGAAGAACTTGGTCGCGATGTCCTCGTACACCGGATTATGGAGTGCCAGCTCCAGCGCGATCCGCATCAGATTGAGGGCATACATCGCCATCCAAGCCGTGCCGTCGGCCTGGTCGATCGAGCCGCCGTTCGGCAGCGGGTCCGATCTGTTGAACGGGCCGACATTGTCCAGTCCTAGGAACCCGCCCTGGAAGATGTTGCGGCCGCCGGCGTCTTTGCGATTGACCCACCAGGTGAAATTGATCAGGAGCTTGTGCAGGATCCGCTCGAGGAAGGCGGTATCGGCGGTGCCGGTCAGTTCCCTGTCGGTCTGATACACCCGCCAGGCGGCCCAGGCATGGACCGGCGGATTGACGTCGCCGAACGCCCATTCGTAGGCCGGCAACTGGCCATTCGGATGCATGAACCATTCCCGCGTCAAAAGCACGAGCTGGTCCTTGGCATAGGCCGGATCGACCAGGGCGATCGATACGCAGTGAAATGCAAGATCCCACGCCGCGTACCACGGGTATTCCCATTTGTCCGGCATGGAGATGATCTCGGAATTGTTGAGGTGGCGCCAGTCGGCGTTGCGCCCATGCCGGCGCTCCAGCGGCGGCGGCGGTTGTCCCGGATCGCCGTCGAGCCATTTCGGGATGTCGAACAGGTAGACCTGCTTCGACCAGAGCATGCCGGCCAAGGCCTGCCGCTGCACGGCCCGCGCGTCCGGGTCGGCGATGCCCGCCTGCAGGACGGCATAGAATTCGTCGGCCTCGGCCCGTCGAAGCGCCAGGACCTCGTCGAAATCGGCGAAAGGGGCGGTTGTGCTGCCGTCCGGCCGGAACCGCAGCCGCAGGCACGCGGACCCGAAGGCGGGCAGTTCGAGCACGACCTGTGCCCCGACCTTGCTGCCCTCCCGATCGCGGATCGCATTCAGATCGCCATCCACGATGAAATCGTTGATGCCGTCCTTGAACGGGCCTGGCGCCTTGCGTCCGAACAGCAGCGGCGTGTTCGTCTCGTTCTCGCAAAACAGCAAGCGGCACGGCCGATCGACGCTCATTCGCCAGGTCTTCTTGCCCGGCCGGTGCGCCAAGATATCGCCCCCCGGCTCGGCCCGGAGCCGGGGACGATCCGATGCCTCGGTCCAGGACCAGGTGTTGCGCGCCCAGAGCTGCGGCACGAGGTGAAGCAGCGCCGGATTTCCCGCGGCGTTCTCGACCGTGATCTTCATCAGCAGGTCGTCGGCCGTCGCCTTGGCATATTCGATGGTGACGTCGAAATAGCGGCCGTCGTCGAACACGCCCGTGTCGATCAATTCGAACTCGGGCTGCTCCCGGCCACGCCTGGCGTTTTCCCCGATCAGCTGCTCATAGGGAAAGGCCACCTGCGGGTAGCGGTAGATCATTCGCTGGTAGGCATGGCTCGGCGTCGCATCGACGTAATGGTAGAGCTCCTTGACGTCCTCGCCATGGTTGCCTTCGGCATTGGCCAGGCCGAACAGGCGTTCCTTCAGGATCGCGTCCCGGCCGTTCCACAGCGCCAGTGCCAGGCACCAGCGCATTGCCTCGTCGCAGAAGCCGGCCAGCCCGTCCTCGCCCCAGCGATAGGCCCGGCTCCTCGCGTGGGCATGGGGCAAGTATCGCCAGGCATCCCCATCGGGGCTGTAGTCCTCCCGAATTGTGCCCCACTGCCGCTCGCTGACGTAAGGTCCCCAGCGGCGCCACGGCACGCCCGATGCGATTTCCTGCAATCTCCGCCCTTCGGCCGTGTCAAGCAGGCGGCTTGGACCTTTTTCGTTCACATGGCTCTCCCGAATGAGGGACGAACTCTGCGGAGCGGCGCCGGATGGCGGCCGCGAAACCCGGGGTCGCCGGCGGGCGATCGGCTTTCCGCAAAAACGATATATCGTCGTCCGCCGCGGGACAGCGGGGCAATCTCATGCCATTTCGCGAGGCATGCCCGATGGTGGGAACCTTTCGCGGACCTGCGGTCTTAAGAGCCACGCCTAGGCGGAAACGGCTGGCCTTCCTTCGCGAGGATTCCGCCGTCTTTTCGTTCGTGCGCAGCCATCGCCTTTGCATCCGAGAATATCGGCAAAACCGACGAGTGCGCCCTTGGGTACGCTTGTTTGGTCGGTCCAGGCTTTTCATAAGAGGGGTGTCCACGGCTTTCGGTCGCGGCCGAATTCCATTCCCCCCGCGAACCTTGTTCCAGGTTCCGGATGCATCGTCCCAAGGGGGAGATCATGACGATCGATATCGAGCAACTGTCGATAGACACGATCCGCACGCTATCGATGGATGCCGTTCAAAAGGCCAAATCCGGCCATCCGGGCACCCCGATGGGGCTGGCGCCCGTTGCCTACGCCCTATGGCAGAGACATCTGTGCTACGACCCGCAGGACCCGTTGTGGCCGAACCGCGACCGCTTCGTGCTGTCGGTCGGCCATGCCTCCATGCTGCTTTATTCGCTGCTGTTCCTGACCGGCGTGAAGGCTGTCGACGAGCGCTACGAGCTGACCGGCGGCCCGGCGCTCACCCTCGACGACATCAAGCATTTCCGCCAGATCGACAGCAAGACGCCGGGCCATCCGGAATACCACCTGACCTCGGGCGTCGAGACGACCACGGGGCCGCTCGGCCAGGGCTGCGGCACCAGCGTGGGGATGGCTGTCGCCGGGCTCTGGCAGGCGGAACACTTCAATCGTCCTGAGTACAGGCTGTTCGATTACCGCGTCTGGGTCCTGTGCGGCGACGGCGACATGATGGAGGGCGTGTCGTCCGAAGCGGCATCGCTGGCCGGCCATCTGAAGCTCGGCAACCTCTGCTGGATCTACGACAGCAACCACATCAGCATCGAGGGCAGCACCAAGCTCGCCTTCACCGAGGACACCGGCAAGCGCTTCGAGGCCTATGGCTGGCAGGTGCTTCACGTCGAGGACGCCAACGACCTTGCCGCGGTCGATGCGGCCCTGGACCAGGCCAAAGCCACGACCGATCGGCCGACATTCATCGTCGTCCACAGCATCATCGGCTATGGCGCGCCCAAGAAGCAGGGCACTAAGGAAGCCCATGGCGAGCCGCTGGGCGACGACGAGATCGAGGCGGCCAAGAAATTCTACGGCTGGCCCGAGGACGCCCAGTTTCTGGTGCCGGACGGCGTGCGCGAGCATTTCGCGGAGGGCATCGGCGCGCGCGGCCATGAGCTGTCGACCGCGTGGCAGCAGGTCTTCAAGCGGTATTCGGAGGCCGAGCCCGCCCTGGCGGACCGGATCACCCGGATGCAGCATCGCACGCTGCCCGACGGCTGGGACAAGGATATCCCGAGCTTTGCGGCGGACGAGAAGGGCATGGCGACCCGGGAGAGCTCCGGCAAGGTCCTGAACGCGATCGCCCGAAATTTGCCGTGGCTCATCGGCGGCGCGGCCGACCTGTCGCCGTCGACCAAGACCAACCTCACCTTCGACGGGGCTGGGGATTTTGAAGCGGATGATCGCGGCGGCCACAATTTCCATTTCGGCGTGCGCGAGCATGCCATGGGCGCGCTGGTCAACGGTCTGTCGCTCAGCAAATTCCACGCCTACGGTTCGAGCTTCCTCATCTTCAGCGACTACATGCGTCCGACGATCCGACTCTCGGCGCTGATGGAGATCCCGTCGATCTGGATCTTCACCCATGATTCGATCGGCCTCGGCGAAGACGGCCCAACCCATCAGCCGGTCGAACATTTGATGAGCCTGCGCGCGATCCCGGGCCTCGTCACCATCCGCCCCGCCGACGCCAACGAGGCGGCCGAGGCGTGGCGCGCGATCCTGCCGATGAAGCATCAGCCCGCCTGCCTGATCCTGTCGCGCCAGCCCCTGCCGACGGTCGACCGGAGCCGATACGGCGCCGCCTCGGGCGTGGCGAAAGGTGCCTACATCCTCGCCGACCCACCGGGCGGCGCCAGGCCGGACGTGATCCTGATCGGGACGGGCAGCGAGGTGCGGCTCTGCGTCAGCGCCTACGAGAACATGACCAAGGACGGGCTAAAGGTCCGGGTCGTCTCCATGCCGAGTTGGGAGCTGTTCGATCGGCAGGACGCGGCTTATCGCGACAGCGTGCTGCCGCCGGACATCACGTCCCGCGTTTCGGTCGAGCAGGGCGCCATGCTCGGCTGGGAGCGCTGGGTCGGGCTGACCGGTACCAAGATCGGCATGAACACCTTCGGCGCGTCCGCACCGCTCAGGGATCTCCTAATCAAGTTCGGCTTCACGGCCGAGAAGGTCGAGGCGGCGGCGCGCGCCCAGCTCGAGGGCGACAAGGCGTCGGCGAAGCGGACTGAAAACCGGTAGCGCCAATCAGGCGGCAGCAAAAGGATGCATGTCATGAATCCGTTGAAGCAGCTTGGAGAATTTGGCCAGGCGGTCTGGCTCGACTACGTGAGCCGCGGCCTGATCGAGCGCGGCGAGCTGAAGACGCTGATCGAACGCGATGGGCTCAAGGGCGTGACCTCCAATCCCTCGATCTTCGAGAAGGCAATCGGCCATTCGAACGAATATGACGCCGATCTGCAAAGCGTGCTCGAAGCCGGCGACACTGACATCGGCCGTTTGTTCGAGCATCTGGCAATCGGCGATATCCGAAAGGGCGCCGACGTGCTGCGGCCGGTCTATGGCGCGGCCCAGGGCGCCGACGGCTTCATCAGTCTGGAGGTCTCGCCCTATCTCGCCAACGACACGCAAGGCACCATCGCCGAGGCGCGCAAGCTCTGGAAGGCGGTCGACCGTCCCAACCTGATGATCAAGGTCCCGGGCACCAAGGCCGGCGTCCCGGCGATCCGCACCCTGATCGGCGAGGGTATGAACATCAACGTGACGCTGCTCTTTGCGGTCGATGCCTATAAGGACGTGGCCGAGGCCTATATCGCGGGGCTGGAGGATCTGGCGAAGGCCCGGGGGCCGGGCGCAGTCGCCCGGGTCGCCAGCGTGGCGAGCTTCTTCGTCAGCCGCATCGACGCCAAGATCGATGCGGCGATCGACGCCAAGCTTGCGCAGGGCGGCGACAAGGCGCTTGCCGACCTCAAGGGCAAGGTAGCCATCGCCAACGCGAAGATGGCCTATCGGCATTATAAGCAGCTGATCGGGAGCGAGCGCTGGCGGGCGCTCGCCGGCCAGGGTGCGCGTCCGCAGCGGCTGCTCTGGGCCTCGACCGGCACCAAGAACAAGGCCTACTCCGACGTGCTCTATATCGAGGAGTTGATCGGCGCCGACACGGTCAACACCATGCCGCCGGCGACCATGGACGCCTTCCGCAACCATGGAAAGCTGCGCGCCAGCCTGGAGGAAAACACCGAGGCGGCCGAGCGCGTGCTGGAGCGCCTGGCCCGGTCCGGCATCTCGCTCGACGACGTGACGACGGAGCTCGTCGGCGAGGGCGTCGATCTGTTCGCCGCGGCGGCCGATGCGCTCTATGGCGCGGTCGCCAAGCAGCGCGCCAAGTTCAGCGGCGATCGGCTCGTCGGTATGCGGGAATCCTATGGGCCGCCGGCGAAGGCCATCGACGAGGCGCTTGCCGAATGGGCCAAGGACGGCAAGACCCGCCGGCTCTGGCGCGGCGACAAGAGCCTGTGGACCGGAGCGGACGAGGATAAATGGCTCGGCTGGCTCGACATCGTGTCGGTCGAACTTGCCGATATCGCCACGCTGCAGGCGTTTGCCCAGAGCGTGCGGGACCAGGGATGGAAGCATGTCGTGCTGCTCGGCATGGGCGGCTCGAGCCTGGGCCCCGCCGTGCTGAAGGAAACGTTCGGCCGCCAGTCCGGCTGGCCCGAATTCCATATGCTGGATTCGACCGACCCCCACCAGGTGCGGGCGATCGAGCAGGCGGTCGACCTCGCGCGCAGCCTGTTCATTGTTTCGTCCAAGTCCGGCTCGACGCTCGAGCCCAATATCTTCGAGGAATATTTCTACCATCGCGTGGCCGAGACGGTCGGCGCCGACCAGGCCGGACGGCACTTCGTCGCCGTGACCGACGCGGGCTCGCCCATGGAGAAGGCCGCGGCGGCCGACAAATTCGCCGGCACGTTTTTCGGCCTGCCGTCGATCGGCGGGCGCTATTCGGTCCTGTCCAAGTTCGGGCTGGTGCCGGCCGCCGCCATGGGCCTGGATGTCCAGCGCCTGCTGGCCACGGCCCAGCGCATGGTCAACAGCTGTGCGGCGAGCGTGCCCGCGCCGATGAATCCGGGCGCACGGCTTGGCGTGGCCTTGGGTCGCCTGGCGCTCGACCACGGCTGCGACAAGGTGACGATCCTTGCAGCCCCCGCCTATGCGAGCGTCGGCGCCTGGGCCGAACAGCTCATCGCGGAATCGACCGGCAAGCGGGGCAAGGGCCTGATCCCGGTCGATGGCGAGACGGTGGCGGCGCCCGAGCACTACGGCCAGGACCGCGTGTTCCTCTACCTGGGCGATGGCAAGACCGCCGAACCGCCGGCGCTGACGGCGCTCGAGGCGGCCGGGCATCCGGTCGTGCGGATCGCGATCGCCGAGCCTTATCAGGTGGGCCAGGTCTTCTATCTCCTGGAGATGGCCATCGCTGTCGCGGGGGCGGTGCTGAACATCAATCCGTTCGATCAACCCGACGTCGAGGCCAGCAAGGTCAAGACGCGCGAGCTGACCGCCGCCTTCGAGAAAGTGGGCGCCCTGCCGGGCGAGGCACCGTTCTTCCGCGAAAACGGCATCGCGCTCTACGCCGACGATGTGAACGTCGCCCAGCTCGGACGCGGCAACACCGTCGCCCATTACCTGCGGGCCCATTTCGACCGCGTGCAGCCGGGCGACTATGTGGCGCTGCTGGCCTATGTCGAGCGCAATGCCGAGCACCAAAAGCTTCTGGAGGTCTCGCGTCTGCATCTGCGCGACCGGAAGCGGGTCGCGACCTGCCTCGGCTTCGGGCCCCGGTTCCTGCATTCGACTGGCCAGGCCTACAAGGGCGGCCCGAATACCGGCGTCTTTCTGCAGATCACCGCCGATCACGCCGAAGAGCTGCCGGTGCCGGGCAAGAAATACAGCTTCGGCGTCGTCGAGGCGGCCCAGGCGCGCGCCGACCTGAGCGTGCTCGCAGAGCGCGGCCGGCGCGTCCTGCGCGTGCATCTCGCCGACGTCGAGCAGGGGCTGCATTCCCTCGGCCGGGCTATCGACGAAGCGTTGGGCCACTGACCAATCGGTAGGAGACGTTCCATGCAGTTGGGTGTCATCGGACTGGGCCGGATGGGCGGCAACATCGCTCGCCGCCTCCTGCGGCACGACCATGCCGTCGTGGCCTACGACAATAGCGAAAAGGCGGTCGCCGCCCTGGCCGAGGACAAGGCCGAGCCGGCGCATTCGCTGAAGGAGCTGGTCGAAAAGCTACAGGTGCCACGGGCCGTCTGGGTCATGCTGCCGGCGGGCGAGATCACGGAGAACACGATCAAGCAGCTCGCCGGCCTGCTCTCGCGCGGCGATACCATCATCGATGGCGGCAACAGCTTCTATAAGGACGACATCCGCCGCGCGAAGGAGCTGCGGGCGAGCGGGATCGACTATGTCGATGTCGGCACCTCCGGCGGGGTCTGGGGCATCGAGCGCGGCTATTGCATGATGATCGGCGGCCCGAAGGCGGTGGTCGGCCGGCTCGACCCTATTTTCGACACCCTGGCGCCCGGTGCCGGCAAGATCGAAAAGACGCCCCATCGCGAGGATCGCGATACGCGGGTGGAGCGCGGCTATATCCACGCCGGTCCTGCCGGCGCCGGCCATTTCGTCAAGATGGTCCATAACGGCATCGAATACGGGCTGATGCAGGCCTATGCCGAGGGCTTCGACATCCTGCGCGGCAAGGCCTCGACCGATCTGCCCGAGGACGAGCGCTTCAGCCTCGATCTCGCCGACATTGCCGAGGTCTGGCGCCGTGGCAGCGTCGTCTCGTCCTGGCTGCTGGACTTGACCGCCATGGCCCTGGCCGAAAGCCCGGCGCTTGAGGAATTTACCGGCAATGTCGACGATTCGGGCGAAGGCCGGTGGACCATCAATGCCGCGATCGAGGAGGCCGTGCCCGCCGAGGTGCTATCCGCCGCCCTCTACACCCGCTTCCGGTCGCGCCAGACGCATACTTTCGGCGAGAAAATGCTCTCGGCGATGCGCTCGAAATTCGGCGGCCATGTCGAAGGTGCGGTCAACAAGCGGAAAGAATAAAAGGACTTGCAGCCGATGTCCGTGAACCTGCACAGGGCCGACCCGGCCCCGGCGCCCAGCGCCTCCAACGATCCCCATCGAACGGCACCCAACTGCGCCATGGTCGTCTTCGGCGCCGGCGGCGACCTGACCAAGCGCCTGGTCGTGCCGGCGCTCTACAATCTCTCCAAGGCGCGGCAACTCCCCGAACTGTTCGCTTTGATCGGGGTCGACCTGGCGGACAAGACTGCCGACGCCTGGCGCGATGGGCTGCATCAGGCCCTGGAGGATGCGGTCAAGAGCGGCGGCGCCGAATTCGAGGCGAAGAGCATCGACGAGGACGCCTGGCAACGGCTGACGCGGAACGTGAGCTACGTCCAGGGCGATCTGACCAAGGCGGAGGCCTATCGGAAGCTGGCGCAAGCGCTCGACGCGGCCTGGGGCAAAAGTGCCATCGCCGGCAACGTGCTTTTCTACCTCGCAGTTGCCGACCGGTTTTTCGGTCCGGCCGTCGACCAGATCGGCGCCGCCGGATTGGCCGACGAGGCGAAAGCTGGCGGCTGGCGACGGGTCGTGATTGAAAAGCCGTTCGGCCATGACCTGGCCTCGGCCAAGGCGCTCAACGAACGCGTGCTCAAGGTCTTGCGCGAGGATCAGATCTATCGGATCGACCATTTCCTCGGCAAGGAGACGGTCCTGAACATCATGGCGTTCCGCTTCGGCAACGGCATGTTCGAGCCCTTGTGGAACCGCGACCGGATCGACCATGTCCAGATCACGGTCTCGGAGACCGTGGGCGTCGAGCGGCGCGGGAAATTCTACGAGCCGACCGGCGCGCTACGCGACATGGTGCCAAACCATGTCTTCCAGCTGATCGCCATGACCGCGATGGAACCGCCGACGTCGTTCGATGCCGATGACGTGCGGGCCAAGAAGGCCGAGCTGTTCGGCGCCATGCACAGGCTCACCGCGGATGATGTCGTCCGTGGTCAGTACGCGGCCGGCAGCATCGCCGGCCGGGACCTGGTCGGCTACCGCGACGAACCCGACGTCGACCCGCGATCGACCACGGAGACCTACGTGGCGATGCGGCTGTGCATCGACAATTGGCGCTGGGCCGGCGTGCCGTTTTACCTGCGCACCGGCAAGCGCATGCCCAAACGCTGGACGGAGATCGCGATCCGCTTCAAGGAGGCACCATACTCCCTGTTCCGCAACACGCCGGTCGCTACGTTCGGTCCCAACTGGCTCATCATCCAGGTGCAGCCGAACGAGGGAATCCGCCTGCGCTTCAACGCCAAGCGGCCGGGAACGGCCATGGATCTCGACAGCGTCGCGCTCGATTTCAAATATAACGACTGGTTCAAGCAGGAACCGGCGATCGGCTATGAGACACTGATCTATGATTGCCTGATCGGCGATGCGACTTTGTTCCAGCGCGCCGACCAGGTCGAGGGCGCTTGGCAGGTCGTGCAACCGGCGCTCGATGCCTGGGCGGCTGAACGCCCGGCCGATTTTCCCAACTACGCCGCGGGCAGCGCCGGTCCGGCGGCGGCGGACCAGCTGCTCCAGCGCGACGGTCGCCGGTGGCGCGATATTTAGCGGCGGGAGATGGAGCGCATCATGACACGGCCCCCGAAGATCAAGCTGCTCCTGTCCGACGTCGACGGCACGCTCGTCACCAGCCAGAAGCTGCTGACGCCGCGGGCGATCGCCGCGGTCGCATCCTTGCGCGCGTCCGGCGTCCTGTTCGCGATCACCAGCGGCCGGCCGCCGCGCGGCATGGCCCATCTGATCGAACCGCTCAAGCTCGATACGCCGATCGCCTCCTTCAACGGCGGGGAAATGGTCGATGACGAGCTGAACATCCTCGACAGCCGAGTTCTGCCCGAAGACCTCGCGCGGGAGACGGTCAAGGTCCTCGACGAGTTCAAGGTCGATACCTGGCTCTATGTCGACCAGGACTGGCTGGTTCGCGATCCCAAGGCGCCGCATGTCGAGCACGAGGCCCGCACGGTCAAATTCGAGCCCAAGGTCGTCAGCGGCTTCGACGACCTGCTGGACAAGGCCGTCAAGATCGTCGGCGTCAGCGACGATCACGCGCTGCTCGCCCGGTGCGAGAAGGCGGCGAAACAGCGGTTGGGCGACCGGGCGACGGCCGCGCGCTCCCAGCCCTATTATTTCGACGTCACCCACCGCGACGCCAACAAGGGCGCGGTCGCCGACTATCTGGCCGAGCATTTCTCGATCCCGCGGGAAGCCATCGCGACGATCGGCGACCAGCCTAACGACCTGACCATGTTCCGGCGCAGCGGCTTCAGCATCGCGATGGGCAACGCGCCGGACGAGGTGAAGAGCGAGGCGTCGGTCGTGACCACCTCCTGCGACGACGAGGGCTTCGCCAAGGCGGTCGAGCGCCATGTCCTGGAGATCGTGTCATGAAGGATGCGCAGATCGATGTCTCGGCCGACGGCGCGGAGCTCGCCCGTCGCGCGGCCGAATGGTTGGTCGAAGAGGCGAACGCCGTCCAGGGGACATGCCGCATCGCGCTCTCGGGCGGCTCGACGCCTCGGGCGCTCTATACCCTGCTGGCCGCGGAGCCTCTGCGGTCGCAGATGCCGTGGGACCGGCTCGAGCTGTTCTGGGGCGACGAGCGTTTCGTGCCGCCCGACGACAAGGACAGCAACTATCGGATGGCGCGCGAGACGATGCTGGACCATGTGCCCATCGATCCGGACCAGGTTCATCGCATGCCGACGGAGGGGCGTCCCGAAGACGCGGCGCAAGCCTACGAGGATCTGCTGAAGCAGGTCTACGGCGGCGACAGGATCGCCCCCGATCGCCCGTTCTTCGATATCATGCTGCTCGGCATGGGGCCCGACGGGCACACCGCCTCCCTTTTGCCGGGCTCCGATATCCTGGACGAGAGCGCGAAGTGGGTTGCCGCCGTCAGCCAGGGCAGACCGGAAGTTCGCCTGACGCTGACCTACCCGCTGATCGACAGCAGCCGCACCGTCGCCTTTCTGTTGAGCGGCGCAGAAAAGGCGAAGGCCTTCGCCCAGGTCCGGGCGGGCGACATGGCGCTGCCGGCCGCCCGCGTCGACCCGGTGGGCAAGCTGCTATGGTTCGTCGATCAGACGGTATTGGGCTGAGACAGATCGTCAAAAGGAGAGCCAAAGGGCCAAGATCGTCTGCAGGGTCGTCGAGCATAATGGCGGCTGGGCCTACCAGGCCGACCACGTCTATTCCGAAACTTCGGCTCGCACGGCCGGCGGCGCTGCCGCCGAGCAGCGTCTTTCTGGCGAGGAGGCCGCGATCTCGTTCCGGGACGCCGAAGGTCGCTGGTACGAGCAGATGATTGAGGGCGACGATCGGCCCGACACCACCGTGCGGGGTTAGACGGACAGACGGTTAGGATGACGATCATGGCCGATGGCGAGATGACGGCGCAAATCACCGGGAAGGACGGCTTCATCGCCGCGCTCGACCAGAGCGGCGGCTCGACGCCCGGCGCCCTTCGCGTCTATGGCATTCCGGACAGCGCCTATAGCGGCGATGCCGAAATGTTCAGGCTCATGCACGAGATGCGCGTGCGGATCATGACCGCGCCGGCCTTCACCGGCTCGAAGGTCATTGCGTCCATCCTGTTCGAAGCCACGATGGACGGGCTGGTGCAGGACAGGCCGGTTCCGGCCTTCCTGTGGGAAGAGCGGGGCATTGTTCCCTTCGTGAAGGTCGACAAGGGGCTTGAAGCCGAGAAGGACGGCGTCAGCCTGATGAAGCCGATGCCGGCGCTCGACGCGCTGCTCGCGCGGGCGGTAGGGCTCGGCGTCTTCGGCACCAAGATGCGCTCCGTCATCAACCTGCCCTCGAAAGAGGGGATCGCCGCCATCGCCACGCAGCAGTTCGACGTGGCCGCTCGGATCGCCGAGCATGGGCTAATGCCGATCATCGAGCCGGAAGTGCTGATCAAGAGCCCGGACAAGGCCGGTGCCGAAGCCATTCTCCTCGCGGAACTGACCCGGAAGCTCGATGCCTTGCCGGACGGCCGCCGGGTCATGCTCAAGCTGACGCTCCCGGAAGTTTCGGATCTCTATTCGGCGCTGGTGAAGCACGAGCGCGTGGCCAGGGTGGTCGCGCTTTCCGGCGGCTACACCCGGGCCGACGCGTGCAGGCGTCTCGCAGCCAACCACGGCATGATTGCAAGCTTTTCGCGGGCCCTCATCGGCGATCTCAGGCACTCGATGAATGACCACGCGTTTGATGCGACGCTGGCAGCCGCCATCGACGACATCTACCGGACCTCTACCATGAAGGTTTGACGCCCTGTTGGCGAGGCGGCCGTCGGCGATCAGTGGCGCCACGGCATCTTCCAGCACGAACGCCTGGCAGAACCCTTCGATCGCCCGCTTGATGTCCGCTTCTTTGATCGGACATGAGGGTCAAGCCCCGTACTGAGCCGCCGCTTCGTTTCGTCCCGCGCGGGTCACGCTTCTTTCCGAGGTCAGCATCGCGGCCGGGGCCGGCACTGCGGAAGGGCGTCGGAACGGCCGGGTGTTTTGCCAAACTGAAGCGCCGGCGAAACCGCGTTCATGCCGCGCCAGCCGGCTTCCGGACAAGACGTTCGACCAGCCTTCTACGGAAAGGGCTGCCACAAGTCGGGCGAGTCCTTGGCCCGCTGAATGGCTTGCGCATGCCATATTCCGGCCGCGTCTCGCGGGCCGAACACGTGGACCGCACGCCCCAGCACCAGCGGGACGCTTTGGTCCGCCGTAACCGCGTTCGTCGTGTCGACCGTGACGGGCGCACCGGTTGCGGGCTGGATGGTGATCTGCGACGTGTCGATCCTGATGATCCTGCCGAAGATCTGGCTGACGAGCGCCTGCGCGCGTCGGGGCGCCGCCATCACGAGGGGCGGCAGCGTGCCGCCCGGACCGAAGATGTTCAAGGCGGCGAAGCTGGCGACGAAGACCTTGCCGTTGGCGACGACCGGCACGATGTTGGCGTTCGCACTCGGGTTTGGCCAGGATCCAGCGACGGACGAGAACACCGGTGGGCTGCCGCTGGCCGTGGCGGGATCGAAGGCGTAGAGCGTCACTTTGGCCGGATTGGCGTCCGTGGGACGGTTGACGGCCCAGATGATGGCTGTGTTGGCCTGCTGCCCGTTCGACGAAACTGACGTGAAGAAGCCGGGATCCTGGCCCGAGCCGATACTGAAGGACTTGTCCGGCAGCAAGGTCGCCGGTTGGGTCGGCGCCTTCCACAGCATGATGTGGTTCCCGCCGCTGCTCACGACGCGACGGATGCCATCGGATCCTAGGAAATAGGACGGGCCGCACCAGCAGGCGCCGACCGAGACGGTCGCGAGCACGTTGCCCGTGTTGTGTCCCATGCTGGACCGGTTGATGAGATAGAGATGCCCAGCCTTGCCCGCGGCGACGACCGTGGGGGCCGCCTGGCCGGGCTGGTCTGGCACGATCATGGCACCGCCGGAGCCGAAATCCTCGTCGCGCGTGTCGAGTGGCCCGACCCCGTCGGCCCCCGTCGGGCTGAAATAGTCCAGGAGGGTGGCGAGATCCAGCGACAGCTTGACGACGCTCTCCTGGACATTGATCGGCGGGCTATAGGTCGTGCCGGACGGATCCGAATTGCCGGTCACGACATAGACGGCGCCGTTCGTGTCTGCGGCCGGGCCATAGCCCGACATCCAGATGGAACTGAGGAAGAAGGAGTGCGGTGCGCTCGATAGCCGATCCTGCAGCTGATTCGACGGGAGCGGCGCCAGGTTGCTCTCGGACCAGCCGAGCAGCCAGCCGCGCGATTTGTTGGCACTGATATCGCAGAAACTAGAGAAACCAGCATAGATCTGCCCATTCGCCTCAAGCAGCGCCGCGCGCTGGCGGCTGACGGTCGCGTTGAAGCTGTAGGTCGTGTTGCTCGGCGTCAGCGTCCGGGATGCCGTCACGATCGCGGGCGCCATCTTGTCGGCGAGCGTCTTCAGGTTGAGCGCGTGGAGCTTGTAGGTCGGAACATTACTCACGAGCTCGTAGGACATCACATACATCGTGCCGCCGCTCGTCGGATCGGTCGGATCGAGATGGATGACGGGCGTCGAATTGATGCCGAGGACGGGGCCGTTATTGCCGCAATTAAGCGGCCGAGGCACCGGCGTGCCGAGCTTCCGCTGGACGAGGATCTTCCCGAGCGCCGGTCCCGACGCCGCGATGGCATAGACGTTGTTCGCCTCAGTCGCGACATAGACGACGTCCTGGGTCGCCCCGTTGACAGTGAGGGCGTTGGCGAGCAGTGGCTGCGCGTCGACATAGTCGTTCGCGGTGTCGCCGGTTGCGACGCCAAGCTGAACCGTTTGCACGACGCCGAACGACCCCGCCTTGACATTACCCGTCGGGCCCGGCGTCAGGGCCGTCTCATGCCAATTCCAGCCAGTCCGCATCGTGTTGTAGTGGTGGGTGATTATGTTCACTGCGGGGGCGGTCGTCGCGACGGGTAACGCGGACGTGTCGAAAGGGGGCGTGTCGGCCTGCATGGCCGTCGCGTCGGGAGCCGATGCGATGCCATCAGTCGACGGCGTCTGCGCCTCGGCCCGCCCGACGGCGACGCGCCCTGCAAAGGCGACCGCAAGTAAAAGGCAGCAAACGCGAAAGCCCGCTCGAACAATCGCCCCGATCTCACGAGAGGCGGCGGCCCGATCTGATCCTGACATTGCTCTTTCTCCCGTGATTAGGGGGCTGTCTGGGATGATGTTCTTTGCCTGGAATGGCTTTCGCAATACGCCGATCGATGCCGTGCGCGGCCAAAAGCGAGCCATCCGGGCCGAATGTCACGCCAGCGGCCGGATTGGCACCGTCTGGGCCGGTGAATGTGTGCAGGATCGTCAACAGGCCGCGCCGGTCGCGTGGGGATTGGTCAGCTTGAAGACCGTGCCGAGCGTGGCAGAGCCGCCCTCCTCTGGTGGTGCCGTAGAGATTGCCTTGGGCATCGGCGACGAGGCTTCCGTTGGGCCGTGCGCCATCGGGCCCGGAGAACGCGTATAAGACCGTCGGAGTAACCGATGACCCGCCGACCATTGTCGGCAGCTGGAAGATCTCCTCCAGCTCGAAGGGCGGCAGTCCTAAAATATGTGGGCCGGGACCAGCCCATGTTGCGCCGGAGATGGAGCCGCCGCTGTACAGGAGGTTGTCACTCCTGCCACCGGCGCCACCAAACGCGGCTTGTGTCACCACCTCCAACGCCTTGCCCGGCAGCGCGGCGACCCCGAGCGTGGCATCCATCAGCGGGACCGCCACGCGTCCCAGAATCTATTTATTTTCATGTTCTGCCCAAGCCTCCTCCAGAGTTGAAGATGCTCGGAGCCCCGCGGGATGACGCTGGACGTCACAACGCTAAGGTGGCCAACGCTGGGATGGGCCGATCGATCCTGCGCAACTTTAATTCTTGGAGGTCGAGCCTGCTGGCCGCGTCGGAGGCTGAAGAAGGGCCGCTTCACGGATAGCATGATGGACGAACTGGACCGGCTCGAAGCCGAGAAGCGGGAGTTGGAGAGCTTGCTGAGCAAGCCGGTCTCGAAACCACCGGTCGAGTTGCTGTCCATGCCGGATCTGGCC
>DATGEK010000077.1:0-32061 GCA_035310205.1 Aliidongia sp.
GCTTTTCGATCCGCTTCAGGCTCCCGCCTCCGACCGGCGGCGGCGGCACGAATTCGTCAACCGGCAGGTTCTCGATCTTGAGCGCGCCGCTGTAATGCGGATAGGAACGGCTGAGGTCTTCCCGATCCAAGAGATCCGAAAACACATGGCGCAGCCGGTGCCGCGCCGCCCGGATCCGGTCGAGGTAGGGGCGATAGTGGCTCTCGGGATAGACGATGTCGCAGATGGCATCGTGGACTGCAGCACGTTCGCCAGTGGTCAGACGCTTCACATGGATCTGAGTTTTTTTCATCATGCCCTCCGATAGAAATCGTTCACCAAGCACACGCTCGGCCGGCGTATTCTTAAGATCTTGCAAACACTTCTTTCCGATTTATGAAGAATAGTGCAGTCATCATAAGTACAACTTTTGGCAGAGATTCGTCGCCAAACCTTAGCGTTGATGCAGTAGTCAAAGCTGTGGTTGGGAATTGGCTCCAATCGGCGACGATTTTTAGTTGCAGGCGCTGGACCGGACCGGAAGGGCATGGATGCGCGCGGTCGATCCGGGCGTCGCGCGCGTGGCCAAGCGCATTCGTCGCCAACAGAGACGAGGTTGAGACGGGTGTTTTTTTGGCGCGATGCCGACGAAAACCGGTCGACGCCGCCGCTCAGTGAAACCGAACGGCGCGGACCGGAGCGGGCCTCCCGCTGTGGTGAAGGCTCCCGACCACTCCCGGCGGTCCGGAAGTCCCATCCTCCAGGGGACTTCTCGCCGGCGTCAACCGATGATTGTTATTGCAATGTGCAATTCGACGTTGTTTCATGCGCTCCCCCCGAGCCCGGGGCGCAGCAAAAAGCGCGCTGCAAGCGCGATAAAATTTGCTTCGGGATTCCTTCAAAATTGGGCCCGCCGCAGAACCGGCGCTTTCTGTGACGCCCGATCAACGATCAGGAGCGGAAGAGGCGACCGTCAGGGATGGGCCGTCCCGGTTCCAATGGTGGCTGGGCGCCAGGCCAAACATGGGTACCAACGGCGTTGTTGTCCTCGAGCGGCGCACAACTTATCATTTTTTTATTCGCCGAGGATCCGCATCGAAGCCCCGAAACTCGTGGATCGATAACGAAATTGTGGTCAACCAAAAATTGCTTACCAACATCGCCCCCTTATTATCACACCTTTAAACCATCTCTGCGATATGTGAGGTTCATCGCAGCCGTGAGCGGTATCGCCCACGATCTTGCTACCTCTGCGCTCCCTGATGAGGGGATTGCGTGGCGAAAGGAACGGTGGAGATGACTGTCGTGGGGAGCCCTCCGACACCCAGAGAGGACATCGCGGCCGCGGCGGTGCCGGAGAACGGCCCGCGCCGGGTCCGCGATCGGTCCGACCCGGCGTTCGGAAGCTGGCTCGCATCGCTGGCGCGCCATCGCCTGGGCGTGGCTCCGCGCCTCTTGATGCTCATCCTGCTGTTCAGTTCCGCCGTCACGCTGGTCTCGACCGGCCTGCAGCTCTATTTCGACTATCGCCGGGACGTGCACGCCATCGAGAGCCGCCTCGATGAGATCGAGCAGAGCTATCTCACCAGCCTTGCCGGCAGTCTCTGGAATCTCGATATCGGGCAATTACGCCTGCAGCTGGAAGGGCTCCAGCGCCTGCCCGACATGCAGGTGCTGGAAGTACGCGAGATTTCGTCGGCCGTAACCCAGCCGCTCGTCGTGACCGTCGGACAGCGGCAATCCCTGGGCGTCGTCGTGCGCGAGGCGCCGATCACCCGCACCGACGGCGGCGTCACCCAGGTCATCGGCATGTTCCATGCGGAGGCGACCCTGAGCGGCATCTATTACCGCCTGATGGATACCGCCGCCTTCATCCTGGTGACCCAGGGCATCAAGACGTTCCTGGTTTCGCTGTTCATTCTTTATATCGTGCACCGGCTGATCACCCGGCATTTGTTCTCGATCGCCGATTTCGCCGACGATTTCGATGTTCGCACCCCGGCGCCACCGCTGCGCCTGCAGCGGGTGACGCCGCGCAGGAGCGACGAGCTGGACTGGGTCGTCACCGCCTTCAACAACATGTCGGCCGGCCTGCAGCGCGCCTATGCCGAATTGAGCGACGTCAACGCCGAGCTGGAACACGACATCAGTGTGCGACGCACCTATGAACAGCGGCTGCTGCGGCAAGCGCATTACGATGACCTGACAGGCCTGCCCAATCGCCTGCTGATGCTCGATCGACTGGATCAGGCGATCGCGGTGGCCAACCGCGACGGCTCGCGCACAGCGCTGCTCTGCATCGATCTCGACCGGTTCAAGAACATCAACGACACGCTCGGCCATGCCGCGGGTGACTTGCTGCTGAAGCTGGCGACCGCACGGCTGAGCGGCTGCGTGCGCGAACGCGATACCGTCGCACGCATGGGCGGCGACGAATTCATCATCATCCTGCCCGGCATCGAGGGCGACGGGATCGCGCAGCAGGTCGCAGCCCGGGTGATCGCCGCCTTCTCCGACCCGTTCGAGATCAACGGCCAGGAGCATTTCGTCACGGCCAGCCTGGGCGTCACCATGTTTCCCGATGATGGCGGCGATAGCGCCACGCTGCTGCGCAACTCCGATCTCGCCATGTACAAGGCCAAGGAATTGGGGCGGAACGGCTACCGCTTCTTCACCAACGAGATCAACGAGCGGATGCAGGAGCGTCTCGCCATCGAGGCGCGCCTGCGCGGCGCCATTGCGCGCGACGAGCTGACGCTGCATTACCAGCCGATCATCGATCTGCGCACCGGCCGCGCGACTGGGGCCGAGGCATTGATCCGCTGGCGTCAGCCGGACGGCACCATCTCGATGCCCGGCCAGTTCATCGCGATCGCCGAGGACGTGGGCCTGATCAAGAACATCGGCGAATGGGTCGTCGAAACCGCCTGCGCCGAGATGGGCCGCTGGCTGCAGGGCCCATCGCCCCTGAAGCGCATTGCGGTCAATGTCTCACCGCGCCAGCTACAGGTGCCCGGCTTCGGGCCGTTCGTCGAGCGGGTCCTGGCCGAACACGGCCTGCCGCCCGAATGCCTGGAATTGGAGATTACCGAGAGCGTGCTGCTCGACGACATGCCGGAAACCGGCGTCAATCTCGCCATGCTCTGCGCCCTCGGCGTGCGCCTGTCGATCGACGATTTCGGCACCGGCTATTCGTCGCTGGGCTACCTGCAGCGCTATCCGTTCGACACGCTCAAGATCGACCGCTCGTTCGTGGCCGCATCCATGCACAGCGAGAACACCGTTCGCCTGATCGAGACCATCATTACCATGGGCCATGGCCTGGGCCTGGACGTGGTTGCCGAGGGCGTCGAAAACGAGGCGCAACTGAGCCTGCTGCGCGACCGCGGCTGCGATTGCGCCCAGGGCTTCTATTTCAGCCGGGCGATCCCGCTCGAACAGTTCGAGGCGATGCTCGGGAACGAGGCGGCGGTTTCCCAGGCCTGAGGCCACCAGGCCGTCGCTCCACGAACGGACTGGACTTCCTGCGCCAACGCCGCCGGATTCACCGGCTGGCCTTGAACGCTTCCCACCGCGCTTCGCGCTCGCTTTCGTATGCGGGATTTAGCTCGGCGATCAGGTCCTCGCGACGCAGCGGCTGGCCGCAGTCCTCGCAAACAGGGCCGAGCCCTGCCGACTTGCCGCATAGCCGGTGGGTGTAGTGGATGGCGCGACCTTCCTCCGGCGACTTGCACCATGTCTCCCCCCAGGCGCGCAGCGCCAGCACCACGGGATAGAAGGCGTTGCCTTTCTCCGTCAGGTGATACTCGTGCCTGAGCGGCCGCTTGTTGTAGACGCGCCGCTCCACGAGCCCGTCCGCTTCCAGTTTCTTCAAGCGCGCCGCGATCATTTGCGGCGTGGCACCGGTCTGGGCCTGGATCTCTTCGAAGCGACGAGTGCGCATGAAGAGCTCGCGCAGAACCAGCACCGTCCAGCGGTCGCCCACGACCGTCTCGGCGCGGGCGACCGGGCACAGGGTTTGAGCAGCAGGATCGTTGAGACTCATCATCACTTTCTTTTTCATAGGCTCTTGTTGCTACGATTTTCATAGCCAATATGGAACGTCGTTAAAGCCATGCAACTGGCCGCGCCGCGGCCGAAGGAGATGATCGATGGTCGAGACCGCCTACCCTCGCGAACGAACCGCATTCCTCCTCGTCGACCCGTACAACGACTTCCTGTCCGAGGGCGGAAAGATTTACCCGCACCTCAAGCCAATCGCCGATGAGGTCGGGCTACTTGATAACCTGCGGGCGCTGGACGGCGCCGTACGCGCGGCGGGCATCCAGGTTGTCATCGTCCCGCACCATCGGTGGGAGCCGGGCGACTTCGAGCACTGGGACCATCCGAACCCCTCGCAACGACGGATCATGCAAGGCCACCACTTCGCACGCGGTGAATGGGGTGGCGAATGGCACCCCGACTTCGCGCCGAAGCCAGGCGACATCGTCGCCCAGGAACATTGGGGGCAAAGCGGCTTCGCCAATACCGACCTGGACATGAGGCTAAAGCAGAAGGGGATCACCCATGTGATATTGGTCGGACTGCTGGCCAACACCTGTATCGAGTCGACCGCCCGCTTCGCTATGGAGCTCGGCTATCACGTGACCCTGGTGCGCGACGCCACCGCCGCCCTCCGGCCCGAGATGATGCATGCCGCGCATGAATTGAACGGCCCCACCTTCGCCCACGCGATCCGAACGACAGCCGAACTGATCGCGGCCCTGCCCAAGTCGTGAGCACGCGGCACGCCGCGGGCTGCCCGGATCACCGGTCGCGGCCTTCGGCGAGCCTCTCGGTCGTCAGCCGGTCCGGCACACCGCCGAAATACTTCTCCAGTGCCGTCCGGAATACCGCTTGCTCGGGCTCCGCAAGGGCAAACAAGGTCATGGACGAATGGAACTTGAGATCGTCGGGCGCACCCAGGATCTGATGGATCGACCGGCCCTCGACCCGATTGACCAGATCGCTGCATTCGATCAGCCGCGGTCCCAGGACCGGATGCTTGAGATAGGCGCGCGCCTCGGCCAGCGACGCGATGGCGTAGCGCTGGGCCATCGCGCTATGCCCGAGGCCGCTCAGCTGCGGAAACACGAACCACATCCAATGGCTGCGTTTGCGGCCGTCGCCCAGTTCTTGCCGGACCTGCGCCAGAACCGGGTCCTGGGCCGCGACGAAGCGCTCCAGATCGAACGGATCGGCCATGGCTACCCCAGCTTTCCGATCAGCGCCATGGCCGCCGCCGGATTGCGAGGCTTGAAGCCGCTGATGACATAGAGAAAGACATCGCGCTTGGCGGCGGGACCCGACGCGCCATCGGCCGTCTCCAATCCTTCGGGCACCTTGCCCGCTGCCAAGGTGCGCGCGCGCTCGGCCCAGGTATCAATGGCCTTGGCGGAATAGCCGGCGTCCTCCGCCTCGGTCGTCCCCATGATGCGCGCATAGACAAAGGGCGCCGTAATGTCGGCGATCTGCGGAAACTCGGAATCGCCGGCGAGAACGATGGCGACCTGATAGCGGCGCGCCAAGGCGATGAACTCCGGCGTCTTGAAGCTGTCGTGCCGCACTTCGACGGCGTGGCGGATCGGCCGGCCGTCGATCTTTTCCGGCAGCAGTTTGAGAAAGGCTTCGAAATCGTCGGGATCGAACTTCTTCGTCCCCATGAATTGCCAGTTGATCGGCCCCAGCTTGTCCTTGAGCTCCATGACGCCGCTGGCGAAGAAGCGCCCGATGGACTCACCCGCCTCGGCCAGGACGCGCCGGTTGGTGGTGAACCGCGGCCCTTTCAGGGAAAAGACGAAATCCTCCGGCGTCTCGTCATGCCATTTGGCGAAGGTCTCCGGCTTCATCGAGCCGTAGTAGGTGCCGTTGACCTCGATCGAAGTGAGCTTCCGGCTGGCATATTCGAGCTCGCGCTTCTGCGCGAGCTCGGCCGGATAGAAGTTGCCGCGCCACGGTTCGAAGGTCCAACCGCCAATGCCGACGCGGATGCTGGGCGTGCTGTGACTGGGCATATCGAGATCCCGCTTCAGTCTCTGGATGGATCGGAAATTAGCAGAATTTCAAGCGGCCATGGCGCGTTTGGTTGCCACGGAACCGGGTTCTTCGTGGGTGGTTGATTGCGTTCCTGGCGAAGGAGCGGACCCCGTGACCCCACGTGCGAACTGGAAGGGTTTCCTCAAGATCGGCGAGCTGAGCTGCCCGGTGGCGCTCTATACCGCAGCGTCCCAGTCCGAGCGCATCGCCTTCCACACGCTCAACCGGGCCACCGGCCACCGCGCGCATCGTCAGTTCGTCGACGGTGAGACCGGCAAGCCGGTGGAGCGCGACGATCAGGTCAAGGGCTACGAGGTCGCCCAGGGCGAATATGTCGTGTTCGAGCCGGACGAGATCGCCGCCGCCGTGCCCGAAAGCGACAAGACGCTGAAGGTGGAGCAGTTCATCGCCTGCCACGACATCGACGACGTCTATTTCGACCGGCCCTATTACCTGGCACCGGCAGACCCGGTCGCGATGCATGCGTTCAACCTGATCCGTGACGGCATGCGGCGGAAGCAGGTCGCGGCCCTGGCGCGCACGGTGCTGTTCCGCCGCGTCCGGACCTTGCTCGTCCGCGCCCATGACGACGGCATGATCGCGACCACGCTCAACTTCGACTACGAGGTCCGCTCGGCCGACGAGGCGTTCGACGGGCTGCCGAAGCGCAAGATCCCGCGCGAGATGCTCGACCTCGCCAAGCACGTCATCGAGACCAAGCGGGGCGCGTTCGATCCCGGCACCTTCGACGACCGCTATGAAGCCGCCCTGGCCGACCTGGTCAAGGCGAAGCTGGAGGGCAAGCCCCTGCCCAAGCCGAAGGCGCCGAAGCCGACCAAGGTCGTCGACCTGATGGAAGCGCTGCGGCAAAGCGCGGCCACGTCCGGCAGCAAGAAAGCCGGCGGCCGGAAGGCGGCGGCACCCCGCCGCAAGGCGAGCTGAGCGATGGCGCTCGAAACCTATCGCAAAAAGCGGAATTTCACGTCGACGAGCGAACCCGCCGGCGAGGATGGCACCCCTGCCCGCGGCCACAGCTTCGTCATCCAGAAGCATGCCGCCCGGCGACTGCACTATGATTTTCGGCTGGAGATGGAGGGTGTGCTGAAGAGCTGGGCCGTCGCCAAGGGGCCGAGCCTGGCACCAGGCGAAAAGCGGCTTGCCGTCCATGTCGAGGATCATCCGCTCGAATATGGCGATTTCGAAGGCACCATCCCGAAGGGCGAATACGGCGGCGGCGAGGTCATCGTCTGGGATCGCGGCCAGTGGAGCCCGATCGGCGATGCCCGCAAGGGCTACGCCAAGGGGCATCTCGATTTCACGCTCGACGGCGAGAAGCTCGGCGGCCGCTGGCATCTGGTCAGGATGGCGGCGAAGCGCGGCGACAAGCATGAGAACTGGCTGCTGATCAAAGGCGACGACGAGGCGGCGCGGCCAGACGGCCCCGACATCCTCGACGAGCAGCCGAAATCGGTGAAGACCGGCCGCCGGGTCGAGGATCTGGCCGGCGAGGCACCGGGCTGGTCGTCCAAGAGCGGTAAGATCGAGCCGCCGGCGCAACCTCCATCCCCTGCCCCCGCGGCAATCCGTAAGGCGAAGCAGGGCCCACTGCCTGGTTTCGTCGACCCGGCGCTGGCCACGCTCGCGGCAAAGGCACCGGCCGGCGCGCGATGGCTGCACGAGATCAAGTTCGATGGCTACCGGCTGCTGGTCCGGATCGAGGCCGGCCGGGTCAGGCTCTTGACCCGTAGCGGTCTCGACTGGACGGCGAAATTCGGCAAGGCAGTCGTCCAGGCCTTCGAGGCCTTGCCGGTCGAGGCCGCGCTCATCGACGGTGAACTGGTCGTCGAGAACGCCAATGGCGCATCCGACTTTTCCGCTCTCCAGGCCGACTTGAGCGAAGGCCGGACCGACCGGTTCGTCTTCTACGCCTTCGATCTGCTGTATCTCGACGGCTACGACCTGCGCGCCTGCCGCCTGGTCGACCGGAAGACGGCGCTGATGTCCTTGCTCGGCGACCGCTCTGGCCTGATCCGATTCAGCGCCAGCTTCGGCGAGGATGGTGCGCTCATTCTGCGCCACGCCTGTCGCCTCAGCCTCGAGGGCGTGGTCTCGAAGCTCCGCGACGGGCCGTACCGGTCCGGGCGCGGCAAAGGCTGGATCAAGTCGAAATGCTCCGATCGCCAGAAATTCGTCATCGGCGGCTATGTCCCATCCACGACCTTGCGCCAAGCGATCGGCTCGCTCGTCATGGGCTACCATGACAGCGGGAAGCTGATCCATGCCGGCCGGGTCGGCACCGGCTACACGGCCGCCGTCGCGGAGGATCTGTTCCGGCGCCTGGAGCGGATCCGGACCGATGACAGCCCCTTCTCGGACCGGCTCAGCGCCGAGGAAGCGCGCCAGGTCCACTATGTCCGGCCGGAGCTGGTGGCCGAGGTCGAGTTCCGCGGCTGGACCGCCGACCGGCATCTCCGCCATGCCTCGTTCCGGGGCCTGCGCGAGGACAAGCCGGCGGCGGAGATCGTGCAGGAAAGCCCGGCCGCCCCCTCGGGCGGCACGCCGCGGCCGGCGGTCAAGCTGACACACCCGGACCGGCTCTATTGGCCCGACGCCGGCGTCACCAAGGAGGGGCTCGCCGACTATTACGCAGAGGTCTGGCGCCATATGGCGCCGTTCGTGGTCGCCCGTCCGCTGGCGCTGGTCCGCTGTCCCGGCGGGGTCACGGGCGAGTGCTTCTTCCAGAAGCATGCCTGGCACGGGGCGAGCCGGGCCATCCGGCTGGCGTCCGATCCGCAGGATCCCTCGGGCGAACCGCTGCTCACGATCGACGATCTCGACGGCCTGATCGGCCTGGTCCAGGCCGGCGTGCTGGAAGTCCATCCCTGGGGCTCGTCGCTCGCGGCGCTCGAGCAGCCCGACATGATCATCATGGACCTGGACCCGGCCGAGGGCGTGGCCTGGGCCGCGGTCATCGCCGCCGCCCGGGAGGTGCGCGACCGGCTCGACCGGCTGGGCTTGGCGAGCTTCGTCAAGACCTCCGGCGGCAAGGGCCTGCATGTCGTGGCCCCGCTCGACCCGCAGGCGGATTGGGCGGCGGTGAAGCCCTTCGCCAAGGCGCTTGCCGACGGCATGGCGGCCGACAGCCCGGACCGGTTCGTCTCGGTCGTCGCCAAGACCAAGCGCCACGGCAAGATCCTGGTCGACTATCTGCGCAACGGCCGCGGGGCCACCGCGGTGGCGCCCTATTCGACGCGGGCGCGGCCGGGTGCCGCCGTATCGATGCCGCTTGCGTGGGATGAGCTGGGCGATGGCCTCGGGCCGGCCTACTTCACGGTCGGCAATGCCCCCGCCCGCCTTGCCCGCCTGCGCAGCGATCCCTGGGCCGGGTTCCGACGGGCGGCGGTGCCGCTGCCTGAGGCGGGCAGCCGCAAGCGGCGGGCCCGGTAGCGACCATCTCGGGCGGAGTCCCTATAGTCCCTTCGGCTGCTTCCTGTCTGCGGCGATGCTCTTGCGCAGCGCGTCCATGATGTTGACGACGTTGGTCGGTCTCGCGGCCGGCGCCTTCGCCTTGGCAAGCCGCCTCCCCTTCTTCTTCGCGGCGATGAGCTTCAGCAGCTGCGCCTGGACCGGGTCGCCGAGCATGGCGGCATCCCAGGGGACCGTCTTCCGGTCGATGAGCTCAGCGATCAGGGAGACGAGTTGCGGCTCCGGCTCTTCCGCCTTGATGCCGGCAAAATAACTCGACGGATCGCGCACCTCGTCGCCGTAACGCAACGTCCACAACACGATGCCGCGGTCGCGCGGCTCGAGCATGACGGCACGTTCGCGGCGATAGAGCACCAGGCGCGAGATCCCGACCGTGCCGGTCGCCGACATGGCCTCGCGGATGACCGAGAAGGCCTCTTCGCCGACCGGGTCGTTCGGCGTCAGATAATGGGGCATGTCATACCAGACCCATTCGATCGACTCGCGGGGCACGAACATCTCGATGTCGATGGTCCGCGTGCTCTCCAATGCCACGGCCTCGAGTTCGTCGTCTTCGAGCATGATGTATTCGTTCTCGCCGCGCGCGTAACCCTTGACCTCGTCATCCTCGTCGACCGGCTTGCCGGTTTCGCCGTCGACGTACCGGCTGACCACCCGATGGCCGGTGGCGCGGCTCAGCGTGTGGAACCGGACCTTCTCGGTCTCCGAGGTGGCCGGCGTCATTGCGACCGGACAAGTCACGAGCGAAAGCTTCAGATAGCCCTTCCAGAACGGGCGCGGTGCCATGGCAAACCCTCGAGCCCAAGCGGTCGATCCCCATTGATCTACAAGGACGGCGGCCGGCGGCGGTTCCGAATGACCTCGCACCCACGCCGGGAAGGCTGCGGAGCTTCATTGACCAACCGTCGCAGGCGGTCCGATGATTTCATCCCTCATAGCGCGATTTGTCCTCATGGGATGTTCCCGTAATGGCCGTGGCGTCCGTCCAAACGCCTTGATTTCACCACAGCGCATTAAAAAGTCGTCAAAGATCATTTCGTAATCTTGGCAAGATTAACGCTTACAGGTGAAATTATTGACAAATCACGCGCGAAATATCAGCCTTTCTGGAAGGATCAGGACTTCGCATCTGTATAGCCGGATGCCGCCCCCAGGAGGGAGACCTTCCGAAATGGCGCATATGTTGGTAATCGACGATGATCCGTCCGTGCGGTCCCTCGTGTCCGGCCTGCTGCAGGCCTGCGGTCATTCGGTCGTCGAGGCTGAAAATGGCCGGGTGGGGTTGCAGGCGTTCGACAAGGATCGGATCGATCTGGTCGTCACGGACATCGTCATGCCGGAGCAGGAAGGCATCGCGACGATCAGTGCCATCCGACGCTTGAGCGCCAACATCCCGATCCTCGCAATGTCGGGAAGCTGCACCGTGGGGCGATACGGCGACTATCTCCACGCGGCGACGGTGATGGGCGCCAGCGCCACGCTGCCGAAGCCTGTCAGGGCCGACCATCTGCTCGAGGCGATCGACCGGTTGCTTGGTGCGCGAATAAGCTGATCCGCCCACAGATTGTTGGCCGGATGGGGAGTGGCCGCGCCACCTTTCCTCGGTCGGGGATTGCGCAGGCGGCGCCCGAGGATGTCGCGCATGAAGCCACAAATCGCACGTAATTTCCGGCCCTTGCACCACCGTCGGCAGAGAAATACAGGGCACAATTTCCGAAAAATTCCCATAACCCGAAAATTGCCACAGCCGATTTTGGAAACATTATTTATGGTCGCCCCCCAAGACAACATGAACGCCGTTGGGATCACGCCAGGCGACAGGTTTATAATGCAGGCCTGTAGTGGCTTCGCACGCCACTTTGCCTTCCATTATTGTTGTAGCCTCAATTTATTAAAATCTATACTTTTAGATTTAAAAATTGTAGAACACAACCTGCTGACCCGTTCGGGCAGCAGACCCCGCGCGACAAGATCAATAAAATCCCACACACACGCCAAAGCAACCAAAGCGGATCTCTCAAGAATCCGCTAAGTCTGATTTTCTTTCGGACCAGCATTCGTATTTGTTCCAGGAACCTGAACAAAACACCACATAGATAAAATTTTACTAAAATTTTATCGAATGTTTTACGAACGTTCCGCGACTTTCCACTGGCACGGTGGGAATTTTCACCAGCCGCTCATTCAACATTATTACCGAAATGTGTATCACACACAGGGGGATCAGCAAATGAAAGAGTTCATGCCGCAGTTGTTCGGCAGGAAGACGTACATCTTGTCCGCGCTCACCGCCTCGGTTGTCCTGACTACGGGAATCTCGGCTTCCAACCCGGCAGATGCGGCGTCACTCGTCGCCGCCGCGCAAACACTGTCCGTCTCGGCGAGTCAGTCTTTGACAACCGTTCTTACGAGCCACGCGCAAATCCCGAGCGGCCAGGCCGCCTGGATCTATTCGATCACCACTTCGGGCACGCATGGCAGCGTGACCCGGCTGAATGGCACCGACATCACCTATAAGCCCGGCGGCTACTATAGTTCGCTGGCGAAGGGCTCCACCGCCATCGATCGCTTCAGCTATTGCATAACAGACAGCGCGGGCGCGATCAGCTGCAACTCCGTGACAGTCACGGTCGCCGGCGCCGCGGGCTCGTCAACTCAGAATCCCAGTCCGCCGTCCAATCCGGCGCCCCCTCAGACCGGCAGCTACAGCTGCTTGCGCAACTGGTACGTGGCGACGAATGGGTCCGACAATGCCAGCGGCTCCTCAGCCTCGTCGCCCTGGGCGACGCTGTCGCACGCCGACCAGAGCGGCCAGCTGCAGGCCGGCGATTGCGTCAATATCGCCAGCGGCACCTATTACGTGAACAACACGGTCTATCTGACCCATGGCGGCAATGCCAACTCGTCGACCGGCTACATCGTCTACCGCGCGAGCACACGGCACGGCGCCAGGATCAAGGCGGCCACCCAGGGCATCTACAACATGATGAATGCCCAGGGGAACTACATCATCATCGACGGGCTCGAAGTCGACGGCGGCAATGAAGGCCTGTCCTACAATCCGATGAGCGCCGGCCATTGCGTCGAGGGCGACGGCCATCATTTCCAGGCCCTGAACAACCTGCTGCATGATTGCGGCGGCGCCGGCGTCAGCCTGATGCACAAGGATTGGTACTGGGTCCAGGGCAATACCATCTACAATACAGCCTACTTCTTCACCGGTCATGCCTCGGGCATCTCGATCTACGAGCCCGTGCCGGTCGGCTACAACGCGACCAGCGCCGACAACAACGCCACCTATCACGTCATCGTGCAGAACAACGTCGTCTATAATAATGGCGAATGGCACGTCCCCGGCGCACACACCGACGGCAACGGCATCATTCTGGATGACTTCCAGAACACGCAGTCCGGTTACGGCGCCTATCCCTACAAGAGCCTGATCCAGGGCAATACCGCCTACAATAACGGCGGTCGCGGGATCCACGTGTTCTACACCAACAACGCGACCATCACCGGCAACGTCGCCTACAGCAATAATTCCGACACGGCCTACACCGGCAGCTGGCGCGGGGAGCTGTCGAACGCGCTCGGAAGTAACAATACCTGGACGAACAACCAGGCGGCGACCACCAGCGTCGCCGGCGACATCCGCGCCTACAACACCGCCGTGCTCGACGGTCACGAAGGTACGCCCACCGTCGTCACTTGGTCCAACAACGCCAACTACGACACCCGCACCGGCGGCAGGAGCTACCAGATCGACACTCCCGCCCGTGCATCAGCCTTCCCTGCCAGCAATCCGCTCGGCAAGGCCCTCTGACACGAACCTTGACCACAACCGGCACCCCGCCCATCGGGCGCGGCTCCCGGACCGCTGGCCAAGCCCCCGCCTCGCGCGGGGGCTTCCCATTTTGAGGGGCCAGCCCCCACGAAGCGACGTCACCCCAGGGTGTGACCGCAGCGCAACAGCTTTCAACGATTTTGCAGTGCGAGAAGCCGCGACAGCGATCGATTTCGGGCTTGCCCCGAAATAGCCCGCCATACCGCGAACCGGCAGAGCCATTGAGCTGCCGGGATTATTTGGGCGACACTTGATCCAAAAGAGAACCGATGCGGGCGACACACCGCAACGCGATAGCCCCGCCGCCCATCACGCCGAAAACGCGATCAAATTCGGCGAACCCCGAGCGCCGCAGGTAGAATAGATGCGATTTTATCGGCGAGCCCGAGATACGCGCCAGCCGACCATGCTCGTGAATATAAGAGAGCCGCCGACCCAAAGGGAAATCATGGTGATCAACATCACACGCCTATTTCTGATGGCCGTGTTTTGATGCCATATGCGCCGCCGACAACTCTTGTGGCATTTTTATGGCGCCGGATATTTTCCTGCTTTTATTGAATTTCACTAAAGAATAACTGAAGCGTACACCAAAAATTCGCGAAGCGATATCAAATAACGCCACCTAAAAATGTAGAACCTGACCGGGAACACTCTGGAACTTCCCGAAAATCGCTGCGTTAATAGGAGTTGCATGCAATGGTGCCGGAGGGGGCATCACAGAGGGAAACGATTAATTTATTCGATCCCGAGACCTGATGGTCTCTTGGCAACTCCAGGAAGCACAATACAACCAGATGCGCGATTGCCCAGCGAAAGCATCTTGTAAAAAAATGATAAAAATTGAGCCAAACTTAACAAATCGTTTTTTGAAAAGAACATTGGTGCGCTTTTTTTCAAAAATGGGGAAATAAATCATGTCCATAACGGCGCACAACCAGCTTTCTGAGCGGATGAAGATCGTTCCGTTGATGAATGATTCCG
Organism: Aliidongia sp.; assembly: GCA_035310205.1. Lineage (GTDB taxonomy): Bacteria > Pseudomonadota > Alphaproteobacteria > ATCC43930 > CGMCC-115725 > Aliidongia. Next base: position 14,369 of record DATGEK010000077.1, read on the forward strand.
CAGATGGGCTGGCGGCTCCGGCGAACTTTGGGCGGCGTTGGTTCTCGCGTGAGGTGCTGGAAATAACAGCAGACGCACTTCGTTTTATCGATATAGTGGAAATTATTTTAGCCGCGCTCATTTCTTACGCCCTGGTTGAGACGCGTCTTCCGGCCGAGCTCGGACTGATGCACTTGAAAGACACGCTCGTCGGCGCGCTGTGCGCCCCTCTGGTACTGCACTGGTGCGGACTTTATCAGGTGAGGGTTCTGCTGTCGAAGCGGCGGGCATTCACCGCCGTCATTGGCGGCTTCTTTTCATTTGTCGCGATATTGCTTGTGATTGGACTTGCCGTAGGGACTCTCGACCATGCCTCCATGCTCTGGGGCGGCCTGTGGTTGAGCAGCACCTTCACGCTGTTCCTGGCGACCCGCCTCGCCCTCGGGCGGGCGATCGCGGTCATGGTCCGGCGCGGCATCCTGCGCGACGCCGTCGCGGTTGTGGGCGGCGGCCCGCTCGCCGACCGCCTGATTACCCACCTGAGCACCCTCCACATCCGCAATCCGGACCGGTGCCCGATCGAGGTCGTCGGCATTTTCGACGATCGGCACAATCGGCTGCCGGCCGGATGCCGCTCGGTGGCCGGTACGCTCGACGACCTGATCACGCTCGGCCAGGAGGGCGTGTTCGACCGCGTGGTACTGACCCTGCCCTGGTCGGCCGAACGGCGTCTGGTCGAGATCCGCAACAAGCTGCAGGCCCTGGCGATCGACATCTCGCTCTGCCCGGATGGCATCGCCTTCTCCACGCCGTCGCGTCAGCATTCAGAGTTCGGCGAGCTGCCGTTCCTTTCGCTCGCCGAACGGCCGCTGCGGCGTTGGGGCGCCATTGCTAAGCGCGTCGAGGATATCGTCCTCTCCTCCCTGGCGCTCCTGGTGTTCGGCCCGATGATGTGCTTCATCGCGCTTGCCGTCAGGCTCGACTCTCCCGGCCCGGCCCTGTTCCGCCAGCGCCGGCACGGCTTCAACAACCGGGAGATCGAGGTCTACAAGTTCCGCACAATGCGAACCGACATGACCGACCCCACCGGCGGGATGCAGGCACGCCGCAACGACGCCCGCATCACGCGCCTCGGCGCCATCCTGCGGCGCACGAGCCTCGACGAACTGCCGCAGCTGCTGAACGTGCTCAAGGGCGACATGTCGCTGGTCGGCCCCCGGCCGCACCCGGTCGGCATGAAGACGAAGGACAAGCTCTGCCACGAGATCGTCGGCACCTATGCGCACCGTCATCGGGTCAAGCCCGGGATTACCGGCTGGGCGCAGGTCAACGGCTACCGCGGCGCGACGAGCGAACCGGAGCATCTGGTCCGGCGCGTGGAATGCGATCTGTTCTACATCGAACACTGGTCGATCCTCTTCGACTTCAAGATCGTCCTCAAGACGGTAACCAGCCTGTTCACCACGGAGAATGCCTTCTAGGGAGCGGGGTCGTTTCGGATCGGGATCGATCTGAAACGTCCCTCCTGCTCCGGACCGGAGGTCGCTGGACAGCCGGGCCATGCTCGCGGCGCGAGCGGGCGCGTCGTCGGCTTCGGTCGTGCAACCTCGACCTAGACCGCCCATTACTCATACCGCGAAACCAGGAACGCGAGTTGGGTGCCGGCATCCTCTTGCGACATGGACGAGAACGGCTTTGAGAAGTCTTCCCGGACAAAGCCGTCCACCCGGCGAAGCTTTTTCTCGGACAGGATCCTGAATCCCGCTGAAGCATGCAGCTTCACATGGTCGGAATACGGCATGCGGTTGATCAGGTAATGACGCTTGCCGCGCGCGATCGCCCAGCCGAACTCGGATGTCGCCCAACGGCCATTCCACCGCGGCGCGATGTGTTGCCGCGCGAGACACACCGAGACTGCTCGCAGCCGACAGGAGGCGATCAGGCCCCGTTCGACGCGTGCAAAGCCGAATAGATCCAGGCTACAATCCAGCGCTTTGCGCTATAGACGGCAGCATGATGGGCGAAGCCAATGTCGATGTCAGCCCTGCAACGCCACCGAAGTGGATATCTACCAATTTTGTCACGGTGCAGAACGTTTGGACTCTTGCAGCGTTGATCTATCCGGACGGTCCGACAGTCGCCGAAATCGATTGGACGGACGGGCTTGTTCTAGCGCGATCGTCAGGCCCCGACATTGATCGAGGCCTCCTTCTGAGTCGATGGCCGGCGGAGATTCTTACGTGACGATATCGATCAGCATTTCTTCGCCGCGCCCCGCTGAAGAAATCATCACGCGTCCCTATAGTATCGCACCGTCCTATGAGTATGTTCCGGCACTGGATGGTGTTCGCGCCGTATCCATACTGATGGTCATCATCTCCCATTACGGATCGGCGGACCTCATTCCCGGCGGCTTCGGGGTCAACATCTTCTTTTTCATCAGCGGACTGCTGATCTCCCGGCAGCTCTCCGTGGAACTTGCCAAACGGGGCCGGCTTTCTTTTGGCAAATTCTATCTCCGCCGGGTCGCTCGCCTATTTCCGGCCTTGCTTCTGATGATTCCCGCGAGTTCCGCTCTTTATGTGGCCGTGGGCAAGCACGCCTCGCTCCCCGAGGTCTTGGCAGCCCTGTTCTATTTCACCAACTATTACAGTTATTTCATCGGGTTCCATCAACCCGATCACCCCTTTATCATCTTGTGGTCCCTGGCGGTCGAGGAACATTTTTATCTGTTCTTCCCGCTGTTGATCGCATTGTTCTTCCGGCGGTCGGCGGTCTACGTCTTTCTGCTGGTCGCCATTCTGGTCGCCGAGCCGCTCTGGCGCTTCTATCTGCACAATCTCTGTGCCGTCGATTTCTCGACCCATCCGGTTTGTGGAATATTGCCGGCCGAGCGTATTTACGGCGGCACCGATACCCGTGCGGATGCCCTGCTCTATGGCGTGCTGCTGACGGAACTGCTCCGCGGCAAGTCCGCGCATCGCATCCTGGCGATCCTGGCCAATCCGCTGATCGTGGCCGGCGGCGTCCTGCTGATCCTGGCGAGCCTGCTCGTCCGGACCGACGAATTTCGCGATGTCTATCGCTACACGCTTCAGAGCCTGGGCCTGATGCCCATCATCGCCAGCGTCGTATTCACCAATCGCTTCAAATGGGTCCGATGGCTGCTGGAGACGAAGCCGGCAATCCTGATCGGTCGCTGGAGCTATTCCCTGTACCTTTACCACTGGGTCGCCATGACCGTCGCCGCCGGCGTGAGCGGCCAGGAGTTCTCGCTGACCTGGTATTGCGTGGCGATCCCGCTCTGCCTCTCGCTCAGCCTGTTTTCCTACTATGCTATCGAAATGCCGGTGGTTTCGCTCCGCCGTCGCCTCGGCTCCCATGTCGTGACGTCGACCGGCTCGCCCCAGGCCGGCAAGGCGCAGGTTGCCGCGACGCGAAACGGCCAGCCCGCCGCCGCGACCGAATGAACCCGACGCCCGCAGCCCTCGTTCACGTGATAAAAGCAGGCTTCGGCACACGGCGCAGGAACACCGCCTCGCCTGGCCGAGCCGTCGGGGTCGAAGATCGCCGGATCATGCCGGAAGCTCTTTTGAAGAGATGGTTGTAATCATGCCCGCTGCGCAGACCGGTCCGACCCCCCTATCGCGCGCCAGCGACCCCCGATTGCTCCGCATTTCCGCCCTGCCGGAACGCACCCCGTCGGTCGCCGCGGCACCGGGCCGGCTGGAAATGGCGTTCTTCTACATCAGCATGATCGTGCTGGAGGGCACCTTCCTCACCACCCCGCGCCTCCTGATGTCGGGCGGTTCGCTCGGCGATGAAACCACCGGCAGCGATCCGGTCAATCAGTTGTCCTTCGGCTTCCTGCTGGTCGGCACTGCCGTGCTGCTGGTCCGGCATTTCGGCACGACCCTCTATGCGACCAAGCGGAATGCTTTCTACTTCCTGCTGCCGGCGCTCATGATCTTCTCGACGGCCTGGTCGCTCTTCCCGGCGCTTACCCTCAAGCGCAGCATCTGGACCACAGGGGTCTGCTTCTTCGATCTCTATATCGTGATGCGGCTCAGTCTGGACGAAATCTTCAAGATCATCTCCCGCACGGTCCTCGTCGGCCTTGTCGCATCGGTCGTCGTTTCGCTCGGATTGCCCGATGTCGGACGGGAGATGGGATCGGGATTGAACGGCGAGTGGCGCGGCGTGTTCGCCCAAAAGAACCAGCTGGGCCACGTGATGTCGACCGGGGCCGTCGTTCAATTGCTGATCATGCTGCGCGCCGGGCGTATGCGCGCTGGACCGATCCTGCTGTTCCTCGCCTGTACCGTCCTCATCAAGCTGTCGCAGTCGGCAACCTCGCTCATGGCGCTCATGGTCGCGGTCGGCATCGCCATCACCTACATCTGCGTGCGCCGGGGCGGCGCGTCGACCATCACCGGCGGCCTGATCTTCGCGGCTGGCCTTTGCGTCTTGGCCGGACTTTCCGGCGCGGAGGATGGGTCCGGCCTGTCGTTTCTCGGTCGAGACAGCACGCTCACCGGCCGAACGGATCTATGGCCGCCCGTCATTCAGATGATCAACATGCACCCGTGGCACGGCTGGGGCTTCGAGGCGTTCTGGACGGTCGACAATCCGTATTTCGTCTATGTGCGGGACCAGGCCAGATGGCCCGCGCCCAATGCCCATAACGGGCTGCTGGAGATCGCGCTCGACCTGGGCCTGCTCGGTATCGTCGGTTTTGCGCTGGTGATGGGCTGGGCGGTGAAGCGGGCGATCCAGCTGCTGGTCGGCGGCGACATGCTCGGCATCATCGTTCTCATCGTCCTCGTCCAGCTCATCATCGGCAACATCACCGAGAGCTTCGTGCTGGAAAGCACCATCTTCGGCTGGAATTTCCTGACGATGCTGATCTTCAGCATGGGGCTCAAGCTTCCCGGCAAAGCCCCGTTTCATGGGGTGCCGGCCCAGGCGATCCTCGATCGGGCGAAGCCGCGGAATAATTCGGCGGAGGCGATCGGCAATTCCGGCCCGCTCAAGGAATTCTGAGCGGGCCGGCCGGCGAGGTTATCCCGGGGCGAACTGATAGGCGCCGACATCGGCCGGACCGTCGCCGCGCCGGGCATGCCCGTCGAGATCGACCGCGGGCGCCTGGCGCGGATCGCCGCGCCCGAGCGCCTCGCTCCGGGCGGTCAGGTGGAAATCGGCCCGATCACCCTCGGCATCCGGGGCGCGAAAGCCGGGCTCGTGACCGACCGTGTTGTGCGCGCCCCAGGCGATGCCCGAAGACCGGAAAAAGTAGGTCGCCGAACCGCCGACCGTCAGGTTGTAATCAGCCTCGAGCGCCTTCGCATCCGCCGCCATGACACCGTAGAAATGGTCGTTCCTCGGCACCATGATGTTATTGAACATCTTGATGTTCTTCGCGTAGACCGCCTGGATCTCGCCGAACTTGGTGCCGAGAAGTTTCGGATCCTGCAGGTTTCGGACGGATGTATTGTTGCGCACCGTCACGTTGTCGCTGAGAAAGACCTGAATACCCCGACCGCCGTTGTCGAAGACCAGGTTGTTCTCGACCAGGCTTTCGGCAGTATAGGGCGGCGTCGTCTTGCCCATCCAGACTTGTGTATGGCGGAAGTCGTCGATGATGATGCCGTTCCCGTCCGTCGTATGACCGAGCGTCGCCGGCGGCAGCTTGGGATCCGGGACCTTGTTGTAATTGCCGTAGGCGATGTTCTGGGCGATGACGTTATGGAAGCCGGGCTTCGTGTCGAAGTTGGCCGCCTGGTAGATGCTGATGCCGCTGCCCTGCCAAATCGACGTCATGGCATTGCCGAAGGCGCGGTTGCGCAAGATCGACAAGTAGTCGGTCTGGATCCCGACGATGCCGGCGGTGCCTGAGTCGTGGACGAGATTGTCGGCGACCGTGACGTGGTGATGCTTCGGCTGGATGACGATGGCGCTTCCCGTCGCGCCGACCGCATCCAGATGCGACAGAACGATGTAGTCGGCGTCGATCGAGATGGCGTCTTCCTCCGCCCGCACCATCGGCCGGGCACCGGCGGCGCCCTGGATTTCGATCGGGGCCTCGGCCGTCCCCGAGACGGAAACCCTCATCGGTTCCTTGTAGAGGCCGCTTGCGATGACCAGGCGATCCCCCGGCTTCAACAGGGCGAGCGCCGGCGCGAACGAATGGAATGCGGTGTCGGGCGTCTTGCCGGCCGCGTCGTCCGCCCCGGTTTCGGCGCTGACATAATAGGTTTCGGCCTGCCCCCGCGGCACCAGGATCGTGCACGCCGCTCCGAGGATCATCGGCGAATGCCGCCAGAGGTCGCCAAGCACCCGGGGGAGGCCTATCGGCACGGGGCGCCTCCCGAGGACCACGAATGCGTGCCGGCAATGATGCTCACGGTGCTGCCGTCCTTACCTTGGCCCCAGTCGTGCCCCGCCTACGACCGAGCGGACGCGGGGCCAGGGAACGGCCCCTCGGCGTCGGCAAGGATCATGGCACGGGCCGCCCGGGTGCGGCCATCCCTGGCGGCCTGGCCGATACTGGGGCGCTTGGCCGCAGGCGGCGCAGCGCCAAGTGAAGCCGTCGGGGCATGCCCCAGACCGTCAGGAAGACGAGCAGTTGCACCGGCGTGGGCCGGCCGTGTCGAAACGCGAGCTTGAGCAGCGTCAGGAATTCCCGCCATCCGCCGTATCGCCGGGCCTGATGGGCGACCACGGTCAGGCAAAAGCCGCTGAAGGCGCGCTTGCTGATCAGCCCGTGCAGGCCCGCGACCCACGCGAGCGAGCCCGCGAGCCGGCCGACCTGGGACAGGGACGTACCCTCCTGCTCCGCATAGTGGCGGACAAGGACCTCGGGCACGGTGAGAAGCTCGGCACCGAACCGCTTGAGGGCGAGAAGCACGAATTCCCAGTCTTCATGATGGCTGTGGTCCGGAAAGCCGAATTCCCGGAACAGCGCCCGCGGCAGCAGCAGCGACGACGTCTGGATGAAGCTATGGCCGCCGAACAGCCGCCGCCGATCGAACAGCCATTCGTCGAACGGCATTTGCCGGTCATAGATCTCCCGCGGCCGGACCGACGTGCCCTGCGGGGTGATGTAGGCGCTTTGACAGCTGATGAGCACGCGGCCGCCAGCAGGCCTCTGTAGCGCCAGCTGCCGTTCGAGCTTCGAGGGCAGCCATTCGTCGTCGTCGTCGAGAAAGGCGATCCAGTCGCCGGTTGCCACGCCAGCCCCGGCGTTGCGTGCGCCGCCGGCGCCGAGCGACGCCGCGTTCACTTGCAGCCGAAGCCGTTCGTCCGCGATCATTTCCAGGCGTGCCACGGTCTCGGGATCATGGCCGTCAATGACCACGATGACTTCGAGATCGGTCATCGTTTGCTCGAGAACCGTCGCTACGGCCCGAGCCACCAGGGCCGGACGATTCTTGGTTGGTATTACGACCGATACAAGCGGCATCCCCTTCCCCCCCACGCAAAATCCTGTCAAACTAGTCTTTGCGGCGCCCCATCACGGAGGTTGCGACGCCCGTGGGTTTTACGCGCTCTCGTCGGGAACCAACTTCTACCTCCCGTCGTTTCCAGAGCCAGACGAATACTGGAAGCTCATTTTAATTCCGTGAACGCGGTTTGTCCGAAACCGTTCACCGCCCATCCGATGGTGTGAGGCAGAAATGACGGCTCGCGAAATTATTTCTTTGCTGTTCCGCCATCGCCGGTGGCTGCTGGTCTGTTTCTTCCTCCCCTTGCTGCTCGCGGGCGTGGCCTATTCGGTCGCGACGCCGCACTACAAGGCCACGGCACGCGTTCTGCTGGCCTCGAACCACGACCAGACCTCGCGGGCCAGCCTCAACGCCACGGCCTCGTCCGACAATACTCAGACGACGAAGCAGGAAGTCATCAATTCGGAACTGGAGATCCTGACCGGAACGGATCTGGAAAGCGCAGCCGTGCGGAAGTTCGGCCTGGACCGGCTTTTCCCCGGCCAAAATTTCGCTGGTTCGGACGGCACGGTTAATTGGGAGGCGGCACGGCGCGCCTTCGATCATTCGTTGAGCGCCAAGGTGGTGAAGAACTCCGAAGTGATCGAAGTCTCCTATGACACGCTCAACGCGAACCTGGCCCGGGAAGTGCTCAACTGGTACATCGGCGCCTACCAGCAGAAACACGTGGAAATGTTCGCCGTGCCGATGGCGGCATTCCTGAACGAGGAACTGGACGGGCTCGACAAGCATCTGAGCGGCATCGAAAAGCAGCTCGCCGATTACCGCGTGGCGCATTCGCTCTACGGCGCCGCCGCCGACGATCGGCGGCAGTTGCTCGAACGCCGCAGCACGCTCGCGACGGCTGCCGCGCAGGTCCGCAGCCATGCGGTCGAGCTACAGGCCCGCCTGGGCGAGCTCAAGACGCAATTGGAGGGAACGCCGCAGACGGTGAAGAGCTATGCGGAAAGCGAGCAGTCGGACGCGCTGACGAAGGCGCAGACCCAGTTGCTCGATCTCCAGGTCCAGGAACGGCAGCTCAGCGAGCGCTATAAGGACGGCAGCGTCCCGGTCCAGACCGTCCGCGCTCAGATCACGGCCGTCGAACGGTTCCTCAAGGGACAGTCGGGCCAGTTCGTCGGCCGTGTCCGCATGGGCCGGAACCCGCTTTATGACGAGCTGCTGACGGAGGTCACCCGCGCCCAGGTCGAGCTCGGGCCGGCACAGGCCCGCGCGGCTGAGCTGGACGACGAGGTTGCCAAGATCGACCAGCAGCTTGACAGCATGGAGAAGGCGCAGGTCTACGTCGACCAGCTCACCCGCGATCGGGATACGGCGGCCTCCAGCCTGAAGCTCTATCGCGAACGCCAGCAGCAGGCGCAGTTGCAAGAAGCGATGGACCAGCAGCGGATCGTCAATATCCGCCAGATCGAAAGCGCGACCACGGCGCAAAGCGGTCCGAAGCTCGTGCTCTTCATCGGCGTCGGCATGGCGCTCGGCCTCCTCGCCGCGGCAACTGCACTGGCAGTCATCTTCGGGACGGGCAGCACGCATATCGTGCCCGAAAGCCTGGAGCGCGCCGTCAAACTGCCTGTGTTCGTCAGCCTGCCCCATCGACAGATGTAACCAACGATCCGCTCGCGTTTGACTTCGATAGCTGTAGGTTCGGCATTTGCCTCAAAGGCGGATGCCGAACCCGTGCCCGAATAAATCTGAAGAAACGACCGGCCGCTACCGAGCAAAAACTTCAGATCATCCGTCAGATATCTAATTTCTCTCTGGACCAGGATGACCGACGATGAGAGCCCGTGATCCAAGTACCGTCACAAGCTTTTTGGCAACCGCGGTAGCGGCGCTGGCGGTTGCCGCTCCGCTGGCAGGATGCGAACCAAACTGGGGCGTGCCGACAAACCAAGAAGCCGCCAAGACGAACATGGTGCAGCCGACGACCGCGCCGCAAGCCTATGTCCTGGCGCCGGGCGACAATATCGAGGTCCGGTTCGCCTATGTCCCCGATCTCAACCAGGCGCAGATCATCCGGCCGGACGGAAAGATTTCGCTGCCGCTCGTCCATGACGTCCCGGCGGCCGGGATGACACCGACCCAGCTTCAGGATTCCCTGCTGCAGAAATATCAGGACACCGCGCTCAAGTCGCCCGAGCTCGTCGTCATCGTGCGGGAGTTCAACTCCAACAAGATCTACATCGGCGGCGAGGTCGGCGTGCCCGGCGCGCAGCCGCTGCTGACGCCGACGACCGTGCTGCAGGCGATCCTGCAGGCCAATGGCTTCAAGAATACCGCCCGGGCCAACGAAGTCCTGATCATTCGGCAGAAGGCCGGCGGCGGCTACGAATGGCAGGTCCTGAACCTGGAGAAGGCGCTCGCCGGCGAGGACTTCGCCGCGAATATTCAGCTGGCACCGCGCGACGTCATTTATGTCCCGCGTAGCGACATCGCCAACGTCGACCTGTTCGTCGATCAATACATGCGCCAGATTCTCCCGGTCGCGCCAGGCGTATCCCTGCCCGCGGGTTGAGGCGAGTGGCCATGACGGTTCAATTTCGCCCGGATATGGCCCCGTTGCGGTCGCCAGTGCTCATCATCACGGCCGGTGGCCTCGAGCACGGCGGCGGCATCGGCCGGATGATCGGCTATCTGACGGACGAATGGCATCGCGACCTGGCCGCCCCCGCTTTCGAAGTCATGGATCCGCGCGGCCCCGGTCCGTACTGGATGTGGCCCCGCCGCTTTCTTGCCACCTTGTGGCGCATTCACCGGCGTGCGCGCGAATGCCCGCTGGCCTATATCCATGTCGCCGGCCGTGCCAGCACGTGGCGCAAGCTTCTGCTGACCGCCTATTGCCGACTGCGCCACATGCCGGTGGTCCTGCATCTGCACGACAATGACTATGAGCGGTTCTGCAGGACCCTGCCCGCGCCGTTCCTGGCCCTGGTGCGCTGGATGTTCCAGACCGCCGACCACACCATCGTCCTGGGTGAAGCGGCCAAACGCACGATCACCGGGCTGTTGGGCGTGCCCGCCGACCGGGTATCGATCCTGGCCAATGCGGTGCCCGCACCGGCGCCGGCACCGGCCAAGGCTCCGGCCCCGGTCGAGATTCTCTTTCTCGGCCAGTTGAGCCGCCGCAAGGGTGTGCACGACCTGATCGAGGCCCTCGACCAGCCGAACATGCGCGACGTGCAGTGGCATGCGACCATCGCCGGCGGCGGCCCGCATCAGGAGACGTTCGAGCAGCAGCTGGCCGAAACCGCCGTTGCTGACCGGGTCACCATGCTCGGCTGGGTCGATCGGGCAACCACGGTCAGCCTGTTGAACCGCGCCGATATCCTGGTCCTGCCCTCCTATGCCGAGGGGATGGCCATGTCCATCCTGGAGGGGTTGGCTCATGGGCTCTGCGTCGTCTGCACGCCGGTCGGTGCCCACGCCGAAGTCATCGAGCACGGCCGATCGGGGTTGCTCGTCGAGCCGGGGGCCGTTTCCCAATTGTCGGAAGCGCTGGCCCAGACCGTCGCAGACGGGGAGCTGCGCGCCCGTCTCTCCGTCGGGGCGGCCGAACGGTTCCGCGCCGGCTTCGACGTGGCGACCTATCCGGCGCGCCTGGCACCGATCATGAGCATGGCGCGACACCGCCGGCGCGACGATCGTGACCGGGTCGAGCTCACCGCCGAGCGCTGACGCTCCATTCACTCCCCGCCCCAAGACAAGCGGATTAACACAACGCCGCTCCGGATCCGGGTTTGGAACGGCGTTGCTTTGCCAGGGTCTGCTCGTGTGGGTGGGGCTCTCAGCCAGCCCGGGAAGCGAATGGCAGGCGTGCGAGAAAGCGGCGCGCTTCGCTCGGTGCGAATATCCCGATGAGCACGATATAGATGACGCCGCCGATCGCGACGAGGCCGGCAAGTGCCGCGGCATTGCCGACCGCCCGCACCAGGAACGGGCTGAGGGCCGCGACGGCGACCGCCATCGCCAACGCCAGGCCGAACAAGGGGCCGATCGCCTCGGCCATCCCGCGCTTGGGGATGCCGCAGACGCGCGCGACGAGCATCGCCGGATAAGGCATCAGCAGGCACAGGCGCAGCACCATGACCAGGCACACGGCATTGAGCCCGAACGGCACGGCCAGCAGCACGAAGAGTCCGTTCGACAAGCTCAGCAGGGTCGAAACCCCCGCCTCTTCCCGCGGAAAGTTGAGCGCCATCAGCACGCCGCTGGACGCGTAGAAGACGACCTGGGGCGGGACCGTCAGGAACATCAGTTGCGAGGCGAGAATGCCCGCCTGCCAGCGGGCGTCGAGCCAGACCGAGATCAAGAGCGGAATGGTCGCGGCGGCGCCGAGGCTCATGGGAAAGGCGATGAGAGCGACGTCGCGCAACAGACGGTAGAAGGCATCGCACAGGGCGCCCTCGCCCGGGCGAAAGCGGCGCAGATCGATGCGCGCGACGATGACTCTCGGCGACAGCACGACCTGCGCCAGTGTTTCCGGAAATCGGCTGGCCAGCGTGAACAGGCCGAGATCGGTCGGACCGAAGAAATAGCCGATGATCAGCCGCGGCAACTGACCGCCCAAAAACACCATGCTGCGCGAGACGAAGACATGGGCGGCATAGATCCGTAGATCATGGTAATGCCGGCGCGACCACGCGAAACCGAAGCCGGCATCGCTACCTGCAGCGATCCAAAGGATCACGATCTCGGACGCGCGCTGCAGCAGAAGCTGCGCGACGAGCGCCCATACGCCCGCCCCCTCGATTGCCAGGATGACGCCGACCACACCGCCGATCGCCAGACTGAGCGTCGACCGAATGGCGAGCGGGCGAAAGTCCATTCGTCGCTTCAGCACCGCGACCGGCGCCGACGTCAGCGCGGACAGCGCCGGCAGGATGGACAAGGCCTGGAACACGGGCGCCAGTTCCTCGTCTCCGAACAGGCGCGCGAACAGCGGGGCCAGGAGCGCGACCGCGATCCCGCACACGATGGCCATGCCGAGATTGAGGGCCGTTCCCGTCTTGAGATGCAGCTGTTCCAGCGGCTCCATCCCCATCATCGCCTCGCAGGCGGCCTCGAGCGTGACGAATTCGCAAAAGCCGACGAATACCATGACGATCGCGAACAGGCCGTAGGGACGCGGGCCCAGGATCGGGGCCAGGATCGCGAACAGCACCAGCCACACCACCTGCTGCGCCAGTTTTTCAACCGTGACCCAAAGGCTCGGTGACATCAGCTTCCGCATATATCCTGTATTTCCGTCCAATTAGGGTTGCCCGGTTCGCGGCTTTGTTCGTCAGTCGATCGGAAATTTCTCCAGCCCAAGCCTCTCCTTCGCCAATAGATAGAGGAATTGCGGAACGACGCGGCGGTAGCGCGGCCAGAGCCGCTTGGGCTCGGTGGCGAGCCTGAACGCCCATTCCATTCCCGACCGCTGGATGATCCGCGGCGCCTGGGGCTTGTTGCCGGAGTGGAAATCGAAGGCAGCGCCGATGCCGACCAGGATGGCGGCGTCGAGCCGCGGCCGGAACTTCGCCATCCAATGTTCCTGCTTCGGCGTGCTGAGGCCGACCCAGACGAAATCCGGGCGCGCGCCGTTGATGATGCGGACGATTTCTTCGTCCTCCTCCACGGTCGTCGCCCGGAACGGCGGCATGTAGGTTCCGGCGACCTGCAGCCCCGGACATTTGGCCGTCATCCGTCGCGCCAGTTCATCGGCGACGCCCGGACCGCCACCGAAGAAGAAATGCCGATAGCCCCGCGGGACCGAATGCGCACAGGTTTCCACCAGGAGATCCGGGCCATAGACCCGATCGACTTGCGCGCCCCGTTTGAGCTGGGCCAACCGTACCAGCGGCATGCCATCGGGCGTGACCATGCCGGCGCCGTTATGGATGCGCCGGAACTGCTCGCTCCACCGGCTTTGCATGATGGCATGGACGTCGGCGACGCACACATATTGCCTGGCCCCGGCGGCAATCCAGCGCTCGAACTGGCTGAGCGCGCGCGGGATATTGATCGCGCTGACACCGACACCCAGAATATTCACCCGGTCGGACCACCGGTCGGTCGGAAGAGATTCCCCCTCGTCAATCGTGTCAATAACCGTACCCATGCTCGATTCCCCTGAATAAAGGCGCATGCCGGACGGCATATTTTATTTAACTGCTTTTTGAAGACGGAAGTATGATTGTCTTACCCCACAACAAACGCACGTCGCTGACAATTCGGTTTCGACTCATCACTTTTGAAATCATCGACGGCGCCATGTCCGGGCCGTAGGCCCTGAGACAGATCTTCCACAGCGTGTCGCCGGGCACGACCGTGTAGGGCGTATCGCGGAATGCGGCACTGCTCAGATCCACCTGCGGCGCCAGCGCGTCGGCATCAGCGGGCGGCGCCGGCTCGGGCGACGACGCCAACGGTACGGGCGGCGGCGGCAATGGCGGCGAAGACAGCGGCGGCGCCAGGGGACGGACCGCGGCCGGCGCCGGAGCCGGAGCGGCCGGCGCTGGAGCGGCCAACGCATCCGTCGGCGGTGGCGGCTGGGGCCGTTCGACGTGGGGCGCGGCCGACGCGACCACCACCGGGCTGGCCGGGGCGGCCTCGGCCGCAGGCGTGATCTGCGGCGCGGCCGAGCTCGTCGCGGCTGGCGGCCGGGCGGTCTGCGCCACAGAAACCGGCGGCTTTGCCGGCGCCTTCGGCGCGGCCGCCGGCGGTTCCGGTGCCTCGGCGACCGCCTTGGCCCCATCGTCCGAAAGATGGAGCACGGTCCGGGCGCTTTCCAAGTTCAGCGATGCAAGACTCGATGGCCGAAACGCCAGGATGCCGGCGATAATCAGGACCACGGCGGTGGCGCCGGCAAGACGCCATCGCCACCGGTTCAGTGCCGGCGGCTTTTCGACGATGTTGCCGGCCGCGGTCCGGCGCACCCGCGCCGGGGTCACCGGCTTCTCGTCCGCCCCGAACGCATCGATCAGCGTGCGGTTCGCAAGGATGTTCATTCGGCGCGGCACGCCCTCGCCCAGTTCGACGATCGCGCGCAGGGCCGCGGGCTGCAGGACGTCTTCCGGATCGTCGGCGCCCGCCAGCGTCAGGCGGTGCCGGAGGTAGCGCAGCGAGTCCTCCGGCGTCAGGCGGGCCAGCCGGGCCTTGAGCACGATGCGCTGCTCGAGCTGGCGCAGATGCGGCTGCGCGAGAATCGCTTCCAGTTCCGGCTGCCCGACCAGCACGATCTGCAGCAGCTTCGCGTCGCTCGTTTCGAGATTGGTCAGCAGCCGTAGATTTTCCAGCGTGTCCTCGGGCAGTCGCTGCGCCTCGTCGATGACGAGGATGACCTGCTTCTTCTCGTCATAGAGCCGGATCAACTCCCGCTGGATGGCGCGAAGACGGTTGAAGCTGCCGATCCCCTCGGCGAGCACCAGCCCCAACTCGTCGGAGACGAGTTCCAGCAGCTCATCGAAGCTCAAGAGCGGATGGAAAACATAGATCGGCAACAGCCGTTCCCGATCGAACCGGTCCAGAAACGCCCGGATGACCGTCGTCTTGCCCAGCCCGACCTCGCCGGTGAGCATGATGAAGCCCATGCGGGTGGCGACCGCATACTCGATGGACGCGATGGCCTCGCGATGGGCCGGGCCATCGAACAGGAAACCTGGGTCCGGTGACGCCTCGAAGGGCAGCCGGCTCAATCCGAAGAAGCGCGTGTACATGCTCGCCGCCTAAGCGTGTCTTGCGAGAGATGCCTTTTGTCCAATCAGCGTTGCGCCGATCAAAGCCATTTGTACAGGCTCTTGGGGATGTAGTGCCGGCGCTTGTTGAGGACCAGGCCGAGCACATGGCCGCTCGCCTCGACGATGACCGCGGTCGTCGCCTTCACGACCTCCGACCGCGACCGCTCGGCCTCGACCACCATGATCACACCATCCGGCACGCCCATGAAACCGCTCCAGCTTTGCTGGTCGAGCAGCGGGGGCACGTCGATGATCACCAGATCGAAGTTCTGCGTATTGTCGGCAAGCCAGTCGCGAAATGCCGCCTTGGCCGCGAAGCCTGAGTCCTTGCGATGCAGGTCGGCGATATCGACCAGGCTCAAGCCCCGCCGGTTCGTCTCGACGATCGCCCGCGACTGGGTTTCCGTTTCGCTACCGACCAGGCGCACGGCGTCGAGATCGGCGGGGTCGCCGCAATAGAGGACCGCCCGGCCATCCGCAGTAATGTGGTAGGCCAGCTCCCGCGCGACCGTCGACGCCCCTTCGCCTGAACTGGAGGCGGTGACGGCGAGCGTCACCGGCTTGCGATCATCGAAGAGCGGCTGGAGCCGGCTCGACAAGGTCCGCATTTCCAGACCGAATATGGCTGGGCTCGGCTTGGCGACACGGGGCAAGGCAGGGGCGACCGAAGCTGTCTCTTGACGCCCGCGCTGCAGCGCTTCGTAAACGTTGGCCATCTACCGAACCTGCTTGTAAGTGAGACACAGAACCTGTGACAAATCGCAAACGCGGGACCGATCATTAAGTTTCCTGCCGATGGCGCAATAAAACTTCGTGATCTTATAACGCGATCCGTCTTCTTCGAGCGTTGGCGGTCTACATCCCTAGAAATGCATAACGTCCGCTTCCCCGAACGACATTCGAAACAGCCTTGAATTCGGCACCGCCCGCATCTGGGCCAAAGACAGAAGCCCCGGCATCGACAAACTTCAGAATTCTTGAATTCACCCGGGGAACCGCCGGGATTCTCGCCATGCTGGAACACTGAGGACAAAAGAGAACCGAAATCGATATTTCGCCGATCAAGTCCTCACCGGCCCTCTTCTGACTTTTCCTGTGAGAATGGGCTATTTTTCCCCTCTGAGCAAGATCATCACCTCAATGGCGCAACAGCCCGCGGCCGTCACTTCTGTTGACGCATCCACGGGTCGGCCTGCATCTCCAGGCTGGTCGAAGACTTGCTGAACAGCGGCCGACTTCCCTCGGGCGTGTCGCCGAGTTCGCCCGGCAGCGGCGAATGATCCATGGCCAAACCCACGCCGGCGGTGGATTCCAGACGGGTGCCCGGATCCAGGGTCGCGTTGCCGCGCAGCAGGCCGCGCGGGCCCTCGTCGTCACCGCCGCCGCCGTGCCGATGATAGAGATCCGTGTCCTCAGCCTTGGGCGCGTCCCCGTTCGTCGGTGCCGTCTCTTCGGACTGCGCAAGGCCGGGCCCGGGATGCAGCGCCAGCATCAGCAGGACGATCCCAACAGAACCAACCCTCACCATCACCGCTCCCCTCGGCCGTTCAACCGATGGCTCACCGCCTCGCCAGCCAGGCTCGGATGGCGACGCCTGCCCATCTCGCCCATCGCATTGTAATCTGCATGCACGGCTTTTGCTCTAACCATGATCGTCGCATCCCCGTCCGGCCGGCGTCATCGACGAGATTGGCGAACGGCCCGAAGCGTTCCGCGAACGGAAGGCCGGGTGCGTCCTTCCCTGTCGCGCTAACCCCGCGGGGATCGAGCAGGTTCCCGAGCGATGCCCCCGATCCGGCGGGAGATGTGTCGCGCCGGATCGGGGCGGCTACCATCAGGCGCTGAGAGCGCCCCGAAGCGCCTCGCCATGGCCGGCGTCGGCCAGCAAGCGCTCCTGCCTGGCCAACCGATGATCGGCCTCCACCATCATGCGGACGAGCGCCGCGAACGGCACCCTCGGCGCCCAGCCCAGCAGCCGGCGCGCCTTCGACGCGTCGCCTTGGAGATGATCGACCTCGGTCGGCCGGAAATAGCGGGGATCGATCTGTACATGCTGCAGCCAGTCGAGACCGGCCACGGCAAAGGCCTGCTCGACGAATTCCCTGACGGAGAAACTCTCGCCGGTGGCGACGACGAAATCGTCGGGCTTGTCGTGCTGCAGCATCAGCCACATCGCCTCAACATAGTCACCGGCGAAGCCCCAGTCGCGCTTGGCGTCGAGATTGCCGAGGAACAGCTTGTCCTGCAGCCCTTCCTTGATGCGGCCGACCGCGCGCGTGATCTTGCGCGTGACGAACGTCTCGCCGCGGCGCGGGCTCTCGTGGTTGAACAGGATGCCGTTGGTCACGAACATCCCGTAGGCCTCGCGGTAGTTGATGCCGTACCAGTGCGCCGCCACCTTGCTGACCGCGTAGGGGCTGCGCGGATAGAACGCCGTCGCCTCGCTCTGCGGCGGATGCGCCGCGCCGAACATCTCCGACGAGCCGGCCTG
>DATGEK010000078.1:0-4702 GCA_035310205.1 Aliidongia sp.
CTGGCCCGTCTGGGTATGGGTGAAGGAATCGAAGTTCATGACCGCGACCGGCGGCAGATCCGAGGTCCCGCCGCCGAACGTGTAGCCGTTCAGCTTGAACAGACGGCCGTAGGGGGTGAGTTCGGGAAAGCCATTGTGGCAGGCGGCGCATTGTTGGCCGGTCTGGCGGGCGTAGCTCGGCAGGGCCTGGGCCCGGCGCGGCGCCAGCACGATCACGCCGGCGGCGATCGCGACCAGACCGAAGCCGAGGCCGATGGCAGACAGGGCCGTGTTGTTGTTCTTCCCCATGCAGCTCATCGGTACCTCCGGAGTCGGACCGTTGCTGACGCGCCGAGGACGCCGCCGACGAAGTCGGCGGGTGCCGGGTTACTGCGATGCTTCCTTCAGGTAGGCGATGACGTCGCGCCGCTTCTGTTCGTCCTTGACGCCCGGGAACGTCATCTTGTCGCCGGGCACGAACGCCCTCGGATCAGCCAGATACTTGAACAGCGTGTCGTCGCTCCAGGTGACGTTCGCGTTCTTCATCGCGTCGGAGTAGTTGTAGTTGGGTGCGGTTCCGGACTTTCTGCCGAACACGCCATGAAGACTAGGGCCGACGCCGTTCTTCCCGGCGTCCAGGCTGTGACACACCTTGCATTGAACGAACGTCGCCTGGCCGGCCTTCGGATCGCCCGGCGCCTCGGCGCGGGCATGGCCGATGGCAGACACGACGATCAGCGCGATCGATATCAGCCTCATCATGCGGCGGCCCTCGCGGTATCAGGTGGCGCCCACTTCAGACCCGGCGACGCTTCGATGCGCAATTAGACTTGGCGAATCCGGAGCCAACCTTGATCTGGATCAAAGGCGGCTCCTGTCTCGCGGTATTTTTGTAGAGGCTTCGGTCGCGGGCAGGGGCGCTCGCCGCCGCCCCGCGCGAAGTCTAAGGCAACATCCGTCCGAGGACGCCGTCGCGCCAGGCGTAGCGGTGAAAGAGGGCTGCCGCCGCATGGATGCCGGCGAGCGCCAGGATGATCCAGCCGAGCGCGGCGTGAATGTCCTGGATCTGGTTCGCCAGCGCGTGGTTGCCGGGATCGTAGGCCGGGATGCTGAACAGGTTGAAGAGGCTGTCGCCCCGCGCCCAGGTCAGCACAACGCCGATCAGAACCATGGCTGCGAGCAGGCCGTAGAGAGCCCAGTGCGTCAGCTTGGAGGCCAGTCCGAGGAAGCCGCTGTCGGCCGGCGGTAGACGCCGGCCCCGGCTCGACCGCCAGAGCGCGCGCGCAAGCAGGAGAATGGCGAGCAGCACGCCAAGGACAATGTGCACCGATCGCGCATCGACCCGAAGCGCGCCGCGGGGAAACCAGTCGATGATCTGCGCGCCCAGCCATTGCTCGGCCACCAGGACGGCGGTCGCCCAATGAAGAAGAATCGTCGTGCCGTCGTAGCGCTTCGCGTCGAGACTGACCGGTTGCATACAGAATCTCCGATTGGCGGCATAAGGATGGTCCGCGCGGCGGTCTCAGACCGCCTTTCCGATCAGCGCGCCAATGCCCGTGGTCAGCCCCATCGCCAGCGCGCCCCAGAATGTCACCCGGATGGTCGGCTTCAGCATCGCGGCACCGCCGGCCTTGGCGCCGATCATGCCGAGAACGGCGAGGAAGGCGAGGGATCCGGCGGCGACCAGCGGGATCAGCCATGAAGCGGGCACGATGATGACCAGGACGAGCGGGGCCGCAGCACCGATGGAAAAGGATGCGGCCGATGCCAGTGCCGCCTGAATCGGGCGCGCCGCGTTGGCTTCTGAGATGCCGAGCTCGTCGCGGGCATGGGCACCCAGGGCATCCTTGGCCATCAGCTGTCGGGCGACCTCGCGCGCCAGGTCGATCTTTACCCCGCGAGCGGCATAGATCCGGGCAAGTTCCTCCGTCTCGAATTCCGGCGAGGCGGCGAGTTCCCGGCGCTCGCGGGCGAGATCGGCGCCCTCGGTGTCCGATTGCGAGCTTACGGACACATATTCGCCGGCAGCCATCGACATCGCGCCGGCGACGAGACCGGCCACACCGGCGATCAGGGCTTCATGCCGCGAGGGCGAGGCGGAGGCGACGCCGAGAATCAGGCTCGCGGTGGAAATGATGCCGTCGTTTGCCCCCAGCACGGAGGCGCGCAGCCAGCCGGCGCGCCCGATGCGATGCCGTTCCTTGTGGGATCGGCTGCGTTCGGTTGGTCTTGCCATCACTTCGAGTCCTCTGCGAGGCGCGGTCTCGGGGGGCTTTCTGATCATCGTGGAGTCCCACCGCGGGCCCGACCCCAAGGCGCTCGAAACCGGCAGGCCTCAACCATCCAACAAGGAAGGCCGTTCCGTCCAGGGGTGAGCTTGCCATCTGAAGGCAGGCGCCCTTGGGGATGGTTGCGCGCGCCCGGCCGGCCGCCGAAGCCGGCATGGGATGGATCGGTGACGCCCCAAGTTGGCGGGCGCGGAGCGGCTCTCGCTTCTTCAGTCGCTTTCGTTCTGCGGTTCCAGGGATCCGCCGGCACCTTTCCGTGCCGTCGATCTGGAGTCGGCCGCAATGAAACAGATGCTGAAGTCTCGGACCTGACGGCCAAAGGTTATGCGGTTTCGAGAACCTCCGCGTGATGGCGGATGGCGAAATGCTTGAGATTGGTTTCCGCTCCAGCGCGGCCTCGGGGGCAGGGGGGCAACCCCGACGCGCCAGCCCAATTATTTGTTGAGACGGCACCTAACGCGACACTTTGTCGGGCCGACTGGTTATCTCTATGGCGCGCTCAACAGCAGCCGGTCCGCTCCCGGCCCAACCGAGCCGAAGAGCGGCCGGGCGGAAGAGCGCCCAATGCAGTCGCCTGACGGCGGGGCCCTGGGTCTGCGGCCCGGCCTCGATGCGCGCGATGATGCGATGAACCCGGCGCCAGGTGCTGGCGCAGTCGTAGAACTCCTTGAAGCGCCGCACCTTCTCGCCGCTCGGGGCGGCGGTGAAGCGAGCGCTGGTGCGCGCTTCCAGGCTGGTGATGTGTCGCCGCAGCGTGCTGGTGGACGGCAGACCGAGAACGTAATCGACATGCCCGGCCTCGCACCAGTCGAGCACCTCGGGACAGGCATAATGCCCATCGGCGCGCACCAGGATCTCGATCCTCGGCCAGTGCGCGCGGATCGCCCGCACCAAGGGGCGGAGGACGGCGCGGATCTCGACGCCACTCGGCCGCTTGGCCGGGCGCAGCAGCGCAGCGATGAAGCGACCCTCGCCATCGAATACGACCATGGGCTGAAAGCCGTACTCGTCGTAATGCGCGTTGAACAAGCTCAACTGCTGCGCCCCATGCGCGGTGTCAAAGTGTCGTCGATGTCGAGCACGATGCGCCGAGGCACCTGCCGGAACGAGCCGCAGGCTCGTTGCGTCGCCGTCCGCGTACCCGGCGGCAATCGCCAGCAGGCGGAAACGGATGATCTCCGCCAGGCGATGCGCGGTGCGATCGGGATCGCGCGGGTCGGCAATGCAGGCGGCGAGCAGTTCGGCGACACCCAGCCGCCACTCGATCTCGCGCAGGACAAGCACGCCGGCATCCGACGAGAGCGAGCCGCCATCGAAGCGGGCGATGACGTCTTTTCCCGCGACTGGTGACAGACCGGGCAACCGCAGCGTGGAATCAACCATGGCGGGTGGGCCCTCCGGAAACGGCGGGGATCGGCTTTAGAAACCAAATTCTGTGCGCCATCAACGGCTTGCGCTACACCCGGCAACCCCTCATGCATAATTGCGGCTAGCGGTTCATCGCCTCGCAAAAATTGGGATTTCCGCGACATTCAACCGTGTGACCGTGGAGGGCGCTTCATGGTCAAAAGCTCCGTCACATCATGCCGATCAACTGCGGATGAGATCGCAATTGTCAGCCATTTCCCGTCAGGGTATGTGTGGGCTTCATCGTAGAGCTTGACCAACTGCGAGCGCCAGACATAACGCCGCTCCTCAAACTTCTCTCGCTCTGCGCCTCCCAAGACCACTAGGACCGAAAACTGCCTGTATTCCGGCAGGAACGTGCAGAACGCCTTGGTCTTCTTGTAGCGCAGGGACCAACCACGTTTCTTGCCACCATAGAGCCAATCCGGCGAAAAAACGCCCGGGTAGAATGCCTCGATCCAGTTCCGCAGCTCGGCCCAATGCTCGAACGCCTCCGGCCCGATCCAGTCACGGACGGTGCCGTCATCGGGTGGTGCTGATTTGTCGGTGATCCTGTCGCCGATCTGGAGGGACTGTTCCATATCGCTTTCCTTACACCTCAACATTATCGCGTAAGCTTCGGAGGACTTGGCAGACTGCACCTTGATCTCGCGCGAAAGATGTGTCGCCAAATACCCGAAACCTACGACATCTTTAGCGACCAAAACCTGTGGCGTGGCAAGCTTTAGGATTTCCGCGCCAACGTGGACGGCACATCTTTGAACGCATCGGTGACCATTTTCCTCACCTGCATCTCCGGCGCATTGCGGATGGCGTCGAAGCGCCAGCTTATCCCGTAGGCATAGAACGGGAACGCAAGCGGGCAGGCCGACACCGCAAACACTGAAACTAGCCTGAACAATTCATCGCGGGTTTCTGGGTAGCGCGTTCGGGGGCCATCTGCTCGCGTATAGGATGTGTGTCGGGGTGGCGCCGGGGGCGCGATGTTCTGGTGCATGTTGGCTGGCGGGACGCGGTTTCTACGGGGC
>DATGEK010000079.1:0-6574 GCA_035310205.1 Aliidongia sp.
TGCCGGGCGGCCGCGGCCATGGCGAGCCCTTGAAGCTGATGATCGATCTGCCGAACGAGGCGGAGATCGTGGCGCTCCGGGTCTATCGCCCCGGCGAGAAGATGATGCTGGTCTCGACCGACGGCCGCGGCTTCATCGTCAACCAGGACGAGGCCCAGGCGCAGACCCGCGCCGGCAAGCAGGTCATGAACCCGGCCGACAAGGCGACCGCGCGCTTCTGCCTGCCGTTCACCGGCGACGCCCTGGCGCTGGTCGGCGACAACAGGAAGCTCCTGATCCTGCCGCTCGCCGAGATTCCGGAAATGACCAAGGGCCGCGGCGTCATCCTGCAGAAATACAAGGACGGCGGCCTGGCCGACGCCAAGATCATCACCATGGCCGACGGGCTGAGCTGGCCCGCTGGCTCACGGGTGCGCACCGAACCGGACCTCACCGCCTGGAAGACCGGCCGCGGTTCCTCCGGCCGCATGGTCCCGACCGGCTTCCCGCGGCCGACACGGTTCGAGGCATGAGATGCGGTCGTCGTTCCCGCGCAGGCGCTAGAGGATATGCATATCTTTCTGCTTAATTTCAGATGGTTATCCTTTTTCGTCGTCATGGCCGGGCTTGACCCGGCCATCCACGTGGTTAGGCAAGACGATTCCACGCCCTTATAGGGCTCAAGCGGCGACACGTGGATGCCCGGGTCAAGCCCGGGCATGACGGAAATTTTGAACTAACATATTGAAATTAAAAGACAAGATAGAGATGTGCGTATCCCCTAGCGCGCAGGCGAGGGCCCAGGGCCGACGCAAGGCTTTCGATATCTCGCGTGCGGCTCTGGGTTCCCGCCTGCGTGGGAACGACGAAAATCACACCCCGAGATTGAACGCGACCGAGATGCGCACGCCGTCACCCTTGTAAGGCTGCACCGCGTGGAACAGCCAGGCTGGGAACAGCACCATGGTGCCGGTCCGGGGCTGGAACGTCTCGGACGCGCCGGCGGTCAGGCAGCCCTTGATGCCAATGCGGACGAGCGGCGCATACATCATGGGCGTGACCCCGCGCGGGTCCATCAGCTCCAGCGCGCCGCCGGTCTCGACCCCGCCATCGTCGACGTAATAGACGCCGGACCAGTAGGCGCCGGCATGGGTATGCATGTCGTTGGTGTTGCCGGCGCGGTTGACGTTGGCCCAGGCATTTATCTTCCAGGCAAAATCGGCCGGCGCGAAACCGTCAGGTGTCTGTACGGCACTGATCTTGGTGGCGATGTCGCTCGCCGCCGCCAGCATCGCGGCGCCTTCCGGACCGGCCCAGTCGGCGAAATCCGTATCCGACTGCCAGCCGCCGCGGTTGCTCTTCAGCATCGAGGGATGGCTCTCCGCCCGCGCCAGGATGCGCTGCTTCAGGCGCTCGTTGGCGCCGTCGTCGCCGGCCAGCTGCAGCACGACGAACGGCGTCGGGAACAGCGAATTGATTTCCAGGTTCTGGGTGGTGAACGACATGGGCAGGGTCCGGTCCGGCTGCGGGGCTGGCGCGAGCCTAGGCCGGGTTCCTTAATGGCCGGCTAATCCTTCTTGCGGCGTTCGGCGCGGGCGCGCGCCTTGGCCCGGTTGCCGCACACCTCCATCTCGCACCAGACCCGGATGCCATTCTTGCTGCGATCGAGGAACAGCCAGCCGCAATTGTGGCCCGGGCATTCCTTGAGCCGCTCGAGCGGGCCGGCAAGCAGCACATCCGCGGCCGAACGGGCAACGGGCGCCAGCAAGCCATCCGGGGCGGCACAGGGCGGCGGATAGCACCAGGCGAAGCCGTCTCCGGTCTGAACCAGGCGCCGGTCCCGATTTCCCGCTGTCAGCGCCGCATTGAGCGTAGCCAGCGCGCCTGTCGGTGCGCTCTCGCCATGGGCGAGCGCGCGAAACAGGTCGTGGAGCGTCCGGCGCAGGCCCAGCGCCTGATCGAGCGCCGCCCGTGCGGCCGACGGGTCGCCATCGGCGAGTGAGCGAACCATGTCGGCTTCCGCCGCCGTGATCGCGCCGGCATGGGCCGACCACAGCACCAGATGTTCGAATTCGACCAGATGTTCCAGGCAATGCGGGGTGCCGAGCCCGCTGGTCGTATTGCAGAAATCGAGCGCGAGGGCGCCGCCCACCAGAGGCAGGCGTCCCGCCCGGGAGACAAGCTCGCCACCGTTCATCGAGAATGACTCCACCAAAATGCATTTTGGTGGGTATAACATGTTATTCGGGCGAAGACCCGGAGATCGAGGGAGGTGGACATGAAAACGAGCATACTCCTCATGACGGCGATGGTCGCGCTGGCGGCGAGCGGCAGCGCCCGGGCGGACATCAAGATTGCGGTTGCCGGTCCCCTGACCGGACAGTACGCCGCGTTCGGCGATCAGATGAAGATCGGCGCGGCGGCTGCGGTCCAGGCACTCAACGCCGCGGGCGGGGTGCTGGGGCAGAAGCTGGTGATGGAGGAGGGCGACGACGCCTGCGATCCGAAACAGGCGGTCGCGGTCGCCAACCAGCTGGTGTCCAAGGGGGTGGTCGCGGTGTTCGGCCATTATTGCTCCGGCTCGTCGATCCCGGCCTCGGCGGTCTATGAGGAGGCGGGCATCGTCGAGATCTCGCCGGCCTCGACCAATCCGAAATATACCGACGACGGTAAGTTCAACACGTTCCGCACCTGCGGGCGCGACGACCAGCAGGGCATCGTCGCCGGCGATTACATTGCCGCCCATTTCAAGGGCAAGAAGGTCGCGATCCTGAACGACAAGAGCTCCTACGGCCTGGGCCTCGCGCAGGAAACTCAGAAGCGGCTGAAGACGCTCGGGATCGAGCCGGCCATGCTCGAGTCCTACACCGCCGGCGATCGCGACTACACGGCGCTGGTCACCAAGATGAAGCAGGTCGGCATCGACCTCATCTACCTCGGCGGCTACCACACCGAGGCCGGATTGATCCTGCGCCAGGCGCGCGAGCAGGGGCTGCAAGCTAAGATGATGTCGGGTGACGCGCTGGTGACCCAGGAGTTCTGGTCGATCGCCGGGCCGGCCGGCGAGGGCATGATGATGACCTTCAGCCCGGACCCGCGCAAATCGCCGGCCGCCGCCAAGGTCGTCGCCGACTTCAAGGCGCGCAAGATCGATCCCGAGGGCTATGTGCTCTATACCTACGGCGCCATGCAGGCCTGGGTCCAGGCAGTCAACAAGGCCGGCTCGACCGACGGCAAGAAGGTCGCGGCGGCGCTCAAGGCCAACAAGGCCGAAACGGTGCTGGGCCTGATCGGCTTCGATGCCAAGGGTGACGTGACGGCGCCTGGCTATGTCGTCTATCGCTGGCACGAAGGCAGCTACGACTACGCCGTCGATTAGCCGTTGAGCTGCAGCAGGTCCCAGCGGTTGCCGTAGAGATCCTCGAAGACCGCGACGGTGCCGTAGGGCTCCGTCCGCGGCTCTTCGCGGAAATGCACGCCCAGCCCGCGCAGGCGCTCATAGTCGCGGGCGAAATCGTCGGTGTGCAGGAACAGGAAGACCCGTCCGCCGGTCTGGTCGCCGATTCGGCCTGCCTGGTCCGCGGTCGCGGCCTTGGCCAGCAGCAGCCGCGTCTCGCGGCTGCCCGGCGGGGCGATCAGCACCCAGCGCTTGTCAGGCCCGAGCCGCGTGTCCTCGATGAGCTCGAAGCCCAGCTTGTCGACATAGAACGCCATCGCCTCGTCATAGTCGCGCACGACGAGCGCGATGGCGCCGATGTGCTGGCGCATCAGATGCGGCCTCGCCGCATCAAATGCAGCGTCCGCCGTCGATTTCGAGGGCGACGCCGGTCAGGAACGCACCCTCGTCGGACGCGAGATAGAGCGCCGCATTGGCGATGTCCTGGGGGGTCGACAGCCGTCCGAGCGGCACGCTCGACCGGAATTTCTCGCGCAGCTCCGGCGTGTCGCCGCCCATGAACTGGCCGAGGAGCGGCGTCTCGCCGGCGACCGGGCAGAGCGCGTTCACCCGGATATTCTCGGGCGCCAGTTCGATCGCCATCGCCTTGGTCAGCGAGATCGCAGCACCCTTGGAGCCGTTGTACCAGGCAAGGCCGGGCCGCGGCCTGAGGCCGGCGGTGGAGGCGGTATTGATGATCACGCCGCCGCCGCCCTGGCGCCGGAACACCGGCAGGACGTGGCGCGCCGCGAGGTAGATCGATTTGACATTGACCGCGAAGATCCGGTCGAACTCCTCCTCCTCGACCTCGATCATCGGCCGGTTGAGATGGGTGATGCCGGCGTTGTTGACCATGATGTCGATGCGGCCGTGGTAGTCGAGCGCCGCCGCGATCAGGCCGGCGACTGATCGATCGGACGCGACATCGGTCTCGTGGAAGCATGCGGTCGCCGGGCGATGCTTGGCGTCGATCTCGGCGCAGACCCGCATGCCGCCCGCGGGCACGATATCGGCGACGACCAGCTTGGCGCCTTCGTCGGCGAAACGCTTGGCGATGCCCTCACCGAACCCCGAGCCGCCGCCGGTGACGATCGCGACCTTGTCCTTCAACCGCATCATGCTTCCTCCGCTCATTTTGTATGAGTATGGAGGCTTCCGAGCGGTTGTTGAAGCGGGTCAGTCGGCGTCGAACGCCACCCAGCCGTTGGGCCCGAGGGCCTGGAGCGGCTGAAAGCGGGTCTTGTAGGCCATCTTGCGGCTGCCGGCGATCCAGTAGCCGAGATAGACATAGGGACGGCCCATCCGGCGTGCGCGCTCGATCAGGGCGACGACCAGCCAGGTACCGAGGCTGCGCTTCGGCTGGGCCGGATCGTAGAAGCTGTAGACGGCAGAGGAGCCGTCGTCGAGATCGTCGGTCAGGCAGACGCCGACCAGACGGCGCGCGCCGTCGCGCAGGGTGACGAGGCGGGTCGCGACCGGGCTGTCCTCGATCATCGCGCGATAGTCGCTGAAGCCCATGTTGGCCATGTCGCTTTCGGCGTGGCGGGCAAGCTGATAGCGGGCGAACAGCCGGTACTGCTCGACCGTGCCGTTCGCCTCGACCGTGTCGACCTCGAGATCGGCATTGAGCGCCGCGAGCCGCTTGATCGAGCGGCCGACGACGAAGCCGGCGACGTCGACCCGGACCGGCACGCAGGCGGTGCAGGCCGGGCAGGCCGGCCGGTAGGCCAACTGGTGGGAGCGGCGGAAGCCCGCCCGGGACAGATCGTTGTAGAGCACCTGCGGCGCCGGTCCGCTGAGCTCGGTGATGACCTTGCGCTCGATCGACCCGTCCAGATAGGGGCAGGGCTGCGAACTCGTCCGGTAGAAGTGATGCAGCGGAGAGACGAGCGGCTTGTTCATCGCGGGCGGCGCCTATTGCGGCGGTGGGGCGGCCTCGGCATCGGGCACGGTCGGCAGCGCGCCGAAGAAGGCGACCGCCAGCCGGTTGGTGATGTCGGCCAGTTGGCATTGTATCAGATCGATGAACTCATGCAGCCCCGCCTGCAGGATTTCGTCGATCGTCTTGGTCGACAGGATCGCATGCAACTCGTCGACCGAACTGCAGGCATCCGTGCCGCCGCGCAGCGAATAGCGCGAGCGCAGCTCGCTCAGATTCGTGTCGACCTCGCGCAGGCAGAGGTAGACCGACCGCGGGAAGCGATGGTTGAGCAGGAGGAAGCCGGCGACGCGGTTCGGCGTGATGCCGCTTGAGTGCAGGCGCCGGAACGCGTGATAGCCGGCCGCCGAGCGCAGCAGCGCGCTCCATTGGCTGGCGTCGACCGGCGAGCCGACATCGGCCGATTTCGGCAGCAGCAGATGGTACTTGATGTCGAGCAGGCGGGTCGTCTGGTCGGCGCGCTCGATGTAGCGGCCGAGCTGATAGAAATACCAGCCCTGGTCGCGGAAGAACGTTCCCTCGGTAATGCCGGTATGGGTCTGGCAGGATTCCTTGATCCAGGCGAGCGTACGCGTCAGCGTGCCGGGCGCCAGCTCCGCCTTGTCGATCTGCTTCAGGCGATTGTAGAGGACGTTCAGGTGGACCCACATCTCGGTCGAGATGAGCGGGCGCAGCGTGCGCGCATTCTCGCGGGCGGCCCGGATGGCGGCGATGATCGAGGTCGGGTTCTCGATGTCGGTCACGTAGAAGCGGATCACCGCGTCGGCCGTGGCGATCGGATGCTTTTCGAAGAAGCGCTTCTCGTCGGCATTCAGCTGGACGATCGACAGCCAGTTCTGGCTGCCGCGCGCATCGCGGCTGAAGGTTTCGTTGACGTCGAGGATGCGGGCGAGATTTTCGGCGCGCTCGACGAAGCGGGCGAGCCAGAAAATGGCTTCGGCATAGCGGGAGAGGAGACTACTCAAGGACCCACGTGTCTTTCGACCCGCCTCCCTGCGAGGAATTGACGACGAGCGAGCCGCGCCGCAGGGCGACGCGGGTCAGACCGCCGGGCAGCACCCAGGTCTTCTCGCCGGTGATCGCGAAGGGGCGAAGATCGACATGGCGCCCTTCGATGCCGCCATCGACCAGGGTCGGCGAGACCGACAGGCTGATGACCGGCTGGCTGATATAGTTGGACGGATCGGCGATCAGCTTGGCCCGGGCGTCGGCCAACTCGT
>DATGEK010000080.1:0-36568 GCA_035310205.1 Aliidongia sp.
GTCCTATCAATTCAGCCTGAGCCACGACGGCGTCCAGCTTCTGAGCGGGCGCGCCGCCGTCATTCTCGATATGAGGGAAGCATGAGACGCGCGCTGGTCACCGGCGGCAGCGGCGACATCGGGTCCGCCATCTGCCGCAAGCTCGCCGCCGGGGGCGCGCATGTCCATGTCCATGCCAACCGCAATCAGGCCCAGGCCGAGGCGGTCGCGGCCGAGATCCGGGCCGCCGGCGGCGTCGCCGAGGCGGTGCAATTCGACGTGACCGACGCCGACGCGACCGTGGCGGCGCTCGAGGCGCTGCTCCAGGCCGGGCCGATCCAGATCCTGGTCAACAATGCCGGCATCCACGAGGACGCGGTGATGCCGGGCATGCGGCGGGACCAGTGGTCGAGCGTGATCGACGTCACGCTGAACGGCTTCTTCAACGTGACGCAGCCGCTGCTGCTACCGATGATCGGCACGCGCTGGGGCCGCATCGTCAACCTGTCCTCGGTCGCGGCGCTGGTCGGCAACCGCGGCCAGACCAACTATGCCGCGGCCAAGAGCGGCCTGCATGGTGCCACCAAATCCCTGTCGCTCGAACTGGCGAGCCGCGGCATCACGGTCAATGCGGTGGCGCCGGGCATCATCGCGTCGAAGATGATCGAAGGCAGCTTCGACAAGGACGCCATCGGCCGGCTGGTGCCGATGAAGCGCGCCGGGACCGCCGACGAGGTGGCCGACCTGGTCGCGTTCCTCGCGTCCGACCGGGCCGCCTATATCTCCGGCCAGGTCATCTCGATCAACGGCGGGATGATCTGAACCGGCGCGGGAGGAAGACCGGCAGGCGGACGAGGAAGGCCAGCACCAGCCGCGTGTGCATCCAGGTCAGCAGCACATTGTCCCGCCCATAGCGGAAGTGGGAGACGCCGCCCTCTGCGGGCGTGAAATAGCGGACCGGCGCCGGCAGGCTGATCGGGGTGAATCCTTGCCAGCACAGCCTTACCGCGGCCTCAGCATCGAAATCGAAGCGGCGCATCCAGGGGCTCGCTTCCATGACCCGGCGCAACCCGCCGATCGGATAGACCCGGAAGCCGAACAGGCTGTCGAAGCTGCCGGCCCACAGGGTTTCGACACTCGTCCACCAGTTGGACAGCTTGCGGCCGAGCACCCGGATGCGCGGCGCGCTGGCGTCGAAGATCGGCCGGCCCAGGATCAGCCCGTCGGGGTTGGCGCGCGAGGCGGCGATGAAATCGGGAATGAGCGCCGCCGGGTGCTGGCCGTCCGCATCCATGGTCAGCGCGTGGGTATAGCCCTCGGCCTCGGCGAGACGCAGGCCGTGCAGGATGGCGGCACCCTTGCCCTGATTGCGCGGCAGGGTCAGCACGCGGATCTCCGCGTCGCCCGCGGCGAGGCGGGCGAGGGCCGCATCGCTGCCGTCGGTGCTGCCGTCGATCACCACCCAGACCGGTGCCCAGAACCGCCGCGCCTCGCGCACGGTCTCAATGAGCTTCGGCCCGGAATTATAGCTGGGAATCAGGACCAGATGGCTGCGCCGGCCGGCGACGACACGCAGGGCAGGCGCGGCGCGCGGGGCAGGGGCGGCGGTCGGAGCGGTCCGTGCCGCCGACGAAGCCATGTCGAAATCCAGCATCATCGTCAGTGGTCAGGCTCGCGGCGTCATGGGGTCGGCGGGTTGCCGGCTCAAGAGCGCGCCGAGCCTGACCACCGCCATCTTCAGGTAATAGAGCCCCTTGAACAGCAGCAGCCGCGCGTGGATCGGCGAGCCCGACGCGATGTCGCCGGCCAGCAGCGACAACACGGCCTCTTCCATGCGGAACAGGTTGCGCGGCGCCATGAACAGGTTGCGGATCGCCGGGCTGGTGATGCGATAGATGAACCAGGTGAAGCGGTCCCGTCCGGTCGCCACCTCGCGCTCGAACCGGTTCAGCGCCGCCTTCGCCCGGGCGGGCTGATCGAGGCAGGCCACGACGGCATCGGCGCCGATGAAGGCGCTGCGCATGGCGAGATAGACGCCGGTCGAGAACACCGGGTCGATGAAGGTCGAGGCGTCGCCGACCAGGATATAGCCGTCGCCGCTCATGCGGTCGGTACCATAGGAATAGTTGCCGGTCGCGGTTGCCGGTCCGGTCAGCGTCGCGCCTGCCAGGCGCTGGGCGAGCGCCGGACACATGTCGATCAATTGCCGGAAGAACTCGGTGACGTCGCCCTGGCGATCCTTGAAGGCGGCCGGCGGGCAGACCGCGCCGACGCTGGTCGTGCCGTCCGACAGCGGGATGAACCAGAACCAGCCCTTGGCGAACCAGAAGATGCTGATGTTGCCCTCGGCCCGGCCGGTGAGCCGCTCGGCGCCAGTGAAATGGCCGTAGACCGCAGCGCTCTCATGGCGCCGGTTGCGCTGCTTCAGCTTCAAGCGGTTGGCGAGGAACGTGTCGCGGCCGGTGGCATCGACCACGAAGCGTGCGCGCCATCGGCGCGTGCCGCCGTCATCCATCATGCCGGTGGCGCTGGCGCCGCCGCCCTCGATGAAATCCAGCTCGGTCACCCGGCAGCCCTCGACCACCCGGGCGCCCTTGGCCGCGGCGTTCTTCAGCAGGATATGGTCGAAATCCGACCGGCGGACCTGGACGGAATAATCCATGTCCTTGTGCCAGCCGTCGGCGAATTCCAAGAGGCTTGGCTGCGCATGGTTCGGCGACACGAACTCGATGCCGAACTTGGGCATGCCCACCCGTTCGATCTCGTCGCGGACCCCCAGCTTGTCGAACAGGGGCATGTTGAACGGCAGCAGCGATTCGCCGATGTGGAAGCGTGGATGCCGATCCTTGTCCACAAGAGCGACGCTCTTTCCGCGCGCGGCCAGCAGGGCGGCGATGGTCGATCCGGCGGGACCGCCGCCGATGACCAGGACGTCGCAACTCTCGTCCGCTGTGCTGACGCTCGCCTGTGCCAATTCGATGCTCCGGCCTTCGTCCTTCCGATCGGGCACCGGGGTGCCGCATCGGACTTGGTCCGAGCATTAGCATAGGGATTTGCCCCCAACCAGAAGGATCTGGTAAGGGAAATATGCCGGTTCCTGGCGACAGCGGCCCCGATCGGAGATCATGTAAGCGCATGAATGACAGTTCCGGCCGGGATGTAAGCCTGGAAAGTGGTCCCGTCCGGCGGACTGCGCCGCAATTCGTGCGCGAACTTTTCAACGACACCGCTCCGCATTACGACACGGTCAATCGGATCTTCTCGCTCGGTTCCGGCGGCTGGTACCGGCGGCGCTGCCTCATCCGCGCTGGCCTCAAACCCGGGCAACGCGTACTCGACGTCGCGATCGGCACCGGCCTCATCGCCGAGGCGGCCACGCACATCGTCGGCCCGTCCGGCGCCGTGTTCGGGCTCGACCTGTCGGAAGCCATGCTGGCCGAGGCCCAGCGCAAGCTCGACATCCCGCTGATCCAGGGCCTAGCCGACAGTCTGCCGCTGGCCGACGGCACGATCGATGTCATCGTCATGGGCTATGCCATCCGGCACATCGACGATCTCGACGCCTGCTTCCGCGAGTTCCGCCGGGTGCTGGCGCCGGGCGGCATCCTGTTGCTGCTCGAGGTCAGCAGCCCGACCCGGCCGATCTACCGGACGACGCTCGCCCGCTACCTCGGCCGCGGCGTGCCGATGCTGAGCCGCTGGATCACGCGCCAGTCCAAGGTCGGGGCCCTCATGGCCTATCATTGGGAAACCATGGAGAATTGCGTGGCGCCGGCGGTGATCGAGGCGACAATGACCGGGGCCGGCTTCACCGGCGTAGTGTGCGAGGGCTGGTTCGACCTGTTCCGCAGCTACGCCGGGCGCCGGGCCTGAACGAGAAACCGATCCCAGGGAGAGCATTCAATGACGGCTTCGGTGCATCAGACCGAGCATCTGCTGTTTTTCGTGCTGCTGCAGCTGATCATCATGGTCGGGGCCGCCCGACTCCTGAACACGCTGTTTCGGCGCCTGGGACAGCCGGGCGTGATCGGCGAGATCGTCGCCGGCCTGCTGCTCGGGCCGTCGTTGTTCGGCCATCTGTTCCCCGAGCTTTCGGCCCAGTTGTTCGGCACCACCGCCGCGCCGCCGATCGTCATCTTGAGCCAGATCGGCCTGATCCTGCTGATGTTCCAGATCGGCGCGGATTTCGAATTCGGCCACTTGAAGGCCCAGCGCAACCGACGCGCCACGCTGACGGTCGCCATCGCCTCGATCTGCGTGCCCTTCGCGCTCGGCCTGGTGATCGGCGAGGCGTCGGCGTCGACGCTGGCACCCAGCGTCGACCCGCTGACCTACAGCCTGTTCCTGGGCGTGGCGCTCGCCATTACGGCCGTGCCGATCCTGGGGCGCATCCTGCGCGAATATGGCCTGAACCAGAGCGAAATCGGCGTGGTCGCGATTTCCGCCGCCGCGATCAACGACGTGGTCGGCTGGGTGATGCTGGCCGGCGTTTCGGCCTATGCCACGGCGCGTTTCTCCGGCCTGCAGATGACGCTGCAGTTGGGCGGCCTCGTCCTGCTGATGGCCGTGCTCTGGATCGTGCTGCGGCCGCTGGTCAACACCCTGCTGCGGCACTTGCCGATCCGCGGCGAGGAAGTGCCGGCCAACCTGATGGCCATCGTGCTGTGCCTGATCTTCGCACTGGCGATCTGGACGTTCGAGCTCGGCATCTTCGCGATCTTCGGCGGCTTCGCGGCCGGCCTGCTGTTCCATCGGCACCTGGGCTTCGTCACGGCCTGGCGCCGGCAGGTCGGCCAGTTCGTGCTGGTCTTCTTCCTGCCGATCTTCTTTACCTTCACCGGCCTGCGCACCAACATCCTGGGCCTGACCGGCGCCAGCGATCTCGCATGGCTCGCGATCGTGCTGGCCGCCGCCATCCTCGGCAAGATCATCCCGGTCTATGTCGGCGGACGGCTGGCCGGCTTCGGCCACCATGATTCGACCATCCTCGGATCGCTGATGAACACGCGGGCGCTGATGGAGCTGATCGTGCTGAACATCGGCTTCGACCTGGGCTTCATTCCGCAGAACGTCTTCACCATGATGGTGATCATGGCGGTGGTGACGACGGTGATGACCGGCCCGCTCTTAAAGCTGCTGCTGCCGCGCGCGGGCCATCGCGTGCCGGTCGGGATCGAGGCGTGACGACATCGGCAAGGTGAATCCCATCGCGACCCCAATATTGCTCACCTAACGATTGCTGATCCTGCAGCCAATGGATGCGGATCCGTGCAAAGCGACTAGGACTTGGCCTGGCCAGGAGTCGGGAAGTTCTAAAGAGCGATACCGGATCAAAGGGCGCGCGCTGATCTGTCTGCGCAGCCTGCTGTTCATGTATTGCGCGGCATTTGTTCTATTTTTAATTGATCACTAACCCGTGGCATGTAAAATCTCGTGTGCCCAGGGTGGGCTCGCGTCAAATTTCCGCGACGAACAGGCATTAAACGGCGCAGCTCGTACAAGAATACTTTGGGTAAGGCTGGCCGTAATCAGAAGCTCATTGGAGGCTCTCGTGAAGCACATCGTTATGGCGCACCGCTTTGTTTCGCACCTCGTTCAGGACCAGAAGGGCGTTACCGCCGTGGAGTACGGCTTGATTGCGGCGCTGATCGCGGCCGTGATCATTGGCGGGGTGAGCTTGTTGGGTACGAATATCTCCACGGTATTCTCGACCGTGGCGAACACCATCTAACAATAGCCATCGGCATCGCGGCAGGGTTTGGCCTGCCGCGTCATTTCGGCTCCCGGGCGGCGTTCCGGGGACAGCGAGGGATGGCGTCGGCCTTCCCGGTTGGCGCTTCCCCGGCGTCGCGCCGCCGCTGATTGCCGCTGGTCAATCTCGACCAAACTGCCACCAGCGCTTGCGGGGGGCATGCGGCTGGCCGCCGAGATCTTCGGCAAGCCGCTCGATGGCCTTGGCGGCGCTTCCGCGGTGCGTGAGCAGCGGGATGCCGGCGTTCGCCGCGTAAAGCACGCTCTTGGCGTCGAACGGCACGACGAAATCCGCCTTCGCGCCCAAAACCGATGCCATCTCGTTCGTGGCGATGCCGCCGCGCCGGGATTCATTGAACCGGTTGAGGATGATGACATTGCGCCGTCCGTCGTCCGCCGTGGGGTGGGACTGGCGCAGTTCGATCATATCCCGGATCGCGAGGGTGGTCTGATCCAGGACGAAGAGCCTGGTGCTGGCCGCCTCGAGCGCCTGGTCGAGCAGGAGCGGGTTCTCTCTCGGCACGTCGAGAACCACGTAATGGAATTCCTTGCGAAGCAGTGCCATCAGCTGCGGCAGCGCGACCGGGTCGATCTTGATGAGATCGGTGGCCTTTTCCTGGCAGGCGAGAAGGAACAGGCGGTCGCTGCACGGGATCATCGCGCGCTGAACGAAAAGCTCGTCGACGCGAAGCGGCCGCTCCAAGGCTTCGCGAAGGCCGCTATCCGATTTCACGCCGAGCATCAGGCCGCAGGCGCCGAATTTCAAATCCAGGTCGACGAGTGCCACCCGCCGATGCTTTTTATTCGCGAGTCCCCAGGCCAGATTGGTCGCGATGGTCGTTGCCCCGACGCCGCCGCGGGTGCCGACGACGGCCATCACCTTGCCAAGCTTCTGGCTGAGCGGGGTGTTGGCGACCTCCGTTCGCCCGAGGATGCCGCCGATGGCCTTGTGGACGAGGGGAAGCGGCAGCGGCTTGACGATATAGTCGCTGATGCCCGCGCCCAGCAGATCGCGGTAAAGGCCGACGTCATTGCGATCGCCGACCGCCACGACGGACACGCCCGGCTCGCAGACGTCGGCCAGATGCTGGATCCTCGTGAGAGCCGGTTCGGCCCCTGCAATATCGACCACCAATGCCGTCGGCGATCGCCCCTTCTCGAGGTGGGCAATCGCCGTGCCGATGTCGCCGCGCTGAACGGAATTCGGCGATAGCCCCATCTCGGTGACGCATTGGCGAACGAGCGCCTCGCTCGCCGCATCCGCCAGAAATGCGGAAAAGGCCTCTCTGCCTGGCGCTTCCTCGGCAGCGGCCGATTTTGAGGTTTTATCCATGCGGAAACTCTTTGAAATCATTCATGGGGATTGCGCGGGGAGCGCGGCTGCGGTGGGTGGGATCTTGCAGCCGGACGGCATTTGAGATGGGAGCGACTGTAGCGTGCTTATTCTTGATATTCCTCGTCATTCTCCGTCGAAGCGGCATTCGATCGGGCGGCCAGCCGGGCGGGCCAATTCACTGGGGGCTGTGCGGCGGCATCCGGCTGGCAGGCGCCGGCGCGGATCCAGACGCAGATCGGTTGGCGCGTATGGTAGGACTCGTCCAACTGCCCGCGGAAGCAGGCGGTCTTGGCGAATCGGGCATCGTCGATAACGGCATTCGGCCAGCCGACCAGCGCGTTGAAGCCGGCGGCATCGCGTTCGAGTGTCGCGGCTCCCGTCTCGTAAAGCGGCGTTTGCGGCGGCAACCCCGTATTGCCCGGCGTCAGCAGCACGGACATGCGATAGAGCGCCACGCCGCAAATATCCGCCCGATGGGATAGGAAGTCGAACGCGGCCAGGAACCCGCGCGCGCGCGTCCAGGACGGCAGGTAGGCGGGTGACGCCGCGACCGCGAAGGATGTCGTCGCACAGAAGGCGAGGGCGATCATCGCCACGCTCCCTTGCGAGGAGAACATCGGCAAACGCTGCTTTTGCAGCAGCGCCACGCCGTCGGAAACCCCCAAGCCCGCCATGGTGACGAGCAGGGGAATGGCCGGAAAGACGAAGCGATATTCCTTGTGGGCGAACAGCGAAGCGGTAACGAAGATGGTCGCTGCGACGATGGCCACGGCCGGTAGCCTTCTCGCGCCGGCGACGATTGCCAGGATCGCCAGAGGAAAGGCTCCGCCCCAAATATCGAAGAACAGCACGAAGAACGTGTACCAGGGGAAAACGCCGAAATCGGTGCTGACGCCCTCGAACACGTTCAGCCGCACATTGACGAATATCGAGTGGAAGGGCACGCCGAGCGTCATCCAATCGACCGCCCCCAGGATCAGCACGGGCACCAGGGCGCCGGTCGCGAAGCAGGTCCATCGGTGGATGCCTTGCCGCAGCCCGCAGACGAAGAAGGCGATCACGGCCAGGGCCGGGGCGAGCTGAATGCGCAGCACGAACGTGGCGCCGGCGAGGAGGCCGGCCCAGAACAGGCGGCCGCGGGTTTCGGCCGGCCGGGCCGGATAGCCGAGATACAGCGCCCAGACCAGGCAGTCGGCCGCGATCACGTCGGTCGAGGGATGAACTGCCAGATAGACGAGATCGACCCAGACGGCATTGAGCGCGCCGACGATCAGTGCCGCCTGCATGCCGCCGAGCCGGCGTCCCCAGAGATATCCGCAAATGACCGGCAGCGTGGATGCCGCGGCCATGAACACGGATACGGGCAGCATGATCGCGGCAGGATCGGAACCGCCCAGGCGTCCCAGGGCCATCAGGCCGGCGACGACGCCGGGCCAAAGCCAGGACCGGGCGCCGACGACCCATTCCCAAGCCTGGAAGCCGGTGCCGAACAGAAGCTTGTGGGCCGGTTCGGTGACCTGGAATATTTCATCGGGATAATGAATGTTCGGATTTTCGAAAAATACGAACAGCCGCAACGAAAATGCCAGCAGAACCAATGCAATGAGCGGCGCGAGCGATCTCGCGTCAGGGAGTCTGGTTCGCAGCGTCTCGCGCAATTCGCGTGCCTCTATCCCGAAGATCGGTCTGGCGGCCGGGTTCTGAACACCGGCAAGAATGACAAGACATTGAGATCCAATAAAAAATCATTAAGCCCGCGGCTTTCCGGAAGGCGCGGGCGAGAGATTTCGAGCCGAACAGGCGATGTAGCCCGTTTGGATTGCAGTGGTGCCAGTATTGTGCAACCTTTAGGCGTTGGTATATTCAGTCAAAAGCTTACTAATTGTAAACGCTTACCGTGTCATCTTGACCATGATCAAGCACATTGCGCTCGCGAGCTCGCGCTAACGGAACGATCGGTGCTGGAGGTATGGCGTGTATGGCCGAGTAAGGCAGATCCTCGACCGGCTGGCGCGGCTTCCGCACCCGGCTGTCCTGGAAGAGTTACGGTCTCGCACGGACGGTGTCGTCGCGGTGGAATTTGCGATGCTCTTATTCCCGTTTCTTGCCTTGATCTTCGTCCTCTTCAATTCCGCCTTCATGATCTTCGCCAACGCCGTGATGCAGGGGGCGATCGCCTCCGCTGCCCGGCAGATCCAGACCGGGCAGATGCAGAACGTCGATGCGAACTGTCCGCCGACGCCAAATGCGACGCTCACGAATTTCAAGAACAGCGTTTGCGCCAACATGCTTGGCCAGATTTCATGTTCGAATTTGTATTTTGATGTTCATTCGTTTGCCAATTTCGGTGCGATAAGTCTGCCGACGCCAACTTACAACGCGCAAGGTCAGGTGACAAATTCTTGCTTCAACACGGGATCTGGCGGGTCAATTGTCGCGGTCAGGCTCATTTATTATTGGCAGAACGTTGTTCCGGGCATGACTAACTTCTTAGGGGCGGCGGCAAATTCCCTGCCGCTCCAATATACCGTCATCATCAAGAACGAGCCGTTCTGATGCGGGGACGACGCTTGTTCCGCGGGATCCCGCGCGATCGCTCCGGTACGGCGGCCGTCGAGTTCGCCATGATCGTCCCGGTCATGCTCACCATGTGGCTCGGCATGATGCAGTTTGCCCAATATGAGACGGTCGACGCCAAGACGCTGATGGCAGCGCAATCGATCTCCGATATCGTCGCGCAGGTCGGCACCTGGCAGGCCGGGCAATTCAGCGACATCGTGTCGGCAGCGAACGTGGTCCTCGCACCGTTGCCTCCTCCACCCACTGGAATGACCACTCCTGTCACCGTCGATGTCGTCGGCGTGGCCTATGACTCGAACAACAATCCCACCTATACCTCGAACGGTGGATGGCGCTGCACCAGCACCGGCGGCCCGGCGAAGGATCCATCCGTTCCCTTGAGCCTGACCGCCGGCCTCGGCTCTACGGGCCAAATGATCATCCTGGTAACGGTCAAGTTCGCCTATCAGCCAGCCATCACATACGGTGTTATCGGCGCCCGCACCTTGAGCGAGCAGGCCCTGAACCGGCCGCGCCTGGGGTCGACGATCGCACAGCCTTGCTGAGCGCCACAGCGCGGCCAGCGCTCCCTGCACCGGAGACAAGAATGTTCCCGTCCGTCGCCAAAGCATCTTCAAGAAAGCGCCTCAGCCGCTTCCGTCGTGATGACCATGGCACCGTCGCGGTCATTTTCGCCCTCAGCCTCGTCCCGTTCATCCTGTCCATGGGCCTGGCCGTTGACTTGAGCCGCGCCTACATGGCGCGCGCCAAGCTGACCGCCGCCCTGGACGCGGCGGCGCTGGCCGTGGGCGCGACCCCGAACCTTTACCAGGCTAGCCAGAGCTCGATCAGCACGACCGTCACGAACTATCTGCACGCGAATTTCCCGAACACCAATCTGGTCACCATCGGTACGACGACGGTGACGCCCATAACCCCAACCAGTTCGACCGTCACGGTCACGGCAACGGCGAACGTCAAGACGACCTTCATGGCGCTGGGCGGGTTCAGCACCGTCGCGGTCAGCTCTCAAAGCACGGTGGCGCTGGCGAAAAACCTCGAGGTCGCGATGGTGCTCGACAACACCGGCTCCTTATCCCACCCGAATCAAAACTGGACACCGGTTGCTAATAATCCCACCACGGCGAACGAAAACATCATCGCGCTGAAAACCGCCGCGGGGCATTTCGTCATAACCTTGTTCGGCTCGACGACGACGAACAACCCGCAGACGCGGATTGGTATCGTGCCCTATGTCGCCGCGGTCAATCCTGGAGTCGTCGCCCCCAACATGGTCAATTCTGCGACGGCGCCCGCCTACACGCCAAACGATGTAACCGGTTGGACCGGCTGCGTGGTCGAACGGCAATCTACCTTTGCGACTGTGGCCGCGGCCCCGACACCGGCGGCCGCCGCAAATGCCGTGGCACTGGATCTCGACACACCGGTCAGCGGTAGCTCCAACAATTACTTGACTGCCTACCATTGGCCAAATAACGGGCACGCGACTACGCCGGTTTTGCTCGATTGGACGGCCGCCACGATCTTCAAGGGTCCCTACCACGACGGCTTCACGGCGCCGGGCCCCAATCAGTCCTGCCCGACCCCGGTGGTGCCGCTCACCAATAACCTGCAACCTCTGCTCAACTCGATCGGTGCGGATGCCTCTGGCAATGGCATCATCAACAGCGGGCTGCAGGATTGGCAGAACGGCGGCACGATCGGGTCGATCGGCATGGCGTGGGGCTATCGCTTGCTATCGCCTAACGGCCCGTATGCGGCAGCGGCAGCGGAGACGGTCAGTAACTGGAATGCCGCGCCGTGGCAAAAGGCAGTGGTCCTCATGACCGATGGCGTCAATAACCTCAACAAAAACAACGCGATCGCAGGCGGCAAGATCGCCGATTACAACGGCGCGCCAACCAACCAGCAGCCGCCGGACGTCCCGACTGTCGACAAACAGGAAGAGGCCGTCTGTGACGCGTTGAAGGCGCAGAATGTCATCATCTACACGGTTTACCTGAATAGCGGTTCGCCCAACACGCCGCCAGTTTTGGTCTATTGCGCGGGGACTGTGCCGGGCGTAGGGGACACAAGTTACAGTTATACCGCGCAGAACCAGGCGGCTCTCTATGCCGCGTTCGACAGCATCGCCAACAGCCTGACGAAGCTGCGCGTCACCAAATAAGCAAAAGGCCCGAGCGCGATCCGATCATCGGCGATCGGATCTCGCTCGAGCCATCAACGCTCCTGTAATCAATGCGTCGCGGCGGCGCCCGCCGTGCCGGCCGCCGCGAGGCGGGCGGCCTGGTAGAATTGCAGGTTGCTGTCCACCGCCTCCGGGCTCAGGTCGTGCAGCGCCACGCTGCGCGCGGCGGCCGTGTCGCCCTTCAGTCCCAGCACCAGGGCCAGGTTCTGCCGGTTCCGCGGCGTGGCGGCGGCATCCTGCGCGATCGGCGTCAGCAGCGCGAGGGCGCCCTGGTAATCGCCGGTGAGCGCGAGGGACAGGCCAAAGTTGCTGCGCAGCACCCGGTCCTGCGACGCGTCCTTCAGCCCTTCCTGGTAGGCTTGCTGGGCGTCGGCATGGCGCCCCAGAAGATCCAGCGCCAGGCCCTTGCCATTGAGCGCCACCGCGTGGGACGCGCCGTTCTTCAAGGCCAGGTCGAAGGCACCCAGCGCCTGTTCGGGGCGATGCTTGGCGAGCAGCACGCGCCCCAGGCCAAGCTGGGCCTCGGGCCGGTCCGGTGCCACCACGGCCGCGGCCTGATATTCCTTTTCGCTGTCGTCGAGCGCGCCGGTCGCCAGCAGGCAGTCGCCGAGGCCCAGATGCGCCTGGAACGGGTCGCCCCCGGCCTGCAGCATCTTCCTGTAGAGCTCGACGGCGCCGGCGTAATCGCCACCCTGCCGGGCGGCGTCCGCGAGCTGCTGGGAGACCTTGGCCTTGTCCTTGATCTCGCCGAGATTGTGCGTCTGGTCAGGGATCGGTGAAGTCGCGCAAGCGGCGACGCCCAGGGTGCAGAGGACGGCGGCCAGCGCGCGGGCGCGCAGGCGATGCAGGGCCGGCACTTGGGGGGCGGTTGAGATGCGCAGCAATTCGGCTATCCCTTCAGGCTTGCCAACACTTGGAGCGCTGCCGGGCCGCCCACCACGAGGAACAGGCACGGCAGGATGAAGATGATGAGCGGGATGGTCAGCAGGACCGGCAGCCGGGCCGCGCGCTCCTCGACCTCGAGGATGCGGCGCATGCGCATGTCGGCCGAGAGTACGCGGAGGGACTGGGCCAGCGGCGTGCCGTACTGGATGGTCTGGACGAGCGTGGTCATCACGCTCCTGACCGCCGGCAATTTGCTTCGCCGCGCGAAATTGTCAAACGCGTCGCGGACCTGCGGCAGGACGCGGATTTCCGCAACGGTCTTGGCCAGTTCCGCGCTGACGACCGGATTGGCCGCGGCAATGTCCCGGCTGACCCGCTCCAGCGCCTGTTCGAGGCCGAGCCCGGTCTCGACGCAGATGACCATGAGATCGAGCGCGTCGGCGATGCCGATGCGCAGCAGGTCTCGCCGGTGGGCGGCGATCCTGCCGACGATCACGTCCGGCAGCCGCCATCCGAGCAGCGCAAACATAACTTCGACGGCCACCCGCATCGCCAAGGCCTGGGGCAGCATGCCGACCTCTTCCAGGCCGAACCAGCCGCCGACCGACAGGGAAAACGCCAGGGTGGCCTTGATCGCGATGAAGATACCGACCTTCTGGTGCCCGAGGATCCCCGCGTCGGCGAGGGTCGCGGCGATCTTCGCCGTCTCGTTGCTGCCGACCAGAGGCGTCGCGGCGAGCATCTGGCCGAGCGCGCTGATCTTCTTGCCGCCCGCGGCGAGCGCCGATTCCGAGGCGACCTCGGGCTTGAGGCCGGCAAGCCGCTCGGAGACGCGGCGGCCGGTGTTTCGCGTCAGGACGAGGATCGCCACCGCCGCCACGGCCACGAGCAGGGCGAAGGCGAGCGTCAAGGGCGAGAGCAGGGGTGCGATGGAGGTCACGCCAGCGCCTTTTTGATGAGGAAGCGCATCGACAGCATGCCCAGCGCCAGGTTGAGCACGCAGGCGCCCATGATGTAGGCGCCGCGGGGATCGCTGAACAGGATGCTGAAATATTCCGGGTTGATGAAGAGAATGGCGCCCGCGGCGAAGAAGGGCAGGGCGGCGAGCACCGCCGCGGAGGTCCTGGCTTCGGATGTCACGGCCTTGGTCTTGGAACGCAGCTCCTCCCGGCGCCGGAGCACGGACGAAAGGATCGCCAGCGTCTCGGACAGGTTGCCGCCGCTCTTGCGTTGCAGCACGAGGCTCGCGACGAAGAAGTCGAAATCGACGAGGCGGACCCGGCGCGCGGCCCGCGCCAATGCTTCGTCGAGATCCATGCCGACGCGCATGTAGGCCAGGATCTGGCGAAACTCGAGGCCGACCGGATCGGGCGTTTCCTTGCCCGCGGACTCGAGCGCCGCCGACACCGGCAGGCCTGCCCGGACCGCCCGGACGATCAGATCGATGGCATCGGGGAACAGCTTCAGGAAATTGGTGGCATGCTTGGCCTGGAAGGAGCGCAGCAAGAACCACGGGATGATGATCGTGCACACGCAGACGGCGGGAGCCGTTATCGTCAGGGGCAGGCGGATGATCGTGATGCAAAGAGCCGCGACCGCCCCGCCCCCACCAAGTGCTGCCAGCAAGAGCGTTTCCAGGGACAGCTTGTCGCCCGTGGAGATGAACGCAGAGCGCAGCCGGCGCTGGAGCGGCGCCGGCAGGAGCGGCAGCAGGACCTCGCGGCGCGGCTTATCGGCCGAGGACATCGTGTCCGTCGTGGCCTTGGCCGGTGCCAGCGCCTGCAGCCGCTTGCTGGCGGCGCTGTTCTTGTTCTTGCCGAGCGAGGCCAGGATCAGGGCGATCAACAGCGCGAAGAAGACCAGCGCGGTGATAAGCAGCCAGGGATCAATCCGCATCCGTCAGCCCTCCAGCTCCATGATCTCCTGGAACCGGCGTTCGAGGCCGAACTGGGCGACGCGTTCCAGGAAATGCGGGCGGAAACGGGCGCACACGAAGCTGCCGCGCAAGGTGCCTTCGCGTGTTTCCCCTTCGTAGCGGAAGGCGAACAGCTCCTGGGTCGTGATGACGTCGGATTCGAGGCCGATGACCTCCATGACGCTCACCACGCGGCGGATGCCATCCCGCATGCGCTCGATCTGGATGACCAGATCGAGCGCGCTTACGATCTGGGTGCGGATCGCGCGCGACGGCAGGCCGACGGCGGCCATCAGCACCATGTTCTCGACGCGGGACAAGGCATCGCGCGGCGTATTGGCATGGACGGTCGACATGGACCCGTCATGGCCGGTGTTCATGGCCTGGAGCATGTCGAAGGCCTCGGCACCGCGAACCTCGCCGACGATGATGCGATCGGGCCGCATGCGCAGGGCATTCTTCAAGAGATCGCGCTGATTGATCTCGCCGTTGCCCTCGAGATTCGCCGGGCGCGTCTCGACCGACACGACGTGGGGCTGCTGGAGCCGCAGTTCGGCCGCGTCTTCGATCGTGACGATGCGCTCGCCCTGGTCGATCGACCGGGACATGGCGTTCATGAGGGTGGTCTTGCCCGAACCGGTGCCGCCCGAGACCAGGATGTTGAGCCGGGCCTTGGCGGCGATCTCCAGGAAGCGGGCGAGCGGCTCCGAGAGGTTGCCTTGGCGGACCATCATGTCGAGGGTGATGGCCTTGCGGGAAAATTTTCGGATGGACAGGGTCGGGCCGCAGAGGGCCAGCGGCGGCAGCAGGATGTTGACGCGGCTGCCGTCGGCCAGTCGCGCGTCGCAGATCGGGCTCGCTTCATCGACCCGGCGCCCGACGGAGGCGGCGATCCGCTGGGCGATGTTGGCCACATGCTGATTGTCGCGGAAGCGAACCGGGACGAGCTCCAGCTTGCCGCGCCGTTCGACCCACACGTTGTGCGGGCCGTTGATCATGATGTCGGTCACCGCGTCATCCGCCAGCAGCGGTTCCAGCGGGCCGAGGCCGACCATGTCGTCGAGCAGTTCCTGAACCAGGCGCTCCTGCTCGCGCGCGTTCAACTGAACGCGCTGCTCGGTGCCGATATCGCCGACCAGGCGCCGGATCTCAGCGCGAAGCCCTTCGGGCGACAGCTTGACGGCGGCCGTCGTATCGATCCGGGTCAGTA
This sequence comes from Aliidongia sp., assembly GCA_035310205.1. Lineage (GTDB taxonomy): Bacteria > Pseudomonadota > Alphaproteobacteria > ATCC43930 > CGMCC-115725 > Aliidongia. The sequence continues at coordinate 15,845 of DATGEK010000080.1, forward strand.
GCAGATCGCGCATCTGCCGGCGCGTCTCGTCCATGGCCGGGACGCGGAACGGGTCCTCCGGTTGCTCCACGGGCTGGGGAACGGGAACGATCGCCCGAGCGGTGCTTTCGACATAACGGCGGCCGAATGAAGCTCTTGTCATTTGAAGCGACTCCAGAGGCCGCGCTTGCGGGCCAGGTGCCGGCCGCTCAGTTCACTGGCAATGGTCGCGATTGCCGTCGCGAGAGGGCCTCTCTCGCTGGCGATCGGACGGCCGGCGTTGGCGGCCGCAATCACGGACTTCGGGTGAAATCCCACCGTTGCATCGACCGGCAGCCCGATCGTATCCGCCATGGCCGCCAGGTTGATGTCGCGCTTGCCCGCTTCCCCCCAGCGGTTGAGCACGATCAGGTTCCTTTGCCCGAGCTGGGGCGCATCGATCATGCCGCGCAGACGAAGCAGATCCCGGATGGCGTGCGCGGTCTGATCGACGACGACCACGCGCGTATTCGAGATTTCGAGCATCGGGTGCAGGAACGCCCCGTTGCTCCGCGGGACGTCGACCACGACATAGTGAAACTGCTTGCGCAGGACATCGAACAGCGGCGCCAACGCATCCGGGTCCAGGCGGAACGGCTTCTCGATCTTCTCCTCGGAACTCAGCAGGAACAGGCGATCGCCGCTCCTCACCATGGCGCGGTCCAGGAACAGATCGTCGATGCGGGTCGGCTCTTCGAGCGCTTCGCGCAGGCCGCCGCCACCATTCAGCTTGATGTCGAGCGTCAGCGCGCAATCGCCGTAATGGACATCGAGGTCGACGAGGCAGACCCGCCGGCTCTCCCTGTTGGCAAGGTACCAGGCCAGATTGCTGGCGATCGTCGTGGCACCAACGCCGCCGCGGGCGCCGAGGACGGTGACGACGCGCCCCGACTTCTGGCTCAAGGGCGTGGCGCCCGGGGTGCCCGACCCCAGCATGGTGTCGATCGCGGATTGGACCAGCGATCGCGTCAGCGGCTTGACGATATAATCGCTGACGCCGGCGCGGATCAGGTCGCGATAAAGCCCGACATCGTTGCGGTCGCCGACCACTACCACCGAGACGCCAGGCTCGCAGACCTCGGCTAGGTGATGAACCTCGTTGACCGGAAACTCGATGCCCGAGATGTCGACCATGAGCGCCATCGGCGAGCGGGATCTTTCCAGATGCGCATTGGCGCGTACGATCCCGCCGGCATGGACCGAGCTGAAGGACAGGGCCATCTCGGTGACGCACTGCTGTACGGTCTGCTCGCTCTGCGGGTCGGACAGGAAGGCGGTGAACCGTTCCCTGCCCCTGCCGGTGCTATCCGACGATTCGAGCAACCCCTGTCGCCCCGGAAGCGTGCTCATTGCCCGCTCCCGCCGCCCGATCCGCCAAGCGGCGTGAAGGATTGGCCATTATCGAGCTTCTTCACCTTGTCCTGCATAAGGCGGTCGATGGCGGCGCCGGCAATCGCACTGTCGGTCTCGCCGCCCGCTTCGCCCCTGATCAGGTCGTGCGGATCGGCGACCATCGCCGCGAGGGTGCTGTTGACGGAGCAGCCGAAATCGCTCCAAGCCGGGTTCTGGTCGCGCGAAAGGGCGTCCGTCGGCCCGCCGGCGCAGGTCGGCATCTGCACGCCATAGGTGGTGGCGACGACGGTGGTCTGGACGCCCGCGGCGCCCGTGCTGGCTGCCGGGGCCACGGCGGTCGGCCTTATTTCGATCTTCGCGGGGTCGACGCCGTCGGCGATGGCGGCCTGGCGCAGTGCCGCCGCGACCTGCGGCGCACCGCCGAACAGCGTCAGGTGAAGCATCTGCGGCTTGCCGCCTCCGGCTTCGGCGAGGAACCGGTCGAAGCCGCCGCGGTAGGTTGCCGACAGCTCGGGCGTGCCACGGCCGGCCGGCACGACGAATTGCTGCTCCCGCTTCACGACCTGGGCCTGCTTCACCGGCGCAAGCTGCGACGTCGGGATTTCATCCGAATTGCTGCAGGCGCCGAGGCCGGTGATGAGCAGCAGTGGCAGGATGGCGGGGATGATTCGTTTCATGCTGGCGTCACCTTCCATCATTCGAGCTCGAAGCCGGCATCGCCGCTGAGGCGCGGGCCGCTCAGGCTTTCGATCGCGAGCCGGCCGTCGTACTCGCTGGGCACGGCGCGCGAGCCGGATATCTTGCCAAGCAGCATCAGCTCGAGGTCGCTCGGCGGCCGCAGCCCGTCGGTCGGCAGGCGGATGCTCTTCGGATCGTCGATCGGCTTCACGATGTACGGGGTGACGATGATGATGAGCTCGCTCTCGTTGCGCGTGAAGTTGGACGAGCGGAACAGCGCGCCCAGCACCGGCAGGTCGCCCAGTCCCGGATAGCGGCTCACGTTTGAGGTCAAGTTGTTCTGCAGCAGCCCGCCGATCGCGAAGCTCTGGCCGCTGCCGAGCTCGACGGTCGTGTCGGCGCGGCGCACCTGCAGGCCCGGTACGGTGATGCCGTTGATCGTGACTTCGCCGGCCGTCGTGAGCTCGCTCACCTCGGGCCGCACATGCATGCTGATGTGGTTGGCCGAGAGCACGGTCGGCACGAAATCGAGCGAGACGCCGTATTGCTTGAACTCGACGGTGATGGCGTTCTGATACTGGGCGACCGGGATCGGGAACTCGCCGCCCGCAAGGAAGCTCGCTTTCTCGCCCGACAGCGCCGTCAGGTTCGGCTCAGCCAGGATCGAGATCAGCCCGTCCTGCGCGAGCGCGTCGATGACAGAATCGGCGGCGATATGGCGGGTGAAGGCGCCGGCGAGCAGCGAGCCGGCACCGGTCGGGTCCGGCACGAACACGTTGCTGATCTGGGCGCCGGTAATGCTGTTGGTCGTGACCGGAAAGGGCGTGCGCCCAGTGATCAGGCCGAACCGGAAGGCGCCGGCGGTGAACACCGAGTTCCAGTTGATGCCGAGCTCCTTGGTGATCGAGCGCGAGACCTCGGCGATACGCACGCGGATCATGACCTGCGCCGAATTCCTGATCTTCACCCGGTCGTCGAGCGTGTCGCTGTCCTTTTGGAGCCCGGCCGCGACCTGGTTGGCCCGATAGGCGGCCGCCGGATCCTGCGCCGTTCCTTCAAGGGCCAGGCCGTTGTTCGTGCCATGGACCTGGATGCCCTTGCCCCGCGGATCGCTGTCGATCGATTTCTGGACCGCCTCGTCAGGGTTGCGGACTTCGACCTCCATCGTCAGGAGCTGCTGGCCTTCCGCGCCGAGCGCGTAGAGCGTGGTGTGGCCGGCCTTGCGACCCAGCACGAATACGCGCGTCGGCATCGGCACCTGCACGTCCGCGATGGTCGGATCGGCGATGAATACCGTCGTCGCCGGCGCCGCCAGCGTGACGAGCTTCCCTTGGGAGACGTCGATCGTGATGGGGGCCGTGGCCGCCCATGCCGATCGGCCGCCGCTTGCTTCAAGCAGAAGGAGCGTGAGGAGAGCGATGGATTTAAAGAGCTTGGGCATAGGGCGTTCGCTCGCTTCTGACTGGGATCCCAGTCGGGTTGCTCGTGCGGTTATTGGGCGGCCGCATCTAATTTATTCGCGCCATGGTAGACTGTTACGGGCCTCGAGGACGTGAGCGGCTTGGGCGTAATGGAAACCGTCTTGAGCGCGGGCGAGACATCCTCTGCCCAGGTCGGTCCGCCGTTGCCGGTCGCCTTTTCCACCGGCTGCGCCGCCGTCTGCAGGCTTCGGATGGTCAGCGAGAGATCGCCGAGCTTGGTCGCGACGACAATTTTCTCCACCTGCTGCGGATCGACTTCGAGGGTCACGGTCTGCGCAAGCTTGCCCTCGGGGCCGGTGGGCGCTGCCTTCGCCTGAAGCTGCTGGTCGATGGCAAGCACGCGTACGTCCTGGGCAATCGTTTCCGCCACCGATTTGTGGGTCAGGGAAACGTCGTTCGACGTCAGGTTCTGGGTCAGGATCACGTCGACGCGGTCACCGGGATAGATCAGCCCGGCGGCGCCCGAGACGGCCGTTACGCCGATGGAGATCGCCCGCTCACCCGGCGAGAGGACCGCTGCGAGAAAGCCGCTTTCGCCCGGCTTCACGACGGTGCCGCGGAACAAGGGCTCGCCCGCCTGAAACTGCTTGCGGGCGACCGCGCCGGTCACCTCTTCGAGTGCCTTCTTGTCGGCGGCCGGCTGGTCCGCCGGATTGGGCGCCATCGGGCGCACGAATACGCTGTCGGCATCGACATGGTCGGGCAGGGTCGCGAACTGCAGCTCCTGGGCCTTGACGAGGGAGCCGGTCAGGATCGGGGACGCGGCAACCACGACCATGGTCTTGGGGGGAGCGTTATCTGCTGTCGCCGGCGGAGCGTTGAAGAACACCAGCTTCGCCAAGACAAGGCCAGCGCCCAGCAAGAGCAGGACCAGGATGATTCTCAAGCCCATGTGATCCGCCTAATGTTGAAGAAGTTGCGGGAACAGGACGCACACGGCCGCGACCGCGATTGCGATACCGTAGGGAACCGACGGCGGCGGGGGAGCGGTGTCGTGGTCTTCTCGCATGGCGTTAGCCGATACAGATTTTGCCCGTGATAGTTTTCGTGCGTACAAGGTCCAGATCAGAACAATCACCGACAGCAGGCCGCCGGCCAACGCCATTCCCAAGAGAAACGGCATGGTGCCTTCAGCTCCGACCAGCAGAATTGTTGCCGACATCAGCTTCACATCCCCGCCGCCGAGCCACCCACGGCTAAAACAGACCAAGCCCGCGGCAAAGATCAGCGCTGCACTGCCGAGCGTCCATAGCGCCTCGCTGATTTGCGGCGCTGCCGCCCAGCGAAGAATTGCTAGTCCGGCGACGGCAATCGACATCCAATCAGGTATAATTCGAAAAAATAAATCGCTGCGTGCTGCCAAAAGATAGACCAGGCATGACGCGATAAGAAGGAATGCCATGGAATATACTGCCCAGAAGTCCTCTCAGGACGACGATAACCTGTCGCCCTGAGAGGAATTGCCCGGGAAAGCCGGCGTCTGATCCAAGCTTTTGGCTTAGATCGTGGCCGCAACCGTCGAGAACACGGTCTTGATGTTCGTGCCGAGCGAGCTGACGCCGGCAATGATCACGGCGGCGATCAGAGCGGCAATCAGGCCGTATTCCACGGCGGTGACGCCCTTCTTGTCGCGGCCGAGGCTGAGGAGGAAATGGTGCGCTGTCGCGATGTGCTTCATAACAGACTCTCCAATGAACTTAAAGTTGTGCACACTTCTAGTCAGGGTCTTCTTCGCGCTGACACTACGTCTTCGGTTTTATTCGCGTTTAGGAAAGTGAACGCTTTTACCAAGTGCCAACTGTAGCGTTACAAGCACTCGGTTAATGCGGAGTTAAGAATGCAACCACCATCCCAAAATGGATCGCTGTGGACCGCTGAACACCGCCAGTCGCTGCTGTTATCGGTCATTTTAGACGGAAGTGGGTTCACTTTTTTACTCTTTGTAAATTTAATTTTACAAAATACCGGCATTTTATTTATTTAATGTGAAACATTACTCGGGGCGTCGAATGACGTCAAACGAGGTAAAAATTTTATTAATACGCGCCTGGCGTGATAATGATGAAGTCGCCGAGGTCGGCTCTTTCGAGCGATCCTCGATGGTTTCTGCGGATATTCGCGGTCCACGTGCCGCCTTCTCCGCGCAGTAAACGAATGCTGATTGGTTGTGGCCTTTGCCGATCGCGTACCGGATAACTCGTTCGCTCAGATTTTACCGGGCGCGCTTTTCCGGGTTCTCAGCATCGTCAAACGTGAATGCTCGGCGGACCGAGAGAACGAACAGCAGGACGGTCGCGATCAGGCCGAGCGGCCATTTCGCGGCATAAGCGGCAGCGATCGCCACCAGCGGCGTGCAGAAAACGACCAGCAACGCCGACTTTTCCCAGCGAAGATAGCCGGTCGTCGCCGCATCGCGCAGGATCCACGCGATCGCGACGGCGGCGAGAGTCAGGTCGTAGAACAAGATGACCGGCAGCGAGATCATCGTCGCGGAAATCAGCACGGCTGCCCGGGCGGCCGGACGCATGTTCCGTCGCCAGACGATTGCGACGAAGACCATCGCGGTCAGGGTCACGGCAGCCTGCACCCCATAAGACAGGCCGACCGAGCCGCCCAGCATGCGACTGGCGGAAAAGGGGCTGACGATCAGGAAGAATTCGACCTGGCCGGCCTGGAATGTCTGCGAGACTCCCCGGGAAAGCTCGAGGAACGCCTGCCAGGCATCGGTGCCGAACAGCAGGGCCGACGAGACTGCGAGGATGAGGGTCATCACTGCGGCGCCCGTGAAGGCGCGCCACTCCCTGCCGGCGATCAGGGCGATCGGCAGCAGCAGGCCGAAATGGGGCTTGAAGATCAGTGCTCCGAGAAGAAGGCCGGCCGCGAAAGGCCTTTTGCCCAGGAGCACGGTTCCAAACGCGAAGAGGGCGGCGGTCAGGAAGCTGTTCTGTCCGGTGCCGATGGTCAGGAATATCGCCGGATAGGCCGCGATCGGCAGGATCGCGATGGTCGGGCCCATGATCCTCCGGACCGCGAGCAGGAACGCTCCAAGAGTGCTGCCGATCCAGACGTAGAACGCGACCAGATAGGGCATCCAACCGAAGGCTGCGCAGGCCAGGAGAAAAGTCGGCGGATAGAAGAACGCGAAATATCCGATGCCGGACGATCCGAAGGCCTGCTCCTCGGCGCGACGATGCGCCGCCTGGTCATAGACCGCCGCGGCCTGTCCCTGATCGGCCATGTGTCCGGCCGCATAGAAGCTGAGGAAATCGGTGGAGGTCGGCTCGGTAAGGATGCCGAGGAATCCGTGCAGGAGCATCGCCAGGACAATGAGCGCGATCGCCTGCAGGACGATCATGAGACGCGCATAGGCGATGACGCGTTCCCTGGTCAGCCAGGCCGCGTCCCGGAAAAAGCCGAGCCGCCAGAAGCGCTTTTCTAAGCCCGCATTCATTCGATCCGACCTTCCTCGATGACCGGGCTATCTGCTTTGGATCGAAAAAGGAAGGCCCAAGCCGCGGTCATGGGGAAAATGCCCTCGGTTCGCACCGGCGATCCGTGCAGGCCTGCGCCACCCCAGGCTCCACTCCGCCGGTAATCGCGATCTCGGGCGAGACCGGTCGAGCAGTTACCGAAATAGCAACTATCTTGGGTGCATCATGCCGATGCACCGGCACAGCCAGGGGTTTGCTCAAGGCATGGAATCCAGCAGCACCGTCGTGAGGGCGAATCTCCTCGCCGCATTCCTCGCGCAATTACGCAGCGGGGCCTGGCTGAACCGCGAGCGTGTCATCGCTTATGGCCGCCTCCTGTTCGGCTTGGAGACCGTCGCGCTGATCGTCATCGCGCTCGGAACCTATGGCGTCTTCGTTCCGCTCGATGCACCGACATCGACCGATTTTCTAAGTTTCTTTTCGGCCGGATATCTGGCGGACCAGGGGCATGCCGCGCTGATCTACGACCAGCATAGCCATCAGCTCGCCGAGCAGGCGGTCTTTGGCGACCCCAAAATCCCCTATTCCTATTGGTTCTTCTATCCGCCGACGTTCGTCACCTACTGCGCCCTGGCGGCGCTCCTGCCGTATCTCCCGTCGTTCTATGCCTGGGTCGGGCTGACGGCCGCGGCCTATGTTCTCGTGCTTCGGAAACTGCTGCAGGATTGGCCGCTCGTCCTGGCGTTTTGTTCGTTCCCGGCGGTCTTCATAACCGCGGGAATTGGTCAGAACGCCTTCCTGACGACGGCGATCTTCGGTGCGGCAACCCTTCTGATCGACCGGCGCCCGCTCACTGCCGGCGCGATCTTGGGCGCGCTCTGCTACAAGCCCCATTTCCTTTTGATCGCACCGATTGCGCTCATCGCCGGACGGCGATGGCGCGCGCTGGGCGGGTTTGCCGCAGCCGTGGCCGGCTGCAGCGGGCTTTCCGTCCTTCTGTTCGGGTGGGAAACCTGGGCGGCGTTCCTGCATCTGGCGACGACCGTCACCGCGACGTTCGAAACCGGCAAGGTCGGCTTTGCCGGGCTGATCAGCCTGTTCGGCGCCGTTCGCATGCTGGGCGGCGACATCTCGCTTGCCTACGGCGTCCAGGCGCTGGCCGCCACGGCCGCGGGTCTGCTGACCGCCTTCGCCTGGTGGCATGATCTCAGCCTGCCGGTGCGCGCGATGACGCTCATCGCGGCGACCCTGTTTTCAGTTCCGGTCATTCTCTTTTATGACCTGCTTCCCATGACCATAGCGCTCGGCTGGCTGGTCCGCGACGCCAGGAAGACCGGGTTTCTCCCCTGGGAGAAAGCTGCCTTGGGCGTCGCCTGGCTGATCCCGATGGTGTCGCGCGGCGCCGGCATCTCGGCCGAAATTCCGCTGGGGCCCGTGGCGACGATGACCCTCCTGGCGTTCGTCACGATCCGGGTAGCGATGGATTATTCGGCGAAGCGGCGCCTGGCATGAGTTTCCCGCCCGAAGATCGGCCGCTCAAGCTCAAGGTCATCCGCGCGATCGCGCGGCCTGTCTCGGACGACCGGACGAACCGGAGCAGGACAGCGCCCAGCAGCGTCACGACGCGCCACCAGACGAGCTCCCGGAAAAGCCAGAAAAGCATCCGGGCCAGCATGTCCGCCGTCTCGGACGCTCCAAGACCTTCGGTCGCCATGGCGAAGATCCGGCGGATGCCCTCTCCCCACATTAGAAACACGATCATGAAGACCGCGTGCCGCCACCGCCGGCGCCATGCGTCGTCTTTGGCATCCTGGGCGAGGACAAGCAGCGTCGGTGCGACGAAAAGCAGGTGGACGCCCCGGTAGCCGACGCTCTGCCCGGCGAAGAAGCAGCCGCAGATGAGCGCGGAGCCGATCACGAGAAGGGTCGCATTCCACGGTGACAGGCCCGCCAGCGAAACCTGGAAAGCGCCGATCGTCGACAACTTGATCGCCCGTCGAGCCGAATCGATCACCAGCAGCAAAAGCAGAGTTCTTGGAAGATAGCGCGCCGCCGCCGCTACGGAAGCGCTCGGCGATGTCGGAGAAACCAACAACTGACCGATCCCATAAGGAAGATTGGCCGCCCCGAACAGGTCACCAAAATAAACCGCATGGGGAATGTTCGGCGCCATCTTGACCAATTCCGGCCAATACCACCAACCGAAGATGAGGACGATCGTGCCGGCGATGGCATTGATGGCGAGCCAGCGCCGGGGCTTTTCGGAGAAGGAGAGGATCAAAAGAACGAGCGGATAGAATTTGAGCAGGCCGGCGGCCATGACCGGAAGATATCCGAGCCGCGGCACGGGCAACCGCCCCGCATGCCACAACGCCGCAAGCATGGCGGCCAAGAACATGATCAGGTCGACGTTGCCCCGCTCGACTGCGAACGAGGTCATGGTCGAAACCGTGGCCAGCGTCAGCAGAACGGCGTCCCGCCGCCGGCGTGGCTCGGGCAGCAGGAAGAGGGAGAGGATGAAGGTGATCGCCAGCGGAAGGCCGATGGCGTCGGTCCAGGCTTTCGACGTCGGCAGAAAGCTTGCGCGCAACCAAAGCGGCGAATAACCGTGCGGCCGCCCAAGAACATCGCATGGATTATTGGCGTAAACGTCGATGCCGCGGTGCCAGCACTCCACGCCGGCCAGGATATATTCGCTATCGAGAAACGGATAGCGGAACGGGACAATGCCGACCCACTCGAGAATTTCGTAATATGCGGCTCGATCGAGCGAGTACAAGCCGCAGAAGGTGCCGAGAAGCGCCAGCGCTGCTATCGGTGGTAGCCGTCGCCAAAGCAAGCCAAGCTTCATAGGGCCGCGGTCCGCTCAAGGTAATTCGCATCACGCCCCGGTAAACTGATCGCCCGAGACAATCCTGCGGCATGCGGCGCCGATATTCTCATTCCTGATATTAACACTCAATGACCGGTTGCCCGTCGGATCACCCTGGCCGCCGTCGCCATGTCCAAGACCATCATGGCGCGATGGACGAGTAGGCCGCCAGGCGGTATCAAATATTGGCTCAACGCTTCTCATCGCGATCGAGGCCCGACTCCCGTCATGATTGACAGCCTTAGCCCGTGACCGAGTCCGCCCAACGCGCTGCGGCCGACGCCGTCGATGCGATTCGGTCATCGGAACGGTGGCCCAACGGCCCGGAACGACAGCAGATGTTGGTCACGATGGACGGCGGCACTTCGATGAAGGCCACCGTCCAGCGCCCAGATCGCTACGGTGCCTTTTACCGGTCGCTCGAGGGGGCCGCCGTAGCGCCCCGAGGCGCGGGATTGTCGTTCGCTGCCGCCAGCTTCGGACATGCCGTCACCTCGGTCGAACTTGGCGCCTTCGACCGCATCCTCGGTCTTGATCACGCCTCGCAGTCGGTCGAGGTCGAGGCGGGCGTCACCCTTGGCGCCCTGTTCCAGTATCTGTTCGCCCACGGGCTCTACCTGCCGATCCAGCCGGGCTACACGAAAATCACTGTCGGCGGCTGCATCGGCGCCGATGTTCACGGCAAGAACCCGGCGCGCGACGGCACTTTCGTCTCGCAGGTCGTCTCCCTGGTCCTGTTCCATCCCGACCATGGGACGATGGAGCTCTCGGCGACGCAGGAGCGCGAGCTCTTTCATGCAACATGCGGCGGCTTTGGGCTCACTGGTGTCATCCTGACGGCACGCATTCGCGTCAGTCGACTGCCAAGCCGTCGGGCCGAGCTGACGATCGTGCCGATTTCGACCGTGATCGAAGGTGCTGCCATCCTGAGATCGGCCTCGGACGAGCCGGGCGGCGTCCATGCCTGGCACGATTTCTCGCGCCGGGGGGACGGTTTCGGCCGCGGTCACGTCCGGATTCTTCGATTTGCATCAGACGCCGCCGAGGATGCCCCGCCGCCGGCAATGCCGCCGTCACGGCTGTCCGCCGACCGCCGCGGCGTGCTGCCGATGCGCCTGCTCAATCGCTGGACCCTGCGGGCGATCAACGAATTCTATGCCTTTTCGCATCGGTCCGGCCGGCAGCCTATCGACGTGCTGCGGGCGCTCTTTCCCATTCACGGCAGCGAGGCCTATTTCTATCTCTTTGGCCGGGCCGGCTTTCACGAAACTCAGGTCATCGTGCCCCACGGCCAACTCCAGGCGTACCTGGAGCTGGTTCGGTCCATGGCGGAGCGGTTCCAGGTTCTTATCACGCTCGGTGCCACGAAATTTTTCGACGGACGAAGCGAGCTGTTGCGCTTTGACGGTGAGGGGATCAGCGTCGCCATCAACATCCCGCGCGACAGGAACGCCGCCCGCTTCCTCGCCGAACTCGACCGGTTCGTGATCGAGGCTGGGGCGCGGCCCAGTCTGATCAAGGATTCGCGGCTGTCGCGGCAGGTCTTCGACGCGACCTATCCGGAGAGTGATCGCTTTCGATCCCTCCTGCGGGCATGGGATCCAAAGCGCCGATTCCGGTCGGAGCTTTCGGATCGTCTCGGCCTATGACCACGGTCATCTTCGGGGCGTCGGCCGGTGTCGGCCGGGCGCTGTCCCGGGCGCTCGCGGCGAAGGGCCACCGGCTTTTCCTTCTTGCCCGGGATGGGCGCGACCTCGAGGCCCAAGCCCGGCACCTACGGACGGTCTACGGTACCGAGGTCGCCTGGTTGGCCGTCGACGCCGCCCAACCGGCCGATGTGGTCCAAGCGCTCGAAACGAGCCTTGCCGGGGTTTCGGTCCGAAACCTTCTTTTCCCCGTCGGGATGGCGAACGACCAGGACGACGGGCTTCTGCCGGCCGCGGCGCTCTCGGCGTTGATCAATGCCAACCTGGTGAGCGTCATGGCCGTCACGAGTTGCCTTCTGCCCAGGCTGCTCGAGGGCGGCGGCGGGAACATCGTCGGTTTCGGTTCGGTCGCCGCGATCCGCGGGCGAGGGGGCGCGAACGTCGCCTACGCTGCCGCGAAGCGAGGGCTGGAAAGCTATTTCGAGAGCATTCGGCATCGCTTGGCCGGGACGGACGTCCGGGTGCAATTCTACCGGCTTGGCTATGTTGCGAGCCAGCTGACGTTCGGCAAGCAGCTGCCGTTCCCGGTCGTTGATCCGGAGTGGGTCGCCGAGCGAATCGTCAAGCGCCTCGACCGCGATACGCCCACGCGTCACCTGCCGGCGTTCTGGGCGATCGTCGGCGCTCTCGTCAAGGCGCTCCCATGGCGGATCTATCGCCGCCTCAGATTCTGATTTAGTCCCGCCTCCAAACCCCGACGACGCTTTTTCCGAACCTGTAGCCCGTGCAGGGATCGACGATCCTGGATACCGGCACCAGGACCGTGTCCCAGAACAGGATTTGACGCGGCGACGGGCTGCTCGAGCGAAGCAGGACACGATTGGCGAGCGACGCGAAGAAGCCGATGGAGTCGAGCATACGCGACGCCACCAGCCGGCAACCGCCCGGTCCCACGCGCTGCAGCGACGCCTTCGTGTATCGCCGATGGTGGCCGATTGCGGCATCGAACGGGCTGAACAGAAACTGGTGGGCGGGTGCCAGGACGATCAACCGCCCGCCGCTCCGCAGGCATCGCGACGCTGCTGCGAGTTCGTCCGAGTCCTCCAGGATATGTTCGAGGACATCGATGTAGAGGATTGCATCGTACTGGGCATCGGCCTCGATCGAGCCGAGATCGCCGACTTGGACCCGGCAGCTTCCGGGCAGCTCGCCCCGCTGGATGCGGTCGGAGATTTGCGCAGCCAATTCCCCATCCGGTTCCAGGCTCGTCCAGTCGGATACCTTCGAGTTGCACAGATAGGGGATATTGCTGCCGATGCCCGCGCCGACCTCCAGCACCCGTCCGCAGATGTGCGGCTTCAGGATGCTCCCCAGATATGACTTCCAGTGGGACGCCGCGGCGAACAGCTCCAGTTCGCCGCCGATGTAATCGTAAGTCATGGGGCGGCGACCGCCGAACCCATATCGAAATCGCGGCGAGTGCGGCTTTCGATGAAGATTTCGCAGTCCGTAAGCGGGATGATCGGCCGGGCGCTTCTGTTGGCAAGAAGCAGAAACAGCGCGGCGGCGACGAGGATGACGGCCTGCAGCAGCACAATGACGAGAACGCCGACCGCCGTCGTCGTCCAACCGGGGATCGCCAGCTGCGTCGCAATCCTGATGAAAATGGTAATCGCCATTCCGAGGATCGTCGAGGCGGCGACGGCCCCGGCCGCGATCAGCACACGAACGAAAATCACGTCGGTGTAGACCGACATGGCGCTCAGGCCATGGGTGACCAGGGAGACCAACGCCATCTTCGACTTGCCGGCATAGCGCTGCCCGCGCGAGGTCGGCAGCATCCGGTATGGCAGCCGGGATCGCATGATCGCGGCCGGCAGGTTGTTCCATAGTTCAGGCATGCGGGCGAGGCGGCGCGTGGCGCTGTGCGGCAAAAGCGAGAAGTTGCCGAAACTTATCCGTCGCCCCGTCAGTAACCAGAAGAGCAGCTTGTAGCAATAGTACCAGATCTTGAAGGTTTCGCCTTCTGACCGTTCGGCCCGATGCGCGAGCAGGACGGATTCCGAGTTCTTGGATCTCTCTCTCACCAGCGAAGCGGCGTCGACCGGGCGATCTTCGCCATCGCAATCCATGACGAGGACGGTTTCGAACTCATTGCGTACGGCGACCTCCACAAGCCCGACCGCAATCGCGCGCTGATGGCCGAGGTTCAGGCCGAGGCGGATCACTTCGATGCTGACGATAGGGCCGCCGGCGATGCCGGCGACGCCTTCCCAGTCCCACGTCTCCATCGATCCGTCGTCGATGGCGATGATGCTGAGCTGTACATCGCTTTCCTCGAAGGCCTCATTCATGCGGCGAAGCAACAGCGCGAAAGATGCCCAGTCGTTGAAGACCGGCGTCACGACGGCGACCCGAAGGGGCACGCGCATAGACGTCGACTCGAATTCCTCGACGTGATCGAGCACGGGTTGTGGGGAGGCAAGGTTCATTTGGCTTCCGCACCATGCTTGGGGCAGTGACTGAAAATAGCAGCCCCGGCTTTACACAACGTAAAGCAGGCATGGCCGGCCATGATGCGGCTCCACGACCAATGCCGGATTCTTGCTTCCAGGTGCGAAGCTCATCGAGCGCCGCCGTCGTCGACTGGATCCGATAGGGATCGCCCAGCCGCTCGCGCAGGGCCAGCGCCTGTTCGAAGCAGCGCCGGGCCTCGTCGATATGGCCCTGCTCCGCATGGCACCGGCCGCGATGATGCAGAATGAAATGATCAAACTGGTCGATGCCCACCGCCTTCGCCAGCGCGAGCGCTTCCTGGAACAGCGATTGGGCCAGATCGTGTTCGCCGAGATATTGCCGGGCCGTGCCGAGATGCAGCAGCGCCTCGATCTCCGCCTTGCGATCAGAGAAGCGGCGAGCGAGTGCCAGCGCGCGATCCAGGATCGGGGCGGCCTTGGCCTCATCGCCGGCAATATAGAGCCCGGACCCCAGCCGAACGGCGACCGCAAGTTCAAGCGGGGCGTCGTGTGCCCGCTGCGCTTCCACAAGCCGCCGGAGGTCCGCCTCGATCTCGCGCGCCAGCCCGGCCGGGTCCGGTGCGCGAAATCGCCGGAACGACGCGTGTGCCGGCTGCTCGGGTCTCGACATCCTTCCTCCGCTGATGTGCTGTCGGCATCGACGATCTGGCCTATCGTGCCAGACTTAGGCGCCGGTCGAAGAGGCTGTCCCGGCCAGCGTCGTTATCTCGGCTTGGAGAGAACTGCAATGGATCGGCGCCGCGCCCGTCTCGCCATTCTCGCTTGTGGCTTGCTTGCCGCCTGCGCATCGCCTGCCCCGAGCGGCCCGTCCGCGGAGCTGCGGCCAGCGCCCGATGCTGATTGGGGCAAGGCCCGGCCGGTGATGGTGCGGCTGGCCGACTTCTCGTTCACGCCGAACCACATCGCCCTGGAGGCCGGTGCGCCGGTGCGCCTGACGCTCGTCAATGCCGGCAGCGGTGCGCACGACTTCTTCGCACCCCGCTTCTTCGCGACGGTCGGCTTCCGCCAGGGGACCGTAGTACCTGACAAGAACGGCAGCGTCACGCTCAAGGCCGGGGAAACCGAGGATATCGAGCTCGTTCCCACGCAGGCGGGAACCTATCCGCTCGAATGCACCGAGTTCCTTCACTCCCTGTTTGGCATGACCGGTGTGATCGAGGTGACGAATCGGTCCTGAGCCGGGGCGGCCTTTCCTCAGCCGCGCGTCAGGTCGATGGCCCAGGTGCAGCCCTCGTCCGAGGTCATCGTCCCGACCAGGTGCGGGCCGTCGATCTTGCCGGTGAGCTCCATGTTGATGGTCTTCGCGTACATGTTGAGCTTGAGCGCGCCGCTGCTGTCGACCTTGCCCTCGAGGCTGTTGCCGGCCCGGCGATGGAACAGCATCTTGGCGGCACCCCTGTTATCGACGGTCAGGGTGAAGACGCGATCCGGCGTGTCGCAGGAGCCCGCTGTCAGCGGGATGCGTCCCCGATAGCTGCCGGCATAGCTCTTGACGTCGGCTGCCCCGGCCGCGGTCGAAAGGAGTGCCAGCGCCGAGACGAGCAGAAGTGAACGGTATCGAACGGCCATCGACATCTCCATTTGCGACGTCTCGCGCGGCTTGCCCGCTGCCCGGCAACGGTGTTCGCCGCAGGGCCAAGCATAAACAAAGCGGAGCGGTTCGACGATTCCCATTCGTGACGGCTGCCGCGGCCCGGGCGCGCGCCCTCGTGCGTCGCGGTTCAGTGATCGTCTATTTCTTTTCTCCGTTCAAAGCTCGGATCGATATTTTAATCGGAGCGGCCGGCGTGGCACTTTACCGCGCGTCGACAGGATGACGCCGTATCGCTGGTATAGATAAGGGTTAACAAAATCGGAGAGACCGAGATGCCCGACCCGAAAACTGCCATCTCTACGAAGCTCGAGGCCGCAACGTCGGCAATCACCGAGATCAACCACCGGGGGCTCGTTGACCTGCGGACAGCCCTTTGGGATCTGAACCAATCCGATGCGGCGTTGGCAATTGACGATGCCCGAAACCATCTGGCGGAAGCGCTTCACGCCCTGCATCGCGCCGCGACGCACCATCAGGAAGCTGGGAGCGGTGGGGCGTCCACGAAATGACCGGCCCGACAATCGCCGCCCCCCGTCAGGCCGAGCATGATCAAATTCACCTGGCCAATGCCGGGCTGGTGCTGCTGCACCCGTTCCTGCCGTTGTTCTTCGAACGGCTGGGCCTGCTGTCGACCGACGGCGGGGCCCTTGTGGCAGGGCTGGGCGCGGCCTCGAAGGCGGTCCACCTGCTGCAATATCTGGCGGATGGCCGGCTCGATCGGCCGGCGTCGGACCTCGTCCTCAACAAACTGCTGTGCGGCCTGGATCCGGCCGCGCCGGTCGAGCCAGCCGTCGAGGTCGGTGCGGACGAGATCGCCCTGTGCAATGGCCTGATCGCAACCGTCGTCGCCCGTTGGTCGAACATGGGCAACATCTCCGCCGCGGGGCTGCGTGAGACTTTCCTGCAGCGCGAGGGGACGCTGCGCCGCGAGGGCGACGGTTGGACCCTGACTGTCCAGCGCAAGACTGTAGACGTGCTCCTGGACCGGATCCCGTGGAGCTTTGCCATCGTATATCAGCGATGGATGCGCGAGCCGCTGCGTGTCAGGTGGTAGGCACCAGGCAAGGACTGACACCGCTTGACGTTCTGCACGCGATGACGTGCCGCCTTAAGTTGATGCATTGATTAGTCGTCCGTGAAGGACCGCCTGAACTACCCCTCAAGCGGTCCTTCACGAACGGCTATGGAAGCGACACGGTTTCCGATCGCGATGCGTGTTCTCAATTTGTTCCAAAATAATTTGCCAATCCGAGAAATCTAACCAATAATCGCCAACATCGGGAGAAGACGGTTCGCTCATACGAACCCTTACCTCGCGATAGCTTATTGCATCTCAGCAAACCAAACCGCCGAGCGCCCGCTGCGCTCCGGCGGTTTTGTTTTTCGGGCGCGGTGCCGGCCTCAGTTGGTCGGCCTCCATTCCTTGATCCCAAGAACGATCGGAGCCACGACATGCTCGTCCGCATGGCGGCCGGTGCGCCTGCGCGCCCGGCCGATCGATCCCGCACGCTCGTCTGTACTCGTGAGGGTGTCTGGCTTTGGCCGGGAACGCCTCTGACCGAGCGGCGCGGAGCTGCCATAAGTGCCCTGCCGAAATCGACGATCTACGACTGTGTCGCCAAGTTCCATGGACCGGCAGCGATCTATTCTGCAATCGTGCCGTGCGTCGAGCATGCGGCCGCTCTGCTGTCGGATGGGCGAATTGAAGAGGCGCAGCGGAGCTTGGATCGGGCGGGGCTGCCACCGGTCACGCCCGACGGCGCGCTGTTGATGCGGGCCGTGGGGCGGCGGCTCGGCATCGTGCCACCAGCCATGCCGTGCGGAACAGATCCGCGCCGATGGACTGCGGGCGACATCGAGACGTTTGCGGTCCTTCTCGCTTTGGCGCAGCCCGCGGATGGCTTGGCCAAGCTGTTCAATCCTGGCGGCTGGGACCCGGAACAACATCCGCGCTGGCCGTCGGGCCAATCCGATGGCGGCAGGTTCCGTTCGTTCGATGGCGACGCGTCCGATGTTGTCCCACGACATCCGCTGCTGCAGCTTGTGTCGGACGAGACGGGACCGGGCATCGGCCATAAAGGCGTGCCGCCGCTCGATGAAGAGGGCATACCCAAGCTGCCGACCGATCGGCCGCCGACCCCGCGGGAACTGAACGCCCGCGGTCGAGTGGTAACCAACCGGCTGGGGCCACAGGTCAATAGCGGCGTCAAGACCAAGGCGCAGGCACTCGGCGAGTTTGCGCAGGAGAGCGGAGTCGGGGATTGGCTTGGCACGCAGGTAGGTCGCTTCTTGTCGAGCTTGGATGGCCCGAAATCCCTAGACGACTTGGTTGCCGCGGAGAAAAATAACGATCCGCCTCGGTCGGTCGGCTACGAAACGCATCATATCGTCGAGATTCATCGCAACCCCGACGATCCGCTCGCCAACTCTAACAATTTTACCCCGGAGCAGTTGGAGAGCGACACAAACAAGGTTCGTATCCCCTATTATAGACATCGCGCGATCAGCGATTTCTATTCCACGCGGAATGAAAAACTCGGGGATCTCACTCCTCGCGAATATCTCCGCGGGAAGAGCTGGGACGAGCAGTACAAGTTTGGGCTTAATGTGATGAGGAAATTTGAGGTCATGAAATGATCGCATCAAGACTAAACATGCTCACGGACAAAGAACTGTTGGAAGAGTTCGAAACCTGCACAAGGGTGCATGGGCACGATGTCTTAGATGGCGAAGTGCGCGATGCCAACCGAAGTTATTGGAAGCTTAAAGCCGTCCGCAGCGAATTTCGAGCGCGCGGGCCGTGGTCGCAAGCCGATCTCGACAGGCTTTTCAATCATCCAGACATGGCTGTTCGCTATTATATTGCGACCGGGCTATTTGCGCTTGATCCAATACGGGCTCGCGCCATCATCGAAGAGGTAAGGGACGCGGGTCCCATACGTTTGGCGGGCGATGCGGGCATGACCCTGAGTATGCTCGACGACGGGACGTTCAAGCCAACTTGATCGTCTTGCTGGTTTCTCGATTGTCGGGCGCAGAGATGATTGGGTCTGCTTCTTGGAAACTGGTGCCGCCTGCGTGACTCGAACACGCGACCCCCGCATTACGAATGCGATGCTCTACCGGCTGAGCTAAGGCGGCTTACCGTTTCGGGGCTGGCGCCCGTCGACTGTCGAAGCGGCGCGGAACATGACAGAAGCCGGCCGGCCATGCAATTGCACAAATGAGGGAGCGCCCCTGCAACAAAACCGGGATCGCGCCGCGGGAGGCGTCTCGGGGCCGGGCCGCCTCAGGCGCTGCCTGGGACGGCGGCCGCCGGCGCGGTCGGATCGAGCACGTCCGGCGCACCGGACGGCAAGGGGGCGGCGGCGGCACGGGTTCCTTCGGCCCGATCGGGCGTGCGCCAGGCCAGCGAATCGAAATTGTGGCAGCTTGGGCACAGCGGTTCCCAGCCATGGGTCTCGGCCCCGCAGGCGCCGCAGACCCAGGTCGGATCGGGCTCGCCGCGCGCCGCCCGCTCGAGCCAGGTCTGGCGCGCCTCGCCATTGCCGTGGTCGCCCTGCTCCAACTCGGCCATCAGATGACAGAGCCGGCTCGACCAGGGGCCGGGGCCCTGGGCGCCGGCGCGGTCCAGGTGCCGGCGCGCCTCGCCCCACAGCCGCGCATTGAGCGCGATGGCGGCGGCGGCCAGATGGCTCTCCGGGTCGGAGGGGCGCAATTCGACCAGCCGCTCGAACCGCTTCAACCGTTGCACCGGCGCTTCGGAGGCCAGCAGCAGGTCATAGGTCTCGGCGACCTGCGGGTGGCCGCTTCGCGCCCAGGCCTCCTCGAGCGCTCGCAGGCCCTTGGCCGTCTTGTTGCGGTCGCGCAGCAGGCGGGCGTAATGGATCGCGGCGGGCGCGAAGCCCTCGTCGAGGCCATGGGCCTGGGCGGCATAGCTCAGCGCATCGTGCATGTGGGTTTCGCCGGCCGCTTGGCGGCTGTGGGCGATCAGCAGGGTCGCCTGGTAATGCCGGCCGATCTCGGCGCTGATGGCGCCCTTCTTGACCGCCCGCTTCAGGGTCGCCGTCGCCTTGCGCCATTCCTGCGCGCGCGTCTCCAGCGCCAGTTGGCTCTGCAGCACCCAGGCGGTCGACGGCTTCAGCTCGTTGGCCCGTGCCGTCAGCTTGAGGGCGGCCGCGTCGTCGCCGCGCTTCAGCGCCTGCAGGATGAGGCCGCGCAACCCCAGGAACTCGGTCTCCGGGTCGCCCAGCATGGCCGAGAATTCGCCCTCGGCCTTGGCGCCGTCGCCGCGCATCAGAGCCGCCTGGGCCGCGAGCAGGCGGGTGAGCGGCGGGGCCTCGAGCCGGCCCTTGCTGAACATCAGTTCCGCCCGTTTGTGCAGCCGCTCGGCCTCACGCGCGTCGCCGGCCGCGATCGCGACCAGGCCCGAGGTCAGCGCGCGATAGCCTTCGAGCCGCCGCTGGTCGCGCCGCCGCCCGGCAAAGCGCCGCGGCGCGCCCAGGACACGGCCGGCGAGCGACAGCAGGAACCACAGGACCAGGACCAAGAAGAGCAGTGCCAGCGCGGCGATCCCGATCGCCGCGTCGATGCGCCAGCCGAGCCAGGTGACGCTGATCGTGCCGGGTCGGTCGGCGAAGAACACCGCGACCGCGACGACCAAGGCGATGGCGATGAGGCCAGGCAGCGCGCGCCTCATTGCTGGGCGCCCTGGTCCGAAGCCGCGGCGGGCGCCGGCTGCGCCATGCCGGTCGCCTGCAGCCGCTGGGTCGCGAGCGTGGCGAGCCGATTGGTCGCGTCTTCGACCGCCAGCCGGTCGTTGGCCGCCGCGAGCCACGGGCCGGCGACCGCGGCCGCGTGCCCGTCCAGGCCCTGGACCGCCTGCACCGCGCCGGCGAGGTCGCCGGACCTGAGCGCCGCGGACGCCACCGCCAGGCTGTGGTCGGGCCCGGGCGGCAGCTTGCCTGCGCCGCCGCCGTCATCGATCCGGCGCACCGAAACCAGCTTCTGGGCGCGTGCCTCGATCCGCTGCCACAGGTTCGCGTCGGCGGCGGGCGGCAGGGGTTGGTTGATCGCGGCGGGCAGGCCGTCCAGCTCCTCGGCCAGCTTAGCCC
>DATGEK010000081.1:0-20713 GCA_035310205.1 Aliidongia sp.
CTTCCCCGGGCCGTGGTCGAGCCGGCCGAACGCCAGGGCCTGGTCCGCATTCATCCGCTGCGGAGCGCCGAGGCCAAGGCCACGACGGTGTTCATCCGGCGCGCGGACAGCTTCGTATCGTCCACCTTGCGCATCTTCATGGACTGCGCCACCGGCGAGGCCCCGCCACTCGCGGCGGCCAGCTGAGCGTCTTCTGGAATACGGACACGGGTGTCCGGTCGAGTTTTTCTGTCATCCCGCGTGGAGATGACGAGCGAGGGGATAGGCTTCTGACAAGAGGGAACTCGCCCTCAACCGTCATGGCCGGGCTCGACCCGGCCATCCACGTTTCTCCGCCGGAAACGATGGTGCCGGCGGCGCGGCGTGGATCCCCGGGTCAAGCCCGGGGATGACGATTTTCGAAGCCTAACCAACTGACTTGATGACGAAAGAGAAGAGGCATCGCCGTAGCGTTTCCCGGTCTTGGTCGGGCCGGGCTCCAAGCCAGGCGGGCAAATGACTGTTCGCAGGCGCCGATGTCCGGGTCGCGAGCCGCCGGTCTCCATCGAGATGGCTTCAGCCCGGTAGCGTGCCGCCGGCTGCGCGCGCCGCCGCGATCTCGCCTTCGATCCGCCCGGAGACGCTGAGGTTCACGGCCGGGTGCTCGTGCAGGACGACGTTGATGATCTTCGGGTCAGAGCCGATCGCCTCGTGGGTCACTTCGACGATTTCGCGGATCAACTGGCCTTTGCGCTGCTCGGACAGGCCTGCGGCGATGTGGCATTCGATGAAGGGCATGGCGGATTGTCCTCGGTTGGAAGCTATTTCAGGCGCGCGATCAGGTCTTTGTCGCCGGCGGCATTCTCGACGTATTCGGGCAAGTGCTCGCCATGCTCGACGAAATTGATCCCGCGGCCCTCGCGAATGACGAAGAAGATGTTGTCGCGCGGCTCTCCCGTCGCCTCGCCGACGACGCGAAGCAGGCCGGCTGCCAATTTTCGCTTCTGCTCGTCGGTGCGGCCGTAGCGCATGTCGCAGGAAATGAGGGGCATCGATGATCTCCTTTATTGAATGCCGGGATGGCTGGTCGGATAGGTGGCCGCGGGCCGCACTTCGGCCAGCAGGGCCATCAGCGAGGACAGCGGCCGGCGATCGAGGCTCTCGACCGCTTCGATGATGCGGCCGCGCAGATCGGCGTCGGCAAAGGGCTCGCTCAGCCAATGGAATTTCTCGACGGTCCGCTCCCAGCTCATGGGCGTGGCGAGGCCGCCCTCGTAGCCGAGCTGTTCCTTCGCGAAGACCCGGCCGTCCTGGGTCCGAACGGTGATGCGCGTATTGAGCTCATGCGGGTAGCGGGCGGTGAAGGCCTCGTCCGGCCGGATCTCGACGCGTGCCAGCAGGGCCTGGGCATCGGGCGCCTGGATGCGCGCCGGTTCGAGCTGCGCCGGCCCGACCTGGTCGTCGAGCAAGGCGGCGGCGATCAGGTATTTGAGATTATAGTCGGCCTGCTCCTTGGTCGTGGGGCGGTCCTTGGACCCGAAGCCGCCGCCGCCGGCGATGTCGTAGCCGGTCTGGAAGATGTCGCAGGTCACCTGCTCGATCTCGGAAGCGTCGAGGCCGTGGCGCCGCTTCAGGTCCAGCACCGCTTCCAGCACCGGCTGGCCATGGATCAGCGAGCAGTATTTCTTCATGACGGTCTGCTTGACGATCTCGAGCGAAGGATCGTCCCAATCGGCCGGGATCGGCTGAGCGAACATGCGCTCCAGCCCGGCGGGCCCTTCGAACAGCCCGGACGGTCCGGTGAAGCCGCGCTTGGCGAGCGACGCCGCATAGACCGCCCGCATCCCGGTCATCCCGGGCGAAAAGCCCTTCCATTGCGAAACCGGCTCGGCATGGACGCAGGTCAGCGAGATGTTGTCGATCGTCGCGATCGCGATCGCGTGGGCGATCTGGTCCGACGCAAGCCCCATCAGCTTGCCGGCGCCGGCCGCGGCCGAAATCGCCAGCTGAATGGCATGGTTGAAGCCCTTGGCCATGACCGGCACGACGGCGGTGAAGCGGCACTGGATTTCATAGGCGACCGCGAGCGCCAGCATGAATTGCTCGCCGGAGGCATCGACGCTTTCCGCGGCGGCCAGGACCGCGCCGAAATTGTCGCTCGGATGACAAAGGCCGCCCGGCGACATGTAGCTATCGAGCAGGTCGACGTAGCGAACCAGCCCGGAATTGAACAGGGCCGCCTGATCCGCCGAGGTCTTGCCGCCGCCGATGAGCGTGCAGCGGCCGCCGGCGCGATATTCATCGAACTGGTCGCGCAACGCCTTGAACGGTACTCCCGGCAGCGCCGCGATCGCGCACCCCAGGCTGTCCAGGATGTTGCGCTTCAGCAGGCGCCGGACGTCGGGTGCAAGCTCAGCCGCCCGCGCCTCAGCGGCGAACGCGGCGATCCGGACGACGGCGGGACGGTCGTCCTCTCTCTGTGGTTTCGACATTTCCTGCGGCCTCTTGCGCTGTCATCGATCCAGGCCCCGCCTCGGCGGCCGCCGTCTCCACGGCAGCATCGGTCCCTTCCCGAAACTTATTGCGCCCGCCAGCCGAAACAATCCGTGAGCTTGGCAACGCACTTGGTCCGCCACAGCAATAATGGCCCGGCGACGACACGGGCTGAGCTGGTTGAAAGCGCAACGACGCCGAACGGAGACCTTGGGAAATCCTATTCTCGACACCCCGGCGACCCCGGTCTAGCGTTCGTTCGTCACGGACCATGGAGGGCAGTATCCATGCAGGGGCGAGCCCGATGGATCTCAGGCTGTTCGCCTATGATCGCTTCTGACGGCGTCGCGCCGGATCACGGTTGAGACAGGATCGTCCCGGTCGAGAACGCGAGCGCGGCGGCGGCGGTGAACACGTTGGCGTGGGCGTCTTCCTTGGCGGACTGCGCTTGGCTCAGAGCGGTCTCGGCTGTGGCGAGATCGGTATAATTGCCGACGCCATGGCGATAGGCGTCGAGGGCTGCGTCATAGGCGGTCTCGGCGGCCTTGGTCAGCGCCAGGGCCGCCTCGTATTCCGCAAGCCCGGTATGGAGCGCGTCATAGGCGTCCGTCACCTGCTGGACGGCGGCATCCTGCGCCTGGTCGAGCAAGTGCCGGGCGGCGGCCACCTTGGAGTGGGCGATCGAGATCTGAGCATCGCGGGCGCCGCCGTCGAACAGCGGCAGGCTCAGCTTCAGCAGGATATTCGCGCCGGGCTCGTTGACCGTGTAGTAGCGGCTGCCCTCAGTGCTGACGCCGCCGACGTTCTGGTACGCCTGGGCCTCGAGGCCGACCGTCGGGTAGAACGCGGCCTCGGCGCTGCTGAGCGTGGCCTCGGCCGCGCGGACCTTGCCGAGGGCGGCGATAATATCCGGCCGATTACCGAGCGCGTCCCGGACCAACTGGTCGACATCGCCGGACGGTACGGCCGGCAGCGGCGTTTCGGTACTGTCCGCCACCTGGATGGACGCGTCGGGCGCGACGCCGACGCTGGCGACGAGGGCCGCGTAGGCGGCACTGTCGGCACCCTTCGCGCGCTCCAGGTTGTAGCGCGCCTGCGCAGTCTGCCGTCGCGCCTGGGCGAGTTCGACCACCGTCGCAAGCTCATGCGCCCGCTTGCTCGTGACCGCGTCCTGGACGATCTCCGCCGATTTCAGCGCCTGCTCCGCGACATGCAGCCGGCCCCGCGTGGCACCGATGGCGAAATAATTCCGGCTCACCGCATAGACCAGCTTTTCATGGGCCCCGGTGAACGCGACATTGGCGACGAAGGAATTGGCCTCGGCCGTCTCAACCAGGCGGTCGCGCCGGCCGAAGTCGAACAGCAGCCATTTGGCCGTCAGCGTCGGCAGCAACTCCTCGGTATTGGCCGTGAAATAGCCCTTGCGCACGAGCGTAGTCGGGATCGGCAGCGGCGTATGCTGAAAGCCGCCGACGAGCTCGGCGGCGATCTGCGGAACGTAGGTGCTCTCGACCAGGCCGACCGCGAGAGCGGCTTGCCGGGCCTGCTCCCAGGCTTCCCGCGTCTCCGGATTGTTACGCTGCGCGAGATCGATCAGGCCGGCCAGGTCGTAACGCCGGCTCCGATCGATCGCCACGCTGTTTCCGCGCGGAGTCCGGTTTTCGGCAGTGGCCGGCGCCGGGTTCGCCGCGGCAGGCGCGGTGGTCGCGCCCGATGGATTGCGCGCGGCCGGGCGGGACCCCGGCGGCGGCAGGTCGTCGAACGACGGCGGGATCTCCCAGGCGCGCTCCGGCGATGCCGGCGCGAGCGCCAGCCGGTCGGTGGCGCAGCCGGCGAGCGACAGGCAGGCCAGCGCCACGGCCAAACAGCCGTTCCGGGGGCGGCGTCTAGCCCGGCAGGACGACGGCATGCTCGAGTTCCAATCGGAGGAGTTCGCGCGCCTCGAGGGCGGCGCGCAGCGATGCCGGCGCCTCGGGCGGAACGGCGGTGCTGGACAGGTCGGGCCGCGGCGGTGCCGACGCCTGGCCGCCCGGCGCCACCCGATCGGCGCAGGCGCCAAGCCAGCCAGCCACCGCTTGATCGTGCCGGCGGGCGGTTTCGGCGATCTCCGGCGCGATTTGCTGATCGACAACGACGAAGCCGGCCGCCGCGACCCGGCCGAGGCCCACAAGCGACAGGCCGCCGGTGCGCTCGAGCCATGCGCGGGCCGGCAGCATGCGAAGCTCGAAGCCGGCGAGCGTGACGAAGCGGCGCGCCTCGCCCAGCGCGCGGATCACGGCCAGGCGAGTGCCGGTCTTGGTGACGCTCTCGTCGCTCATCAAGCGGGCAAGCGCGCGCATCGCCGCCGCCAGCGACGCCCGGGCCCGGTCGACGGCGCTCGTCGGCCACAGCAAGCTGAACACGAGCGTCATTAGGAGATTGCCGAGCAGGATGCCGACGATGCGGTCGCGTGGTGCCGTCAGATCCGTGTCGGGGGCGTAGCCTTGCAGCACGGTCAGGAAAAACGCGAAAGCGCCCTGCATCCCGGCGTAGGAGATGAAGTCGCTGCCGGTCGCGACCCAGGCGCCGAGCGCGGACACGGCGGCGATCAGCAGGCACAGCTGGCCGATGTCGGTCATCTGGGGCTCCACATAGACGACGCAGAGGCCGCCGAGCAGGCCGCCGACCACGGCGCCCGTGATGCGTAGCGTCCCCTTGTGGATCGTCTCGCCGAGACTGCCCAGCGCCACGAAGAAGCAGGTCGTGATCGCGGTGCTGATGCCTGGCCAGTCGAGGCCGCTATAGATGATGTAGGCGGCCATGACCGCGATCGTCGTCTTGAGCGCAAAGCGCGCATAGGCGGGGTTGCTGAAGGCGTCGGGTGCCAGGAGACCGGGCTTTGCCGCCGCGGCGACTGCGGCCGGCGCTTCATGCGTCGAGGATCGGGCGGCGATGCCGGTCCGCAGCCGCGCCAGCCCGTGGACCATCGCGGCCACGATCGGCCGAGCATCGGCGGCAAGGCCATTCAGATCAATCGCCCCCATCGGCGGCGGCACGGCCCAGTCGTCCTCGATCGCCTCGGCGCAGGCGTCGCACGCCTCGGCGATCGGGCTGCACACCGCTGCCGGCGTGTCGCGGGGCAGAAGGCAGGGCAGCATCAGAAGCTCGGCCAGCGTCTCGATCAGCATGGTATCGATCGCGTGCCGCGCGCTGAGCGAATGGTCGAGCTTGCCGGCGCGCTCACGCAGTTCCAGAAGCTCGAGCGCCTCTGCCTCGGCCTTGCGCAGTTCGGCGCCGTCGCCGCTGCGCAGCGCCGCGGCGAGCGTCCGCAGCAAACGCACCGCCGTGCGGCGCGCGAGCCGCGCGGGGCTTTCGCCGATCGCGACATTCACCAGGATCGAGACCGCGACCGGAAGCGTCACGATGACCCAGAGCCAGAGCACCAGGCGCGTCAGCGCTTCGAGCGTCGGGATCTGGTCGATGAGCGATTGCGACAGCACCAGGACGAAGCCGGCAAGGAAAGCGACCGGCCCCAGCACCATCGTGCGGGTGAGGAAGATCGCGATAAAGGTGCTCACCGCCATGAGCGGGATGCGTAGCGCCGGCTCCGCCGCATCCAGCGTGTAGAACGTGAGCGAGAGCATGACGGCGATGGTGAAGGCGAGAACGGCGACGATGCCGGTCAGGAGCGTGCTCGCCATCTCCCGGCTGCCGAGAAGGAACACGGCATAGGCGCTGTAGGCGGGCAGCGGGATCTGATAGAGCATCGCGATCGCCACGACCAACGCGCAGCAGGCGCTGATCCGTGCCACGGCAGCCAGGCGGCCCGGGCGGGGTGCCAGCTCCTCGCGCAGGAAATCCAGAAGCGTGGCCCGCTTCGCCGATGCCGCGTCAATCAACGGCGTCATGGCGCACCTGGACCGAGACAGTGGCGCCGATCCGCATCGCATCCGGTGGCGGGGCGTCGAGCCGGATGCGCACCGGAAAGCGCTGGGCGACCACGACCCAGCTCAGGGTCCGGCCGACGGCGGGCAGCGCCGGGCCGCCGGCATCCTCCGGCCGGACGCCCCAGCCGGTGCTTTCGACATGGCCGCTGATCGGCCGGCTGCCGTCGGACATCATCCAGACCGTGGCCGGATCGCCCGGCCCGATCGCCGGCAGTTCGGTCTCGCGAAAATTCGCGACGGCATACCATTCATCGGCCTTGATCAGCGTGAACAGCGGATGCCCGGCCGCGGCATAGGCTCCCGCCGCGATATCGAGGCCGACCACCAGCCCGTCGAAGGGGGCCAGCACCGTCGTGTTGCGCAGATCGCGCTCCGCGAGAGCGACGGCAGCCCTGGCGCCGGCGAGCTGGGCCGTCAGGCTCTCCGTGTCGCCGACCGCCTGGCGTGCCTGCTGGGCTTGCTGGATCGCGGCGGTCAGCGCCGCCTCGGCGGTCTTCTCATTGGTCCGCGCCTCGTCGACCTGCTGGGCCGTGACATAGCCCTTGCCCAGGAGCGGCGTCAGCCGGCCGACAGTGTCGTGGGCAAGCGAGAGCTGGGAACGGGCGCGCTCGATCTGCGTCGCCGCCGCATCGGCGCCGGAGGACTGGGCCGCGACCTGCCGCGTGGTCAGCGCGATCTGCGCCTCCAGCGCCGCGACCTGGGCACGCGTCT
This sequence comes from Aliidongia sp., assembly GCA_035310205.1. Lineage (GTDB taxonomy): Bacteria > Pseudomonadota > Alphaproteobacteria > ATCC43930 > CGMCC-115725 > Aliidongia. Next base: position 7,110 of record DATGEK010000081.1, read on the forward strand.
GGCGCAGATGCAGTTCGAAGGGCTCGGGATCGATCACCAGCAGCGGCTCGCCCTTGGCCACGCGTTGATTGTCCCGCACGCCGAGCGCGACGATGCGGCCGCTGACGTCCGGCGCCAACCCGGCGCTATCGGCGTAGAGGAAGGCGTCGTGCGTGCGTGGCCGGCGATCGAGGCGATCGAGCGCGGCGTAGCCGAGCCCGACCGCCGCAGCGATGGCGGCGACGGCGATCAGGCGCCCAAGCCAGGAGCGTATCTGGGTCATCGCCACTGCCCTGTTTCTAATCCAGCCATAGGAGCCAGCTCGCAAAGGCGAAGGCGACCGTGAATGCCAGATAGACGGCGAGCGGGGCGGGTAGCGTCTTGTCGAGCCTCGTCGCGATCAGAATCCGGCGCACGATGATCGTCCCGCCGAGGCCGGCAAAGGCGCAGAGCATCCAGGACGGGAAGTAGGAGCCGAGAATATTCTGGGAAGGTGCCGTGCTGCAGGCCGCCAGATTGCCCAGCGACAAAAGGACAACGCAGGACGCGGCAATGGATCTCCCCGCCCGGCCCCCCGGCAGAAGAAGGCGATCAATCACACCGGCGTCCATCAGTGCCTCGAACTCAGGTCCACGCAGGACGGTCGGCGGCCGATGCCACCGCCTACCGACTGCGATTGCACCCTACTGAAGTCTGTCGCCGCCAGGGGGCCGACGGCGGGGGAGTACGGCACCGAAATGGGGGGGGGTGAGCAGATGCGCCCGATACGCCGAGGCGTCGGTCAGGAAGCCGTTTTGGCTGCGGTCGGCACGGTGAATTGAAAGACGGCGCCCCGGACCGGCTGCGGCAATGCCCAGAGGCGACCGCCATGGGCGTCGACGATCGACCGGCAGATCGACAGCCCCATGCCCATGCCGCTGGGTTTCGTCGTGAAGAAGGGGGCGAAGAGGCGGTCCACGGCGTCGGGAGCGAGCCCCGGCCCCGAATCCTCGACCGCAATCAGCACATGGCCGGGGCCGTCGACCTGGGATCTCACCCGCAGCATCCGCGGCTGGTGCACGGCGGTGCTCATCGCCTCGATGCCGTTCATGATCAGATTCACGATGACCTGCTGCAACTGTACCCGGTCGCCGAGGACGGGGTGGAGATCGTCCGACAATTCGGCCTCGAACGAGACGTGCCGGTCCTTGAGTTCGCTATGCATCAAGGTGAGGACTTCGCGAATCGCGTCGTTGATGTCGAGCTGCGTCATTTCGGGCCCCGACTTCGTCGCCAGAGCGCGGACGCTCCGGATGATGTCGCCCGCACGAAGCCCGTCGCTGACGATCCGTTCCGCGGCCCGCCGCACCTCGTCGAGATCCGGCTTGTCACGCGCAAGCCAGCGCAAGCAGACGCCGCCATTCGTGACCATGGCGGCGAGCGGCTGGCTGATCTCGTGGGCGATCGATGCCGCGAGCTCGCCCATCGTCGTCAGCCGCGCCGCGCGTTCGAGATCCGCCTGGGCGTTGCGCACCGCCTCCTCGCCCCGCTTGCGCTCGGTGATGTCCATCGTAGTGCCGATATAGTCATCGAGCTCGCCGGCGGCGTTCAGGACGGGAAGCGCCACCCCGTGGAGATGCTTGCTGGATCCATCGGGGAGGACGATGCGAAATTCGAGTGCAAAGCCGCTTCGCTCATGAATCGCCTGATCGACGGTCTGCTGGACCAGGGATCGATCCCCCGAATGAATCCTTTCCCAGAACAACTGAAACGTGGGTTCCGTCTCCTTGGGCTCGAAGCCGAAGATCCGGTAATGTTCCTCCGACCACACGAGCTTGCCCGTGGAGATATTCCAGCTCCAGCTGCCGGTGTGGCTCATCCTCTGCCCTTCGGCCAGGAAGGCCTCGCTGCGTCGCAGATCATAGTAGAGGACGGCATTCTCCAGCGAGATGGCGGCCTGCGAGGCCAGCAATTCCAGCACCGCGATGCGGTCCGACGTGAAGGCGCGCGGGGTCAGATTGTTCTCGAGATAGAGTGCGCCGACCAGTTTGGCTTGCTTGACCAGGGGCAGGCAGAGCAAGGACCGGGGCCGCCGCTGCCGCACATACGCATCCGCCGAGAACAGGGTCGGCGCCGCGGCGTCGTCGAGGATGACGCTTTCCCGCGTTCGGATCACGTAATGGAGCACGGATTCCGGAAGCACGGCGGGCGTCACGGCGGCCGGCCGCTGCGTGACCTCGACCCGGCCGTGGTCGGTCGTCGCCTCCGCCTCGACCCGCGGCTCGTCGGCCCGGAACAGGATGAGCAGACCCCGCTCGGCGCCCGCATGCTCGACCGCGATCCGCATCAGCTTCTCGATCAGCTTGTCGAGCACGATCTCGCTCGACAGTGCCTGCGAGGCCTTGATCACCGTCCCGAGATCGAGCTGCTCGACCGGCGCGCCGATCGTCGCCGTCGGCGGAGACGGCGCCGTTTCCTCGCGCAGTCGCGGGTAGCGCTGGTCGAGGTGCCGCACCTTGCCGAACGCGCCCCAGCGGTCGTAGCAGTTCCGCGCATTGCGGAGATAGGCGTGGCCGATCGTCTCGACGCCGCGCGCCGCGTAGTACCGCGCCGCCACCTCATGGGCCAGGCCCTCGTTCTGGACGAAGCCGTTGTCGCGTGCCGATTTGATGGCCTGCTCGTAGAGACGCATGGCGTCGCCGTCCCGACCTTCCAGGCGGGCAATCTCGGCCGACACCAGCGCGTGCTTGTCGGCGAAGGTCGGCGGGTAGTTTTCGGCCCACTCGCGCAGTTGCTCGCGATGCGCCGTCAGGAGGGCGCGCCAGCCGACCTGATCGTCGGCGGAACCTGCCTCGAACAGCGCCGCCACCGTCAGCGTGCTGTAATAGAAATAGTCGAGCAGATAGATCTGGCCGGTAATGGCCCATAGCAGCGCCTTCGCCTTGTCGGCCGCCGCGAGCGCCTCGGCGTAGTCGGCGGACAGGAACCGCGCCTTTAGTTTGAGGATCCAGAAATAGCAGACCATGGTGGTCATCCGGTCGCCCGTAAGCTGCGCCTCGAATGCCGCCTCGTCGAACTCGGTGTCGCTGAACGTGGAGAAATTGGCGGTCCGGCCCTGCATGGCCGCGATGAAGCGCTGCTGGCTCACGATATTGTCCGCTATGTCGCGATAGCGCGCTTTCCGGACGAACTCGAGACCTCGTTCCGCCTCGCGCCACACCGCGTCGAGCGGATCGTTGCGCACCAGAAGGTCGGCGATCGTGTGCATCATGCTGTAGCAAGCGTAGGTAAGATCCCCCGTCTCGGTTGCCGCACGAAAGGCCGCGCGATTGGACTCGAGCGCGATCGCAATCGGCTGACTCCAGATGGCAACTGTGTTCATCGTCAGATGGACCCTCGCCTGGTAGGCGACGAAACCGTGCTTCTCGACAAGGTCGCAGGCGAGCCGCCCAAGCCTGTAGCCCTCCGGGTACCGGTGAAAGACCGCGCCGAGAATATTCCCGAACCAGCCATAGGCATGCGTGGAAGCGCCGGTCGTGCCGTGCTGAATGCTGATGTTCACGAGGCGGCACAGATACAGGCAAAATAATTGGAAGTCGGTGTAGTAGGCCGCGTTCAGGAGGATCGAGAGCAGGCGCATGGCGGCCTGCAGCTCGGGATCGGTCATCAGCGGCAGGTCGAGCAAGCTCTCGATGGAGCGCCCATCGAGATTCCGCCACACCATCTCGTACTCGGCCTGAACCTGTTCCCAGGTCGGATGTACCGGCATGTCGATGCCGAACAGGCGCAGGCACGTGAGCGCGCTGGCGACGGCTTGCGCGTTTTCCCCCTTCACTTCATGCAACTGGATCTTCAGGCGGTAGGCGTCCGCCTGATCGACTTTCGACGCCCCGCGCTGCAGCAACTCGCCAATCAGCTGCCCGGCCGTGTCGAAATTACTGCTGAGGAACTCGCACTCCGCGCGTTCGAGCCAGAGGCTGAACATCAGCGCGTATTGGCCGGCCCAGTCGCTTTCGTCGAGCAGGGCCATGCCGGTTGCAAGATAAACGCACGCCGACGCATAGGCCGCCGACGCCTTGGCCTTGCGCCCGGCGCGCAGGTTGATCGCGGCAACCTGCGCTTTCTCCTGCCGCTCGGTCAGAAGTGCTGCGCCCCGATTGAGCTGGTTCGCGACGTCGAACAGATGCTCGGCGAGATCATCCGTCGTCATGCTCGCCAGCAGGATGCGGCCGAGGTGCAGATGGAGTGCAGGCCGTTGCTCTTCCGGGATCAGCGAATACGCCGCCTGCTGGATCCGGTCGTGCAGAAACTTGTAGGTGCTGTCCAGGTGGAAGACGAGCCCGGCATGAACGGCTTCCCAGAGCGCCGCCGCCATCGCCGCCTCCGGCTCCTTGCGAACCAGGGCCAGGGTGGCGATCTCGGCGACGTTGCCCAGGCAGGCGAGCTGCTTCAAGGCCTCCTGGGTGGTGGGGGAGAAGCGCATGAGCTTCCCGGCGATGAGATCCACCACATTGTCGGTGTAGTTCTTGCCGCGGATGCGATCGATGTCCCACTGCCAGGCTAGCGCTGCGGGATCGAACGCGAGCAGCCCCTCGTCGGCCAATGCGGTGAAGAACTGGATCGCGAAGAATGGATTGCCGCCGGTCTTCTCCTGCACCAGTTGCGCCAAGGGCCGCGCGCGCTCCGGTTCGCACCGCAGGGCATCGGCGATGAGCCGGCCAATATCGTCGAGCCGCAGCGGTGCCAGGACGATCTCCTGGGCCCGCGCGCCGGCGGTGCGGATCGCCTCGAGCGTCCGCATCAGCGGGTGCGCGGGGCCGACCTCATTGTCCCTGTAGGCACCGACCACCAGCAGGTGCCGGACCTCGGGATGCGTGACGAGGTGCTCGAGCAGGTCGAGCGTCGCCGTATCCAGCCACTGCAAATCGTCAAGAAACAGCGCGAGCGGATGCTCCTTCTGCGCGAAGACGCCGAGGAAGCGCCGGAACACCATCTGGAAGCGGTTCTTCGCGTCCTGCGGCGGCAGCTCCGCGACCGCCGGCTGTCTTCCGATCACCAGCTCCAGCTCGGGCACGAGGTTGACGATGAGCTGACCGTTCGGGCCCAGCGAGTCGCTGAGCGCGTCGCGCCACCGGCCGAGCTCCGCCTCGCTCTGGCCCAGGATCGGGCGGACGAGCATCTGGAAGGCCTGGGCAAGGGTGGCGTAGGGGATGTCGCGCTTATACTGGTCGAACTTGCCGGACGCGAACAGGCCGCGCGGCGGAACGAGCACCTTGTGCAACTCATTCACGACCGAGGACTTGCCGATGCCGGCGTAACCGGACACGAGCACTAGTTCCGGGATGGCGTGGACCACGACACGGTCGAAGGCCGTGAGCAGGGAGTCGATCTCGCGGTCCCGGCCATAGAGCTTCTCTGGGATCAGCAATCGGTCCGAGGCGTCGTGCGCGCCCGGCGGGAACGGCTCGATGCGGCCGGTCGCCTGCCACTCATCGAGGCAGCGGCGCAGGTCGCTCGCGAGACCCGCGGCGGTCTGGTAGCGGTCCTCGGCGGTCTTGGCGAGAAGCTTCGTGACGATCGCCCCGAGCGCCGCCGGGACGCCCGCGACCCGCTCGTCGGGCGGCACCGGTTGCCGGGCGATGTGGCAGTGCACCCACTCCATCGGGTCGGCGGCGGTGAAGGGCCGCGTCCTCGTCAGCATCTCGTAGAGGGTGACGCCCAGCGCATAGAGATCGCTGCGGGAGTCGACCGAGCGGTTCATCCGGCCGGTCTGCTCCGGCGCCATGTAGGCGAGCGTGCCGGCAATCATCTCCGGCGGCGCGGGCGGCTGGTGTTCGCGCGGCAGGCGCGAGGCAATGCGGAAGCCGGTCAGCCACACGCCGCCGCTCGCCACGTCCACCAGGACGTTGCCGGGCTTGATATCCTTGTGAATGAGGCCAGCCCGATGGACCTGACCGACAGCTGTCGCCAGGCCAATGGCGATGCGCAAGCAGCGCGTGAGCTCGAGCGGTTGCCCCTGGTTCCGATCGAGGATCCGGGTCAGCGGTTCGCCGCCCGGGTCCTGGAGCACGAGGATCGGCCGCCCTTGGTGGCGCGCAAGCGCCAGAGGCCGCGCCGCCCACGCGGGATCAAGCTCGGCTGCGAGCGCGTATTCGTGGTCGAGCTGCCTGAGGCTCGCCGGCGCCGGCTGCTGCGCGATGGGCGCCAGCACCAGGACCGGGGAAGGGTTGCCGCGTTGCCGGCCGCGGTAAAGGATGAACTCCCCGCCCTTCCGCAGTGGCTCCAGCATATATTCGGAACGTTCCGTCATGGCGGGCGTCGTCCCATTAACGCTTCACCATCCCAGCGTACCCCCTTTGGCAAGTGGCTGGTAGGTCGTCACAACGACGGCTAACGAGGTCGCTGCGATCGTCCGCGCGAGGCGAGCTTCAGCCAGGGCGCCAAATGGAAGACGCTCATCAGCAAATACATCGGGGCCATGCCGCTCAGCGGCGACGCATCCTGCACGGCCGAGCAGAGCATATCCGGCGGGCCGCCAAGAACACCGGTGAAGAGCGCCATGATCGCGAAGGTCGGCGCGGCGGCGAGGCATAGCCAATCCGCCGCACCGAGGGCGGTCGCAGTGCCGCCCGCGGTGCGTGAAGACATGATGATCTTAGCGCTGGTCGTACTCATCGTGGCGACGCCACCAGATGCCGGTCTCGTTGCGCCCCCTGGGTGCGCGGTCGAGCCACTGGTACATGCCCCAGAGTCCGTCCAGCCCGCGCGCGTAGGTCGAATAGGTGTGATAGACGACGCCGTCCTCGAGCACGAACGCACTCATGCCTGGCCGGTCACGCGTGTAGGTGGCCGCATCGGTTCCGCATGTCGCCGCGAACTGGACCACGGGCTCCGGGGCCGGGGTCGCGTCCATCGCATGGCCGCTGCGCCGGTAGTTGTACTCGACGTTGCCGGTGCGCTGCTGCTCCTCGGTGAAAGCGACGTTGAAGTCGAAGTTGAAGTCGCTGGCGCGTGAGGACACCCAGGGGAAACTCCACCCCATCCGCTGCTTGTACGCCTGCAGCTTGGCGAGCGGTGCCCGCGACACCGCCGAGAGCGTGACGTCGTGGTTCGCCAGATGGACAACGAAGCCGTCGAACCCGTCGGCGATCGCCGAACAGGACGGGCACCCCGCCTTGTAGTCGGGCCCGAACATGAAGTGGTAGACCAGCAGTTGCGAGCGCCCCTGGAAGAGGTCCGCCAGCGAGGCTTCGCCTTCGTCGGTCTCGAACCGGTATTCCTTGTCGACCCGCACCCACGGCAGCGCCTGGCGTTGGCGCACCAGCTCGTCGCTGCGCCGCGTCAGCTCCTTCTCCGCCTCGATCAGCGCGAGCCGCGCCGACAGCCACTCTTCCCGTGTCCCGGTCATATGCGTCGTCATCGTTCTCATCTCCGTTGGGGTTGGTTGGTGGGCACGAGATAGGCTAGGACCGGGCATACGAACGGTGAGAGTTACAAGTGTGGCGGGATTCGGATGGATTCGCTGATCACTGCGGCGGCTCGCGCGCTCGCGGCCGGTGATGCGCTCGGCGCATTGAACCGGGTCGCCCTGCGCGACGACGCACCGGCACTTGCCCTTCGCGGCATCGCGATGGCGCAGCTCGGCGATCTCGTTCGCGCGAAATCCCTGCTGCGCAGGGCGGCCCGCGCCTTCGGTCCGAGGGAGGCCCTGGCCCGCGCCCGCTGCGTCGTCGCCGAGGCCGAGATCGCGCTCGTCTCCCGCGACCTCGGCTGGCCGGCGAAGGCGCTTGACGCCGCGCGAGCGACACTCGACGCGCACGGCGACCGGTTGAACGCCGCCCATGCGCGGCATCTCGAGGTCCGGCGCCTGCTGCTGATCGGACGCCTCGACGATGCCGAGCGCGCCCTCGCCACCCTCGACCCCGCCCCCTTCCCGCCCGCGTCGCGGGTCACCCACGAGCTGGTCGTGGCCGGGATCGCGATGCGGCGCCTGAAGGTTGAGACGGCGCGCACAGCCCTCGCCCGGGCGGCGCATGCCGTGCGCCTAGCGGACATCCCGGCGCTCGCGGCGGAGGTCGAAAGCGCATCGCGCGTCCTCGCGACGCCCGCAGCGCGCCTGATTGCGCGCGGCACGGAACGCCCTCTGCTGCTCGAAGAGGTCGAGGCGCTGCTGGCGTCGGAAGCGCTGGTGGTCGACGCGTGCCGTCATGCCGTGCGGGACGCGGCCACAATAGTCTCGCTCGCCGGCCGCCCGGTGCTGTTCGCGCTCGCCCGTGCGCTCGGCGAAGCGTGGCCCGGGGACGTGTCGCGGGACATGCTCGTCGCGCGGGCCTTCGGCGCGAAGCACGCCGACGAATCGCACCGTGTGCGCTTGCGGGTCGAAATCGGGCGGCTGCGCACGATGCTGCGGCCCCTGGCCGAGGTGCGCGCGACGAAGCGGGGGTTCGCGTTATTGCCGCACGGCACGCATGAGGTCGTCTTGCTGGCGCGGCCGGTCGAAGAGGCGCATGCGGCGGTGCTGGCCTTCCTCGCCGACGGCGAATCATGGTCGAGCTCGGCCCTGGCGCTGGCGCTCGGCGCCAGCCAGCGCACGGTGCAGCGGGCACTGGATGCACTGGCGGCAGCCGGCAAGGTGCAGTCGTTCGGCCGCGGCCGGGCGCGTCGTTGGGTGACTCCGCCCGTCTCGGGATTCACGACGACCTTGTTACTCCCCGCCCCGCTCCCGAGCGACTAGAGTGGAGCGATGAAACGATCAACCGCCGAAATCCTCCGCGAGGATGGCCCCTTTCCGGGCGTCGACCATGTGCATGGCGTGACCTATGACGGCCAGCACGTCTGGATTGCCGCCGGAGACAAGCTGAACGCCCTCGACCCGGCGAACGGCAAGATGGTGCGCTCGATCGACGTCGCCGCGCACGCCGGCACGGCCTTCGACGGCCAGCACCTGTTCCAGATTGCCGAGGATCGGATCCAGAGGATCGATCCGGCGACCGGCCGCGTGCTCTCGACGATCCCGGCCCCGGGCGGCGGCGGCGACTCGGGCCTCGCCTGGGCCGAAGGGACGCTGTGGGTCGGGCAGTATCGAGAGCGGAAGATCCACCAGGTCGATCCTGAGACGGGGGCGATCCTGCGCACCATCGAAGCGAACCGCTTCGTCACCGGCGTCACCTGGGTCGACGGCGAGCTTTGGCACGGCACCTGGGAAGGTGACGAAAGCGACCTCACGCGCGTCGATCCGCTGACGGGAGAGGTTCTGGAGCGGCTCGAGATGCCGCCCGGCGTCGGCGTGTCGGGGCTCGAGTCCGACGGCGCCGACCGGTTCTTCTGCGGCGGCGGCAACAGCGGCAAGCTCAGAACCGTCCGCCGACCGAGGTGAGGCCGGGGGCACGCCGCGCCGCCACCGGTCCTCACGCCCCGGTCCCGCCGGTCAGACGGACCGTGCCGGAAGGCTTTCGAACAGGGGCCCCAAGCCCTCGGCGACGGTGAGATGCGCGATGACGGCATCCCGCAGCTTCGTATAGGGCAGCTGGGCGAGCATCGCCGTCTGGACCGTGGCCAACACCTCGCCCGCCTCGGAACCGACCATCGTGAAACCGAGGATGCGATCGTCCTTCGCCGCCACCAGCACCTTCATGAACCCTTCGGCTTCGTCGGTCGCAAATGTCCGCAGGACCTTGCGCATCGGCAGCTTTGCCACGCGGACGGGGATGCCATGGCGCAATGCCTCGCCCTCGGACAGGCCGACCCGCGCCAGCGGCGGATCTGTGAACATCACATGGGGAATGAGCCGATCGCTGGTGCTGCGGTTCCCGCCGGCCATGTTGTCGCGAACGATCCGATAATCATCGACCGAAACATGGGTGAACTGGGGGCTGCCGGCGCATTCGCCGATCGCCCAGACGCCGGGGGCCGTGGTCTGCAGCCGGTCGTCGACCTGGATGAAGCCGCGCTCGGTGAGCGCAACGCCGGCCTTGTCGAGACCGATATCCGCGGTATTCGCGACCCGGCCGACGGCGACCAGCAGATGGCTGCCGTCGATCGTCCGTTCGCCAGAGCTCGTCCGGACGGTCACCGAAACCGATCGCCCGTTGAGGCCATCGACGCGGAGCGGTTCGGCGCCGAGGAGGATGTCGATGCCTTCAGCGCCGAGAACCTTGCCAATCTGGTCGGCGACATCGGCGTCTTCGCGCCCCATGATCCGCGGGCCGGGCTCGATGATCGTCACCCGGCTGCCGAAGCGCCGATAGGCCTGCGCCATTTCGACCCCGATATAGCCGCCACCGAGCACGATCAGGTGCGGCGGCACCTCGTCGAGCTCCAGCGCCTCGATATGGGTGAGCGCCCGGGCCTCACGCAGGCCCGGGATCTCGGGCATGGCGGCATGGGAGCCGGTGTTGATCACGACCTCATGGCCGGCAAGCACGCGCGTGCCGCCGGCGTTCAGCGCCACCTCGATCGTCTTCGGGCCGATGAAGCGGCCGCTGCCCATGATGAGTTCGGCCCCGGTCTGCTTGTAGAGATTGAGATGAAGCTCGATCTCGAGCTCGATCATGTCCTGCTTGCGGCGCCGCACCCGCGCCATGTCGGTTCTCACCCCCTCAGCGAGGGTGCCGAAGCTGGCGGCATTCCGAACGAGATGGGCCACCCGCGCGCCCCATATTTCATTCTTCGACGGCAGGCAGGCCACGGCGGGGCAGGAACCGCCGACCCATTGCCGCTCCACGACGGCAACCTTTTTGCCGGACCGTCCCAGATGCCAGGCAAGCCGCTTTCCGCCCTGGCCGCTCCCGAGGATGACGACGTCGAACATTTCAGACTGAGGCATGGCTATTTCCTTTCAGCTCGGTTCCGACAGGGCGCGCGCGACGGTTCGGCGCCGACGCGGCCGCCGGGAACGACGAATGGGTTTCGTGTGACTTGTCAGAATATTGGCCGGCTCGGACGCGCTGCCTGCGCAAGCAACACAGGCGGCGCGTCCCGATCGGCGGCGCCGGTCAGATCGACTTGACCTCGCCGCCATCCATGCGGAGCGTCGAGCCGGTCATCCAGCGGGCGCCGGGCGACACCAGGAACGCCATCAACTCGGCGATCTCTTCCGGCTCGCCATAGCGCGCGATGCCGGCTTCCTGCGGGAACTTGACCGTCGCCTCCTCGACCGTCATGTCGTGGAGCGGCGCCCAATGCTGGAGATACGAGCGGCGCCGGCCGGTCATCACCGGGCCCGGCAGGACGCTGTTGACCTGCACGCCATCGGCGATGCCGCGATCGGAGAAGGCCTTGGCCAGCGCGACGATCGCGGCATTGATCGTGCCGACGGCCGCATAGGGCGCCTTCGGGAACAGCGCCGAATTGCCGGACATCAACACCACCGACCCCTTAGCCACCTTCAGCGCCGGCCATGCCGCGATGGTGAGCCGGCGCGCGCCGTGCAGCTTCAGCGCGAGGCCGCCTTCCCACTGCGCATCGGTCATCTCGAACAGGTCGACCTGCGGCACCGCCCCGGCGATGTTGAGCAGCGCGTCGATCCGGCCGAACGCGGCCAGGGCCTGGTCGACCACGGCCTGCGCGGCCGAGGGTTCGCCGAGGTCGGCGTCGATGATCAGCACTTCAGCGCCGGCGGCCCCGACGGCTTGCGCAGTCTGCTCCAGATTGGCGCGATTGCGCGCGACCAGGACCAGCGCCGAGAAGTCGCGCGCGAGGCGGACCGCGGTGGCCTGGCCGATGCCCTGGCTGGCGCCGGTGATGATGGCAACTGACTTCGGCATCTCAATTCTCCTTCGTCCCAAGGGCTGAAGATCAGTCGTGGACCACGACCATCTTGCCGCGGGCCTCGTTCGCTTCCATGACGCGATGTGCCTCATGGATCTCTTCGAAGCGGAAGACCCGGACCGGCTTGACGTCGAGCCGGCCGGCCGCGGCATCCGCCGCGATCTGTTGCAGCGGCACGTCCGAGAGCGGGAAGCCCGGGGTGCCGAAGACGAAGCTGGCGAAGAAGGTGAAATGGACGCCGCTCGGCATCTGCAGCAGCGGGTTGAAGTCGGGGATCGAGTCGAGTCCGCCGAGCCAGCCGGCGAGGCAGGAACGGCCGCCGCGGCGCAGCAGCGCGAGGGAGTCGAGCGCGACGCTGTTCCCGACCAGGTCGAGCACCGCATCGACCTGCTTCGCCTCAGGCAGATGCTTCGAGAGATCCGGTCGCTCGATCTCGCAGCGCTCGGCGCCGAGCTTCTCGAGCATGGCGAAGCGATCCTGGCTGCGCGTCGTCGCGATCACCCGCGCGCCGGCGTTGACCGCCATCTTGAGCGCCGCCTGGCCGAAGGACGACGTGGCACCGCGGATGACGAGCAACTGCCCCTTCTTGATCTCGAGGTTGCGGAACAGGCAGGTCCAGGCCGTGGCAAAGGTCTCGGGGATCGCCGCGAGCTCGGCCCAGGGCAGGTCCGCCTCGATCAAGGCGACGTTCGACACCGGCGCACGGGTATATTCGGCATAGCTGCCGTTGATCGTGCGGCCGAGGCCGCCCATCAGCGCCGCCACCTTGGCGCCGATCGGGAACTCGCCGCCCGGGCAGGACTTCACGATGCCGACGCATTCGATGCCGCTGACCGGCGCCGCCTCGGCCCACTCGCCGCGGCGCATGTGCATCTCGGCATGGTTGATGCCGAACGCCTTGATCTGGATCACGACGTGGCCGGCCTGGGGCTCCGGCTCCGGAATGTCCTGGTAGACGAGGCTGTCGAGCCCACCGAATTTATCGAGAACGATGGCACGCATGATGGCTCTCCAATGGGTCTGCGGCCCACCCGCTCGACCGCCGAGGGGTGGGCGCTCGGGTTGTGGGTCAGCGGGCGAGGAAGTCGCGGATGGCAGCCGCGATCTCCGCGGCATGCGTCTCGAGCGCGAAATGCCCGGTATCGAAGAAGCGCACGACCGCGTCCGGAATGTCGCGCTTGAACGCCTCGGCGCCCGGCGGCAGGAAGAACGGATCATTCTTGCCCCACACCGCCAGGAACCGCGGCTTGTGGGTCCGGAAATAGTGCTGGAAGGTCGGGTAGAGCGCGACGTTGCTCTTGTAGTCGCCGAACAGGTCGAGCTGCACCTCGGCAGCGCCGGGCCGGGCGAGATAGAAATTGTCGAGCGAGTAGCCGTCCGGAGAGACCGCGGTCGTGTCGGGGACGCCGTGCGTATATTGCCAGACGGTCGTCTCGGGCGCGAGGAAGGCACGGAGCGCTTCGCGGTTGGCCGGCGAGGCGTCCTGCCAATAGGCGCGGATCGGGTTCCAGCCGTCGCTTAGGCCCTCCTCATAGGCATTGCCGTTCTGGGAGATGATGGCGGTGATCCGATCCGGGTGCTTGACCGCGAGCCGGAAGCCGGTCGGCGCGCCATAGTCGAAGACATAGACGGCATAGCGATCGAAGCCGACGACCTCGGTGAAGCGATCGATCGTATCCGCGATCCGGTCGAACGTATGGCCGGGGCCCGGCAGGTCGGACTTGCCGAAGCCCGGCAGGTCGGGGGCGATGATGTGGAACCGGTCGGCCAGGAGCGGGATCAGGTCGCGGAACATATGGCTCGAGCTCGGGAAGCCGTGCAGCAGCAGCAGCTTCGGGGCGCCCGCCGTGCCGGCCTCGCGATAGAATATGCTGAAG
>DATGEK010000082.1:0-2121 GCA_035310205.1 Aliidongia sp.
GACCATTCCCGGCACCAAGGAACGGATCAGCGCCGCTAAGGAAATTCTGGATCGCGCGGGGCTTGTCGGCACGCAGAAGGTGAGCGTCTCAGCCCCGTCCGGTCTGTTCGTGCTTCCTGCAAAGGACTACGGCCATGACGCAGCGTAAGTTGCGGGGCCATGTCCCGTGGGGCTTCATATTGGCCGCACCCGATCCGAACCTCCCGAAGCATCTGGTCCCGGTACCGGAACTGTGATTAGGCGTGGAACATTGCCCCCCCTTGAGGGGTGATCGGCGCCCAACATTGACCCCCTCCACTGTGCGTTGAGCAAGCTACCTGCTCGGGGATACGAGCGGGTGGTCGGGGGATGTTGATTGTGGAGACGATCGGCCGGATCCGGCGGGAACATTACGTCAAGGGGAAGGCGATCAAGGAGATCGCCCGGGACCTGAAGATCTCGCGGAACACGGTGCGCAAGGTGCTGCGTTCCAACGCCACGAGCTTTGAGTACGAGCGTGGGCGTCAGCCCCGGCCGAAGCTTGGGCCGTGGCGCGACGAGCTTGAGACACTCCTGCTCGCCAACGAGAGCAAGGCCGCCCGGGAACGCCTGACGCTGATCCGGATCTTCGAGGCGCTACGCGGCTCCGGCTATGACGGCGGCTACGATGCGGTCCGGCGCTACGCCAAGGTCTGGCGCCGGGAGCGCGGCACGGCGACGGCGCAGGCCTACGTGCCGTTGAGCTTTGCCCCCGGCGAGGCCTACCAGTTCGACTGGAGCCACGAGATCGTGCTGCTGAACGGCGTGACCGTCACGGTGAAGGTCGCGCATGTCCGGCTCTGCCATAGCCGGATGCTGTTCGTCCGGGCCTATCCGCGCGAGACCCAGGAGATGGTGTTCGACGCCCATGACCGGGCGTTCGCCTTCTTCAAGGGGACCTGCACGCGCGGCATCTACGACAACATGAAGACGGCAGTCGAGACGATCTTCGTCGGCAAGGAGCGCCTCTATAATCGCCGCTTCCAGCAGATGTGCGGCCATTACCTGGTCGAGCCGGTCGCCTGCACCCCGGCGTCGGGCTGGGAGAAGGGCCAGGTCGAGAACCAGGTCGGCCTGGTGCGCGAGCGCTTCTTCACGCCACGCCTGCGGTTCAAGAGCTATGAGGAGCTGAACGCCTGGCTGCTGGACCAGTGCATCGCCTACGCCAAGGCGCACCGCCATCCCGAGGAGCGGGAGCGGACAATCTGGCAGGCGTTCGAGGCGGAGCGGCCGAGCCTGGTGCCCTATGCGGGGCGGTTCGACGGCTTCCATGCGGTCCCGGCCTCGGTCTCCAAGACCTGCCTGGTGCGCTTCGACAACAACAGGTACTCGGTTGCAGCGAGCGCGATCGGCCGTCCGGTCGAGATCCGCGCCTACGCCGACCGGATCGAGCTGCGCCAGGATGGCCGCCCCGTCGGCGAGCATGCCCGCTGCTTCGGCCGGGATCAGACCGTGTTCGATCCCTGGCACTACGTGCCGGTGCTGGCCAGGAAACCCGGCGCGTTGCGCAACGGTGCGCCGTTCAAGGACTGGGTGCTGCCCGCCAGCCTGGCGCGGGTCTGGCGCAAGCTCGCCACCATCGAGGATGGCGATCGGCAGATGGTCGAGATCTTGACCGCCGTGCTGAGCGACGGCCTCGCGGCGGTCGAGGCCGCCTGCGCCGAGGCGCTCGGCCAGGGCGTCTATTCCGCCGCCGTGATCCTCAACATCCTGGCGCGGCGGCGCGAACCGGCACCGTCGATCACGATCATGACGCCCGAGGCGCTGAAGCTGAAACACGCGCCCACGGCCGACTGTGCCCGCTACGACAGCCTGAGGAGGGCGATATGATGGAGCGTTCGGAGATTCTCGGCGCCATGGGCGAGCTGAAGCTCTACGGCATGAAGGCCGCCTTCGACGAGATCATCGCCACCGCGATCAAGCGGCAGCACGAGCCGCAGCGCATCGTCGGCGACCTGCTCACCGCCGAGATCAGCGAGAAGCAGGCGCGCTCGATCAAGTACCAGATCACCATTGCCAAGCTGCCGCTCGCCAAGGACATCGACGACTTCGCGTTCGACGACGCGCCGGTCAACGAGACCCTGGTGCGCGACCTGGCATGCG
>DATGEK010000083.1:0-11280 GCA_035310205.1 Aliidongia sp.
GATCCCGTGCGGGCCTGCTTTCTCCGCGACGGTTTCCCGGCCCGACAGCATCTGCTGCGCCAAGGTCAGGCAGCCGAAGACCAATGCGGCGCCGCAGGCGGTCAGCGGCATCAGCTTGGCATCGAAATCCCAGTCGAGCGCGAACCAGCCGGCGATGGCGGCGACCAGGATCAGGGCCAGGGTGAAGGCGGTGTGGTGGTCGAAGCGGAAGGTGAAGGCCAGCCGGCGCCGGGCGGACGGCTGTTCGCGCCGCGACATTTTCAGGAACGCCCTGATCGACGGGCCGAGAATCACCCAGAGCGCCGCCAGCAGCACGGCGACGACGACGGGCCGCGTGAAGAAGCGCAGGCCGTAAACCTCGTTCGAGATGAAATAGTACCGCTCGAACATGCTGCCGAGGACCAGCCCCAGGATCAGCGGCGGCCGCGGCCAGCCAAGCTGCTTCATCACCCAACCGACCGCACCGAAGATCGCCATCGAATAGAGGTCGCCCCAGCTCTGGCTGCCGTCGAACGCGCCCAGGAAGATGATCGCGAGCACGAGCGGCACGAGGATGCCGACCCGCACCGTCGCGAGCCGCGCGAACAGGCCGCTCGCCGACAGGCAGATCACCGCGCCCATGATGTGCGCGATCGTCAATGTCCAAATGATCGAATAGGTCACGTCGAGATGCTTGGTCAGCATCTCCGGTCCGGGCGTGAAGCCGTGCATCATGAAGGCACTGAGCAGCAACGCCATGGAGGCGCCGGCCGGCATGCCGAACGCGATCGTCGGGATCAAGTGCCCGCCTTCCTTCGCGTTGTTGGAGCTTTCGGCCGCGATCACGCCGCGGATGTCGCCATGGCCGAACTGCTGGGTATTCTTCTCCGTCCGCAGCGCATGGGCATAGGCCATCCAGTCGATCACGGCCGAGCCGATGCCGGGAACGGAACCCAGCAACGCACCGAGGCCGCTGCACCGCAGCACCAGCCACCAATTCCGGCCGGCATCGGCGACGCCCTGCCAAATATTGCTGACCGGAACAGCGCCCTTCACCCGGACATCGGTGATGCCGGTGCGGGCGATCGCCATATCGGCCAGCTCCGGCAGGGCGAAAATGCCGAGGGTGACCGGGACCAGCGGCAGATGATCCCACAGATAAAGCGAGCCGAACGTCCAGCGCAGCGTGCCGGTCTGCGGGTCGGACCCGATGAGCGAGAGCATGAGGCCGAGTGACGCGATCGTCAGCCCCTTGAGCGGCGCCTTGCCGCTCAGCACCGCGACCATCGACAGGCCGAAGATGCAGAAGGCGAGCAGCTCGGACGAGCCGAGATAGAGCACGATCGGGCGGAGCACCGGAATGGCGACCGCCAGCAGCAGGGCGCCGAAGATGCCGCCGGCCAGCGACGAGGCGTAGCCCGCGCCGAAGGCGCGCTGCACCTGCCCCTGCTTCGCCAAGGGATGCCCGTCGAGCACGGTCGCGGCCGCACCGACCGTGCCCGGAACGCCGAACAGCACCGCCGGAATGAAGTCCGACACGGTCGTCGTCGCCGCCATGCCGAGCAGCAGCGCGAACGCCGTGTATCCGTCCAGGTGATAGGTGAAGGGGATCAGCAGGGCGAGGCCGACGATGCCGCCCAGCCCCGGAACGACGCCGAGCGCCAGCCCCAGCACGACGCCGCCGAGCATGATCAGCAGGCGCGTCGGATCGAGCACCAGGCCCAGCGCCTGGGCGGCGGCCTCTAACATTGCGGAAACCCCGCACGGCCTAGCCGTTCCCGAGGCGCACGAATGATCGCATTATCCAAACCGGCCGCGATTGGCATCTCCAGGCACCTCCCCATTGAGCCCATCGTTGGATCGAAGGCTTCGGTCTTGCTTGGTCCATCGGCGCGAAATCAAAGGGGAGCGGCCTCTTGCCGCTCCCCGTCGGCATTACTCGAAGATCTGAACGAGGTCCTTGGCGATCGGCGAATATTTCGCGTGGGTGCGGAGCATGAAGCTCGCGAAGCCGTCGCTGTTGTGATGCTTCTTGCGTTCGTTGGGCAGATCGATCCGCTCGTTGCGGATGGGATCGCGCACGACCCCCATCGGATCCTCGCCCTGCTCCATCTTCTTGAGCTCGCGCCGCAGCACGCGGCGATAGATCGCCAGACCCTGGTCCGACGCGCCCAGATTCTCGCGCGTGCGGTCGGCGATCGCCCCCTGGGAGATCCAGGCCATCATGTCCTGGCCATCGACGTTGTCGACGATGAACTCGCCGCTGTCGTCCTTGTAGGGCACGTCGTAGAGATGAACCCGGTCGGTCAGGTGCGGCGGAATGACCGCGTCCTTCGGCGGCACATAGGCGTTGTACCAGAGGTGCATCGTGTGGGTGTCGTCGACCGGCACCCGGATCTGGAACGAGTAGTAGCGCGAGGTCTCGTCGCCGTTGCCGACGGCCAGCATGTTCGGGAACACGATCGGGTGCCCGATGCGCCAGTCGTCCGAATCCTCCGAATGGCCGGCCAGAAGACGATGCTTGGTGATGCCGAACTCGAATTCGCGGAAGTCGATCTTTTCGTGGCGCGCGCTGATCGCGACCTTGACCCCTTCCTGCTCCTTCAGGAATTCGTAGTGATGCCCGTGCAGCCATTCCGTATGGATCGGATCGACTGAATTCTCCATGATCTGCAGCCAGTTAACCGGCAGCAGCGTCCGCCCCATCATCCGGATCGACCCTTCCGCGACGAAGCCGTCGAACCGCGGCAGCAGCGGCGCCGGCAGCGGCCCGAGATAGGCGAACAGCACGCCGCCCAGCTCCTCCACCGGATAGGCATCCGTCGTCATCTTGTCGCGGAACGCGCAATTGTCAGGCTCATTGGGCTGGCTCAGGCACTTGCCTTCCCGGTCGAATTCCCAGCCGTGATAGGGGCAGCGGATGCCGTCCTGGGTCGGGATGCCGTGGAGAAACGAGGCGCGCCGATGCGGGCATTGCTCGGCGATCAGGCCCCGCCGCCCCTGCCGATCCCGGAACAGGACCAGGTCCTCGCCCAGAAGCCGCACCTTCTTGGTCCAGCGCGTGTCGAGCTCCGACGCCGCCGCGATCGGCTGCCAGTAGCGCCGCAGCAGATTGCCCATGGGCGTTCCCGGTCCGACGCGCGTCAGAAGTTCGTTTTGCTCAGCCGTCAGCATCTAGCTCTCCCTGTTCAGCACTCGACGACGGGGCCGCGATTTCGCCCGCGAGTTCGCCCTCTCAACAGCGCATCGCTTTGATCGCGCTTGCCAAAACGCGAAAAGCGACGTCGCACCGAATGAATGTTTCGATGCTAATGTTAGATCGCTAAGTTCGTCAACATGGAAAATGTCGCAGATACAGGCCAGCGTACCGGCCACTTCATGTCGCAGCGCAGCATGGATCAAAACCCGTATTGACCAATTTAATTTAGATCACTAAGTTTGATCAACAACGACACGACAGCGCACGTTGGACAGCAGGGAGGGTGTGCGGATGGCAAAGGAGATCCGTAAGTTCGAGAACCGCCGCCCCATGGCGCGGCTTCGCGATCGGCCTGCATTTGCCCTGGGTTCGTGCTATGGCGCTCGGACAGGGTGTTGCTGACATGCAGGTGGGTCCGGTGAGCGAGCGCGATAGCAAAGGTTCTGCGGAGATCCTGCCCAGGATCCTCAGGCACTGGCGGGAATCGGCCCCCGACGACCGCATTGCCCATCTGGTCAGGGACTCATCCAGGGGCTTCTCGCGCAGCCTGCAGGTGCGGTTGCACGAGCATGGCGTCGCCTATGGCCATTGGACGTTCCTGCGCGTGCTCTGGCAGGCCGACGGGCTGAGCCAACGCCAGCTCAGCGAACAGGCCGGCATGACCGAGCCCACGACGTTTTCGGCCCTGCAGGCGATGGAAAAGCTCGGCTACATCACGCGACAGAAAATGCCGGACAACCGGAAGCGGGTTCGCATTTTCCTGACGCCCAAGGGCACGGCGCTGCGCGCTGTGCTCGTGCCGCTGGCGGAGGAGATCAACCGGATCGCCGTCTCCGGCGTGCCGCCGGAGGATGTGGCGATCACGCGCCGCACCTTGCTGACCATGATCGAAAACCTCGCCGCCGACGAGGCCGCCCTGTTCAGCCAGAACCTGCGGATGCCATCGACGCGCGAGATGTCCCGCATGAGTTCGGGATCGGAGGCGCGCAGCCCCGGCACCGCGGCCAAACGAGCCAAGCCCCGCGCGACGGAAGAGGAATGATCCGACCGTCGTCGTGACCAGCGACGGCGGGGCAAGGCATTCCTTGAGAGCAAGGAACCTGAAATGAACGATCACCCCATGGCCGCGCGCTCGGTCGCCGGCAGGGTCCGGCTTGGTGCTGCCGGATTGGGCACGGCGGGACGGGCGTTCCTGCCCGCGATCGCCGGCCATTCCGGCTTTGAGCTGGTCGCGGTCGCCGATCCCTCGGACGAAGCCAGGGCCGAGGTCGCAGGCACACTCGGCGTCACGGGCTATCGCACCCTGCAGGAACTGCTGGCGCATCCGGCACTGGACGCCGTCTATGTCGGCACGCCGACGGACATGCATCCGACGCACGTGGCCCAGGCCTTCGCCGCCAGAAAGCATGTGCTGGTCGAGAAGCCGATGGCCGTCAGCATCACGCAAGCCCAGGCGATGATCGATGGTGCAGCCGAAGCCGGCACCGTGCTGCTCGTCGGCCACTCGCACAGTTACGACCTGCCGATCCGGCGCATGCGCGAACTCATTGCCGGCGGCTCGCTCGGCCGCGTCCGGATGGTGAATACCTGGAACTTCACCGACTGGATCTACCGCCCGCGCCGCCCCGACGAGCTCGATATCCACCAGGGCGGCGGCGTGACCTATCGTCAAGGCTCCCACCAGTTCGACATCATCCGGCTGCTGGGCGGCGGCATGGTGCGCAGCGTGCGGGCCAAGACCTTTGACTGGGACCCGGCGCGCTCATCCATCGGCGCGCATACCGTCTACCTCGAGTTCGAGGACGGGGCCGCCGCGACGGCCGTCTATAACGGCTATGGCAGCTTCGCCAGCGCCGAGCTGTGCTTCGACGTAACGGAATGGGGTTTCCACGAACCGCCGGAAAGCCGGAAGCGCCCGCGGCGCCCCCGCGCCGGCTCGACACCGGAAGACGAGCTCGCGGCTAAGCGGGCGCGCTCGAAGAACGCCATTCCGGCCGCCGCCCCAAATCAGCCGTTCTTCGGCCTGACCCTCGTCAGCTGCGAACGCGGCGATATCCGGCAGTCGCCGCAGGGGCTCTTTACCTACACCGAACAGGGACGGACCGAGATCGAGCTGCCGCGCGACCGGACGCCCCGCGATCTGGTGATGGCGGAATTCTTCGATGCCATCACCGGCAAGGCGCCCGCCCTGCACGATGGCCGGTGGGGCCTCGCCAACCTCGAGGTCTGTACGGCCGCGATCGAATCATCGGCGAGCGGCCGGGAAGTGTACCTGAAACATCAAGTCCCGGTTCCCGCTTAGGCGCTGGAACAGGTTGGCAAAGAGCGAGGCAGCGTTTGCTGCCGGAGGAAGCGATGGCTGATGCAGTGACGATGAAAGACTTCGCCGAATCGGAAATGATGCCGCTCCGTCTTCATGCGAAAACCGAAATCGCGCAGGATATCTTCCTGTTCGAGCTGGCCCCGCGCGAGCCCGGCGACCTGCCCGCCTTCACCGCCGGCTCCCACATCCTCGTCCGCGCGCCCAATCGTCTTTCGCGTCGCTATTCGCTCTGCAACGATCCGGCTGACCGCTCGCGCTATCTCATTGCGGTGAAGCGGGAGGCCGCGGGCCGCGGCGGCTCGGTCAGCATGGCGGAGGACACGGCGGTCGGCGACGAGCTGCTGGTGTCGCCGCCGCTCAATTACTTCGCGCTCGACCCTGACGCCGCGAGCCATGTGCTCATCGCCGGCGGCATCGGGATCACGCCGATGCTCGCGATGATGCGTGAGCTCAAGGCGAAGGGTGCGGACTTCAGGCTGATCTATTGCTCGCGCTCCCCCGAGACGACGGCTTTCCTGGAAGACCTGTCGGACCCCGCGTTCGCCGGGCGCATCCTGGTTCATCATGATCATGGCGACCGGGAGCGGTCGCTGGCGATCGGCCCGCTGATGGCGGTTCGACCCGAGGGCGCGCATGTCTATTGCTGCGGCCCGCGCCCGCTGATGCAGGCGGTGCGCGACGTCACCAGGCATTGGCCCTCGACCGCCGTCCATTTCGAGGATTTCGGCACCAGCGTCAGTGCTGCGCCCGGCGGCGACCAGCCGTTCAGCGTTCGCCTCGCCAAGAGCGGCCGGACCGTGGAAGTCCCGGCGGGCGTCAGCATCCTCGAAGCCTTGCGCCGCGACGATGTCGTCGTGCCCAGCTCCTGCGAAAGCGGCACCTGCGGCGCCTGCCGGACGACGCTGCTCGAAGGCATCGGCGATCACCGCGATTTCGTTCTCGACGAAGACGAGCAGGACGACGCGATCATGATCTGCGTCTCGCGGGCGAAGTGCGGCACGCTGACGCTCGATATTTGAAAGCGGCGCCTTACCTCCCGTCGGTGCGCGGCGCGCTCGCGGCGATGATGGCCATCAGGTCGCTCTCGGCCGCCGCGGCGCTCTGATAGCGCGGCAATGTGGTCACGAACGGCCGTTCGGCGTCGTGCGGGGCATAGATCTCCAGCAGGTATTTGCCGGTTTTCGGGTCCAGGACCGGTTCGATTCTGATCAATGGCATGCTCGCCCTCCTATGCCGGCCGGTCGCCCAGCCCGACCTGATGATGGAGCGCGATCTCGCGCTGACTGGTGCTGGATTCGAGGATCGAGAGACAGATCTCGGTCGTGGCCATGCCCCAGGCGCCGGTGTGCAAGGGCGGCCGCTCGTCGATCACCGCGCTGACGAGCTCGTCGATGACCTCGGCGCGCGGCACGTCGGGGAGCGGGAGCGCCTCGAAGCGGCGCTCTTCATCCGCATAGATATGGACGCCGGTCGGTGTCGGCCGCAGGTCGCCGCCTTCGCACGAGACGATCACCAGCCCGAAATGATTATAGGCGGGCGGCGGTGGGGCATCCCGCATGTCCGCCGCCGAGACGTTCGTGCCATAGGCGCGGCGGTTCTTCAGCGCCACCTCTTCCTCGGGGCTGCGTACGCCGATGAGGCGCCGGCGCGCCTCGCCATAGCCCGTCGGATCGCGCCGCTGGCCCAATTCGCCGATCCAGTCATGCAGCTCGTCGGTATCGAAATGGCCGTGGCCGTTGTAGCCGAGCGACGCGAAGGCCCCGTCCTCGAACACGAGATGCGCGGCATAGGCGCCCTCGGTCCGGCGCGCCGGATCCCAGATGCCGGCGGACGCCCGCACGCTCCGCGCCCGGCTGCCGGCCAGCAGCCGCACGATCTCGACCTGGTGCGGCGCCTGGCTGAAGATCGCGCCGCCACCTTGGGCGGTATCCAGTTCCTCGGGCCGCCGTGGACGGTAGAGATAGTCGGTGAAGTTGAGCGCATTGATCATACGCACCCGACCGAACGAGCCGGTCTCGATCAGCGCGCGCGTCCGCAGGTACGGCAGGTCGTAGCTGTGGCTATGGCCGACCAGCAGATGGACGCCTGCACCTCGCGCCGCGTCGATCATGGCCAGGCAGTCCGCGATGGCGAGCGCCATCGGCTTTTCGACTAGGATGTGCTTGCCATGGGCCGCGGCCGCCCGCACGTGGTCGACGTGAAACTGATGGGGGCTGGCGATATAGACCGCATCGACAGATGGATCCGCGCACAGCGCCTCGACCGTGTCGTGGCCCCTCGCCTGGAAATCGCGCGCAAAGCAGTCGCGCGCTTCCGGCCGCGGGTCGGCGGCGGCCGTCAGCCGGATCCGCGGATGCCGCACCAGCGTCGGCAGCATCAGCATGAAGGCGCGGCCGAGCCCCGCCACGCCCAGGCGCAACACCGGTGCCATCCTAGAGATCCAGCACGAGCAGGCCGGACTTCGCCCGCGACACGCAGATCATCATCGCGCTCCTGCGTTCGGCAGCACTCAACACCATGTCGCGGTGGTCGGGCTCTCCGCCCAGCACCCGCGTCCGGCAGGTGCCGCAGGTGCCGCTTTCGCAGCTGCTCGGCACGCGCCGGCCATGGGCGCGCACGACCTCGAGGATGCTGGCGCCGACCGGCACCTCCAGCACCGCGCCGCCGGTGCCGAGCTGCACCTTGAACGGGGCATCGTCGGCCCGCGGGCGGACCAGGTCGGACCCGAAATCCTCGAAATGCACCGCCGACGTCGGCCAGTGGCCCGTCATGTCGCGCACCGCATCCATCAGCGGGCGTGGACCGCAGCAATAGATATGCTGCTTCGTCGGCTGCTCGAAGATCGGCCAGAGGTCGAAGGCGCGCGCCGGATCGCCCTCGTCATGGTGCAGCGTCACGCGATCCTTGAGCGCCGCAGCCGACAATTCAGGCAGGAAGGCCGTACTCGCGGCGCTGCGCGTCAGATAATAGAGGTGGAACGGCTTTTCGCCCGCGGCGATCAGAGAGCGGATCATCGACAGGATCGGCGTGATGCCGATGCCGCCGGCGACGAAGATATAGCCGGGGGCCGGCACCAGCTCGAACAGGTTGTGCGGCCGGGCGACCTCTATGCTGTCCCCCGCCTTCACCCCGTCGACCAGACTGATGGAGCCGCCGCGCCCCCTCTCCTCCCGCTTCACGGCAAGGACGTAGCGGTCCCGCTCGCCCGGCGCGTTGCAGAGCGAATAATTGCGCATGGCGCCGCTCGGGACCCGCACCGCCAGATGGGAACCGGCGGTGAAGGCCGGCAATTCGGCACCGGCCGGATGGCGCAACTCCAGCAGCTGGATGCCGTCGGCGGCCGGCTCTGACCGCGTCACCCGCAGCGTGAGCAGCTGTTCTTCGCCCGTCGACGCCATGACACTTTCCCTCCCCGTGCGACCTCGGGTCGCTTGCCGATTATGTTAGGGACCTAAGTTATTCTTTCAAGCAAATTCGAAGATTTCTCCGGGGAGCAGGGCGAGTCCCCAGCCCAGAGCCCAAAGTTTCCTCGACAAATTTGCACCCATGGTGCATCTATATAGTTAGGTCACTAAGTTTATAATGAGGCGGACGACGCCGCCGGCAAGAGGGAGTGAGAGATGCTGACTGCAGAGGAAAACACCTTGCTCTGCCGGGTCGAAGGCGAGGCGCCGATGGGCAGGCTGATGCGCCGGCACTGGGTTCCGGCGGCCCTGTCGGAGCAGCTCGCCGAACGCGACGGCACGCCGATCCGCCTGCGCCTGTTCGGCGAGGATCTGGTGGCCTTTCGCGATACCGAGGGCCGCCTCGGCGTGCTCGGCGAATTCTGTGCGCACCGCAAGGCGTCGCTGGCGTTCGGCCGCAACGAAGAATGCGGCCTGCGGTGCCTCTATCACGGCTGGAAGTTCGATGTGGACGGCAACATCGTCGAGATGCCGTCGGAACCCCAGGAGAGCGGCTTTGCCGATCGCGTGAAGCACAAGGCCTACCCCGCCCGCGAGGCCGGCGGCTTCGTCTGGGTCTATATGGGGTCGATCGACGACATGCCGGCGTTCGAGGCGCCGCCCTGGGCGCCGACGGCCGAGGCGAAGGTCTCGATCGCCCGTGTCGAGCTGCCGTGCAACTGGGCCCAGGTCATGGAGGGGCAGATCGATTCCGCCCATAGCTCCAGCCTGCATTCCTCCGACATGCGGCCGGCGCGCGTGACCACGGCCGGGGCGAACGACACGTTCTGGACGCGCCCGTCGACGGACAAGAACCCGCGCATCCAGGTGCAGGTGACCAATTACGGCATGCGCTATGCGGCGATCCGGCGGCCGATCATCAACGCCACGGATAATGACTACGTCCGGATCACGACCTACGTCGCCCCGTTCACCGCCCTCATCCCGCCCAATAATTCCTACAATGTCGCGAGCGTGATCGTCCCTCGCGACGACGTCAGCTGCTACTTCCACTTCATCGCCTGGGGCTATGCCGACACGATGGTCGAACAGGATGCCTGGCGGAAATTCTGCGTGCTCCAGCCGGGTGTGGACCTGGACGCCGACTTCAAGCCGATCCTGCGCCACGCCTCGAACAACTACCTGCAGGATCGGGCGGCGATGAAGGCGGGGGATTTCACCGGTCTGCCGGGGATCCCGAACCAGGATATCGCGATGTGGGAGTCCATGGGCCGGATTGCCGACCGCACGTCGGAGCGGCTGGGCGCCAGCGACATCGCCGTCATCCAGTTCCGTCGCCTCATGCTCGATGCCGTTCGGCGCTTCGAAGATGGCGAGGGCGCCATCGGCCTGGTGTCGCCGCATCTGCCCCAGGCCAAGCTCCGCTCCTACCAGGGCGTGGTGCCGAAGAGCGAGAATTGGCGGCTGCTGGGCGCCGAAGCGGAGGAGATCTCCTACCTCGAAGGCATCGAGGAAGAGGCCCCGACGCTGGAACGGGCCGAAACCGCCGTCTGACGGCTCCCTGAATCAAAAGCCCCCGCCGATGGCGGGGGCTTTATCAGCAGTCGATCCGGCGGGGTTGCCCCCGCGGGGTCTTAGGGGTTGCTCGTCGTCTGCGGATTGCCTGCGGCCGGAACGTTGGTCATTTGCAGGAACTTGCGGACGTCCGGCGTGCCGTTGCCGGTGATGAAGTTATACGGCTGCTTCGTCGGGTCGGCGTTGTAGAGCCCGTCGAAGCCCGGGATGTTGCGGTGATAGACCTGCAGGCTCGGCGCGGCGTTGCCGCTCAGCGTCTGCAGATAGCCGGCGTTGTAGATGTAGTTGTTGAGGTTACCGAGACGGCCGCCAAAGCGCTGCACGCCCAGGGCCACGACGCTGGCGAACTCGGGCGCCGCGACCGAGGTGCCGATGACGCCGACGAACTGCCCGCCGACGCTGATGACCACGGCACTGCGCGAGTGGTCGGCGTCACAGGTCGAAGCGGTGATGCCGGCCGGGCAGCCGCCAACCTGCATGCCGATATCCGGCAGCGTGCGCATGCCGCTCTTCACCTCTTCGAAGCCGACGACCAGGCTCTGGAAGGCCGGCCGGGTGAAGTGCGCGCTGATGCCGCCGCCGGCACCCCAGTAGCCGCCGCTGGCCAGAACCGGCTGTCCACCGTAGATGAGCCCGTAGGGGTCATACGGCAGTTCCGCATCGCCATAGCCGTTCTCCGAAACATATTGCGACGTCAGGGTCGCGGGCGTCGTCTGCGGGCTGGGCGGAGCGGTCGTGATCAGGTTGGTGCCACCGACGGCG
This sequence comes from Aliidongia sp., assembly GCA_035310205.1. Taxonomy (GTDB): domain Bacteria; phylum Pseudomonadota; class Alphaproteobacteria; order ATCC43930; family CGMCC-115725; genus Aliidongia. The sequence continues at coordinate 11,243 of DATGEK010000083.1, forward strand.
GTGACATGCGGGCTCGAGGCCGGCGACTCGACGCCGGC
>DATGEK010000084.1:0-20307 GCA_035310205.1 Aliidongia sp.
GGTGGTGGCGGTGGAGGCGGAGGCGGAGGCGGAGGTGGCGGAGGCGCTGGCGGGAATGGCGGTGGCCACGGCGGCGGCGAGGGACATGGTGGCGGCGAGGGACATGGCGGTGATGGTCATGCCGACGGCGGGATCGGAGCAGATGGCGGCGGTGCAGGTCATGGCCGCGGCGCTGGCGAGGCCGATCATGCGAACGGGCATGGCCACGGTGCAACTGCCTCGTCTCTTGGGGCGCTCAATGCGGCGCATGCATCGCAAACGGCGATGGCGCATGCCGCTCCGGCGTCCGAGGTCGGGAAAATCGCGGCATACGCGGCGGCCGTCAATGCGGTGAACGCCGCCGCCACGCCGGCTGAACGTGGTCAAGCGATCACAGCCGCGGCGACTGCGCTGGCCGCCGCGTCCAACAAGGGCATCTCAACCCCGGCGGTGAACGCAGTGAATGCCCAGCTCGGCATCAGCGTCGCTCCGGCGACGGCGACCGCCATCGCCATCCAAGCCTCGGCGATTCAGACCGCGAAATGAGCGCTGGCGTGGATGGGCGTCGCTTTGCAGGCGCGGTCCTGTCGCTCGTCATGCTCGCCCTGCTGCCCAGTTGCGCTGACGTCTCCGACAAGGGCAGGCCGGCCCCTGGCGCGACATTGAAGGCGCCCGCTCCGCCGACGGGCCCGGCGGCATCCAAGATCGATAATCCCACACAGAACCAGCTGATGAGCCTGCCCAAACGTCAGCAGGCGGCGATTCTGGCTCAGGCGATTGGGCATGGCTGCAGGGGCGCCTCGCCTTACTTCATGGGCACCGGCGATGACGGTAGTGCGATCTGGAGCCTCCGTTGCGTGCGAGGACACACCTGGGCCGTCTCGGTCAATCCGGATCCGGCCGGCAGCACCACGGCAATGCGCTGCACCAGCTTCACGGCCAAGACGCATCTCTCCTGTTTCAGCAGATTCTAGGACGCCGATCTCTAAGGCCGCCGGCTCGTGCATCGTGAGCGGCGCCTTCGTGGCATGGCCCCGACAGCATCGCCGACAATTGCCGGCTGACCGCCGGGATCGAGAACTTGGCTTCGACCTGGAGCCGAGCCTGCCTGCCTAGCGCTCCGGCGAGCGTAGGATCGTCGATCAGCAGCCCGACGGCGTCAGCCAGCGCTTCGGGATCGGCAACGCCACAGAGAATGCCGCCGGCCTCGCGACCGCCCTCAAGAATGGCTTTCATGGCCGGAATGTCGCTCGCCACCACCGGCAAGCCGCAGGACATGGCCTCGAGCGGTGCCACAGGAAAGCCCTCGACCCGCGAGGCGAGCACGTAGAGATCCGCGGCCGACAGATATCGGCACATCGCGGTGCGATCGAGCTCGTAGCGGTCGCGCCACTCGACGCCGGGCAGGTGTCGTCGTTCGAGCTCGCTGCGCAGGCGGGCGTCGTCCTGGCCCGTGCCGACCAGGACCAACCGAATGTCGCAGCCGGCACGCGCCGCCGTCACCCGCTGCCAGGCGTCGAGCAGGATGTCGAGCCCCTTGCGCCAGATGTCGATCCGACCGTGGCAGATCACGATGCGCGCCTGTTCCGGCCAGCCGAGCGCCTGCCGGGCCTCGCGACGATCCATCGGTCGCCAGAGCCCGAGATCGATCGGATTGTGCACCGGCCAGATGCGCTCCTCGGGCACGGCGTAGCGGTCGGCGATCCGCCTCGCCTCGTCTTCGGCACCGACGGCGAAGCCGGTCGCACCCAGCATGGCCCGCTTGCGGCAGAGGTCTTCGAGCCGCCCAGCATGTCGGTCGCCCCCCTGGAACGTCGCATAGACCGGCAGTCCAAGCCGACGCCCCAGCACGACGCACCAGTCGAACCGGGCATATTCATATTCCTGGGTCAGGATCGCGGTGCAGCCCTCGTCGCGCAGTATCTTGGCAAGCGCACGCAACGGCGTCGCGAGATAGGGCACCAATTCCTTCACCACACGGCGATCGAGCCGCGCGCCGGAACCGGGACCGAAGGCCTTCTCGACCGTCCAGGCGTAGGGATCACGCATGCGGCCGGCGAGCCGGCGATAGACCGGCGAGGCCGGCAGCAGCCAAACCGGCGTGTCCGAGGGTGCGTGGCACATGCGAACCGGCGCCCGGGCGTCCCGCGACACGCAGACCAGCACCGGTTGCCAGCCGGCCAGGCGCAGCGCCTGGACGTAGCCGAACAGCCACCCGCCGGTCATCTGGTGGCGGAACGCCTCGAGCGTCAGCCCGATCGGATCGAGAAAATCCTCGATGACATTGCCCCAAGGCAGGATCGCGATCGTCTTCGTCGCCGGTTCGAGCCGGCCGGTCACGGCGCCCAGGCCTTGCGCCAGGCGGCGGCGGTCTCGGTGCCGCGCCCCGCGGGCCGATGGAGCGCATAGCCGAGACCGGTCAGCGGCAGGAGCAGCGCGCAGCCGAGCGTCCGCAGGCGCCGGGGCAGCTTCGAGAAGGCCAGATCGTGGCCGGGCGCGGTGAGCGGGGTGATGAAGCTTGCGATCCGTTCGGCCGGACAGCCGACGAGGCGCTCGAGCTCCTCGAGCCGGTAGCCGCGCCGAACATGGCCCCAGTCGGCCATGACTGCTGCTTCGGTCGGGCACAGCGGCCGCAGGAGGCTGTAGTAGGGAAACCGCCAGTGTTCATTAGGCGTGCTGACGAGCAGCATGCCGCCCGGCGCCAGCACCCGCAGCGCTTCCGCCATCGCTGTCCGATCGGCCGGGATATGCTCCATCACGTCGAACATGGTCACCAGATCGAACGCACCGTCGGCGAACGGAAGTCTCGTCGCGTCGCCGCAAACGAAGCGGGTGCCCGACGCCCGATTGGCCGGCGCATCGGCGTAGGATCGATCGAGATCGATGTTGACGATCTCGGCCTCGGGATAGAGCAGCGCGGTAAGGCCGCTCCGCCCGCCGCCGATCTCGAGGATACGGGAGACCGGCCCGTCCGGCGCCACATGATGGATCGCCCGCATCTTCTCACGATAGAAGAAGCCGTCGAGCAGCGGGTTCGGGAAGGGATTGCGGCGCAGGAAATCCCGACGCGGCGCCTTCGCTGACCGGGTCCCCTCGCCCGACATACCATCAAGCATCGGTCTCGCTCCCGGTCTGCCCGACGGCGACGAATTCCCCGACGTGCGCGCCGCGACGCCATAAGGCCAGCGCCGCCCACAGACCGGCGCACCATCCGACCAGTTCCGACGGCAGCAGCCGCTGCCGCAGGCCGAAGCCGCGCCGGCAGCCCTCCTTCACCAGCCAGAGATAGTAGTAGGGCAACGAGGTGAACACGCGCCTGAGGTTGCCGGCATGGCGCCAGCGCCAATACTGCACGAACAACGCCACGACATGGCCCTTGGTATAGGCCCTGACCTGATGCGTGAGCGTGGCCCAATCGGCCCGATGATAATGGTGAACGACGGCCGACGGCTCATAGCGGCACCGGGCGCCGATTGCGAGCAGCCGGTACCACAGCTCGGAATCCTCGCTGCAACCGCTGGCCCCGGCGCCGAGCCGCTCGTCGAACAGGCCGACCCGGTCGAAGACGGTCCGGCGGAAGCCCATGTTGGCTCCCGACCCGAGCCGCCAGACCGGCACGCCGCGCGACTTCATCGCGGAAAAGAACTCGGCATCGAACTCCATCGCGCGAAAGCCCTGGCCGAAGCCGCCCAGCTCCTGCTCGAACGCAATCTGTGCCGCGCTTTCGAGCTCGGCTGGAAGCACCAGGCCGGCGACGGCCATGATCTCCGGTGCGATGAACGCCCGGACCATCGCCAACGGCCAGTCCGGCTCGATCACCACGTCATCGTCCGTGAACAGCACGATCTCGCCGCGGGTTGCGGCAAGGCCGGCATTGCGGGCGACGCTCAGTCCTGGCCGCGGTTCGGCGAGATAGGCGACGCCCGGAAAGCCGTCGACGACGCGCCGCGTCGCCCGGTTGCCTGGGTTATTGTCGACGACGACGACCTGGTCGAGTCCATCGGCCTGGGCGACCGACATCAAGCAGCGCTTGAGAGCATCGGGCCGGTCCCGGGTGCAGATGATCAGGGAGACGGATGGCCGAGGGGCGGCAGTATCCTCACGATCGACATCGGGGCCGCGGGCGATCGTCGCGAGCGGCCGCACCGCACCGTTCAGGGCTGCGAGGTCCGGCGGGCGGTCCTCGGGCATCCGGCGCCGATGGACCGGCAGGCACGCCTTGAAGCCGTAATCGAAAAGACGGTCGCCGACCGCCGCGGTGACGAGGCGTGCAGCCCGGTGAAGGACGGCACTTCGGGGTAGCGGCAGCTCGGCCGTGGAGAGATGGTCGGAACCGAGCGGCACGCGCCCCCACCAGAAGATCACCAGGAGACTCTTGGCGCCGGGTTCGGCGGGCAGATCCGGAATGCCTTCCGCCAGATCGACGTGACGGATGCGGCAGGGCGCTTCGAGCCTCATGGGAAGGCCCGCCGGATGCGCTCGATGCGCCGTTCCGATCGGGAATATTCGCCGGCGACGCCGGCGATCCCGCCCCAGATCTCGGCCAGGACCATGGAGAGCGGCGGGCCGCCTCGGCGGAGGCTGCGCAGGCCTTCCTTGACCTGATATTTGATCCACCAGGCCATGAAGCGGAAGATGATCGGCCGGACCGGCGGGTCGACCCGATAGCATTTGGCGAGAAAGGCCATGCAGCCGAGCCCCCAGCTCCAATATTGCCGGCGAAGCGCCGTCAGCTCGCGCCGATGCTCGTGATAGACCAGCAACTGCGGCTCATAAACCAGGACGTGGCCAGCGCGGACGACCCGGAAGAAGGCGTCGAGGTCGCCGCCGCCCGGCAGCGGCGCCCCGGTGTCGAGCGCCTCGTCGAAACCGCCGAGTGCGATCATGAGGTCCCGACGAAACGCCATGTTGCAGCCCGCGCCGAAGATCCCGGAGGCGCAGGGATAGAGCGAGTTTGCCGGGAAGCATGCGCCATAGCGGACCTTGTCGAAGCCACGCCGGAAGCCGCCGCGCTGCTCGAAGATGATTTGCGACGGCGTGGCCAGCTCATAGGGCAGCACCAGTCCGGTAAAGGCGCCGGCATCGGGATTTTCCGCCCAGGCCTCGCGAAGACCGGCGAGCCAGCCGCGGTCGACGACGACATCGTCATCGAGAAAGGCGATCCATTCGCCCCTGGCTTCGGCGAGGGCGCGGTTGCGGGCGAAATCGAGGCCCGGGCGCCGCTCGAGCACGTAGCGCACGCCCGCAAGGCCCTCGACCAGCTTCCGCGTCTGATCGTCCGACGGCGCATTGTCGACGACCAGCACCTCGATCGTCTGGCCCTGCTCGCGACCGGGCTCGACCTGCCGCAGCAGCCAGGACAGGCATCGCTGCAAACGCGCCGGCCGATCCTTGGTGCAGATCGCGATCGTCAAGGACGGCATCGCCGCCGGCTGCGAGCTCGAAGGGTCCAATTCCTCGGCGATGCTCTCCTGAAGCAGCTTGGCCCCGACTTCCGCCGTGATGATCGGTGCCAGCGCCGCGGGCTCGATCACGGTCCCTCCTGTCGCCGGCTCCATCATGAAGCCGACCACCCGTCCGCGCCGGCGCAGCACAAGCGCGTAGCCGCGGGCGGTTGGTGGGATGGCCAGTGTCGGCAAGGGTGCCGTCACTTCCAGGTCATGCATTACATAGGTCATCGAGCAGCTCGATCATCGAACGGAAAGCGGGTGGCTCTGCTGAAGCCGATACATCCGGTGGAACAGGCCGGCCTGGGCGACCAACGTGTCGAGATCGCCCATTTCGGCAATCCGGCCGTGGTCCAGCACGACGATCCGGTCGGCGCGCTCGATCGTCGACAGGCGATGCGCGATGATGACGACCGTGCGGTCGCGCCCGAAATGGTCGAGCGCGTCGCGGATCAAATGTTCCGATAGGCTGTCGAGCGAATTCGTCGCTTCGTCGAGAATCAGGATCTGCGGGTCGCGGATGATCGCGCGTGCGAGGGCCAGGCGCTGGCGTTGCCCGCCGGACAGGCTGATCCCGCCGTCGCCGATTTTCGTGTCGTAGCCTTGTGGCAGCCGTTGGATAAACGCATCCGCATCGGCGAGGCGCGCCGCGGCCATGATGGCCGCCCGGTCGGCGCCCGGGTTGCCATAGGCGATGTTCTCGGCGACCGTTGCGCCGAACATGTAGACGTCCTGGCTGACGATGCCGATCTGGCGGCGCCAGCCGTCCAGATCGAGGTTCCGGATCGGCTCCCCATCGACAAGGATCACGCCGTCGTTGGCGTCGTAGAAGCGGCAGATCAGATTGATGAGCGTCGTCTTGCCTGCGCCCGACGGGCCGACGAGCGCCGTCGTGCGGCCCACGTCGATCTGCAGCGAGACTTCATGGAGCGCGCTCGCCGCGCCTGACGGATACCGGAAGCTGACGTTCTCGAACGCGATAGAGCGCTCGAGCCGACCGATCGCAACCGGGCCCGAGCGGATATAGCTTTTGTCCGCGGTATCGAGCAGCCACATCACCTCCTGCACCGACCCGGCCGCCGCCGACAGCGCCACCCAGGCCGAGCCGATATTGCGGGCTTGCGGCTGAAGCCGGAACAGGATCATCGAGAAGCCGATGAGCAACGGCAGCGCCGCCCGATCGGCAACGATCGCATGCAACAGGATGCCGAGCAGCAGCAGCACCGACAGAATCTCGTGGATCGGCTGGGTCAGCGCGTAGAGGGCGTCGAGGCGCAGGAACGTGTCACGCACCCGGCGCGATGCCGCGTCGAACCGGTCGCGCTCATGGGTTTCGCGACCGAAGGCGCGAATGACCTTCATGCCACCGAACAGCTCCCACATCCGGGTCGCAAGCTCGGTATTGGCGCGCACGGCCTCCTGGCCGAGGCTTTTCACGCGTGCCGTGGCCCAGCGGGTCACCAGCGAGATCAGCAGGGTGCAGACGGCGACGACCAAGGTCAGCCGCCACGAGATCGCCAGGAGCAGGACCGAGAATACCGTGACGGCCGACAGGCTGATCAGCAGGGAGGTGAAGGCCGAAAGCGCGTCGGCCGTACGCCAGGTCTCCGTCGCGAGCGTGTTCATCAGCTGCGCCGATTGCGTGCCGTCGATGTAGGCGTGGCTGAGCGCCAGGAGCTGACGCACGATCGCGGTCCGCAGCGCATGGGTAATCCGGGAATTCAGGAACGCATGCAGGACCGCATTGCCATAGCCGATCAGGTTCTTCAGCACCGTGCTGCCGAAGATGAAGGCGCCGATCAGCATCAGCCGCTTTTCCGCGTCCATTTCGGCGAGCGGTGCCAGGAACCGACCGAGCAGCCCGCCCTCGAAGCCGCCGGTCGGCGATTGCTGCAGGGCCTGGACCAGCGGCACGAACAGGCTGATGCCGAAGCCTTCGATGCAGAAGGACAGCAGACCGAGCAGAACGACGGCCGGCAGCGCCCATCGGGGATAGAGCCGGATGAGCAGGCGCAGCGACTTGCCGACCTTCGCCTCGGCCGGTCGCAGAGGGCTATCAGGCGGCATGGCGTGGCGATCCGGAACCCGGCCGTCTCAAAGTGCCACCTCGGTCTCCGTGAAATCGTCGAAGGCGACCAGGCTCATGTTCGGGACGGCAGGCAAGATGGTCGTCCCGAATGCGCGGGCGAGAAACCGCCGACCGCATCGGAGGCTTGCCGGGTGTATCACGCCGAGCGGACGCGCCCGGCAGGCACTCAGGTAAAAACGCAACGCCAGAGGCAGGTCATTTCGACCCAGCGCCAGGTCGGCGAGATAGAGATCGGCGAAGAAGCGATGGCGCCGCAGGTGTCGGCGCGGCAGGGCTGGCCATTTCGCGATGAACCAGGTCCGCAGGAGCTCGATCGAGCGGGCCATGACGGCGACATTCGATGACATGTTCCCGACGGTCCGCCGATAGCCGACGAGATGGCGCGGGACGAGCGCAAACTCCGTGATCTCGGCCAGCGCGAGATAGAGCTTCCAGTCTTCGGTGCCCTGCGCGCCGGCCGCCTGCAGCGACGGATCATAGCCACCCACCGCTTCGAGATCGCGCCGGCGGATCAGCGGGGTGCTGGCATTGCCCGGCAGGTTGCACTCGATCATGCCCGGCAGCACCCGCCCCACCGCCCGGCTCTTGCCGAGGCTCGGCATGACGACGAGATCGTTCTCATCGATGCCGACCGACCAGCAATAGACCAGGCCGGTCCCGGAGCCGGCCGCACGCAGGACCGCCACTTGCAGCGCGAGCTTTTCCGGATGCCAGAGATCGTCGGCATCGATTGGCGCGATCCAGTCACCGCGCGCGGCGGCGAGCGCGCGGTTGCGCGCGGCAGCGACGCCCTGATGCGCCTGCCGGATGAGCGTCAGCCGGGGATCGCGGGCTGCGGCCGCTTCGACGATCTCGATCGTTCGGTCGGTGGACCCATCATCCACCACAAGGATTTCCAACGGGGTGTAGGTCTGCGCCTGGACCGATGCGATCGTGCGCTCGATGAACCGTGCGGCGTTGTAGGTCGGGATGATGACGGAAATGAGTCCGTCGCCCGGCAGCGGATCCAGTTCGCTAGCGTCCGTCGGTGCGGACTCGGTGAGCGGCAACGGGAGATCGCCGGAGCATTGCAGCATTATCCATCCCAAATTCTTGCGACACTACGATAGTGCGCTGCACCAACGGCAGACTGCCGAGCCTGGTTTCCGAAGCATCGTGTCATTTGTTGGACGGAGCGGGAGTGTGCTTTCCATGCACCTTGCGCGTGTGTCGATTTTGCCCGGGCCGGCCCCTAGAATCCGGCGAGCCGGATCGCCGCGGCGTGGAGCACGCCCACCTGCCGCGCCAGGCGGGCGAGTTCCTGGTCCATCAGGGGCCCGGCCGTCGATGTGCCGGGGGGCGCATCCGTCATCACCGGCAGCAGTTCCGGCGCCGGCGGCAGGTCGGGCGGCGCGCCGCCGCGCTCGATCGCATCGGCGATGGCGCTCAGGCCGCTGCCGATCCAGTCCTTGAGCTGTTCGATCCGTGTGAGAGCCTCGGTCCCGATCTGCCCAGCCGGGATGTGGGAGAGCGTCAAGGCGACGCCGGTGAGGCGCCGGAGGCAGGTCAAGATCGTCATCGCCGGCTCCTCTTCGCGCCGCGTTCCCGTATGGGGTTCGTCGATCAGGCGCTGCAACGACGCCTCGGCATTGTTGCTGGCCATGCCGGCGCTCTGGCGCAGGGCCGACAAGCCCAGCCCGGCTTTGTCGCGCAGGAAATGGCCAAGGCCGCCCATGGCCAGATCCCGGTTGGTCCGGATCGCACCGGCGAGCAGCCTCGGCAATTCCCGCCGCTCGCGCACCGGCCAGAGCAGATAGGCCGACGCGAGGCCGAGGGCGCCGCCGAGCAGACTGTGCAGCGCGCGGAGCGTCGCCAGATGCAGATCGCCGCTCGCCCCCGTCTGGAACAGTTCCGCGACCAGGACGAACTGGGGCGTCAGCAGGAAGACGAACAGCGTGTAGTTGACCGGCCGGAACGCCATGGTGGCGATCGCCAGCGGAAAGATCACGACCGTGATGGCGATCGGGTCGGGCAGCATCCAGCCGAGCAGGGCCGCGACCAGCCCGCCCGCGACGCTGCCGGCGACGCGTTCCACGGTTCGCCGGAAGGTCGTCGCCAGATAGGGCTGCAGCACGACCGCCGCCGTGATGGTCAGCCAATAGCCGCGCGTCAGGCCCATGGAGCGCGTGAGCGCGACCGCAACCGCCGCGGTGATCGCGAGGCGCAGGGCGTGGCGGAAGGTGATCGAGCGCCAATTAAAGTTGGCCCGGAGCGTGCTGAGAAAATCCTCGAAGCGACCGCCGCGATCGGGCGGCGCCACCGCCTTCAGATGCTCGGGCTCGATCTGCGGGTGGGCATCCGGAGCGACGCCCCGGATCACCGAGGCGGCATGGGTGGCATAGCCGCCGATCGTCTCGATCAGGCCGGCGGCCTGGCGATAGGCGGCGAGGTCGGCGGTGCCGCGCGGCTCGGCCGCCTCGATCGCCCGGCGCAACCCGCGGGCGGCCACGGCAAGATCGGCGGCCGGCGGCAGCGGCCCGCCGGTCATCGCCTCCGCCAGCTGCCGGGCGATGACGCCCAGGCGTGTCAGGGCCGCCTCGACCTGGAAATGAATGTCGGGGTGGCGATCGATGGCGCTGGCCAGTTCCAGCACCTCGCTGAGCGCGATCAGCGCCGCGAAGATCTGGTCGATCTCGGCCGCGAGAATGACGAGCCCGCCGCCGCGCTCGCTTTCGCCCGGCGCGCGGCGGCGCGTTCCGGCCAGCGTCTCGCGCGCGGTCTCCAGTGCGGCGCGCATGTGGTTGCGCCGCTCGCGCACCAGACGGCCCCACTCCGCTTCCGACGGATCCTGCTGGCCATGGACCTGGCCGAGCGCCGCGGCATAGTCGGCCAGGCTGCGCCAGCAGGCGCCGATCGCCCGGCGCGACGCGGCATTGGGATGAACCGGCCAGAGGATGAGTGCCAGCGCCATGGCCCAGAGCCCGCCGGTGACGGTCAGGGCCGCGCGCAGCGCAGCGGCCCGGAAATCCGCGTCGGGGATGCCGATCGACACCAGCACGTCGGTCGTCAACAGCACGCCAACGGTGGTGGCCGCATTGCCGAACAGGCGCGCCATGCTGGCGCCGAACGCCCAGAACAGCACCAGCAGCACCGCGAGCGGCGTGCTGTCCTGGACGAAGAACGACAGAAGGTTGCCGATGGCGGCGAGCAGCGTGAAGCTGCCCATCGACAGGGTGCGCGTCCTGTTCGACCCGCCGACATCCGCCAGGCAGGTCCAGAACCCGATGATCGCGATCCAGTTCAGTTCCGGCTTGTGCAGCAACTCACCGGCGAGGACCGGCAGGGCGCTGGCCGTGGCGGCGCGGGTGCCCGCTGCCAGGCTGATTTCGCGGAGATCGAGCGGCAAGATCCGGTCGAGCCGGCTGCGCCAATCGTGAGGCGCCCTCCCCTTGACCAGTGCGTCCACGCCGCTCATCCCCTTAAGCTCACCCCGCCGCCATGATGGCATGGAAGCGATCGGGTTCGCGACGGGCTTTCATCCGCTTCATCGGGTCTTAACCAGCCGGGCCGCAGCATGGCGGCAATCCGAGGAGAGGAATATGGCGTCGCTGCTTTCCCAATTAGCATCCCTGCTTGCCGGGCCGGCGAAGCCGGCTTCCGTCGCCCCGGCACCGGCGGCCAAGCCGAAGAGCGCCGAGCGGCTCGCCAACGAGCAATCCATCCTCGCGAACCGTCGCAAGATCCTTGCCAATATGGCGGCGATGCAGAAGGACCGCGAATCGAGGAACGCCGGCGCCGACCAGGCTACGATGTCGGCCGCCGACATCGCGCGGCGCATTCTGCTCGATCAAGGAAGTCACTGACGCAATAATATTTGCTGCAACGCAACCACGGCAGACCATTCCTTTCCGCTGACGAATTCTGTACGGTCGGGCACCGTTTTCGAGACGGGACGTTCACATTTTTGTCAGCGGAGCACATCAGTGTCGACAGACGCCGCCGTCCTAGCGCCCAAGAGCCGTCCTTTCTATAAGAACCTCACTGTCCAGGTGCTGACGGCCATCGTCATCGGCATCCTGCTCGGCATCTACGACCCGGCGCTGGCGAAGCAGCTGAAGCCGCTGGGCGACATCTTCATCAAGCTGATCAAGCTGGTGATCGCGCCGGTAATCTTCCTGACAGTGGTGACCGGCATCTCCCATATGGGCGACATGCGCAAGGTCGGCCGCGTCGGCGGCAAGGCGCTGCTGTATTTCGAGGTGGTGTCGACCATCGCCCTCGCCTTCGGCATGGTCATCGTCAATCTGGTCGGACCCGGCCGCGGCGCCTCGACCGAGGGCGCCAAGCTCGATGCCGTCGCCAATTATGCGGCCCAGGGCAAGTCGTTCGACATCTCCAAGTTCCTGCTCGACCTGGTGCCGGATAATTTCATCGGCTCCTTCGCCAAGGGCGATCTGATCCCGATCCTGGTGATCGCCATCCTGTTCGGCGCCGCGCTCACCCGCCTGGGTGACAATGGCAAGCCGCTGGAGCAATTGCTGGAGCGGGTCAGCCACGTATTCTTCGGCGTGATCGGCATCGTCATGTATGTGGCGCCGCTCGGTGCGCTGGGCGCCATGGCCTTCACCATCGGCGTCAACGGCGTCGGCGTGCTGGTCAACCTCGGCGAGCTGATGGCCTGCGTCTACCTGACCATGGCCGCCTTCGTGGTCCTCGGGCTGGGCCTGATCGCAAGGCTTTCCGGCTTCAGCATCTTCAAGTTCCTGCGCTACATCACCGAGGAGCTGCTGATCGTGCTCGGCACCTCGTCGTCGGAAACGGCGCTGCCGCGACTGATGGACAAGATGGAGCGGTTCGGCGTGGCGCGACCGGTGGTCGGCCTGGTCGTGCCGACCGGCTATTCGTTCAATCTCGACGGCACGTCCATCTACATGTCGATGGCTACGATCTTCATCGCCCAGGCCTATGGCATCGATCTGTCGCTCGGTCAGCAGATCGGCATCCTCAGCGTGCTGATGGTGACGTCGAAGGGTGCTGCCGGCGTCACCGGATCCGGCTTCATCACGCTCGCAGCCACGCTCGAGGCGACCAAGATCGTGCCGATCGAGGGCTTGGCGCTGCTGCTGGGCGTCGATCGCTTCATGTCCGAGGCGCGCGCCATCACCAACATCATCGGCAACGCGGTCGCGGCCGTGGTCATCGGCAAGAGCGAGAAGGCTTTCGATGAGAGCGCCGCCCTGGCAGAATACCGGCGCGCCTTCGACGATCCGACGCTCAGCCGGATCTAACTTTCTGCCAGGGGATCGATGCCGACTTCACCGCCGTCCGGAAAGGGCATTGATCGCCTGATCGCCATCATGGCGCAGCTTCGCTCGAAAGAGGGGGGCTGCCCATGGGATCTGGAACAGGATTTCGCGACCATCGCGCCCTACACGATCGAGGAGGCCTACGAGGTGGCCGACGCGATCGAGAAGCGCGACATGCCGGCGCTCAAGGACGAGCTGGGCGACCTGCTGTTCCAAGTCGTGTTCCACGGCCGCATGGCCGAGGAACAGGGGCTGTTCGGCTTTGCCGATATCGCCGACGCCGTTTCGGAAAAGATGATCCGCCGGCATCCCCACGTCTTCGGCGACACGGCCGCGATCGCGACGGCCGCGGACCAGACGGTTAATTGGGAACGGATGAAGGCCGCCGAACGGGCGAGCCAGGCCAATGGGCGCGCCAGCGTACTCGATGGCGTCATCGCCGGCCTGCCCGCCCTCACCCGCGCCGTGAAGATCCAGAATCGCGCCGCGCGCGTCGGCTTCGACTGGGCCGAGCCGGCACCGATCCTCGACAAGATCGAGGAAGAGGTCGCCGAGCTGCGGGCGGAGCTCGAAAGCGGTGCGCCAGCCGATCGGGTCGAGGACGAGCTGGGCGACCTGTTCTTCGCGCTCGCCAATCTGGCCCGACGGCTCGATCTCGACGCCGAAGGCGCGCTCAGGCGCGCGACGGCCAAATTCGAGCGCCGCTTCCACGGCATGGAGGCGCTCGCCGCCGCGGAGGGCGAGACCCTCGACGGTCAGCCGCTCGACGCCCTCGATGCGCTCTGGGATCGGGTCAAGGCGGACGAGCGCTGATCAACCGGGCCAGCGACTGACTAATCTAGCCGATCCAATAGCGCCGAAACGACCCGTCGCGCTCCGGGTCCGGGACCACGGCATCGAGGCAGCCGCCGTTGCGTTCGATCACCTTGGCCGAGGCCCGGTTGGCGTCGGCGCAGGTGAGCAGCACACGGCCGACGCCGGCGGCACGCGCATGCTTCAGCATCAGCGCCAACCCCGCCGTTGCCAGGCCGCGTCCCTGCCGGCTCGGCCGGATAGCGTAGCCGACATGACCGCCGCGGAAGCGCAGGCTTGGCGTCAGGCGGTAACGGACATTGAAGGTGCCCAGGAACTCCTTGCCGTCGGTCAGCCAGAGCTGGCTGTGCGGCACCCGCTCGACCTCGACGCCGTTCGGCAGCGTCACCGACCCGCCTTGGGCGTTGAGCATCGCCAGATAGGGGCCGAGGCCGGCTTCGATCCCGGCCACTTCCAGCGGGCTCTTGGCCTTGCCGTCGCCGAACTGGAAGCCTTCTTCCAGCGCGGCGACGAAGCTCGCGCCGAGATCAAGGCGCGGCAGGGTCAGAATCATCGGGCGTCCGTCACGGACGCTGCAGCAGATCGATCAGGCTCGACGTATCCCACCGATTGCCGCCCCGCGCCTGGACGCGGCCATAGAACTGGTCGACGAGCGACGTGACCGGCAGGGCCGCTTTGTTGCGCTTGGCCTCTTCCAGGCAGATCGACAGGTCCTTGCGCATCCAGTCGACCGCGAAGCCGAAATCGAACTTGCCCTCGGCCATGGTCGAGGCACGGTTCTCCATCTGCCAGGACTGGGCCGCACCCTTGGAGATGACCTCGACGACCTTGTTGGGATCGAGGCCGGCGTGCTGGGCGAAATTGAGGCCCTCCGACAGCGCCTGGACCAGGCCGGCGATGCAGATCTGATTGACCATCTTGGTCAGTTGGCCGGCGCCGGCCGGCCCCATCAGGGTAACGGCGCGGCCGTAATGGGCCATGACCGGCTCGGCCTTGGCGAAGGCTGCGGCCTCGCCGCCGACCATGATGGTGAGCTTGCCATTGACGGCACCGGCCTGGCCGCCGGAGACCGGCGCGTCGAGGAAGCCCAGCCCCTTGGCTGTCGCAAGTGCGCTCAATTCGCGGGCGACGTCGGCCGAGGCGGTAGTGTGATCGGCCAGCATCGCGCCCGGCGCCATGCCGGCGAAGGCGCCGTCCGGCCCGGCCACGACCTGACGCAGATCGTCGTCGTTGCCGACGCAGACGAAGACGATTTCCGCACCCTTGGCCGCGGCGGCCGGCGTCGCGGCGGCGGACCCGCCGTATTCGGCGACCCAGGCGTCCGCCTTGGCGCCGGTGCGGTTGTAGACGGTCACGGCATGGCCGGCGCGTTGCAGGTGGCCGGCCATCGGATAGCCCATGACGCCCAGGCCCAGGAATGCGGTCTTCATCGTCCTTCCCCCAGTTGTTCGATACTTATTCTTCGCCGCCGATGAGCACTTCATGCAAGGCATTCCAGCTCGCCTCGTCGGGCGTCAGCAACAGGCCGCCATCATGCGTGCGTGGCGTGTAGGCCGACTTGTCGAGCCGCCGGGCATAGCCGCCGGCCTCGCGATGCAGCAGCCAGCCGGCAGCGTGGTCCCACGGCAGCAGCCGGTGATAGAGCGCGAAATGGGCGCGGCCGCTGGCCAGCGCCAGATATTCCTGACCGGCGCAGCGGAAGCTGAAGACCGAGCCGATCAGGTTCGATCGGCCGGCGATCTTGCGCACCAGCTGGCGATTACCGAAACGCAGCGCCAGCGATCCGCTCATATGATCGGGCGTCGCCGGCGGCGCCACGCGCAGGCGCTGGTCGCCCAGCCAGGCGCCGTCGCCCCGGCTCGCCACCGCCATGTGGTCCTTGACCGGATCGAGGATCCAGGCCTGCACGACCTCGCCCGCACGAACGAACGAGACCATGACCGCGAACAGTGGAATGCCGGCCGCGAAATTGGCGGTGCCATCGACCGGATCGATCACCCAGACCGATTGCTCGCCGGCCAGTTGATCCAGCACCGACGGATCCTTCGCGGCCGCTTCCTCGCCGACCACCAGGGAACCCGGCACCAGATCCTTGAGCAACGGCGTCAGCCGCTGTTCCGTCTCGATATCGGCGACGGTGACGAGATCGCCCGGCGATTTCGCCTGGATGTCGCCCGCCTCCAGGCGCTGGAAGCGCGGCAGGATGAGATCGGCCGCGGCCTCGCGCAGCAGAGTCGAGACCTTGGTCGTATCGGGCAGCATGCGTCCGAACCTTTCGGCAGAAAGATGGCAGGAGTTCAGCGGTCGCGGGCGGCGAACCGGTCGAGATCGGCCTGATTCAGGTTGACGACCAGATGAGCGACCTCGTCGTCGTCGTGCCGTTCCAGGACCTCGCCATGGCGATAAAGCCAGGCAATGCCGGCGCCGTCCATCAGGTTGACGTCGAGCGGTATCGGACGGATGCCGTCGATCAGCCGGGCATCGAGCAGCCGAAGCAGCGCCTCGCAGCCTTCGCCGGTGGCGGCCGAGATCGGGACGGTGTCGTGCTCGCGGCTCGCCTGGTTGATGACCGCGGCGCGCGCCTCGCCATCCAGCAGGTCGATCTTGTTCAGCGCCTCGACCAGGCCGTGCTCGACGGCCTCGCCCATTCCCAGATCCTTCAGGACGCCGTGGACGTCCTCGCGCTGGGCCTCCGTATCCGGGTGCGCCACGTCGCGGACGTGGACGACGACATCGGCCTCCTGCACCTCTTCCAGCGTGGCGCGGAAGGCGGCAACCAGATGGGTCGGCAGTTCCGAGATGAACCCGACCGTATCCGACAGGATGGCCTTGCGGCCGGACGGCAGCTTGAGCGTCCGGAGCGTCGGGTCCAGCGTCGCGAACAGCAGATCCTTGGCGAAGACCTCGGCCTGGGTCAGCCGGTTGAACAGGGTCGATTTGCCGGCGTTGGTATATCCCACCAGCGCCACGATCGGATAAGGCACCCGGCGCCGCGCCTCGCGATGGAGCGCGCGGGTCCGCTTCACGTCCTCAAGCTCGCGCTTCAGCTTGATGATGCGGTCGCCGATCAGGCGACGGTCAAGCTCGAGCTGGCTTTCGCCGGGGCCGCCGAGGAAGCCGAAGCCGCCGCGCTGCCGCTCGAGATGGGTCCAGGACCGGACCAGGCGCGAGCGCTGATAGGTGAGCGCCGCCAGTTCGACCTGCAGACGGCCTTCATGGGTGCGCGCACGCGCGCCGAAGATCTCCAGGATCAGGCCGGTCCGGTCGATGACCTTGCATTTCCAGGCCTGCTCGAGATTGCGCTGCTGCACCGGGCTGACCGCGGCGTCGACGACGACGATGCCGATCTCCAGCTCTTCGATCAGCTCGCCCAGCTTCTCGACGCTGCCCTTGCCGATCAGCGTGGCCGGGCGCGGCTGGTTGAGCTTGACGACCTCGGCATGGACGACGTCCAGCTGGATCGCTTCGGCGAGGCCGACCGCTTCGGCGAGGCGCCCTTCGGGCGCGCGGACCGCCCCGGCACGCTCGGACGGTGCCAGCTTCAGATGCGGATAGACGACCAGCGCGCGGCCGGTGGATGTGCCACCGGCCCCGTTTTCATGCCCCATGGGCCCGGCGCCGCTCAGGCCTCACCTTCCTTGTCGCCGTCGAACAGCTGGACCGGTGCTGCCGGCATCACGGTGGAGATCGCATGCTTGTAGACGAGCTGCGAATGGGCGTCGCGGCGCAGCAGGACGCAGAAATTGTCGAACCAGGTAATGATGCCTTGAAGCTTCACGCCATTTACCAGGAAAACGGTGACCGGAGTCTTGTTCTTCCTGACGAAGTTGAGGAAGACGTCCTGCACATTCTGTGACTTTTCGGACATGGGGTAATCCCTTCTTACAAGTTGTTGGAGCTCCCCGAGAGGAACTCAGGCCTTACGGGTTCCCAGCAATGGGGGCCCGACAAAAAAAGTTCCTGCACGATCCGGACCGTCGGCGGGCGTTGCGGAGCGGCAGACTCCGTCTAGGGAAGGATTTGTATATCCACCCTGCCCGTTGCAAGTTCGCTAGTGCGAAATCTCGCGCGCGAGCGCCATGCAATCTCTGAAATGACGGACGGGCTTGGCGTCGGCGAACTCCTCGTCGCGCAGCAATCCGTCCTCGGGGCCATGGACCAGAATCGGCACGCAGCCGGCGTTCCGCGCACAGGCCATGTCGATCCCGGTATCGCCGACGAACCAGACGCGGGGCCCCGCCTCGATGCCGCTGCCGTCGAGCGCCATGTCGACCGGCGCCCGGTCCGGCTTGTCGCGGGCGGCGTCGCCCGCCCCGATCACCTTGCCGAAATACCGGTCCCAGGCCAGCGCCGCGACCTCGCGCCGCAGGAACCGGCCGGTCTTGTTCGAGACGAGAGCCAGGTAATGGCCTTCCGCCGCGATCGCCTGCAGCAGCGCCTCGGCACCAGGCAAGGGCGCCAGGCGCTCGATATGCAGCGCCTCGAAGGCGTCGAGATACAGCTTCTGCGCTTCCTGCCAGCGGTCGCCGAACAGGGCAGGAAAGGAATCGCGCAAGGACTTCCGGACCTTGAGCTGGGTCTCGGCCATGGTCCAGGGCGGATGGCCCATCTGGGCGAACATGGTGTTGAGCGCCGCCTGGATGGTACCCCAGCTGTCGACCAGCGTGTTGTCCCAGTCGAAGACGAATGCGGCCGGCCGGTCGAGAATCATGCGCCGGCACCCGCGATCCGGGCCATATGGCTGAGGTAACGCGCGCGAAGCTGGCCGACGAACGGGCCCGGCTTGCCGTCGCCGATCGTCGCGTCATCGAGCCGCGTAATCGGCATGACGAAGGAGGTCGTGCTGGTGACGAACGCCTCGCGCGCGGCGAGCGCCTCCTCGACCGTGAACGGCCGCTCGACGAAGCGCAGCCCCGCCGCCTTGGCGAGCTCGATGACCACGAGCCGCGTGATGCCGTTCAGGATCGCGTGGGTCGGCGGCCGGGTGATGAGCTCGTCGTCGCGAGTCACGATCCAGGCATTGCTCGACGTGCCCTCGGTGACGAAGCCGTCGCGGTCATATTGCCACGCCTCGTAGGCTCCGGCCTCGCGCGCCGCCTGCTTGCCCATCGCCGCGGGCAGCAGGCCCACCGACTTGATGTCGCAGCGGGCCCAGCGCAGATCGGGGATGGTGATCGCCTTGACGCCCTGAGCGAGCGCCGCCGGGTCGACCGGGCGGGCGCGCCGCGCGGTCGCGACGACCTGGGGCTCCGCATTCGCCGGGAAGGCAAAGTCGCGCGGGGCCACGCCGCGGGTGATCTGCAGATAGACGCTGCCGTCGCGAATGCCGTTCCGCCGGGCGAGATTGCCCAGCACCATGGCGAGGGCGCGGTCGCTCATCGGCTTGGCGATGCGCAGCTCGCCCAGCGAGCGTTCGAGCCGGGTCAGATGCAGATCGAGATCGACGAAGCGGCCGCCGGCGAGCGCGATGACCTCATAGACGCCGTCGGCGAACTGGTAGCCGCGATCCTCGATATGGACGCTCGCGATCCCATGGCGGACAAAGCGGCCGTTCACATAGGCGAAGCGTGACATTGGGAACCCCCCGAAGCGAGACCGTGGCTGCCATTATGCGGGCCGGATCCGCCGCCGTGAAGCGCGCCCTCTGCAACCGCAACCATCTGAAACGCCGGGCATTTCAAATCGGCGCATGACACAAGGTTTCCGTCGCGCCCGGGCGTGTCCCGGGCACCCACGCGCATGTCTCTTCTTTTTGTCATTCCCGCGCAGGCGCTAGGTTATATACATATCTTTCTGTTTTATTTCAGGTTGTTAGCTTTTTTCATCGTCATGGCCGGGCTTGACCCGGCCATCCAGGCGCAAGCAAGCGCTTGCGCCCACGTGGTTGGGCAAGACGATTTCACGTCCTAACAGGGCTCAAGTGGCGGCACGTGAATGCCCGGGTCAAGCCCGGGCATGATGGAATTTTTGAATCAACCGATTGAAATTAAAAGACGAAGTGGAGAAATGCATATCCCCTAGCGCGCAGGCGGGGGTCCAGGATTGCCACGAAGACTTCGGTGGTGCGCAGAAATCCTCGCTGCTTTGCCTGGCGCCCGAACCTGAGGCTCTGCATCCCCGCCTGCGCGGGGATGACGGAGAAACTAAGCCTGACAGCCGTGGGGCAAGCCCGGCCACAGCGATCAGGGCGTGACCTTCATCGCCCGGTCGCCGTTCAGCACGCCCAGCGACTTCAGCTTGCGATGGAGCGCCGAGCGCTCCATGCCGATGAAGGCGGCCGTGCGCGAGATATTGCCGCCGAAGCGCGTCACCTGGGCCAACAGGTATTCGCGCTCGAACACTTCGCGCGCGTCGCGGAGCGGCAGGCTCATGATCTCGCCGCCCTTCTCCCACTTCAGCACGGTCGGCACGATCGAGCCGATCTCGGCCGGCAGCATGTCGGCGCGGATCGGGTCCTTGGCGTCGCCCGGGGCCATGATCAGCAGCCAGTCGACCACGTTCTTCAGCTGGCGCACGTTGCCGGGCCATTCATAGGCCTGCAGCGCCGCCATCGCGTCCTCGCCCAGTTCGCGCGCACCGACGCCGGCGCTCTGCGACGAGCGCGCCATGAAATAGCGCGTCAGCTGCGGGATGTCATCGCGCCGCTCGCGCAGCGACGGCACTTTGATCGGCACGACCGACAGACGGTAGAACA
>DATGEK010000085.1:0-24119 GCA_035310205.1 Aliidongia sp.
GGCGCCGGCAGCCAGGTCGTGCAGCAGCGTTCCGCCAGCGCCTCGACGCCCGCCGGCTGCCACCCGCTGGTCGGCATCGGCATCGGCGCCGGCGTGGCCCTCGCCCTCGGCAAGAACAGCACCGCGGCCCAGAGCGTCGACGTCACCGCCGCCCACGGCTCGCTCGCCAACGTCCGCTTCGGCCGCGCCATCGGCCAGGCCGTCGGCAAGAACAGCACCGTCATCCAGCAGGTCGGCGTTCATTAACAACCTTCCCCCGCCCAGGGCCACGCCCTGGGTCATCGACCGACCGGCCCCGCCCCCCCATGCCGGTCGGTCGCTTTTTTTACGTCATAGCGGACCCAAGCTTTCCCTCCCCGACACCGGCGGCCGCCCTGGCCGCCGTTGTCGTTTATACGGCCGTTCATGCGCCGGGCGGTTCACGGCACTTGTTGGACCGGCGGTGGTGCTTTCGATCGCACCGCAGCGCGCTGACATGTCCGCATATGAACTGCACGCCGAAGCAAATCGCCGCATCAGCCTCGCGAGTTCACAGCCCCGACCGGCCGCCGTTTGATTCCACTTTCCGTCATCCCCGCGCAGGCGGGGATCCAGGGCTGGCGATGGCTGGTCGAATGCTGCAGGCGGCAGCATCGATATGTCGTCCTGGATTCCCGCCTGCGCGGGGATGACGGCCAATATGAAGCGTCGGAAGGCCTGGCGGCGAGCATAATCAAGGGCTTGCCGTGAAAATCGCCGGATCGATCTCCGCGCCGTGGCTCATTTTTCCACCCTCATCGGGAATGTTGGGCTGAGTGTTGGCTGGCTCACAGCGGCGGTTGGGGGCTGGCGGTAGGGTCTCACTGTCAACGAGATGCACCGGGAAATGGTTCGCCGGTGAGACCCTCAGCAAAGGAACACTCAAATGTCACTCAAGCGTTCGCTCTTCTCGGGTTTTGCCGCCATCGCCCTGGTTGCGGCCACCGGCGCCCTCACTGCGGCCCATGCCGATGCGGTCAACCACAGCACGGTGGTGGCCCGCGGCGGCAACCAGTTCGCCGCGGCCCCCGGCCGTGATGCCCTCGTCGCCCAAAGCAATGCGACGCTCGGCGGCGAGGCGATCAACCACAGCCGCGCCTTCACCGACGGCAGCGCCAACCGGGCGATCGCCCGCGGCCGGGACAGCACGGTGTTCCAGGACAACAGCGTCGTCGGCGGCGTCGCGATCAACCGCAGCACGGCCGACACCTCGGGCGGCCACAATCTCGCGGTTGCCCGCGGCCGGAACAGCTTCGTCGACCAGAGCTCGACCACGGTCGGCGGCTTCGCCCAGAACCACAGCCTGTCGCGCACCAATGGCGGCAACAACCTGGCGCTGGCGACCGGGCGTGACTCGGCGGTGCAGCAGGACAGCCTGACGCTCGGCGGCACGGCGATCAACCACAGCACCAACATCGTCAACGGCGGCAACAACAAGGCGATCGCCAGCGGCAAGGGCTCGCAGGTCCTGCAGCAGACCGTCACCGGCGACTGAGCCTAGACCCGAGGATCGCGCCCGCCCAGATGCGACGGGCGGGCGCGACTTCGCTTCGCCCCCAGGGCATTCCTGATCAAGGAAGCAGATCATGTCGCGCTTGTTCTCCGCTCTCGCCGCTCTTGCCCTGCTGGCCACGCCGGCCATGGCACAGCAGACCGGCGGCGTCCAACCCCACGACTCAGGCGGATCGGTCGGCCACTACCTCGACCGCGACCCTCTTTCCGCCTTCCCCGCCGGCGGTCCCGGGTGCCCCTTGGCCAACACCCAGATCGCCACCCAGACCACGACCGCGTTCGGCGCCGGCAGCCAGGTCGTGCAGCAGCGTTCCGCCAGCGCCTCGACGCCCGCCGGCTGCCACCCGCTGGTCGGCATCGGCATCGGCGCCGGCGTGGCCCTCGCCCTCGGCAAGAACAGCACTGCGGCCCAGAGTGTCGACGTCACCGCCGCCCATGGCTCGCTCGCCAACGTTCGCTTCGGCCGCGCCATCGGCCAGGCCGTCGGTAAGAACAGCACCGTCATCCAGCAGGTCGGCGTTCATTAATCCCTTCACCGGATGGCTCGGGGCTCCGCCCCGCGCGGGAGGATCCGATGGCCAGACTTCTGCTTCCCTTGATCCTGGCGGCCGCCCTAGCCGCCATCGCCGTCGTTTGCGCGACACGCGGCCATGCCCAGTCGCTCGTGTGCCGGACGGTCGACGGCAATACGGTCTGCGCCGGACCAGGCGCCACGAGCTGCCAGACGGTCAACGGCAAGACGGTATGCGCGCAGAACGGCCCATCCTGCCGGTCCGGGCGCGGCAAAGCCGGCTGCAACGACGATCCGCCGGCGACCAAGCCGCAGGATGATATGTCCACAGACGATTCCGATTCCGACGACGATGACGGCATGATCGATCCGCCGCACAGTCCCGCCGTCCCCAGCCCGAGCCATCGTCGCTAGCGCCGATCCGCGATCCTTCCCGCCTCTGCCAGAAACTCACGGCTTTTGTGGTGCGCCTCACAGCGGCCGCGCGACCGCTCTCCTAAGCTCTTATCACGAACACCGATCCCGGTGTCCGAGCAACGGAGGAAGCCATGTACGGTCTCAGCAAGCTCGAGTGGGTCGCGGTGCGGAATTTCGCGGCGCTCGGCATGGAACATGTCGCTTATGTCAAGCCGGTCCGGGTCAAGGGTGTCGCGACCTATGCGGTCCATGCGGCCGATGGCACCTATCTCTGCCGCTACGCCGACCGGGACGCCGCGATGGCGGCGGTCCGCCAGCACGAGCTCTCGCCCGTCAGCCTCCACTGACCCGCGCCTGCCGTCCAAGCACCCCGCTCGCAACCCGCTTCAGGAGACCCGTCATGTGGCGTTCGACCCGGCTTCCGGCCATCGCCTTGCTGGCCTTCCTTAACCTGCCCGCCCTGGCGCAAGAGGCCGGCGGCGTGTTCATCCCCGCGGAGGTGCTGGAATCGGCGAATGTCCCTGTCATCACGCCGCCCGGCTTCCCCTTCACCCATAGCGGCAACGGCGTTTCGCCCAATGGGCCGCCCAACGTCGGCTCGGCTGCAAGCCGGCAGGCCGCGAACCAGCAGCTGGTCGCGCAGAACCGCGGCGACGGCGGCTTCCTCGAAGGGTTCCTGCGCGGTCAGCCGCTCGCGGCGAGCGTCGCCCCACCGCCGCCGGGCGCGGTACCGGTCATCATCAACAACACGCCCTTCTTCTTCAACAGCCAGGGCGGGCCGCAGAGCGTCGATTTCGGCACCGGCAACATCGTGCAGCAGCAGGTGTCGGCGCAGCCGACCGCGGGCAACGTCGGCCAGAGCCAGGCCGTCAATTTCGGCAGCGCCGCCGGATCGACCGCCGCCCCGGGCGTCGGTAGCGGCACGGGCTCCGGCGGCCACCGCGGCCGTGGCAACGTCACGAACGGCGGCGGCAACACCGTGATTGCCGGCACCAATGCCACCGCCCAGCAGCAGGTCCTGACCATCGCCGGGCCCCGCCTGCCCCTGACGCCGATCACCCAACAGCAGGGCCATTGATCGACAGCGGGTTCAGGTACTAGTTGCGCGCCGACAGGCCGAAGAACACCCGCAGGCGGCGCAGCAGATCCTCGGAGCTCGGCATCGCCGCGCCGTTCATGGCCTGCTCCAGCGCCTGCACGCGGCTGATATTGAGGCGTTGCCGTTCGGCCATCAGGGCCGCGAGCGGCGCGCCGAGTTCCGGACGCCGCCGGAGCAGCGGGTCGATGTCGCTCTTGCACATCTCGTAGAGAACCGCGTCGGTCGCCGCCACGATCGAGGCGGTGCGCGGCGCGCCCGTCAGCAGCGAGATCTCGCCGAACAGATCGCCCGGCACCATCCGGTCGACCGTCGCCTCATCGCCGGCGGGCACGGACAGGCGCACGTCGAGCGCGCCTTCGGCGACCAGGAACATGGAGCCGCCAGGCTCCCCCTGGCGGACCACGACGGTGCCCCGTTCGACCCGATGCTCGCGCAGACGCCCGGCCAGAATCGCACGCTCCTCCGGCTCGAACGCCTGGAAAAGCTCGGTCTCGGCGATCAGGGTCTCGAGCGGAGCCGGCTCCGAGGCCGCTTGCTCGCCGGCCCGAGACCAGACGACCGCCCGCTTCGGCACCGCGACCGCGACCCCGCCGCGGCGGAGCGCTCTCAGCACGCTGGACATGACGATGTCGCGGCACGTGTTTTCCTCGCCGTAATCCGGCACCCAGAAGCGGACGACATAGATGACTCCGCCGTCGCCGCAGTCCTGGGCGAGCACGTCCGGCCGCAGGTTCGGATAGGCCCGCGTCGCCGCCGTGGCCCCGGCCAGCAACAGGCGCTTCGCCCGCTCAACCGGCACCGCGGCGTCGAGCGACAGCTTGATGCTCGTGCGGAAGCTCGGCGCCGGCTCGCTGTAGTTGATCAGCCGTCCGGTCGCGATCAGGCCGTTGGGCGCAATGACGGCGATGCCGTCCCGCGTCGTCAGCCGCGTCGCGCGCCAGGTGATCTCCGTCACCCGTCCGACGACGCCCGGGCCGGTCTCGACCCAATCGCCGATCCGGTAGGGATGGTCGAAATTGAGCGCGATGCCGGAGAAGACGTCGCTGATGATGTAGCGCAGCGCGAAGCCGATCACGGCGATCATCACGCTCGAGGTGGCGATGAGGCCGGTCGCCGGCTGGTCGAACACGAAGATGAAGATGGCGACCGCTGCCAGCGAGAACAGCAGGCCGCGCACCAGATCGCTCAGCAGCCGCGGCGGCGGCGTCGGCCGGCTCGCGGCCTCGGCCATGCGCCGAAGCAGCAGGTCGACGACGCGCGCGCCGAGCCAGGCAAGGGCGAACCAGACGGCGACGCCGGAGACGTAGCGGATCACGGTCAGCGACCCGACGCTCATGCCGGCGTCGGCCATGAGTTCCGGCCGGTTGGTCAGATGATATGCCAGGAAGGTCGCCGCCGAGACGACGGCCGGCACAGCAAGCAGTCGATAGCCCGGTGCGACCACCGCAACCCCCTCGACATGACGCGCCTGTCGGCGGATCGCGCGACGCCGCCCGCCGTCATGAAAATGGGCGCGTCGCGCCGGTGCCGTCAATCCTCCCATGAATGGCATCGGGGCGGCGGTCCTATTGCGGACCGCCGCCCCAGGCTTCGTTCGGTCGAGAACCGATCAGGTCGGGCGCCCAAGCTCCCGGCGCAGGAACTGCACGCGGCGGTTCTCCGGCGCGGAGGGATCGACCGTGAGCGGCTCGGTCTTGCCCTTGCCGACCGCTTCCAGCCGCTCGGGATCGACGCCCTGGGCCACCAGGTAGCGGGCGACCGCCAGCGCCCGCTGGCGCGACAGTTGGAGATTATAGTCGGCACTGCCGACGGCATCGGTATGGCCCTCGATCGACAATCCCAGGGTTGGGACCTGGCGCATCAGCTCGACGATGCGATCGAGTTGGGGCTGATTGGCGCGAGGGATCGCCGACGAGTTGAAGGCGAAATTGATGTGGAAGCCGACCGCGCCCGGCTCCTGCTGTTCCTGGCTGGCTTGCCGGGTGGGGGCATTCGGCGCCCGCTCGTGCCGCGCGGCCGGCATGGACGCGGGTGCGGCCTGCGGCATCGGCGCGGCGGCCGGCATCGCGCTGGGCATGGCCGTCGGCATGGCGACGGGCATCGCAACCGGCATCGGCGCCGAGGGTTGGGCGGGAGGCTGCACTATCGCGGCAGCCGGCTGAACCGGGCTCGGCGGCTGTGCGGCATCGCGCCCCGGCAGCACGATCTTGCGCGAGGCGCCGGGCAGGGATTCCGGAATGAGGATCGCGCGCAGCTGATCGAGCGACGGCGTGTCCTCGAAGATGCGGACTTCGGCCGGGCCCTGGACCTGAGCATGTGCCTGGGCGGACAGCCCGGCTGCGATCGCGAGGGCGGCAAGGGCCACACTGGTCATCAAGCGCATGGTATCCTCCTGTGTTACTGTCGAGGGGGATGCTAGATCGGCATCGTCCCGCCGACTGTGAGGCAGTCCACAAACGGCTGCGTTTTCGACTCCCGCATGGCCGATTTTCCGGGGGGCCGTCATGGAGGACGCGGTATCCAGGAATGCGGCGTCCAGGATGGCCGCGATCATCGCGGGAGCGGCGCTGCTGTTCCTGTGCGCGGTTGGCGCCGCTCTCGGCCTCGCCGAGCCGCCCTCGCCGCTCGCCGCGGCGGATCGACTGTTCGAAAGCCTGGCCATCCGCTTCTTCACGCCGCCGCGCCCGCCGGGCGACCGGATCGTCATCATCGGCCTGACCGAGGACACGCTCGCGGCCCTGCCCTATCGCTCGCCGCTCGACCGGGGCTTTCTCGCCCATCTGATCGAGGCGCTGGCGGCCCAGGGCGTGAGCGTCATCGGCCTCGATATCGTGTTCGATCAGCCGACCGAGCCGGACAAGGACCGGCTGCTCGATACCGTGCTGCGCGAGGTATCGACGCCGGTGGTCGTCGGCTCGATCACCAACGACACGTCCTTGCCGGCGGCACAGCGCCGCTATCTCGAGGATTTCGTCGCCAGCCACCGCCATGGCTATACGAATCTCGCGCGCGATACCTTCGACGATACGATCCGCCTGCACATCCCGCGCGACGGCGCCGGGGCGCCGAGCTTTCCCGCCGCGATCGCCGAGGCGGCCGGCGCCCGGCCCCCCGACCGGCCGTTCGCCATCGCCTGGCGGCCGGCAGCCGATGGTGCGACGCCATTTCCGGTCTATCCGGCCCAGCTCGTGCCGTCATTACCGGCGGCCTGGCTCAAGGGCAGGATCGCGCTCGTCGGCCTGCTCATCCCGGGCCAGGACGAACATCACACGCCGCTCTCGGTCTTCTCCCATGCGACCTTCGGCGTCGAGATCCATGCCCACGCCCTGTCGCAGATGCTGGAACCGACCACGCCCGCCGCGCCCAGCCCGTGGATCGCGCGCGGCGCCGTCGCCGCCGCCGCCGCGATCGGCATGGCGCTGGCCCTGGCCAATAACGGCGCCCTGCTGATCACGGCCATGGTGGTGCTGATCGCGGCGATCTGGGGCGGCGCGCTCGCCGCCTTCAGCGCGGGCGCGCCGCTCATAGCCCCGCTGGCACCAACGCTGGCGCTCAGCCTCGGCGCCGGCGGCGCGCGCACCTGGCGCGGCTGGCAGGAACGGCGCGACCGCAAGGTGCTGATGCAGCTCTTCTCGCGCTTCGTCGGGGAATCACTCGTCCAGGAGTTCTGGAAGCAGCGCGACAGTTTCCTCGACGGCGGCCACCCCCGGCCGCTCGAACTCACGGCCACCGTGCTGTTTTCCGACATCGCCGGCTTCACGCCGATCTGCGAGAGCCTGGCGCCGGCGCCGCTCATCGCCTGGCTCGACCGCTATATCGACACCATGGTGCGCATCGTCGCCGGCCATGACGGTGTCGTGCTGCGCTTCATCGGTGACGGCATTCTCGCCGCCTTCGGCGCCCCCGTCGCACGGAAGACGGAGGTCGAGATCGATGCGGATGCGCAGAACTCCGTGCGCAGCGCGCTCGCCATGGTCGAGGCGATGCGGCAGCTGAACGAGGCCTGGCAGGCCGAGGGGCTGCCGACGGCCGGCATCCGGATCGGCATCTTCACCGGCCCGCTGGTCGCCGGCAGCCTGGGCAGCGGCGCCCATATGGAATATTGCCTGCTGGGTGATACCGCGAACACGGCCGCACGGCTCGAAGCGCGCGGCAAGGACCATGTCGAGGGGCCGCAGGACTGCGTGATCCTGGTCGGCGAGCCGACCTGGGCGCGACTGGCCGGCCGGTTCCGGGCGGCGGCGGTGGGCGACGTCAGCCTGCGCGGCAAACGGCACCCGGTCGGCGTCTACCGCATCCTGGGCGTGGCCGACTGAACGCGGGCGACGAGCTCGGTCGCGGCGGTGGACGGCTCGGCGCCGCCGATGGCCTCGAGCGCGCCCGGGTCGCGCAACGTGATGAAGCCGCCGTCGACGCCGATCAGCCCGTCGCGCTGCCATTCGCCCAGGTGCTTGTTGATGCTCTCCCGCGACACGCCGATCAGGCTGCCGAGCTGCTGCTGCGACAGCTTGATATCGAGCCGCATGCCCGCACCTTCCGGCTTGCCGAATGCGCCCGCGAGCCGCAGCAGGCAGCGCGCGAGCCGCGACGGTGCCTCGAGGAACATCGTATCCTCGAGATGTTCGCTGGTCTGGCGCAGCCGCTTGCACAGCATCGAAATCAGCCGAAGCGCCACGTCCGGATGCTCGGCCAGGAACGGCAGGAACCGCGACCGTTCGACGACCAGCAGATTGGTTTCCTCGAGTGTCACCGCATCGGCCGTGCGCGGCTCGCCATCGAGCAATGCGATCTCGCCGAACACGCCGCCGCGGTTGATGATATTGAGCACCAGCTCCTTGCCTTCGAGCGAGTGGGTGCAGATCTTCACCCGGCCGCGGATCACCGCCATCATGCTGGTGCCGGCGTCGCCCTTCTGGAAGATCACCGAGCGCGGCCCATAATCGGCGAGCGAGGCCGTCGCCGCGAGCTGGCGCAATTCGTCACGACTAAGGTTCTGCAGCAGGGAATTGCTCGCGAGGACAAGCTCCTTGTCGAAGGCGATATGCGCCATGACGGCTATCTCCCTGTTGCCGGCCACCGCTCTAGGGCGTGGCCGGATCGAATCGCATAATAGTAAGTATATGCCAAATTGCGATCAACCTATCGGCGTCGCCGAAGTCTTGACTATTCGGAATAGCCATTACTCGACCAATAGTTGAGCGGATATAATTCGTCCAAATTAGCACTGTCAGTGAACCATTTCACAGATAATTCTCCATACACCGTTGTTTAGTTATGGGACGCGCGGTATTTTCGAATCAACGAACCGCACGAGCGGGAGCGTTACTGCCATGTGGAAAAGCAGCTTTCGCCGAGTGCAGCGACGGTCCGCCGCCGTGCCATGGCGCTTGCGCCTACCGCTGCTGGCGGTCTCGGTCCTGGCCCTGACGGCCTGCCATCCGCGCCCCGAAACGGCCCATGTTGCGGTTGAACCCCGGACGGCGCCGGTCCGGACCATCACCAGCTTCAACGAATCCCTGCGCTGCATGGACAATATGTTCCTGGCCATGGGCAAGCGGGACGTGTTCGTGACCAGCGCCGGCGTACCGGACGCAACCGGCATGATCACCGCCGGCACCAAGGAAATGCTGATCACCGCAATTGCAGAAATGTCGGCGAAGAGCGGCGCCTTTCGGTTTGTCGACTACGACCCGACCCAGATCGACGTCCAGTTCCTCTCGCAGCTCGTCGGACTGCGTCCGGAATTCGTGGCGCCCAGCTATTATATCCGCGGCGCGATCACCCAGCTCGACAGCAACGTGCTCGATTCCCATGCCGGGGCTGCCGTATCAGCGCCGTCGTTCGACCTCGCTGTGTCGAGCGATCAGGTCGTGTCGGTCATGTCCGTCGACCTCAACATCGGCAAGCTCGTCACCCGCCAGATCCTGCCCGGCATGTCGGCCAGCAACTCGATCGCGATCACGCGTAGCGGCCACGGCGGCGACGTCGGCGGCACCATCGGCAAGGCCGGACTGACGCTCTCGGTCTCGCTCGACAAATCCGAAGGCTTCCACCAGGCAGCACGTGACCTGATCGAGCTCTCGACGATCGAGGTCCTGGGCAAGCTCACGCGCGTGCCCTATTGGCAGTGCCTGCAGATCGACCAGACGAATCCGACCTACCGGGCCGAGGCGCGCGAATGGTTCGACGCGATGAGCGAGCCCGAGCGCGTCCGCTTCGTCAAGACCGGCCTCGCGCGCGCGGCTTATTATAATGGGCCGGTCGATGACCAGTTCGACCCCGCCCTGCACGACGCCGCCGCCCGGTACCAGGCCGAGCATGATCTCGTGCCGAACGGCCGGGTCGATTTCGATCTGTATTATCGTCTGCTGGCGGCCAGCACCCGCCCGGCCGAGGTCGCCAGTGCCGCCC
The DNA here is from genome assembly GCA_035310205.1 of Aliidongia sp. GTDB lineage: Bacteria > Pseudomonadota > Alphaproteobacteria > ATCC43930 > CGMCC-115725 > Aliidongia. Next base: position 9,969 of record DATGEK010000085.1, read on the forward strand.
CGCCGGCGCTGCCGGCCGCCCCGATGCCGGCACCCGCACCGGTGGCCGATGCGGCCCCGCCGGCACAGCCGGCGTCGGTCGAGGTCGCCGTCACTTCGGATCGCGGCGAGCATCCGACCTTCCAGGTCAATGATTTGCTCGTGGTCCAAGCTCAAACCAATCGCGACGGCTTCCTTTACTGCTATTATCAGGATGCTGACGGCTCCGTGGCGCGCATCTTCCCGAACCGGTTCCAGCCGAACGCCTTCGTGCGCGGCGGCGCGGCGGTGCAGATCCCGCCGGGACCGGCGCGGACCTTCAGCATCCGCTTCGACACGCGGCGGGCCCGCGAGGCGATCGCCTGTGTCGCAGCACCGATCGAATTCGGACTCCGGCTGCCGCAGCAACTTAAGACCCAGGACCTGGCACCGTTGCCGGTCCGTGGGCTCGACGATCTCATTGAAGATTTCCGTCACGTCGGCGGCGAGCGGATCAGTGTCGGAAAGATGTTCATCGAGGTGATGTGATGGGCATGCAATCACAGCAAGGGCACGCATCGGCACCGCGGCGGTGGAGGGTGTTCCTTTGGGTGGTTGCCTGTCTTCTCCTGGTTTACCCCCTGGTCTCGGACGCCGCCGGAATCGTCACCAACGACACGCGCGTAGCGCTGGTGATCGGCGTCGGCAAGTACCAGTTCGCCCCGGCGCTCGCCAATCCCGGCAATGATGCGCGCCGGATGGCCGAGGCCCTGCGCCGCCTCAACTTCGAGGTGGATGAATCCTACGATCCCGATTACCGCACGCTCGGCCGGGCGTTGCGCGAATTCGGTCTCAAGGCGCAATCGGCCGACGTGGCGCTCATTTTCTTCGCCGGGCACGGCATGCAGGTCGATCACGAGAATTATCTGGTGCCGACCGATGCCAAGCTCGAGCGCGAGCATGATCTCGTCTATGAGGCCCTGTCGCTCGATCTGCCGCTGGGCGAGGTGTCGCAGGCCAAGAAGATCGGCATCCTGCTGCTCGACGCCTGCCGCAACAACCCGTTCGTCGACCGGATGAGCCGTTCCATGACCATCGCCGGGCGCTCGGTCGACAAGCCGAAGGGCCTGGCCCGGGTCGACAAGGTGCCGCGCAATACCATCGTCGTCATGGCGACCCGCGCCGACGAGATTACCGACGACGGCAGCGGCGACAACAGCCCGTTCACCCAGGCTCTGCTCGCGCACCTGCAGATTCCGGGACTCGAACTCAGCCTGTTCTTCCGCAGCGTGCGCGACACGGTGCTGAAGGCGACGAACTACCGCCAGGAGCCCTATGTCTTCAGTTCGCTGGGCGCCGATCCGTTCTATTTCTTCCCGCGCCCGCCGAACCGCCCGCCGGTGATCGGTCCAATCGCGGAACTGGCCGTGCCCGACCTCGCCGGCCCGACTCTGCTCAATGTTCCACGACCTACCGATCCCGACGACGATCCCCTGACGATCCGCATCGTCGCCCTGCCGCGCGCGGGCGAAATCCGCATCGACAGCAAGGTGGTCGCGTTGAATGACGTCGTGACGCTCGAGAAATTCGGCGGGGCGACCTACAAGCCCGATCCCAAGGCGACCAGCGGCCCGGCCGGCACTTTCGATTTCCTGGTCGATGACGGGCGCGGCGGCACCGTCGTCGGCAGCCTGCCCATCCGGGTGGTGCCGACCCGCCGGCCGCCCGTAGTCGAACCCGATCGGGTCGCCGGCATCTATCCCCCGGCCCTCGGCATCCGTCCGCCTGTGTCGCCGGACGGCAGCAACCTGACCGTGACGATCACCGGCCTGCCGACGCATGGCGTGGTGCGCCGGAACGCCATACTGGTCAAGAACGGCGACCGAATGTCGGCCACCGACCTCGCCAGCTTGACCTATTGGCCCGAGGCGGGTTCGGTCGGCGACGCTGGCATGCTGCGCTATGTCGCCGATGACGGGCACGGCGGCACGACGGAAGGCCACCTGCAGATCCAGATTGCCGGCCTGGACGACGGTATCGGCCCGACCTCAGAGGCCGCCGTCTGGCACCGCGTTCGCGACCAGGGCGACCGGGACAGCCTCGAGGCGTTCGTGAAGCTGTTCCCGGATTCGCGTTTCGCGGACGAGGCCCGGCAGCGCACCGGCCAGGTGGCGCAAGTGGCAGCGGTGATCCCGGCGTCCGCCCCGACAACGCCGCCAAAGCCTGTGGCCAGTCCGGCACCGGTACCGGCACCAACGAAGACCGCCGCCACAGCGCCGACGAGCGATACCGCCACGGCACCGCCGCCGGCCGCCGCAGCACCGGCACCGGTGGTGGCGTCGGCACCCGCGCCTGTACCCACTACGGCGCCGCAGCGACCGACACAGGTGGCCGAGAGTACGCCACCGGCATCCCGGCCGGGCGACGCCCGCAAGCTGCCCTCGGACGGCCAAATTGCGGCCGCGCCGACCCCGCCGCCGAAGCTGGACCGCGGCCCCGGGACGTTCCAGGACTGCCCGAACTGCCCCGGCATGGTGAAGATCCCGGCCGGCAGCTTCTCTATGGGCCAGCCCACCGGCGACTCCACGGCAGTGCCGGTGCATCAGGTCAAGATTCGCGCCTTCGCGCTCGGCCTCTATCCGGTGACGGTCGCGGAGTGGCAGGTCTGCGTCGACGAGGGCGGCTGCTCGTCGACGCCGCGTATGGTCGAGGCGACGACCCGGACGCCCGTGCATAATCTCAGCTGGGACGACGCCCAGGAATATGTCGCCTGGCTATCGCACAAGACCGGGCACCATTATCGGCTGCCGACGGAAGCCGAATGGGAATATGCCGCCAAGGCGAACACGACGACGCGCTACTGGTGGGGCGCCGAAGCCGGGGTCGGCCTCGCTAATTGCCAGGATTGCGGCGGCACCCAGGACAAGATGACGCCCCTGCCGGTCGGGTCCTACAAGCCGAACCCGTTCGGCCTGTTCGACCTTAGCGGCGGCGTCGCCGAATGGGTCGCCGACTGCTGGTACCCGAACTATCAGAGCGCCCCGTCGGACGGCAGCGCCCATGATCAGAAGAATTGCCGGTCGCGCGTCCTGCGCGGCGGCTCGTTCCGCTCGGACCATAACAGCATCACGCCTACCGCCCGCGGCCAGTACGACTCGTCCGTACGGTACATCACGAACGGTTTCCGGATCGCCGCCGAGGTCGAATGAACGCCCCGCATTAGGCCGCCGCGCCCTTCTCCGCCGCGGCACGTTGGAGGAAGGAAACGCCAATGAATAAGATTTCTGCCATCCTGGTTGCCGCGATGATCATGGGCCTGGGGAGTGCTACGGCGGGCGATCGCAAGCCAGCACCCCAGGGAGCGAGCGTCTATATCGTGTGGCCGCGCGACGGCGGCGTGATCAAGGACGGCAAGTTCTGGATCCGCATGGGGTTGAGCGGGGCCGGCATCGCGCCAGCCGGCATCGACAAGGCCAACACCGGCCACCATCACCTGCTGATCGACACGGACCTGCCGCCGCTGGACCAGGAAATCCCGAACGACAAGAACCACCTGCATTTCGGTGCCGGCCAAACCGAGGCGCGGATCGAGCTGCCCCCCGGCAAACACACGCTGCAATTGCTGTTCGCCGACGCCAACCATCTGTCGTTCGATCCGCCGATCATGTCCAAGAAGATCACGATCACCGTCCCGCAATGACTTGCCGACCCGAGGAGACACCGATGCGTGGAATTCATCCGCTCGCCTTCGGGCTGGCACTCGCAATCATCGCCTTGCCGGCCGCAAGCCTGGCCCAGACCGAACAGCACGATCACAAGGCCGTGGCGGCCGCCGGCACGACGGCCGAGGGGCGGACCCCCGCCCCGCCGGACGCTTATGTCTATATCGGCTGGCCGAACGACGGCGAAACCTTGCATACCCGGCACGTCAAGGTCTGGTTCGGCACCCGCAATTTCGGCGTAGCACCCGCCGGCGTCGACAAGCCCAACACCGGCCATCACCACCTGCTGATCGACGCGCCCCTGCCGCCGCTGGACCAGGAGATTCCGAACGACAAGAACCATCTGCATTTCGGCGCCGGCCAGACCGAGACGACGATCGACCTGCCGCCCGGTACCCATACGCTGCAGCTTTTGATGGGCGACGCCAATCACATACCGCACAACCCGCCGCTCATGTCGAAGAAGATCACGATCCACGTGGAGTAGCTGACCATGCCCATCGGCACGCACGGACGGGATCGCGACGGGGCAAAATCGGCCTCGGTGTGAGCCGCTGCACAGCGCCTCATACCGAGGCATCCTAGGCTGGCTCGATCGGATAGCCAGAGGCGCCGCGGGACGACAGGTCCGCGCGGCGGCACCTTCGGTATCGCATCGGTCTGCAGAGGGATCGTCATGACGGGCGGTCGTTGCTGTTGGGAGGTCGCCGTGGATCGGACAATTATCGCAAGACTGTTCTGGGTGCTGCTGGTTGTAGCGGTGTTCGCCCTCGCCATGGGCTTGGCCCATGCGGAGGATGCGGTCGTGATCTCCTCGACCGTGCCCGAGCAGGTGCCCGGCCTGATCGTCAACGACACCCAGGTCCTGTCCCTGCCGGCCGGGGGCAGCGCCTCGCTGCTGCTGCGCTCGGGCCAGATGGTGCGGATCCGCGGGCCGTTCGAGGGCAAGCTTGCCGCCGCCACGCCGGCCAGCGCCGCAACCGGCGCCACCGGGTTGATCGAGGCGCTCAGGGGCCAGGGCATCGACGCCTCGGTCATCGGCGCCGGTCGCAGCGCCGCACCGTCGGCCCGGCAAGCGATGGAAGGCCAGTCGGTCGCCGTCGATCCGGAGCAGTCGGCGATCTATTGCGTCGGCCCAACCGACACGGTCTGGCTCAGCCGGCCGCGGACGCTCAAAGGACCGGTGCGGCTGCGCCGGGCGCAGAGCACCCGCGAGGTCACCTGGCCAAGCGGCGCCGCCAAGATCGAATGGCCGGCGGATCTCATGATCGAGGACGGCGACCGGTTCGAGGCACTCAACGGCGCCAGCGCGCCGGTCACCACGATGATCTTCCGCCGCCTGGACAATACCCCCTCGCCGGCCGCCTGGATCGCCGAGAATCTGCTGCGTGGCTGTCGCCAGCAGGCCGAGCCGGCGCTACGCGAACTCGCCCATGAGATCGCCGACGCTGGCAACCCCACGCACTGACGCGAGCAGGCCCAAAGCAGCAACAAACAGGGATCAAAGAATAAACAAAGACGGCCCGACTCGGGTGATGCGCCCGTTCTTCTAAACGGCCAGTTCGGCGCGCATCCGCTCGATGGTTTCGGGCGCCGTGAAGTCGGCGACCCGGGCCCGCATATGGGCGATCAGCGACGGCTCGACCCGGTCGGCCGACCAATCGGGATCCTCGGCCGCGAGCGCCCGCCAGCGGATCGCCCAGAGCGTGGTCCTGAGCCAGGTGAGCCGGCGCGCCGGTGCGATCCAGGGGACTAGGCGTTCCCAAGCCGCCGGCCCAACCGCCTCGGCATAGGCCTCGTGAAAGCCCCGCAGATCGTCGGCGTCGAGCACGGCCATCACCTCGCGATCCCATTGGGTCGAGGTATAGAGCGTGGCATGGGCGAGATCGATCGCCGGCAGGCCGTAGAGCGCCTTCTCCAGATCGACGAAGCGGGCGACGCCGTCGGTACCGACGAGGAAATTGCCTGGATGCGTGTCGGTCGCGACCAGCGTGATCGGCGCCGAGATCGGTGCCGTCTCGGCCGTGCGGGCCAGATCATGAGCCCAGGCGAGTTCCTGGGCGAGCTGTTGCCTGACCGCGGGCTCGATCTCGGCCGCATCGAGGAAGCGCGCATGATTGTCGAGCAGGCTGACGGTGGCGGCGATCGGGTTCGGCGCATGGTCGGACAGCGGCGGCCGACGGCGCGGCGGGATCGTCGGCACCCGGTGGATCGCGGCCAGGCTGCGGGCGAGCGCCGCCAGTTCCGCGGGTAGGCGTGGCGCCCGGCCCGCGACGAAATCGACGACGAGGCCGCCGCGCGGCAGCAGCTCGTCCGGCGGCAGCACCGCATGCAGACCGGGGGTGACGCCGCTCGGCGCCGCCCGCCGGAAGCCCTCGGCCTGGTAGGCCAGCGCCGCCTCGGCCGGCATCGACCATTGGCTGAGCCGCGGGATGCGCACGACCAACCCCAGCGGCTCGAGCGCCAGGTGGTCATGGGCGATGCCCTTCATCGGCAGCGGCACGAGGTCGGCCGCAGTCAGGTTCGGCCAGTGGGCCCGCAGCCGATCGACGAGGCCGGCGCGGTGTTCGGAAGCATGGGGATCGAACAAGACGGTCCTTGAATTTAGCGCCGGTGCTCTTCCAGGCGCGGCATCAGCTCGACCAGATTGCACGGCCGATAGCGGTTGTCGAGCTGGTGCTTCAGGATGTCTTCCCAGCCGTCGCGGCAGGCGGACGGCGAGCCGGGCAGCGCGAACAGGTAGGTGCCATGGGCGACGCCGGCCGTGGCGCGCGACTGGATCGTGGACGTGCCGACCTTCTGCCAGCTGAGCCAGCGGAAGATCTCGCCGAAGCCGGGGATTTCTTTTTCATAGACCGCATGGAACGCCTCGGGCGTCACGTCCCGGCCGGTAACGCCGGTGCCGCCGGTCGAGATCACCACATCGACCTCGGGATCGGCGATCCAGGCCCGGAGCTGCTCGACGATCGCGGCCTGGTCGTCGCGCACGATCTCGCGCCGGACGAGATGATGGCCATCCCGCTCGATCAACTCGGCCAGCGTATTGCCGGACTTGTCGTCGGCCGCCGTGCGCGTGTCGGAGACGGTCAGGAGGGCGATATTGACGGGAAGGAACGGTCTTGATTCATCGAGCCGCGGCATGCTGGACCCCTTGCGACGAAGCGTCGGCCGAGACATAGGTCGGCCATTCGTTCGCCGCAAGCGCATCCAGGTCGGGCACCTTCTGCCCGAGCCGCTGGCGATAGATCCACATGTTGGTCAGCACGCGCTCGACATAGAGCCGCTGCGACGTGGTCGTCAGGCTTTCGATGAACAACAGCGGATCATGCTGGTATTCGGGCTTGTTCTGCCATTGCGTCAGCGGCGCGGTGCCGCTGTTGTAGGCGGCCAGCAGCAGGATCAGGTTGCCGTTGATCTGGGCATGGTCGATCAGCTGCTTCACATATTCCTGGCCGAGGCTGAGGTTCAGCACCGGATCGACCAGATCGTCGACGCTCTTGAAATTGATGCCGGCACGCCGCGCGACGTCGCGGGCGGTCTGGGGCATTAATTGCATCAGGCCGGCGGCTCCCGAGCCGCTCTGCGCCTCGGCGTCGAAGCGCGACTCCTGCATCATCAGCGCGAACAGCAGCGCGCGATCGACCGAGAAGCCGTTGCGCGGTTCCCAGCGCGGCACCGGATAGGCGGCGTCGTCGTGGCGGTCGTCGGCGCCCTTGCGGCCCGTCGACAGCGCCAGGCACAGCGCCGGCATGTTGGCGAGATCGGCGAGCGCCACGATGGCGTCGGCCAGGCCCGGCGTCGAGCGGGTGGTCAGCGCGCGCAATTCCGCCTCCGCCCGGTCGGTTTCGCCGACCTGGACCAGCGCCAGCGCGCGGCGGCCGCCCGGCAGCGCCTTCAGCTGAGCGATCTCGTCCTTGCTCAAGGGCTTGGCGCCGAAGCGCATGTCCGGATCCACGCCCAGCATGCGGCGGGCGAGCAGGCCGTAGAAGGTGCGCGGCTGCAGCGCCGCCGTCTCAAGCAGCGGATCGACCTTCTGCGGCTCGCGCAGCATCAGATGCGCGCGCGCCGCCCAGAAGGCGCCGGCCGCGACATACCAGCTGGGCACGTCGGTCGACCGCGACACCGCCTCGAAGGCGGCGGCGGCCTCAGCATATTTCTTGGTGCGCCAGGCAGCGAGGCCGGCCTCGAAGCGCGCCGGCGGCTGAATGGCAACGCCGCGGGGTTCGGCCGGCAGCTGCGGCGCAGCGACGGCGCGCGCCGCATGCGACGGGGCGTCGGCAATCGGGCTCGCCACCTGCGCGCTCGCCATGATCGGCGACGGCAGCGGCTTGCCGGCGGAGCGCTTTTTGGCGAGCGTCCAGACCGCCCGCGCCTCGGGCAGATCGGCGTAGTGCTCGAGCCAGTCGCGCGCCTCGGTAAAGCTGGTGTGGTACTTGGCCGACAGATAGCGCTGCGCCAGCACTGTGCCGAGCAGCGACTTATCGGTGAGCGCCGCGATCTGCTGGTCGGCCGCCTTCCAGTTCGCCTCGTCCTGGAGCGCGAAGATGGCGGCATAGCGCGACGAGTCCATGTCATCGAGCAGGGCCGGCAGGCTCTGGACGAGATTCGGGTCGATCGGCGGGTTGACGGGGAGTGCGGCGGTCTGCATCGCGCCTGCCGCCGAGGCGGCAGACGGGTTCACGGCAACTCCGAACACGAGAGTTGTCGCAACGACGCAAAGCATCACCGTGGGCCAAGTCCTTTTGGGACGGCCGCCCTGATGTGTTCCAGTCATGACGAGATGGATAGAGGAAAATTCTCGACTACACAAGCATTAAATTTTATATGCTTTTTTCATGCGTCGATTATTTCACGAATAATTGCGTTTTTCTTCGGGCTATTTTGGTGGTTCTTCTAGCCTGGTCTTGATCGATAGTAGATCAGCCCAGGCCTCACGCTTGCGCTCCGGTGAGCGCAACAGAAAGGATGGATGATACATTGCGATTGCTTGGACCGGCTCGGGCAGCCCATTCACCTCAAGGGTCAGCCATTGGCCGCGAAGTCTTGTAATCCCGGGGCTTCCGGGCAGCATCGCGGCGGAGGCGGTACCGCCCACCAATACTAGAAGTAGTGGCCGCACCAGCGCGATATGGCGCTCGACGAAGGGCCGGCAGATCGCGATTTCGCTGTCGGTCGGCTTGCGATTGCCCGGCGGCCGCCAGAACAAGACATTGGTGATATAGGCATCGGCCTGGCGCGAGCGGCCGATCGCCGCCAGCATCCGGTCGAGCAACTGGCCCGAGACGCCGACGAACGGCCGGCCGAGGCGGTCCTCGTCGGCACCGGGCGCTTCACCGATCAGCATCAGCCCGCCGTCGGGCACGCCGTCGGCGAACACCGTGTTGGTCGCGGTCTTCTTGAGCGCGCAGCCTTCGAAGGCCAGGACCGCATCGCGCAGCGCGTCGAGCGTATCGGCCGCCGCCGCGGCCGCCCGCGCCGCCTCGATCGTCGCCGCGAGTCCACCGTCGAACGCCGGCGCGCCCCGTGGTGCGATCGGTGCCGGCGCTTGCGGCGCCGCGGCCGGCTGCGAGGACGATTGCGGGGCAACCGCCACGGGCTTGGTGGGCGCCGGGCGCGCGGCCGCCGTCTGGCGCGCGGCCGCCGTCTGGCGCGCGGCCGCGAGCGCCTGGGCCCGGCGCTCGGACTCGGCGAACCGGTCGACGGCAACGTCGCCGATCGCCTCGTCGGCGCCCATCGCCAGACTCCAGGTCAGCAGCTCTTCCAGCAAACGCTCGCGCAGCATGCCTCTTCCGGGGTAGGTGTTCGGCAAAACGGCCGTTATAAGACTCGAAAGGCCGTTGTATAGGTCTATGGGGGATACGGTTCGGGCGCAACGGCGTTAACAAGCCGACGCCCGCGTTCAAGGAGGGCCGATGGAACGCGAGAGCATGGAATATGATGTCGTCATCGTCGGCGCCGGCCCGTCGGGCCTGAGCGCTGCGATCCGACTGAAGCAACTGGCCGCGGCGGCAGGGCGCGAGCTCTCGGTCTGCGTGCTCGAAAAAGGCTCCGAGGTCGGCGCGCACATTCTGTCGGGCGCGGTGCTCGAGCCGCGCACGCTGAACGAACTCATCCCCGACTGGCGGGAGCGCGGGGCACCGCTCAACACGCCGGCCAAGGAAGACCGCTTCCTGTTCCTGACCGAGACCAAGGCGATCCGCCTGCCGACGCCCCCGCAGCAGAACAACCACGGCAACTACATCATCAGCCTCGGCAATTTCTGTCGCTGGCTCGCCACCCAGGCCGAGGAATTGGGCGTCGAGATCTATCCGGGCTTCGCCGCCGCCGAGGTGCTCTATGACGAGACCGGCCGGGTCAAGGGCGTCGCCACCGGCGACATGGGCATCGGCAAGGACGGCGAGCCAACCGACGCCTATCAGCCCGGCATGGAACTGCACGGCAAGGTCACCATGTTCGCCGAGGGCTGCCGCGGCTCGCTGACCAAGACCCTGTTCGAGCGCTTCGACCTGCGCGACGGCGTCGATCCTCAGACCTACGGCATCGGCATCAAGGAACTGTGGGAGGTCGATCCAGCCAAGCATCAGCAAGGCCTGATCATCCACACTGCCGGCTGGCCGATGGATTCGGCGACCTATGGCGGCTCGTTCCTCTATCACCTGGAGGACAACCAGATCGCCGTCGGCTATGTCGTCGGGCTCGATTACCAGAACCCGACCCTGTCGCCGTTCGAGGAATTCCAGCGCTTCAAGACCCATCCGGCGATTCGGCCGTTCTTCGAGGGCGGCCGGCGCATCGCCTATGGCGCGCGCGCGATCAATGAGGGCGGCTTCCAGTCGATCCCGAAGCTCTCGTTCCCGGGCGGTTGCCTGATCGGCTGCACCGCCGGCTTCCTCAACGTGCCCAAGATCAAGGGCACCCACACGGCGATGAAGTCCGGCATGGTCGCGGCCGAGGAAGTGTTCGCGAAATTCGATGTCGACCAGTCGGCAAACTACCGGCCGGCGCTGGAGAAGACCTGGCTCTGGAGCGAGCTCTACACCGTCCGCAATATCCGTCCGTCGTTCCAATGGGGCTTCTGGGGCGGCTTCCTCTATTCGGCGATCGACACCGTGCTGTTCCGCGGCAAGGCGCCGTGGACGCTGCACCACCGCCACGGCGACCATGAGGCGCTGAAGCCGAAGCGCGACGTGACGCCGATCGTCTATCCGAAGCCTGACGGCAAGGTCAGCTTCGACCGCCTGTCCTCGGTGTTCATCTCGAACACCAACCACGAGGAAAACCAGCCGGCCCACCTGCGGCTCAAGGACCCGTCGGTCGCCATCCGCATCAACTACGATCTCTATGGCGCGCCCGAGCAATATTACTGCCCGGCCGGCGTCTACGAGATCGTCAAGGATGCCGACGGCGCCAATCCGAAGCTGCAGATCAATGCGCAGAACTGCGTGCATTGTAAGACCTGCGACATTAAGGACCCGACCCAAAACATTAATTGGACAGTGCCGGAAGGCGGCGGCGGGCCTAATTATCCCAATATGTAACGTCGAGAGGCGTCAGCGGGTCTGCCGACGGTAGGCCCGCGGACGCGGTGGGAGCGTGATGGCAGAGACGGGCGACGAACGGGAGCAAGCGCTCCGCAATCACCGGACGCGCCCGGCGCGCGCCGGCGGACTCCGGCTCGCGGTCGCGCTGGCCGCCCTGATGGCGCTCGGCGCCTGTGCCGACATCACGCCGTCTTCGGGCGCCACCGGCCTTGCCGACAGCGACGGCGACGCGGCACCCGTGCGGATCGACAGCCATCGCGACCTGCCCTCGTCCCACTCCGCCTATCTGATCGGCGTCGTGGCGCAGGATCAGCATGATTTCGAGAATGCGCTTACCTTCTTCCAGGCGGCACTCGCCCAGGATCCGACCAATGGCGATATCGCGAGCCATCTGTTCGTGCTCGCGATCATCGATGGCAAGCTCGACCTCGCGGCCAAGCTGACCGACCCGCTGCTGCGTGCCAACCCGTCGGCGCCGCTGGTCAATCTGATGGCGACCGTCGAGGCCGCCAAGGCCGGGCGATGGGACGAGGCCCGCGCCGCGGCCGAGCGCCTGCCGCGCCAGGACGTCTACCGGATCACGGGCGCGCTGGCCCGGGCCTGGCTCGCCGCCGACAAGCCGGGCGGGGCCGAACCGTCGCTGAAGGAGCTCGAAGCCGTGCGCGGCTTCGGCGAGATCGCCGCGCTCCATCGCGCCCTCATCCTCGACCAGGCCGGCGACCGGCCGGCGGCCGAGGCGGCCTATCGCGCCGCCCTCAGCGAGGGCGCGCCGGTTCGCGTGGTGCAGCTCGTCGCCAATTTCCTCGAGCGCCATGGCAAGGCCGGCGAGGCGACGGCACTCTATCCCCGCTACCTGGGCGCCAGCGAGACCGAGCTGGGTTTCCCGCCCGAGGCCCCCACGGCACCGGCGCCGCTGGTGCCCGACGCGACCGCCGGTTTCGCCGAGGCGCTGTTCGATCTCGGCAATCTGATGAACGGCGCCGACGCGTCGAACATGGCGCTCTTGACCGCCCGGCTGGCACTCGAGCTGCGGCCGGACTTTCCCGAGGCGAAGATCGTGCTGGCCCAGGCGTTCGAGGGCCTGAAGCGGCCGGATCTGGCGCGCGAGGCCTATGCCACGATCGATCCGGCAACGACGCTCGGCTGGACCGCGCGGCTGCGGATCGCGGCCCTGAAGCAGCAGGCCGACGACGGCGCCGGCGCCCGCGCCGATCTGGAGGGGCTCGCGGCCCTGCACCCGGACCGGCCGGAACCGCTGGTCGAGCTGGGCAACAGCCTCAACGCCGACAAGCAATATGCCCAGGCGGTCAAGGCCTATGACCAGGCCTTCACCCGGGTCAAGGACCCGGACACGGCCGGCTGGTGGGGGCTCTATTATGCCCGCGGCACGGCCTACGAGCGCATGAGCAACTGGCCCAAGGCCGAGAGCGACCTGCGCAAGGCGCTGGCCCTGCAGCCGAACCAGCCGGCGGTGATGAATTACCTGGGCTATTCCATGGTCGACCGCGGCGACCGCCTGCCGGAGGCGCTGAAGCTGATCAAGGGGGCCGTGTCGCAGCGGCCGGACGACGGCTTCATCGTCGACAGCCTGGGCTGGGCCTATTACCGGCTGGGCGACTACAAGAACGCCGAGACCACGCTCGAACATGCGGTCGAGCTGAAGCCGGCCGATCCGGAGATCAATGCCCATCTGGGCGACGCCTATTGGCAGGGCGGCCGGCGCGACGAGGCCCGGCTGCAATGGCGGCGCGCGCTCGGCCTCAACCCCGAACCGGAGCTGGCGAAGGCGATCGAGGCGAAGCTCGACCGGCAGCCGCCCCGGATCAAACCGGCGAAGCGCACCAGCGACGCTGCACCCCCTTCCCGCAGCGGCAGCTGAGCCACTTTCCTTTTCCAGACGAAGACATCCGATGCATAAGACCGCCCGTCCCGCGCCGGCGAAGCTCAATCTCACGCTCGAAGTGGTCGGCCGCCGCGCCGACGGCTACCATCTGCTCGACAGCCTGGTCGCCTTCACCGAATACGGCGACACGCTGACCGCGACCGCGGCGGAGACGCTTACCCTCACGCTCGACGGGCCGTTCGGCGGCATCCTGGTCGGCGATCCCAATGAAAATCTCGTGCTCAAGGCCGCCCGCCTGCTCGCGGCCGAGGCCGGCATTCCGGCGCAGGCGAGCCTGGCGCTGACCAAGCGCCTGCCGGTCGCCTCGGGCATCGGCGGCGGCTCGAGCGACGCGGCGGCGACGCTGCTGGCGCTCAGCGAGCTCTGGAGCGTCAGCCCAGCACCCGAAGACCTGGCGCGCCTGGCGCTCACGCTCGGCGCCGACGTGCCGGTCTGCCTCGCGGCCCGCACCGCGCGGCTCGAGGGTATCGGCGAGCGCATCGCGCCCGCCCCGCCGGTGCCGGCGGCACCGATCGTGCTGGTCAATCCCGGCGTCGGCTTGGCCACGCCCAAGGTGTTCCAGGCCCGGCGCGGCGACTATTCCAAGGGCGCCGGCCCCGCCGGCGTGCTGAGCCACAGCCCGGCCGATGCCGCGGCGCTGGCCGCGGCACTCCAGGCGCACGGCAACGACCTGACCCGGCCGGCCATCGAGCTGCTGCCGGTGATCGGCCGGGTGCTGGAACGGCTGGAGGCGGCGGCCGGATGCCTGACCGCTCGTATGAGCGGCAGCGGCGCCACCTGTTTTGCACTCTTCCCCTCGGACGCGGCCGCCACTTCCGCCGCCGCCGCGATCACGGCCGCAGAGCCCGGCTGGTGGGCCGTCGCGACCCGTTTGAAGGCGGCCTGATCCGCCATTTTCGCCTGTTGAAGCCCGGGGGCAATATCGCTATGGTGCGCCCCCCGAACGGCACCGGTGGGGCGTAGCCAAGCGGTAAGGCAGCGGATTTTGATTCCGCCATTCGGAGGTTCGATCCCTCCCGCCCCAGCCA
>DATGEK010000086.1:0-9089 GCA_035310205.1 Aliidongia sp.
GCTCATGGCTTCTTCCTCCAGTCGGGCGCGGTCGTGTCGAGCAGCCGCTCCAGATTCTCGATGCGGGATTGCATCTTGTCGGCAATGTCAGCCATCTCGGCCAGGGTCTTCTCGCTCTCGGTCGTGAGCAGCCTCGCCTGGCGCCAGCGCGATCCGTAATGCAGGAACAGCCAGATCGGGGTCACGATCACCAGAAACAGGATGAGCCCAATCCCCATCGCTTCATGAAACTCCACGGCACGAAGTCCTTATCGTTAGTTGGCTTTTTGAAGCCCGTACCGCCCGAGATCAGTTCGAGCCTTCGGTCTTCTTCGCCAGTTTTGCCTTGAGCGCGCTCAACTCGTTCTCGACGTGGGTCGTCGCTTCCAATTCGGCCAGCTCCTCGGCGACCGACTTCTTGACGCCGATATCGTACACCTCGACCTTGCCTTCGAGCTCGTCGAGCGCCTTCTCGACCTGCTCGAAGCGCGAGAACGCGTCGGTCACCCGCTCGTCATAGAGCGAGGAGCGGATCTTGAGCCGCGCGGTCGCCGTCGTGTGGCGCATCGCCATGCTCGCCTCGCGCGCCTTGGCGTCGGCCAGCTTCTGCTGCAGCTTGACCACGTCCTCGCTCTGCTTGGCGAGCCCCTCCTCGATCTGGGCCAGCTGCTTCTCCAGCAGGTCGAGATCGGTCGTGAGCCGCGCCTTGACCTGCAGGGCGCCCTTGGCCAGATCCTCGCGATCCTTGGTCAGCGCCAGCTCGGCCTTGCCCTGCCATTCCTCGATCTCCGAGGCGAGCGTGGCGATGCGGCGCTCCAGTTCGCGCTTCTCCGCGATGGTCTTCACGGCCGATGACCGGACCTCGACGAGCGTGTCCTCCATCTCCTGAATGATCAGGCGGATGATCTTCTCGGGGTCCTGCGCGCGGTCCAGGATGGCATTGATATTCGAATTGACGATGTCGCTGATGCGCGAGAACACACCCATGCTACCGCTCCTTTGAAACCTCGGCGGCGACCATACCGGCGCCACCCTCGGCAGCGCCGTTTCACATCCTGTGCCAACAGACTGCCCTCGCGCAACATATTGGAATCGTTAAACTCCGCGATCGTCTTGCCGGATCGCGGATCGCGCTGTAGCGTGATCGGCGAATAATTGGCCAAATTCGCCACCCCTGGAGCCGTCCCGCCGATGCCGATGGATATCCCCGAGCTGCCGAGCCCGCTCGGCCGAAGCCCGAGCTTCCTTGCGACCATGTCGGCGATCTCGCTGCTGGCGCCGCTCAGCAAGCCGGTGCTGGTGATCGGCGAGCGCGGCACCGGTAAGGAACTGGTCGCCTCGCGCCTGCATTACCTGTCGCAGCGCTGGAACCAGCCCTTCGTCAAGCTCAACTGCGCGGCCCTGTCGGAAAGCCTGCTCGAGGCCGAGCTGTTCGGCCATGAGGCGGGATCCTTCACCGGTGCCCAGAAGCGCCGGCTCGGCCGATTCGAGCTGGCCCATCGCGGCACCCTGTTCCTCGACGAGATCGCGAACGCGCCGATGACCGTGCAGGAGACGATCCTGCGCGTGGTCGAATACGGCACGTTCGAGCGCGTCGGCGGCAGCGAGACTGTCCGCGTCGATGTGCGGCTGGTCGCGGCGACCAACGTCGACCTGCCGGCGCTTGCCGCCGCGGGCAAGTTCCGCGCCGACCTGCTCGACCGACTGGCGTTCGACGTGGTCACCCTGCCGCCGCTCCGCCATCGGCCGGAGGATCTGGAGCTGCTGGCCGAGCACATGGCGCTGGAGATGACCAAAGAACTGAAGCGCGACGTGTTTCCGGGCTTCACCCAGCGGGCGATCGATCAGCTGATGGCCTATGACTGGCCCGGCAACGTGCGCGAGCTGAAGAACGTCATCGAGCGCGCGATCTACCGGGCGACCGACCTGGAGGAGCCGATCGACGAGATCGTGTTCGACCCCTTCGCCTCGCCCTGGCGACCGGCGGACGGCCCGGCCCCCGCCGAGAAACCGACGCTGCCGGCCCCCGCCCCCTCGGCGCCGGCCGTGTCAGCTCAGGCAGCGGCACCGGCCCCGACCGGGGCCTATGATTTCTGCGAACATGTCCGACTCTACGAGCGCGACCTGCTGAAACGCGCGCTCGAGGCGAACGCACATCATCAGAAGAACACGGCCAAATACCTGGCGATGACCTACCACCAGCTGCGCGCCCAATTGCGCAAGCACGGGCTGATCGGGGGATAGGCCGCCCCTGCCGTCATCGCCGCAGGGAGTGAGCCAAAACCTCCGTCATGCCCGGGCGTGACCCGGGCATCCACGCGGTCGTTTCAGGAGCCCTTGAGCCCTGAAGAGCCTCCTGCGGAAGCGCGTGGATGGCCGGGTCAAGCCCGGCCATGACGGCGAGACGATAAAAAAATAAGACAGAACCAGCGAAGATTGGCTCTGTCACATCTCGATGTGATGACACGCCGCGACATGGCCCGAGCCGTAGTCGCGCAGCGCCGGCATCTCGGCGGCGCAGATGTCGGTCGCGCGCGGGCAGCGCGTGCGGAACGGGCAGCCGGACGGCGGGTTGAGCGGCGACGGCAGGTCGCCCTGGAGCCGCATGCGCGGCTTCAGCCGCTCCAGCTTCGGGTCCGGCAGCGGCACGGCCGAAATCAGCGCCTGGCTATACGGGTGCAGCGGCCGGCGATAGAAATCGTCGCGCTCGGCGATCTCCATGACCTTGCCCAGATAGAGCACCATGACCCGGTGGCTGATGTGCCGGACCACGCTCAGATTATGCGAGATGAACAGATAGCTGAGGCCGAGCTGCTTCTGCAGCCGCATCAGCAGGTTGATGATCTGCGCCTGGACCGAGACGTCGAGTGCCGAGACCGGCTCGTCGCAGACCAGCAGCTTCGGCTTCAGGATCAGCGCGCGGGCGATGCCGATGCGCTGGCACTGGCCGCCGGAGAATTCGTGCGGATAGCGATCCATCCAGGCCTTGTTGAGACCGACCAGCTCCATGAGCTCGCCGACCTGGCGTCGCCGCTCCTCGGCACTTTCCCGGTTCGGGAAATTCAACAGCGGCCGCTCGATGATCTGGCGCACGGTCATGCGCGGATCGAGCGAGGCCAGCGGATCCTGGAAGATGATCTGCATGTTGCGGCGTTCCAGCCGCAGATCCTCGCCGTCGAGCTCGGAAAAGTCCTTGCCGAGCCAGACGGTGCGGCCGCCGGTCGGCTCGACCAGACGCAGCACGGCGCGGCACAGGGTCGACTTGCCGCAGCCGGACTCGCCGACGATACCCAGCGTCTCGCCCGCCGCCAGCTCGAAGCTGACGCCGTCGAGCGCCTTGACCCAGCGCCGCTCGCCGCCGAACAGGCTGCGGCGCTTCATCGGGAAATGGACCTTGAGGTCCTCGATCTTGAGCAGGGGCTCGCTCATGGGGAATGCACTCACAGGCTCACGACGTGGCAAGCGACGGTTCGCGAACCGTCGTCCTGGATGACCGGGCGGACCGTCTTGCAGCGCGGCTCGCGAAACTCGCAGCGCGGCTCGAACGGGCAGCCGAGCGCCTCCTTGGCGACCGCCGGCGGCTGGCCGGGGATCGTGTGGAGCTCGCCGTGGGTCTGCTCGTCGAGGCGCGGCGTGGAGGCAAGGAGACCGCGCGTATAGGGATGCTTCGGATTCGCGAACAGGTCCTCGGCCGGGCCGCTCTCCATGATGCGGCCGCCATAAAGCACGATCACCCGATCGCACAGCGAGGCGACGACGCCCAGGTCATGGGTCACCAGCACCACGGTCGTGCCCAGATCCGCCGACAGGTCCTTCATCAGGTCGAGGATCTGCGCCTGCACCGTGACATCGAGCGCGGTCGTCGGCTCGTCGGCGAACAGGATCGACGGCTGGCACAGGAGCGCCATCGAAATCATGACGCGCTGGCGCATGCCGCCCGAGAATTCGTGCGGATAGAGCCGGATGCGCTTGGCCGCGTCGGGAATCGACACGGCGTCGAGCATCTCGATCGCCCGCTTCATCGCCTCGGCCTGGCCCATGCCGCGATGCTTGACCAGCACCTCGGTCAATTGGGTCGAGACCCGCAGGAACGGGTTGAGCGAGGTCATCGGGTCCTGGAAGATCATCGACATGGAAGCGCCGCGGAGCTTGTCCAGCTCGTCGTCCTTCATGCCCAGGATCTCCTGCCCGCGCAGCTTGACGCTGCCCGAGCCCGAGCCGTTCTTGGCGAGCAGGCCCATGATCGTCATCAGGATCTGGCTCTTGCCCGAGCCGGATTCGCCGACGATGCCGACCACTTCGCCGGCATTGAGGGCGAAGCTCACGCCATTGACCGCGGCGACCTTGCCGCTGTCGGTGCGGAACTCGACCTTGAGGTCATTGACCTCGAGAATTGTTCCGCTCGGCCGGATACCGGCCGCGGGCCGCTCGGCAATTTTCGTGGTTGCCATATCAGCGGTCCTTCGGATCGAAAGCGTCGCGCAGCCCGTCGGCGATGAAATTGAGGCTGAACAGGGTCGCGGCCAGGAACAGGCCTGGGACGATCAATTGCCAGGGCGCCGTGTCCATCGCCTGGGCGCCGCCGTCGATCAGCGTGCCCCAGCTCGATTGCGGCTCCTGGACGCCGAGGCCGAGGTAGGAGAGGAAGGATTCGCCGAGGATCACCTCCGGGACGAGCAGGCTGGCATAGACGATGACCGGCCCGATCGTGTTCGGGATGATGTGCTGCCGCACGATCGTGAACGGCTTCATGCCGCCGGCGCGCGCCGCCTCGATGAATTCCTTGTGCTTCAGGCTCAAGGTCTGGCCGCGCACGATCACGGCGATGGTCAGCCACAAGAGCGCGCCGATCGCGATCAGAATCGATTCGATGCCGCGGCCCAGCACCATGGTCAGCATGATGACGAAGAACAGGAACGGCAGGCTGTAGAGCACGTCGACGATGCGCATCATGACCGTGTCGACGGCACCGCCGAAGAAGCCGGCGACGGCACCGTAGCTGATGCCGATGACGATCGCGACGATGGTCGCGAGCACGCCGATCAGCAGCGACGTCCGGCCGCCCTCGAGCACGCGCGCGAACAGGTCGCGGCCGAGATCGTCGGTGCCGAAGATGTGCCCGCCCGCGAAGGCCGGCGGAATCGAGATGCTGTCGAAATCCGACTGGTTGGGATCGAACGGCAGCACGAATGGCCCGAAGGCGCAGGCCAGCACGATCAGGGCGAGCACGACCAGGCCGACCATGGCCATCTTGTTCCGGCGCATGCGGCCGAAACCGTCCTTGAGCTTGGAACGACCGGCGACGGTGGCGCCATGGTCGGACTCGTGGATGAGTTCAAACGCGGCGTCACTCATAGCGCACCTTCGGGTCGACCAGCGAATACATCAGGTCGACGATCAGATTGGCGATGATGATGAGCACGCCATAGAAAATGACGGTCCCCATCACCAGCGTATAGTCGCGGTTCGATGCCGCCTCGACGAAATAGCGGCCGATGCCGGGGATCGCGAAGGCGCGCTCGATGACGACGGAGCCGGTGACGATGCCGGCGGTCGCGGGGCCGAGATACGCCAGGGTCGGCAGCAGGCCGCCCAGGAGCGCGTGCCGCGTCACCGTCCGCCGGATGCCGAGGCCCTTGGCCCGCGCCGTGCGCACATGATTGGAGCGCAGCGATTCGATCATGCTGCCGCGGGTCAGCCGCGAGATGGCGGCGATGTTCGGGATCGAGAGCGCCAGCACCGGCAGCACCTTATGCTGCCAGCCGCCGTCCCAGCCGGCGACCGGTAGCCAGCCGAGCGCCAGGCCGAAGATCAGCTGGTAGATCGGCGCCGTGACGAAGGTCGGAATGGCGATGCCGGTCATGCCGACGGTCATGACCGTATAGTCCCAGGCGCTGTTCTGTTTCAGCGCCGCGAGCGTTCCCAGAAAGATGCCGATCGTCGATGAGATCAGCATCGCCCACAGCCCGATCTCGAGCGAGATCGGGAAGCCGCGGAAGATCAGCTCCGAGACCGTATAGTCGCGATACTTGAACGACGGCCCGAAATCGAGATGCAGCACGCCCCAGAGGTAGCGGCCGAACTGCTCGGGCAGCGGCTCGTCCAGGTGATAGGCCTTGTTCAGGTTCGCCATGACCTCGGGCGTCGCCTTGCGGTTCGCGTCGAACGGGCCGCCTGGCGCCACACGGATCATGAAGAATGAAATGGCGATGATCGCGAACAATGTCGGGATCGACACCAGAAGTCGCCGCAACAGATATCTCAGCATGGGGTCGCTTGGCCCTCTCCAGCGGTCTCGTGCGAGCCCAGCATCGCCATAAGGTCCGGCGCCGCACGGCAATCGCCGCGCCCTGGCTCAAGCCTCACTGGATCTCGAGGAAACGCGCACGCCGTCCGGCCTGGAAGCATCGGACATGGGTTCTTGTTCTGTCTATCGTCCGAAGCCAGGTGGCCACGACGATCCATAGGCGGCTCATTACCAGGACTTGGCTATCAGCGGCAAGACGCTTGGAGGCCGCGCCTCATCAAAAAGAAATGAGGCGACCGGGCCGCCGCTTGGCACGCTGGTCCGTTGCGCAAAGAAAAGAGCGGCGCGAGACCGAGGTCCCTCGCCGCCCAAGTGCTTTTCCGAACAGCCATCTCGCTCGCGCGGGATGGCTGCCACGGTTTCAGGCCGTTCTTAGAACTTGACCGCGACCTT
Source organism: Aliidongia sp. (assembly GCA_035310205.1). Taxonomy (GTDB): domain Bacteria; phylum Pseudomonadota; class Alphaproteobacteria; order ATCC43930; family CGMCC-115725; genus Aliidongia. The sequence continues at coordinate 6,680 of DATGEK010000086.1, forward strand.
CGAGTAGACGAAGCGACCGGTGAAGTCGTAGCCGGCATCGGTGAGCGTGAGGTTGCTCGAGCCGATGAACGGCGGGTCCTTGTCGAACAGGTTGTCGACACCGACCGTCAGGCTGATGTTCTTGTACTTATAGGAGAAGCTGATGTCGCTGTAGAACACGCCGGGGGCCTGGTTACCCTCGAAGTCTCCCGGCGAAGCCGCAGTGCTGACCTGATGGAGGCTGCCGAAGTAGCGCTCCGTGAAGTCGAACGACCAATTGTCCTGAGCGTAGTTCGTGTCAAGCAGCGCCTTGAAGCGCGGCTCGCCGAAACCGCCGCCGGTACCGACGTTGAACGTACCCGCGTTCTTCACCGAGACGCCGCCCGAAGAGGTGGTGTCTTCCAGCAGGTAGTTCACCGAGCCGGTCAGGGTGATGTGACCCGGGACCGGGATATAGGCCTTCGCCGCGTCGAAGCCGTAATTCACGGTGAAGTCGATACCCGAGGTCAGCTCGTCGCCGAGATTGACGTTCTGCAGGTTGATGAGCGCCATGCTGCCGTCGGCCGCACGATGGCCGAAGCCGACCAGCTTACAGGCTTGCGCCTGGGAGACGACGTACGGGACGCCGCCGTAGCAGGCCGAAACCAGGGCGTTCGGGTCGTAGGTGCTGATCTCGTTACGCACCAGGACCGTGTAGTAGTCGGTCGTGACCGTCAGGCCCGGGATCCAATGGGGCGTCGCGACACCACCGAAGGTCCACTCCGTCGAGGTCTCGGGCTTCAGGCTCGGGTTGCCACCGAGCTGGGCCGCGAGCTGCGTGATCTTCGGCGGGCTCGTGGTGCTCGACAGGCCCGACTGGGCGAAGTCGAGCTGGCACTGTGCCGAGCCGGGCGCCGAGACGCAGGGATCGGTACCGGTCGGGCTGTCGCTCTCGGCACCGGCGAACAGTTCCTTGACCTGCGGGGCGCGGAAGCCGGTCGAATGGTTGCCGCGCAGACGCCAGTCGTCGTTGATCGCGTAGTCGAGGCCGGCCTTGTAGGTGAGCGCCCGGCCGAAGATGGTGTTGTAGTCGTAACGCGACGACACGTCACCGGTCAGGGCCTTGACGAACGGCAGGTTCGACAGGATCGGAATGTTCAACTCGCCATAAAGCGAGGCGGTCTCGTACGAGCCCTTGGTCGGCAGCTGGAAGATCGCGGCATCGCCCTGGGACGTGACCGGATCCGGCGTGTTGTCGATGCTGTCGGTGCGGTATTCGAAGCCGAGAGCCGCATTCAGCGGGCCGGCCGGCAACGTATAGACCGGGCCCGAGATGTTGCCATAGGCATCCTGCATCTGGAGCGTGCTCTGCGAATTATTCGAGAACACGCTGTACTTCGCCTGGTCCGGCGTCAGGGTCTTGTAGCCGAAATAGTCGGCGACCGAGCAGCCCTGGGCCGAGGCGGTGCCGCAGGGGTTGATGCCGAGCTGCTGCGAAATATGATAGAAATTCGCTTCGTTCGCGATCGTGTAGTCGGCCGCCGACTTGCCGAACAGGTAGCCCGCCTGCCAGTCGTACTTGCCCAAGAGCGTGCCTTCGAGGCCGGCACGGATGCGCGAGGTGTTGATGTCGTCGTTATAGATACGCGGGCCGTTTTCGAAGCGACGGGTGCTGAGCGACACCGGCGTATCGACGTTGGCCGCGCCGAACAGCGCCGCGGGATTGTAGCCGGCGATGTGGTTTGCAACGCCGTATGCCAACGTCGTCGGGTTGGCGGCGTTTTCCACGGTGGTGCTGCCGAAGGCGAACGCCGGAACGACGAATGCGCTCGGGAACTGCGGCGTCGGCGTGCCGGCACCCAGCGGCTCGGGGTTCAGCAGCTCATGCGACTGGCGGTCCGTGTAGAACGCCTCGAACAGCGCGGTGACGTTCGGCGCCAGGTCATAATGCGACGTGAAGTTGACCTGGGTACGATCGAGGCCGGTGACCAGGCCCTGGGTCGGCGTAAAGTCGAAGAACACGCCGGCGCCCGGGATCGCGATGTCGCCCGGCGGCAGCTGGCCACCGCTGTTGGCGACGGCGTCGCGCGGAAAGCCCAGCGAGTCGGCCTTCGAGTTCAGGATCGGCGCGGTCGACGCACCGGCCGGGCCGACACCGTAAAAGAAGAACGTCTGCGCCTTGCCGGTGGCGCCGTTCAGGCGGCCCGGATTGATGACACCCTTCGCACCCGCGACGCGGCCGGAGATGGCGTCGTAGGAGTTGATGTCCGCTTCCGGATGCTGGTTGGTCGCCCAGGCACGATCGGAGCCCATGATGGGGTCCTGGTGATCGTGGCTGACGTTGATCAGGATGTTGCCGCGGTCGATGTCGGCGCCGACGGTCGAATAGACGTTGTAGCGCAGGCCGTCGCCGTAGCTGGTCTCGCCGACGCCGCCGCCGACTTCGACGCCG
>DATGEK010000087.1:0-5574 GCA_035310205.1 Aliidongia sp.
CCAACAGCCCGAGCGCACTCGACCCCAGCAATACCCCCCGCAACCCTCTCGCCATCTCCCATCCCCCCTGGCCCGAACGCGTTCAACCGCGCCCAAATGTTTTGTCGCTCGGGCGATCCTTTCGATCTGTCCCGGCGCATAGGGCGGCGGGCGCGCACCGGCCTTACGTTTGACGCGCGCTCAGTTCCACCTATCCGCGAACGTTAATCCGTCGCCGATCAAACGCAAGCCGGATTTTCGAAAAACCCGGCCTCGCCGACATATCTGGCGGGATTAAAGGATATTATCTTGCTATGAGGCATACCGATCTTATGATGCCGGCAGTGCCTATCACCGAAGCCGGCGTTAAGGCCGGCGTTAAGGCCGGCGTCCCTGGGAGGAATCCTGCATGCGTGAAGCCGTCATCGTCGCAACCGCCCGCACGCCGATCGGCAAGGCCTATCGCGGCGCCTTCAACGACACCCAGGCCCAGAGCCTGGCCGGACATGCCATCGCCGCCGCCGTCGCGCGCGCCGGCGTGGCGCCCGACGAGGTCGGCGACGTCATCCTGGGGGCCGCCCTGCAGCAGGGTTCGTCCGGCGGCAATATCGGACGTCAGGCCGCCTTGCGCGCCGGCCTGCCGACCAGCGTCGCCGGCATGAGCCTCGACCGGCAATGCGCCTCCGGCCTGATGGCGATCGCCACCGCGGCCAAGCAGATCATGGTCGACGGCATGACCGTCGCGGTCGGCGGCGGCGTCGAGTCGATCTCGCTGGTCCAGAACGACAAGATGAACCATTTCCGCACCCGCGACCCGGCGCTCGTGGCGGCGGTGCCGGCGCTCTACATGAGCATGCTGGAGACGGCGGAGGTCGTGGCCGACCGCTACGGCATTTCGCGGGCGGCGCAGGACGAATATGCGCTGCAATCCCAGCAGCGCACCGGCGAGGCCCAGGCCGCCGGCCGGTTCGATGCCGAGATCGTGCCGATGACCACGACCATGATCGTCACCGACAAGGCGACCGGCGCCACGTCGGCGCGCGAGATCCGGCTGACCAAGGACGAGGGCAACCGGCCGCAGACCACGCTCGCCGATCTCGAAGGGCTGAAGCCGGTGTTCAAAGACGGCCAGCGCATCAAGGAAGGCCGCTTCATCACTGCCGGCAATGCCTCGCAATTATCCGACGGCGCGTCGGCCGCCGTGCTGATGGAGGCGAAGGAGGCGGCGCGGCGCGGCCTCAGCCCGCTCGGCGCCTATCGCGGCATGGCCGTCGCGGGTGCCGACCCCGACGAGATGGGCATCGGCCCGGTATTCGCGGTGCCGAAGCTGCTGAAGCAGCACGGCCTGACGGTCGACGACATCGACATCTGGGAGCTGAACGAGGCGTTCGCCTGCCAGGTGCTCTATTGCCGCGACCGGCTCGGCATCCCGAACGACCGGCTGAACGTCAGCGGCGGGGCGATCTCGATCGGCCATCCCTACGGCATGTCGGGCGCGCGCATGACCGGGCACCTCTTGATCGAGGGCAAGCGCCGGGGCGCCCGGTTCGGCGTCGTGACCATGTGCGTCGGCGGCGGCATGGGCGCCGCCGGCCTGTTCGAAATCTACTGAGTGGAGTGCTCCCCATGACCAGCATCAATGCCGTGACCAGCCTGACGCGCGATGGCGAGATCGCCGTCGTCACGCTCGATTCCCCGCCGGTCAACGCACTGTCGGCGACCGTGCGCGGCGGCCTGCTCGAGGCGGTCAGCCAGGCCGTCGCCGATCCGGCGGTCAAGGCGATCGTGCTCATCTGCGCCGGGCGCACCTTCATCGCCGGCGCCGACATCACCGAGTTCGGCAAGCCGCCCGTGGCGCCGAGCCTGGCCGAGGTCGAGGCGGCGATCGAGGCGGTGCCGAAGCCGGTGGTCGCCGCGATCCACGGCACCGCGCTCGGCGGCGGCTTCGAGACGGCGCTCGCCTGCCATTATCGCGTGGCCGTGCCGTCGGCCAAGGTCGGGCTGCCGGAGGTCAAGCTCGGCCTGCTGCCGGGCGGCGGCGGCACCCAGCGCCTGCCGCGCCTCGTCGGCGTCGAGCGCGCGCTGGCGATGATCACGTCGGGTGAGCAGGTCGGCGCCAAGGCGGCGGCCGAGCTGGGTGCCATCGATCTGGTGGTCGAGGAGGGCAGGCTGCTCGAAGGCGCGCTTGGTTTCGCGCGCGATCTCGTCGCCCGCGCGGCCCCCTTGCGCCGGGTGCGCGACCTCGACGACGAGCTGGCGCCGGCGCGCGGCCGGCCGGAAATCTTCGCCGAGTTCCGCAAGGAGAATGCGCGGAAGTTCCGCGGCTTCGAGGCGCCGGAGAGCAATATCCGCTGCATCGAGGCGGCGGTGACCCTGCCGTTCGACGAGGGCCTGGCATTCGAGCGCAAGCTGTTCATCGAGCTGATGACCGGCGCGCAATCGGCTGCACAGCGCCATGTGTTCTTCGCCGAACGCCAGGCCTGGAAGATCCCGGACGTGCCCGACGACACGCCGGTGCGGCCGATCGCGCGGGTCGGCATCATCGGCGCCGGCACCATGGGCGGCGGCATCGCCATGAATTTCCTCAACGCCGGCATTCCGGTCACCCTGGTCGAGACCAGCCAGGCGGCGCTCGACCGCGGCATCGGCGTGATCCGCAAGAATTACGAGGCCTCGGCCAAGAAGGGCCGGATGAGCGAGGCCGAGGTCGAGCGCCGGATGGGCCTCCTGACCGGCACGCTCGACTTCGAGGCCCTGGCGCCGAGCGACCTGGTGATCGAGGCCGTGTTCGAGGACATGGCGGTCAAGAAGCAGGTCTTCGGCAAGCTCGACGCCATCGTGAAGCTGGGGGCGATCCTGGCCAGCAACACCTCCTATCTCGACATCGACCAGATCGCGGCGATGACCAAGCGGCCGGAGGATGTCATCGGCCTGCATTTCTTCTCGCCGGCCAATGTCATGCGGCTGCTGGAGGTGGTGCGCGGCGAGAAGACGGCGATCCCGGTCATCGCCACCGCCATGCAGATGGCGAAGCGGATCGGCAAGGTCGCCGTGCTGGCGCGCGTCTGCCACGGCTTCATCGGCAACCGCATGCTGGCCGAGCGCCAGCGCCAGGCCAACCGGCTGATCCTCGAGGGCGCCATGCCCTGGGACGTCGACCGGGTGCTCTATGATTTCGGCCTGCCGATGGGGCCGTTCGCCATGGCGGATCTGGCTGGGCTCGACATCGGCTGGTCGGCCGCGACCTCGAAGAGTGCGACGATCCGCGAGATCCTCTGCGAGATGGACCGGCGCGGCCAGAAGACCGGTGCCGGCTTCTATGACTATGACGAGAGCCGGCGCGCCAAGCCGTCGCCGGTCGTCGCCAAGATCATCGAGGAGTTCGCGGCCAAGACCGGCGCCGTGCCGCGCCAGATCGCGGACCAGGAGATCCTGGAGCGCTGCCTCTATCCGATGATCAACGAAGGCGCCAAGATCCTGGAGGAGGGCCGGGCGATCCGCGCCTCCGACATCGATATCGTCTGGATCAACGGCTATGGTTGGCCGGTCTATCGCGGCGGCCCGATGTTCTGGGGCGACCTGATCGGGCTCGACAAGGTGCTGGCGGCGCTCCGCGGCTATGAGGCGAAGTTCGGCGCCGAGTTCAAGCCGGCCGACCTGCTGGTCCGGCTGGTGGAAGCGGGCAAGGGCTTCAAGGACCTCTGAGCCCCGGACGCGATCCCGCGATCAACCGGCGGGGATGGCTCGGTCGGCCGAGCCATCCCCGCCGGACACTTGGGCGCGCCCGGACCCGGCGCCGGACATCAATAGCCGATGGTTCAGCCGCGAAGCCGATCAACTGAACCGACGGATTACTTCGAAGAGCCGATCACAGGATCGAGCAAGGTTCCTCGTCGGCGCCGTCGCGACACCAAGCAGAAGCCCAGACTCGGCGCTGTCGGGCGAGGCATACCAGGCTGAGAGCGGCGACGGATACATGCCGAACGTCAGCGCTTCGTGTGCCACGGCTACGTCCGATGTTCCTTTCGGCAATTTCAGCAGCACGGCCAAACCGGCGGCAGCAAGATGATCAGCGCCGACGCGTGATTGAAGGCAATCCAGCAGCGCCTGTCGGTTGGCGGCATAGGCGCGCTTGGTGCGCCGGAGATGGCGCATATAGTGGCCCTCGTGCATGAACTCGGCGATCGCGAATTGCACCGCAGGGCCGGGCGGCGGCGCGAGACACGCTGCCACCTCTGCAAACCGAGGGATCAGTTCGACCGGCGCCACCAGAAAGCCGAGCCGAACCGTCGGGCTGATCGTCTTGCTGAACGAGCCGATGTGAATGACGCGCCCGTCCCGGTCGAGCGACGCGAGCGCTGGCGCGGCCCTGCCCACCAATTGCAGCTCGCTCAGATAGTCGTCTTCGATCACCCAGACCTGGTTCGCGGCTGCCCACTCGAGCAAACGAAGGCGCCGCTTAAGCGACAAGGTGGGACCGAGTGGCGCCTGCTGGCCGGGAGTCACGAGGACGAGCTTCGCGTCGGGATGATGGTGCAGCCCATGGTCGATATCGATGCCGTCGCCATCAACCGGGATCGGAGCGGGTGACAGGCGCGCGAGCTCGAGTCCCTTCCTGGACCAGGGGAAGCCCGGGTCCTCGACCCAGGCGGTATGGCCAGCCAGGCCAAGGACGCTGAGCGTTAGGCCGAGCCCGGCGCTGAACCCTCCGGTGACGATGACCTGCGATGGCGAGCAATTGATGCCGCGGGCGACGGCGAGGTAGCCCGCGATTTCCCGCCTCAGCTCGAGCTCGCCGCGAGCGTCGGGATAGAAGGGAGGGGCGCTCGCCTCGGCACGGACTGCGTGCGCGCGAATGCGCGCGAATAAGCTTGCGGGAAAGGTCTCGGTTGCCGGCACACCCATTTTGAAGAACGCGGGTCTCCGCGTCATCTCCCGATAGGTCTCCATGAATGAGCCTGAATCCGGCGGCGTCTCGCTCTTCGCGATGGCGCGAGGACGTTGGGCGACGCGCGTGCCGGTCGCCCGCGAGGCCTCGATCAACTGGGCGGCGGCCAGCTTCTCATATGCGGTCCGCACGGTACCGCGCGCGACACCGAGCTGGGCAGCGAGATCCTGCCATGAAGGCAAGCGCGCGCCGGGCTCCAGCACGCCGCCCTCGATGGCGGTGGTCACCGCCCTTCGGATCTGCTCCGCCAAGGGAATCTTTGCCGTGCGGTCGAGAGTCAGGTTCAGCGGCTTGTTCATGGCGCCGTAGTACAGGACTTCTTCGTGTTCTTGGTGCCTTTTTTCTGACCCAGCATGCGCCATCTTGAGGCTGGTAGGAAGGAGAAAGCCCCACATGACCAACGCCGTCATCGAATGTATCGTGAGCCGCAGCGCCGCCAAGTACTACGACCCTGCCGTCACCTTGAGCGACGACCAAATCCGCGAGCTGGTGCGAATCGGCACCACCGCGCCGACATCCTTTCACTTGCAGAACTGGCGCTTCATCGCCGTACGCACGCCTGAAGCCAAGGCCCGGCTGAGTCCGATCGCTTGGCATCAGCCCGCGATCATCGACGCAGCCGTTACCTTCATCGTCTGCGGCCAGTT
>DATGEK010000088.1:0-21961 GCA_035310205.1 Aliidongia sp.
AGGTCGTGCTGAATATCGAGCAGATACGGGGCCGCGGATCCGCTGCGCGGATTGCGGTGAACATCGTATTGCATCAGAAGAGCCGCTGGTCGGGCGCGAAAATCTCATTTTCACGATCCCAGGCCGCCATCTCCAACAACGCCTCTCTGTTCGCGGCAAGCCAGGCTTCGGCCGAGGGCTGGATTCGCACGAGGCTCACCCGGCCGTCCTCGATGCGATAGCCAAGCGTGTCGCCGGGTTCGATACCCAACACCGCCCGAACCTCCTGGGGCACCGTGGTCTGCGCCTTGCTGGTCACTTTGCTGACGACAAGTTTGGGCACGGCCATCCGTTCTCTCCTTCACGGGGAGAATAGTAAGGATTTTTCCTTACGATTTGAAGGCCGTTGGCTGGCTCCAAACCACCGTCGTTCAGCTCAGCCCCGTGATCTGGCCCTTGGCGTCGACGCCGATGATTTCGGCGGCCGAGCGGCGCGGCAGGCCGGGCATGGTCATGATCTCGCCGCACAGCGCCACGACGAAGCCGGCGCCGGCCGACAGGCGCACGTCGCGGATGGGCACGATATGGCCCTCGGGCGCGCCGCGCAGGTCCGGATCGGTCGAGAAGCTGTACTGGGTCTTGGCCATGCACACCGGCAGGTAGCCGAAGCCGTCGGCCTCGAGCGCCGCCAGCTTCTTGGCCGCGGCCGGAGCGATGGTGACGTCCTTGGCGCCGTAGATCTCGCGCGCGATCGTCCCGATCTTGTCGGCGAGATGCATTTCGCTCGGATAGAGCAGCTTGAACCGGGCAGCGCCGCTCTCGGCCAGGCGCACGACCTCTTCGGCGAGGCCGGTGGCGCCGGCGCCACCCTCGGCCCAATGGCGGCAGACCTGGACGGCAACGCCGAGCTCGTCGCACAGCGCGCGCACCGCCTCGGTCTCGGCCTCCGTGTCGGAGGTGAAGTGATTGAGCGCCACCACGACCGGCAGGCCGAATTTCTGCAGGTTGGTGACATGGCGCTTCAGGTTGGCGGCGCCCAGGCGGACGGCGGCGACATTCTCGGTGCCGAGGTCGGTGCGCGCGACGCCGCCGTGCATCTTGAGCGCCCGGATGGTCGCGACCACGACCGCCGCCGCGGGCGCCAGCCCGGCCATGCGGCACTTGATGTTGAGGAATTTCTCGGCGCCCAGGTCGGCGCCGAACCCGGCCTCGGTCACGACATAGTCGGCGACGCCGAGCGCGGTCTGGGTCGCCAGCACCGAATTGCAGCCATGGGCGATATTGGCGAACGGGCCGCCGTGGACGAAGGCCGGCGTATGCTCGATCGACTGCACCAGATTGGGCAGGAACGCATCCTTCAGCAGCGCCGCCATGGCGCCGTGGGCGTTCAGTTCCGACGCCAGCACTCGGCGGCGGCTGCGCGTCTCGCCGATCACGATCCGGCCCAGCCGCTCCTTCAGGTCTTCGAGCGAGGTCGCCAAGCAGAAGATCGCCATGACCTCGCTGGCGACCGTGATGTCGAACCCGTCCTCGCGCGCGGCGCCGTTGTTGCCGAGCCCGACCACGATCTGCCGGAGCGCCCGGTCGTTGAGATCGACCGCCCGCTTCCAGGTGATCCGGCGCGGGTCGATGTCGAGCAGGTTGCCCCAGTAGATGTGGTTGTCGATCATCGCGGCCAGCAGGTTGTTGGCCGCCCCGATCGCGTGGAAATCGCCGGTGAAATGCAGGTTGATCTCGTCCATCGGCACGACCTGGGCATAGCCGCCGCCGGCGGCGCCGCCCTTGGCGCCGAAGCAGGGCCCAAGCGACGGCTCGCGCAGGCAGATGGCCGTGCGCTTGCCGATGCGCTTCAGGGCGTCGCCGAGCCCGACCGTGGTCGTGGTCTTGCCCTCGCCGGCCGGCGTCGGGCTGATCGCGGTGACGAGGATGAGCTTGCCGCGGGCCGCCGAACGGGCGCCGCTGACGAAATCCATGGCCAGCTTCGCCTTGTGCGGGCCATGGCGATAGACCGCGGCCGCCGGGATGTTCAGCTGGGCCGCGACCTCTTCGATCGGCGCCGGCCGAGCCGCGCGGGCGATCTCGATGTCGGACAGGGGCTCGGAATGTCTCTGGTTCACCGGCGGGGGCCCTTCGCGGCAATCGATGCAAAAAAGGCGATCGCTCGTGAACAAACGCCCGTCGTTCTGCCCTCTACACCAGCCGGCGGCGAAGCGGAAGCGGATCCGATCGACGCACGCGGGCCCAGAGGCCACCCTTTCCCTGGCCGCGGCCCCCTGAGCCGGCCTAGTATGGGCGCCAAGAGCTTCAGATTGCCGTAAGGATTCCCGATGACGCCGACCGCCCAAGCACTCGAGCTGCTGACCGATCTGATCGCGCGCGCCAAGCGCGCCGGTGCGGACCAGGCCGATGGTGTGCTGTTCGAAGGCATTTCGATCGCCCATGCCCAGCGCCTGGGCGAGATCGAGAAGCTGGAACGCTCGGAGGGCTACGACCTCGGCCTGCGCGTGCTGATCGGCAAGCGCCAGGCGATCGTCTCGTCGAACGACCGCAGCCAAAGCGCGCTCGACACGCTGGTCGAGCGGGCCATCGCCATGGCGCGCGTCGTGCCGGAGGACGAGTTCTGCGGCATCGCCGACCCGGACGAGATCGCGCGCAACTGGCCGGAACTGGACATGGTCGATGCGGACGAGCCGGAAACAGCCGTGCTGATCGACCGGGCAAGCCGCGCCGAGGCCAGCGCCCGCGCTGTCTCCGGCGTCACCAATTCGGACGGGGCTGAAGCCAGCTGGAGCTACAGCCGCGTGGCGCTCGCCGCCTCCAACGGCTTCGCCGGCGGCTATGCCGGCTCCGGTCATGGCGTCAGCGTCTCGGTCATCGCAGGCACCGGCGACGGCATGGAGCGCGAATACGACTGGTCGAGCGCCGTCTATGGCGCCGACCTCGACGATCCCGAAAAGGTCGGCCGGCAGGCCGGCGAGCGCGCCGTCCGCCGCGTCGGCGCGCGCAAGATGCCGACGGCGAAGGTGCCGGTCGTCTATGATCCGCGCGTCGCCTCCGGCCTGGTCGGCCATCTGGCCGGCGCCATCTCGGGCCCGTCGATCGCGCGCAAGACTAGCTTCCTCAAGGAGAAGCTGGGCCAGCGCATTTTCCCGGCGGCGATCAACATCATCGACGACCCGCACCGCCCGCGCGGCCACCGCTCGAAGCCGTTCGACGGCGAGGGCATCGCGAACCGGCGCCGCGCGCTGATCGAGGACGGTGTGCTGACCACCTGGCTGCTCGACCTGCGCTCGGCCCGGCAACTGGGCCTCAAGACCACCGGCCATGCCTCGCGCGGCACGTCGGGCCCGCCGGGCCCGTCGACGACCAACCTCTACCTGGCGCCCGGCGCGGTCAGCCCGAAAGAGTTGATCGGCGATATCGAGAGCGGCCTCTACGTCACCTCGCTCATGGGACAAGGCGTCAATGGTGTGACCGGCGATTATAGCCGGGGTGCCGCGGGCTTCTGGATCGAGAAGGGCGAAATCGCCTTTCCGGTCAACGAGATCACCATCGCCGGCAATCTGATCGAGATGTTCCGGAACCTGACGGCGGCGAACGATCTGGAGTTCCGCACCGGTACCAACGCCCCGACGCTTCGCGTCGATGGCATGACCGTGGCCGGCGCCTGAGCGCCGACCTCCAAGTAATTCTTCACCGGGCAAATATGAATACTTTGTGACAACTATATGAACGTAACGTCTCGACAATATGACATTTAGTAGTCAACCGTAATTGCTTGACACTATATGTAGAATCACTATGTTCTGCGCTCAGGAAATTACCTGAGGCGCGGAGCGCGACGGACCATGACTTACCTCGGCCCGGACAAGGAATACCGCGCAATCTGGATCTCCGACGTCCATCTCGGCACCCGCGGATGCCAGGCGGAATTCCTGCTCGACTTCCTGCGCTGCAATGAGTCCGAATATCTCTATCTGGTCGGCGACATCTTCGACGGCTGGCGCATGAAGAAGTCCTGGTTCTGGGCGCAAAGCCACAATGACGTGATCCAGAAGGTCCTGCGCAAGGTGCGCAAGGGCACCAAGGTCGTCTACATCCCCGGCAACCATGACGAATGCCTGCGCGACTTCTCGGGCGCCGCGCTGCAGTTCGGCGGCATTCAGCTGCAGGACGAGGCGATCCATGTGACCGCCGACGGCAAGCGGCTGCTGGTCATCCACGGCGACGCGTTCGACGGCGTGGTCAAATACGCCAAGTGGCTGGCGCACCTGGGCGACTGGGCCTATTCGACCGTGCTCGGCCTCAATGTCGTGTTCAACCTGATCCGCCGGCGGCTGGGCTACGGCTACTGGTCGCTGTCGGCCTATCTCAAGGCCAAGGTCAAGAACGCGGTCGAGTTCGTCGGCAATTACGAGACCGCGGTCGCCGAGGAAGCGCGCCGGCGCGGCGTCGACGGCATCGTGTGCGGCCATATCCACAAGGCCGAAATGAAGCTGATCGACGGCGTGCTCTACTGCAACGACGGCGACTGGGTCGAAAGCTGCACCGCGCTCGTCGAGCATTTCGACGGCCGGCTCGAGATCGTCAATTGGATGGAGCTCCGGGCGTTCGACCCGCTGACCCGCGAGCTGCGCCCGGTCATGCCGGTCGCCTGAGCGCCATGAACGCCGCCGGCCGGAACGGGAGCAGCATGATCGAAACCCTCGCCGTGCCGCCCTTCGCCGCGGCAGCCGCGCCGATGCCGGAGAGCCCCATGCGCATCGCGATCGTCACCGATGCCTGGCTGCCGCAGACCAACGGCGTCGTCCGCACGCTGATGGCGCTTCGCCGCGAGCTGGAACTGGTCGGCCACGAGGTGTTGATGGTGACGCCGCAGCAGTTCACCACCGTTCCCTGCCCGACCTACGCCGAGATCCGCCTGGCGGTCGTGCCCGGCTTCGAGATGGAACGGATCCTGAGCCAGGCGAAGCCGGACTCGATCCATATCGTGACCGAGGGGCCGTTGGGCCTGGCCGCGCGGCGCTATTGCCGACGCCACGATCTGCCCTTCACCACCTCGTTCCACACCAAGTTCCCCGACTACATCGAGGCGCGCTTCGGCATCCCGCCGAAATGGACCTATGAGCTGCTGAGGCGGTTCCACGCGCCGGCCGCGTCGGTCATGGTCGCGACCGAATCGATCCGGCAGGAGCTGGCGGCCCACGGCTTCACCCAGCTCTCGCGCTGGACCCGCGGCGTCGATCTCGCCCAGTTCCGGCCGCTCGCCGCCAAGCCGGCGACCGATTGGCCGCGACCGATCTTCACCTATGTCGGCCGTGTCGCGGTCGAGAAGAACCTGCCCGCGTTCCTCGAGCTGGACCTGCCCGGCACCAAGCTGGTGGTCGGCGACGGCCCGGAGCGCGAGGCGCTGCAGCGGCGCCACCCCGACGTCCGCTTCGTCGGCCGGCAGCAGGGCGAGGATCTCGCCAATTTCTACGCCATGAGCGACGTGTTCGTGTTCCCGAGCAAGACCGACACCTTCGGCCTGGTCATGCTCGAGGCATTGGCCTCGGGCGTGCCGATCGCTGCCTTGCCGGTGCCGGGCCCGATCGACCTCATCGAGGCTTCCGGCGTCGGCGTGCTGGATTGGGACCTGCGCCGTGCAGCACTCGCCTGCCTGGACATCGACCCGGAGGCCTGCCGCGCGCGGGCGCTCGAATTCTCCTGGGCGACCTCGGCGCAGCAGTTCCTGTCGAACCTGCATCGTTTCGGGTAGGGTTCAAGGAGGCGCGAATCGCGTGCGGCGCAGGGCCGCCCGACTCGTGTCCTGATTGCCAGCGGGCCGGTCGGGGCGTTACAAGCGCGCTGCCCCCTCGATGAAAAGGCACATCCTTGACCGACTCGGCCGCCGATAAGGCCAAGACCCAGCACACGCAGCAACCTGCCCGGCCGACCCCGGCCGCGGGTGTCGGCAGCGCGCGGCTGATGCGTCGCCTGATGCGCGACTTCGCGCGCCATCATTGGGGCAAGCTCGCCGCTTCGGTGCTGTGCGGCGCGGTGGCGGCGCTCGCCACCTCGGCCAACGCCATGCTGGTCAAATACGTGCTCGACGACGCGTTCAAGGAGAATGCGGCCTACGAGACGCTGTACCTGATCGCCGGCGCCGCCATGGTCCTGGCCGTCGCCAAGGGCATCACCAGCTATTTCCAGACCGTGCTGATGACCACGGTCGGCCAGCGCGTCATCGCCGATATCCAGAACCGGATGTTCGGCCGGCTGGTCCATGCTGACCTCGCCTTCTTCCAGGCGACGCCGAGCGGGCGGCTGATCTCGCGCTTCACCACCGATGCCAATCAGCTGCGCTTCGCCTCGACCCAGGTCATCACCGTGCTGGGCCAGCAGGCACTGACGCTCGCCGGCCTGCTCGCGACCATGTTCTACCAGGACTGGCTGCTGGCGATCGTCGCCTTCGTCGTCTTCCCGTTCGCGATCGCGCCGGTCCGGCGCATGAGCCGGCGCATGCGCAAGGTCTCGCTCAATTTCCAGGACGAGATGGGCCATTACAACGCGCTGCTCAGCCAGGTGTTCCAGGGCGCGCGCCATGTGAAGGCCTATGGCATGGAGGCGCACGAGACGGCGCGGGCCGCGGTACTGACGGAGAAGATCTACCGGCTGTTCGAGCGCGCGTCGCGGGTGCGCGCGGCCGCCTCGCCGCTGATGGAAAGCCTGGGCGGCGTCGGCATCGCGCTCGTCATCCTCTATGGCGGCTGGCAGGTGACCCATGGCGCCCGCACCGCCGGCGACTTCCTGTCCTTCGTCACCGCCCTCATGCTGGCCTACCAGCCGTTCAAGCAGCTGAGCGGCCTCAACGTGACACTGCAGGAAGGCATGGCCGCGGCCCAGCGCATCTTCGAGATGATCGACATCGAGCCGGCGATCCAGGACCGGCTGGGCGCCGTGCCGCTCAAGGTAACCGAGGGCGCCGTGCGGCTGGAAAAGGTCAGCTTTGCCTATGGCACCGGCGAGCCGGTGCTGAACGGCATCGACCTCGACATTCCGGCCGGCCGCAAGGTGGCGCTGGTCGGGCCGTCCGGCGCCGGCAAATCGACCGTGCTCAACCTGATCCCCCGCTTCTACGACGTCGGCAGCGGCCGCCTGACCATCGACGGGCAGGACGTGCGCGACGCCACGCTCGCCTCGTTGCGCGGCGCCATCGGCCTGGTCAGCCAGGAAGTCAGCCTGTTCGACGACACGGTCCGCGCCAATATCGCCTATGGCCGGCCGGACGCCAGCGAGGCCGAGATCGTGGCCGCGGCCCGGCAGGCCGCCGCCCACGACTTCATCCTCGACCTGCCGCATGGCTATGACACGGTTGTCGGCGAACTCGGCACCCGGCTGTCGGGCGGCCAGCGCCAGCGCCTGTCGATCGCCCGCGCCATGCTGAAGAACGCGCCGATCCTGCTGCTCGATGAGGCGACCTCGGCGCTCGACACCGAGTCGGAGCGGCAGATCCAGGATGCGCTCAAGCTGCTGATGGCCGGCCGCACCTCGATCGTGATCGCCCATCGCCTGTCGACCATCATCGATGCCGACCTGATCTATGCGATCGAAGGCGGCCGCGTGGTCGAGGTCGGACGCCATCACGAGCTGCTGCAGCGCCGCGGCGTCTATGCCCGCCTCTGGGCGATGCAGTTCGCCGATCAGGGCGAGGCGGCGCCGGACGGGCTGCTGGCGGGGGTTCGCGGCTGACGCCATGAGCTGGAGCAAGCGGATTCTTCGGGCGGATCGGACGCGGCGGATTCTCTGCCGGCTGGTGGCCGCCTATATCCGGCTGGTCCATCGCACGAGCCGCTTCACCACCGAGGCCAGCGAAGTGCCGGCCGAATACTGGCGCGCGGGCAAGCCGTTCATCCTGGCGTTCTGGCATGGACGCCTGCTGATGGCGCCCATGGCCTGGCCCAGCACCGCCAGCATGAATATGCTGATCTCGGGCCACAACGACGGGCGCATCATCGCGGATGCCATAAGTCATTTCGGACTCGGAACGATCGTTGGCTCGAAGTCCAAGGGTGGGTCGGGCGCCTTGCGCGCGATCGTGCGCGCCCTCAACGACGGCCAGAACGTGGGATTCACTCCCGACGGGCCGCGCGGGCCCTGCATGCGGGCGAGCGCCGGCGTGATCGCCGCCGCCCGGCTCGGCCGGGTGCCGATCATTCCCTTGAGCTACGCCACCACGCGCCGGCGCCTGCTCGGCAGCTGGGACCGGTTCCATCTGGCCCTGCCGTTCAGCCGGGGCCTGTTCCTGTGGGGCGAGCCGATCATCGTGCCGCCCGATGCCGACGCGACCGAGCAGGAGCGCCTGCGCCTGATGCTCGAAGAGCGGATGAACGCGCTGACCGCCGAGGCCGACCGGCGCTGCGGCCATGCCCCGATCGATCCGGCGCCGATCGACCCGGCGCCGGATGCCATGGCGGCCGTGTCGTGAACTGGCTCGCCCTCTATCGCCTCGCCACGACGGCGGCGCTGCCGATCGTCCGGCTGTTCCTGGCCTGGCGCACCCGGCGCGGCAAGGAGGATGCGGCCCGGCGCGGCGAACGGTTCGGTTTCGCCACGCGGCCCCGTCCGGCCGGGCCGCTGATCTGGGCCCATGCCGCGAGCGTCGGCGAATCGCTGTCGCTGCTGCCGCTCATCGACCGGCTGCTGGCGCGGCTGCCGGCGGCGGAGGTCCTGGTCACTTCGGGCACGGTCACCTCGGCCGGCCTGCTGGCCCAGCGCCTGCCGGCCCGCGCATTCCACCACTATGTCCCGATCGACCATCCGGGTGCTGTCGAGCGGTTTCTCGACCATTGGCGGCCGGACCTGGCGCTCTGGGTCGAGTCAGAGCTCTGGCCCAATCTGGTCGCGAGCACGAATCGCCGCGGTGTGCCGATGGTGCTGCTGAACGCCAAGATGTCGGAACGGTCGATGCGCGGCTGGCTGCGTTTTCCCAGCATGATCCGGCGCCTGCTCGGCTGCTTCGACCTGGTGCTGGCCCAGGACGCGACCCAGGCGGCGCGGCTCAACCGACTGGGCGCCCGCGACGCGATCACGGTCGGCGATCTCAAATCCTCGGCGTCGCCGCTGCCAGCCGATCCGGTCGAGCTGGCGGCGCTCGCCCGTGCCATCGGCGACCGCCCGGTCTGGCTCGCGGCCCAGACCCACGACGGCGAAGAAACGATCATCGCCGAGGCCCATCGCATCCTTGCCGCCGAGCGGCCGAACCTCCTGACCCTGCTGGCGCCCCGTCACCCGAACCGGGCGTCCGCGATCACGACCCTGCTGATCGAGCGCGGCCTCACCGTCGCCCGCCGCTCGGCCGGCGAACCGATCACGGCGGCGACCGCGGTCTATCTGGCCGATACCCTGGGCGAGATGGGGCTGTTCTACCGGCTGGGCGGCATCGTGCTGGTCGGTGGCTCGCTGCTGGCGCCGGGCATGATCGGCGGCCACAATCCGATCGAGCCGGCGCTGCTCGGCGCCGCCATCCTGCATGGGCCGGACATGGTGAATTGCGCGGCCAACGCAGCGGCACTCCAGGCGGCCGGTGCCGCCCTGGTCGTCGAGGACGCCACGGGGCTGGCGACGATGGTCGCGGCACTCTTCGACAAGCCCGCGCGCCGGGAGGCCATGGGAGCGGCCGCCCGCGCCGCCGCCGAGGCGCAGAGCGGCGTGGCCGACGCGGTCATGGCGCGGCTTGAGCCGCTGGTGGCCGGGTTGCAGCTACCCGAGATCCGTCATGCACGCGCCTGAATTCTGGCGCCGGCGCGGCTGGCAGGCGCTCGCCCTCGAACCGGCGGCCCAGGGCTTCGCCGCCGCCGGCGCCCTGCGCCGGGCGCTCGCCCAGCCGGCGAAGGCACCGGTGCCGGTGCTGTGCGTCGGCAATCTGGTGGTCGGCGGCGCCGGCAAGACGCCGGTGACCCTGGAGCTGGCCCGCCTGCTCGGCGCGCGCGGGCATCGCCCGCATATCCTGACCCGCGGCTACGGCGGCGCGCTCGCCGGCCCGGTGCGCGTCGATCCGGCCCACCATGATTTTCGCGCCGTCGGCGACGAGGCACTGCTGCTGGCCGAGGCGGCTCCGACCTGGGTCTCGCGCGACCGGCCGGCCGGCGCCCGGGCCGCGGCGGCCGAGGGTGCGGAATTGATCCTGATGGATGACGGGCTGCAGAACCCCTCGCTCGCCAAGGACCTGGCGCTGCTCGTGGTCGACGCCGCCTATGGCTTCGGCAATGGCCGGGTCATGCCGGCCGGGCCGCTGCGCGAGCCGCGCGCCGGCGGCCTCAAGCGGGCCCAGGCGGCCGTGCTGATCGGCAGGGATACGGACGGCATCGGCGCCGATCTCGCCCGCCACCTGCCCGTGGCCCGCGCCCGGCTGGTGCCGAGCGGCGATACCCGCCGGTGGCAGGGACGCCGCGTCGTCGCCTTCGCCGGCATCGGCCGCCCGCAGAAATTCTTCGACAGCCTGGCCGAGCTCGGCGCCGATCTGATCGCCGGCATCGGCTTCCCCGACCACCACCCTTATGGAATGGATGAAATGGCCGACCTCATCGCCCAGGCCGACCAGGCCGGCGCGACGGCGGTCACGACGGCAAAAGACTGGGTGCGCCTGCCGGCGGCACTGCGCCCGCGGGTCGAGGCCCTGCCCGTGCGGCTGGCCTGGGCGGGCCCGGACGACGAGGCCCTGATCGAGCGGCTGGTCCTGCCGCTGGTGGCGCAACGGTGAGCGATCGGGCGGTTACGGCCGGCCAGCGCCTTGAGGCCGCTTTCGCCGGCGTCGCCATGGCGCTGTTCGGCGCGCTGCCGCGCCCGCGCGCCTCGGCGCTCGGCGGTTGGCTGGCCCGCCTGATCGGTCCGCGCCTCGGCATCACCCGGCGGGCCCGGCGCAACCTGGCGCGCGCCATGCCAGGGCTGGACGGCGCTGCGCTGGACCGGGCGATGCTGGAGATGTGGGACAATCTCGGCCGGGTCGTCGGTGAATTCCCGCATCTGAAGACCATGGACGCATTCACGCCCGGGGCCGCGATCACGGCGACCGGGCTCGAACATGTCGATGCGGCGATCGCGCGCGGCAAGCCGCTGGTCTTCTATTCCGGCCATTTCGGCAATTGGGAGGTCGCGGCACTGTCGGCGGCGCTCTACGGCCTGAGGCTCGCCGCCATCTATCGCGCCGCCAACAACCCGCTGGTCGACCGCATGATGATCGATCTGCGTCGCGACCTGGGCGCCGATCCGATCGCCAAGGGCGCCCAGGGCGCCCGCAAGATCGTGAGCGCGATCCGCGCCGGCCAGTCGCTGTGCATGCTGGTCGACCAGAAGATGAACGACGGCATCGCCGTGCCGTTCTTCGGCCGCGACGCGATGACGGCGCCGGCGATCGCCGAGCTGGCGCTGCGCTACGACTGCACGGTGCTCCCGGCCCGGGTCGAGCGGCTGCCGGGGTCCCGGTTCCATGTCACGGTGTTTCCGCCCCATGAGCTGCCGGCGAGCGGCGACCGGCAGGCCGACGTGCTGGCGCTCATGACCCTGATCAACCGGACGCTCGAAGACTGGATCCGGGAACGGCCCGGCCATTGGTTCTGGCTACACCGGCGCTGGCCGGACAGCTGACGGGGAGGCTCGCATGATCGAGTTGTTCGAGATGACGCGCGACGGCTTCACGGTCAGCACCGACCCAGCGCGCCTCGACATGGACCTCATCCATCGTACGCTCGCGACCGAGAGCTATTGGGCCGAAGGCCGGCCGTTCGACAAGGTCGCACGCTCCTTCGCCCATTCCCTGCCGTTCGGCGTCTATGCGCCCGACGGCGCGCTCGTCGGCTGGGCACGGGTGATCACCGACTACGCGACCTATGCCTACATCTCCGATGTCTGGGTGCTGGCGGCCCATCGCGGCCGGGGCCTGTCGAAGTTCCTCATCGCCGCCATCGTCGGCCATCCGGAGCTGCAGGGCCTCCGCCGCTGGAGCCTCAACACCCACGATGCCCATGGGCTCTACCGGCAGTTCGGCTTCACCGAGATCGCCGAGCCCGAGAAGGCGATGGAACGGCGTCAGGCGCCGGTATCTTCGCCGGCCCAATAGTTCCGCACCGCCGACTTGTCGTAGAGCTCGTCGGTCAGGCAGACCAGCACCTTGTTCGAATCGGGATAGACGCAGACCTCGTTCGGATTGCGCTCGCCGATCATCAGGAAGCGGCAGACCTCGTCGCTGTCGTTGACCAGTGCATGCCCGGCCTTCTGCCCGGCCGGAAACACTACATAGTCGCCGGCCGAAAGCGCGTAGCGCTGGTCGCCGAGCCGCAGGGTCGCGCGCCCGGCCAGCATCATCAGATGCTCCTCCTCGAGCATGTGGTAATGCAGCGGGCTGGATTGCATGCCCGGCGCCAGCTCCTCCATGACCACGCCGACATGGCTGGCGCCGCCGAACTTGCCAAGCCGGCGCAGCCGGCTGCCGAATTTCGTGCCCTCGGACCATTCCTCCCAGGGCACGCTCTCGATCGCAAAGGGCTTTGTCGTTTCACTGTCGCTCATGGCATCCCCGCTGCTCAGAACAGGCTTTGCTGTCGATCCTCCGCTGCCGGCTTCACCTTCTTCGCCGGCTTCGGCGTTGGCGCCGGCCGCTCGGCCAGGCCGGTTGCGGCACCCTCCGCCCGGGCGGCCACGGTCGCGTCATGGAAGCGGAGCGTCAGCGCCATGCCCGGCTCGATCGCGCCGGCACCAAGCGGCTGGCCGGCACGATCCTCGACCACGGCATAGCCGCGCTCCAGCACCTTGAACGGCGACAGCGATTCCAGCACCTGGTCCAGCCGGACGAGCCGCTCGCTCCGTGCTTCCGTATCGCGCGCGGCGGCGGCATCGAGCCGGCTCCCCAGCGCTGCCAGATCCTGACGGCGCCGGTCGAGCGCCGGCAGCATCGGCACGGCCTTGAGCCGCTCGCCGGCGAGCGCCAGCCGTTCACCGGCGCGCTCCATCGACCGGTCGAGCGCCGGCCTGAGCCGCAGCGCGGTCCCGGCTAGATGCCGCTCATGCTCAGCGATCTGCTGGCGCGGATGCTTCAATTGCGCCGCGGCGGTGGCGATGCGCGCCGCCCGGTCGCGCAGCAGCGCGCCGATCGACAGCCGCAACCGCTCGGCCCGGTCGTCGAGCCGCTGCTCCGCCGTCTCGATCAGGCGGACCGGGTCGGGCAGGCCGCGTGCCAGGCCGTCGAGCCGGAGGCGCCGCTCCGCGACCAGGCGGATCGAGGCGGCATCGAGCCGGCCGCCCAGATTGCGCACCTCGGTCAAGAGGTCGAGCCGGACCGGCACCGCCATCTCGGCCGCAGCGGTCGGCGTCGGCGCCCGCCGGTCGCTGGCGAAATCGATCAGGGTGGTATCGGTCTCGTGCCCGACTGCCGAGATGAGCGGGATGCGGCTCGCGGCGGCGGCGCGCACGACGATTTCCTCGTTGAACGCCATCAGGTCCTCGAGGCTGCCGCCGCCGCGCGCCACGATCAGCAGGTCGGGACGCGGCACCGGTCCGCCCGGCTGGATGCGGTTGAAGCCGTCGATGGCACGCGCGACCTGGTCGGCGGCGCCCTCACCCTGGACCGCGACCGGCCAGAGCAGGACATGGCGCGGGAAGCGCTCGTTCAGCCGGTGCAGGATGTCGCGGATGACGGCGCCGGTCGGCGAGGTCACGACGCCGATGACGGTCGGCAGATAGGGCAGCGCGCGCTTGCGCTCGGCCGCGAACAGCCCTTCGGCCGCCAGCTTGCGCTTGCGCTCTTCCAGGAGCTTCAGGAGCGCGCCCTCGCCGGCCAGCTCCATCTGCTCGATGACCATCTGGTATTTCGACCGGCCGGGGAAGGTCGTGAGGCGCCCGGTCGCAATCACCTCGACGCCGTCGGCCGGGTCGACCTTGAGGCGCCCGGCCGAGCCGCGCCAGCACACGGCGTCCATGACCGCGTCCATGTCCTTGAGCGCCAGATAGATGTGGCCGGAGCTGTGGCGCTTGCAGCCGCTGATCTCGCCGCGCACCCGGACATAGCCATAGGCCTGCTCGATCGTGCGCTTCAACGCGCCGGAGAGCTCGCCGACCGAATAGATCGGGACGTTGGAGGGGCTGGCGCCGCTGGTTTGGGAGCCGGGCGCATGGGCGCCGGGCAGCGAGGGGGGGCTATCGGAAACCATGGGCTATGATATGAAGCGCCAGCCGGTCGGGCCGCAAGCCCGCCGATGGGCGACGGTGTGTCAAAGGCGAGGGTGGCGATGCGAATTCTGGTCGTGGGCTCCGGCGCGCGCGAGCATGCGCTGTGCTGGGCGTTGAAGGCCTCGCCCCTGTGCGACGCGCTGATCTGCGCCCCCGGCAACGCCGGGATCGCCAAATTGGCCGAGTGCCGGCCGGTCGCCGCCACCGATCTCGACGGCCTCTTGGCGCTGGCCCGGGCCGAGCATATCGATTTCGTCGTGGTCGGGCCGGAGGCGCCGCTGGTCGCGGGCCTGGTCGATCATCTGGAAGCCCACGGCATTAGGTGCTTCGGGCCGACCCGGGCCGCGGCCGAGCTCGAGGGCTCCAAGGGTTTCACCAAGGATCTCTGCGCCAAATACGGCGTGCCGAGCGGGTCCTATCTGCGCACGACCGATGCCGACGCGGCCAAGGCCGAGATCCGCCGGCGCGGCGCGCCGGTCGTGGTCAAGGCCGACGGCCTTGCCGCCGGCAAGGGCGTGGTCGTGGCCCATGATCTCGACGAGGCGCTGGGCGCCGTCGACGCCATGATGCTCGACCGGCGCTTCGGCGATGCCGGGATCGAGATCGTCATCGAGGAGTTCCTTGCCGGCGAGGAAGTGAGCTTCTTCGCGCTGGTCGACGGCACGACCGCCGTGCCGCTCGCCTCGGCCCAGGACCATAAGGCGGTCGGCGACGGCGACACCGGCCCCAACACCGGCGGCATGGGCGCCTATTCGCCGGCCCCGGCCCTGACGCCGGCGCTGGAGCGGGAAGTGATGGAGCGGATCATCCGCCCGTCGCTCGCCGGCATGGCGGCCGAGGGCAAGCCGTTCAAGGGCGTGCTGTTCGCCGGCTTGATGCTGACCGACAAGGGCCCGCAGCTGATCGAGTACAACGTCCGCTTCGGTGATCCGGAATGCGAGGTGCTGCTGCGCCGCCTGAAATCGGACCTGCTGCCGGCGCTCGTCGCGGCCCGCGACGGCACGCTCGACCGCATCGCGCTCGACTGGCACGACGAGGCCGCGCTGGGCGTGGTGATGGCGGCCGAGGGCTATCCCGAGACACCGCGCAAGGGCACGGCGATCGGCGGGCTGGACGCGGCCGCCACGGCCGCCCCGACCGTCGAGGTCTTTCATGCCGGCACGGCACATAGGGATGGCCAGTTGGTGGCCGACGGCGGCCGGGTGCTGGTGGTGACCGCGCTGGGCTCCACGGTCGGCGAGGCCCAGGCCCGCGCCTATCGGGCGGTCGACGCGGTCCGGTGGCCCGAGGGTTTCTGCCGGCGCGACATCGGCTGGCGCGCCGTCGCCCGCGAGCGCACTGGCGGCCACTGATCCCGGTCGCCATGCGCCCCGCCCATCTTCTGCTGGCGGGCCTGATCGCCCTGCCCGGCCTGGCCCGCGCGGACGAACCCGCCGTGCCCGCCGGCTACGCGATCCACGCGAGCCTGCCGCTCGACCCGGCGGCGAACGGCATCGACGGCGCGTTGCAGATCCTGGAGGACGGCCGGATCGGCCCGCAATTGCGCGCCGGCATGTGGCAGCAGACCACCGACCCGGACCTGGTCCTGGCCGAGCATGATCCGCTGCGGGCGGCGCTCGCCAAGGCACCGCTGAAAAGCGCCCATCTGCGCCTGGTCGATTCGGGCGGCAGGCAGCTGGCCGACCAGGCCTTGGACGTACCGCTCGCCGAGATCGACCGGCAGCAGCTGCATGAGGGCGCACCGACCTTCCTGGTCACGGCCGACCATAGCCTCGGCATCGGCTCGGCCGGCGGGTTGGAGACCCGCCTGATGGCGGTCGAGCACGGCCAGTTGGCCCCGGAGCCCCTGCCCGGCCGCGACGGGCTCGTCAGCGCGCTCCGGCAAGCCTGGAAGCTGGTCGACGATCCCACGCCCGGCGCCGACGGCAAGCCCGGGACCGGCAAGGCGATCGAGGTCGTCGCCTGCCACCCGAACTATGCCAATCCGAACTGGTCGGCGACCGGGGAGTTCACGGTCGACCTCGTGACCTACCGCTTCGCCGACGGCACCTGGCACGATGCCGTGCACAGCGCCGTGGGTTACTGGGAAAGCGAGCAGGACTGGCCCGACGCCTTTCCCTGACGCGTCAGGGGTACGCGTCGGCGTTCGCCGCCACCTCGCGCGGGCTCAGCACATGGACCAGGAGTGCCATCAGCGCCAGCACCAGGCCGAGCGCTGACACCGCGATCCAGCCGCCGTAGCCCCAGGCGAGCGCCCCCAGGGCCGAACCCGCCGAACCGCCGACGAAATAGATCACCATGTAGACGGTGTTGACCCGGCTGCGCGATTCCGGCCTCAGCGCATAGATGCGCGACTGGTTGGAGACCATGGCGCCCTGGACGCCCAGGTCGAGCAAGAGCACGCCGGCGATCAAGCCCCAGAGCGATTGCCCGGCCACCGCGAACAGGACATAGGCGAGGGCGGCGACGATGATGGCGATGCCGACCGTCCGGCGCGGGCCGCCGCGATCGGCCAGACGCCCGGCCAGCGGGGCCGCGAGCGCGCCGGCGATGCCGACCAGCCCGAACAGGCCGGCGGCCTCGGGGCCCAGATGATAGGCGGGCCCGGCCAGATAGAGCGTCAGGGTCGCCCAGAAGGCGCTGAAGGCGGCGAACATCAGCCCGCCGATCGCCGACGCTTCGCGCAGCACCCGCTCGGCGCGGAGCAGATACCAGAGCGACGACAGCAAGGCCGGATAGGACAGCGTGGAGGTCGGCGCGGTCCGCGGCAGCAGGACCATCAGGACGATGGACAGGACCACCATCATGCCGGCGGCGATCCCGAACATTTCGCGCCAGCCCAGATGCTCGGCGACGATGCCCGACAGCACGCGCGCGCCCAGGATGCCGATCAAGAGCCCGCTCATCACCGTACCGACCACCTGGCCGCGCCGCTCCGGCGCCGCCAGATGCGCCGCCATCGGCAGGACCTGCTGGACGAAGGTGGTCAGCACGCCCATTGCCAGGCTGGCGACAGCGAGGGTGGCGAGGTTCGTCGCCACCGCCGCGAGGCCGAGCGCCAGGATCAGACCGGCCAGTTCGACCAGGATCAGATGCTTGCGGTCGAACCGGTCGCCGAGCGGCGCCAGCAGCAGCAGGCCCAGCGCATAGCCGACCTGGGTCACGGTCGGCACCACGCCGGCCGCCGCCGGGTTGGCGAGGTCGCGCGCGATGTCCGCCAGCATCGGCTGGTTGTAATAGATATTGGCGACGCCGAAGCCGCAGGCACCGGCCATCACCAGGACGGCGTTGCGGGTCAGCGGCTTTTCGGGCGCAATGTCGGACATGGGCGGATCGGCCTACCGGAGCGGAAAGGAGCCGAGCATATTTGCATCCGCAAGGATTGCGTCCAGGGCATGCCGCCGCAGGGTGCCCTGCCGAAACCGCAGACCTAGGCGCTCATGCTTGTCATAATCGGGCCTCGGTAGCCCGCGGCATCAAGGCGCCCAAGACGTCCTCCTCATCCATCCTGCTAACGCCTGGCCTGAAAGAATCCCCGCAGCAATTCGGCCGCCGCCGTCTCGCCGATGCCGCCATAGACCTCCGGCCGGTGGTGGCAGGTCGGCTGATCGAACAGGCGGACGCCGTGATCGACGGCGCCGCCCTTGGAGTCGCCGGCGCCGTAATAGACCCGGCGCAGGCGAGCGAACGCGATCGCGGCCGCGCACATCGGACAGGGTTCGAGCGTCACGTAGAGATCGCACGCCGGCAGGCGCGGACTGCCGAGCGCCGCAGCACCCTGGCGGATCGCCAGCAGCTCGGCATGCGCGGTCGGGTCGCGCAATTCCTCGATCCGGTTGCGCGTCGCCGCCAGCACGCGGCCGGTCGCGGCCTCGACCAGCACGGCGCCGACCGGCACCTCGCCGGCCGCCGCGGCCGCGCGCGCCTCGTCGAGCGCCCGGTCCATGAACGTCGGTCCTTCGCCGCCACGCCCCATACCCATGCATCCCCTGACGTTGCGTGCGTTTCCCGGGGCGCCTATGGTCGGCACTCGACCATAAGGATGTCCCATGCCCCGCCCTGTAATCATCGGTCTTACTCTCGATTCTGAGCAGCCCGGTGGCTACTCCAAATTTCCCTGGTACGCGATCCGCGAGAATTACTGCGGCGCGGTCGTGCGCGCCGGCGGCCTGCCGATCCTGCTGCCGCACGAGCCGGAGCGCGCGGCCGACTATCTCGATCTGATCGACGGGCTGATCGTCACCGGCGGCGCCTTCGATGTCGATCCGGCGCTGTTCGGCGCCGACAGCCGGCACGACAGCGTCACGACCAAGGACCGGCGCACGGCGTTCGAGCTGTCGATCACCCGCCTGGCTTTGGCGGCCGACAAGCCGGTACTGGGCATCTGCGGCGGCCAGCAGCTGCTGAACGTGGCGCTGGGCGGCACCCTCGTCCAGCACATCCCGGACGAGATCGACGGCCCGCTCGCCCACGAGCAGCCCAACCCGCGCAACGAGCCCGGCCATGAGGTCGAGGTGGCGGCCGGCACGATCCTGCACGCCATCACCGGTGCCAACCGCATCGCCGTCAATTCCGCCCATCACCAGGCGGTCAAGACGGTCGGCCCCGGCGTGGTGATCGACGCGGTCGCCCCCGACGGCGTCATCGAAGGCATCGAGCTGCCGGGCAAGCGCTTCTGCCTGGGCGTGCAATGGCACCCCGAATTCGAGATCAGCCCGCCCGACGAGGCGATATTCCGCGCCTTCGTGGCCGCGGCCCAAGGACGATAGCATGAGCGACGAAACCGGCCCCGGCCCCGAAACCGGCCCCGACAAGGGCGACCGCATCGCCAAGGTGCTGGCGCGCGCCGGCCTGTGTTCCCGCCGCGATGCCGAGCGCTGGATCGAGGAAGGCCGCGTCGCGGTCGACGGCAAGCTCTTGACCACGCCGGCCGTGGTCGTGACGCCCGGCTCGATCATCCTGGTCGACGGCAAGCCGATCAAGGAACCGGAGCCCTCGCGGCTCTGGCGCTATCACAAGCCCGCCGGCCTGGTGACCTCCCATCGCGACGAGAAGGGCCGGTCGACCCTGTTCGACACCCTGCCGCCGGAGCTGGGCCGGGTGATTTCGGTCGGCCGCCTCGATCTCAATTCCGAAGGCCTGCTGCTGCTGACCAACGACGGCGAGCTTGCCCGCAAGCTCGAGCTGCCGGCGACCGGCTGGGTCCGGCGCTACAAGGTGCGCGTCCATGGCACGGTCGATCCGGAGCGGTTCCTGCCGCTGGTCGAGGGTGTGGTCATCGACGGCGTGCGCTATGGCGAGATCAAGGTCGAGTTCGAACGCCAGAAGGGCTCGAACGCCTGGGTGACCGTGGCGCTGACCGAAGGCAAGAACCGCGAGATCCGCAAGGTGTTCGAGCATCTGGGCTATGTCGTGACCCGGCTCATCCGCCTGTCCTACGGACCCTTCCAGCTGGGCCTGCTGCCCCGCGGCGGGATCGAGGAGGTGCCGCGGCGCGTGCTGCGCGACCAGCTGGGCCTGGGTGCCGCCAAGGACAAGGGTGCCGCGCGCCGGACCCTGGCGCTGAAGGAAGAGCCTGCGGCCCCCAAGGGCAAGGTCCGGCCGCCGAAGCCCCATCGCGCGGTCGAGCCGGCGCCGAAGCGCGGCCGCCCGCCGGCGCCCGCGGCCGAGCGATCGATCGAAGCCCGCGCTGCACCCGGCAAGACCGCCGCCCGGATCACGGTCAAGACCGTCGCCCGGCCGAGTGCCGCGAAGCCGGTCGGGGCGCGGGCCACGCGCGCGCCGGCACGGCCGGACTCAGCACCAAAGAAGCCGGGAGGCCCGCGCGGTGCGGATCGTCGGCGGTAGCCATCGCGGCCGGCCGATCGCCGTCCCGGAGGGCGACAAGGTCCGGCCGACCAGCGACCGGGCGCGCGAATCCCTGTTCAACATCCTGGAGCACGGGCGCTGGGCCGCCGCCGGCTCGCCGATCGCCGGCGCCCGCGTGCTCGATGCCTTCGCCGGCACCGGCGCGCTCGGCCTCGAGGCGCTGTCGCGCGGTGCGGCGCACGCGACCTTCCTGGAGCTGGCACCGGCGGCACTCGCGGTGCTGAAGGCCAATGTCGCGGCGCTCAAGGAAGGATCGCGCGTCACCATCCTGCGCGGCGATGCCGTGGCGCCGGTCCGGGCAGCCGACGCCTGCTCGCTGGTGTTTCTCGATCCGCCCTACGGCAAGGACCTGGCGCCACCGACGCTCAAGAACCTGGCCGCAGCCGGCTGGATCGCCGCCGACGCGGTGGTCGTGCTCGAGGTCGGCGCCAAGGAGGATTTCGCAGCACCGGCCGGCTTCATGATCGAGGACGAGCGCCGCTACGGCGCCGCGCGCCTGGTGCTGATGCGCTATGGGGTCCCAGGTTAGGTTCCCTGCATCTTCTGAGTGAAGGTCAGCTCGATGAACTCGGCCGGATGGACCATCTGCAAGGCGACGCTGAGGAGCATGTAGCCGTCGAGGATATCCTGCCCGGTCATGGTGCTGCCGAGGCCGCACCGGACGGAGAACGCCTCGCTGGCCTTGTCGCCCATCAGGCCGCCCTCGGTCCAGAGGCCAGTGAGGAAGTTGCCGATGGCCGCGGTCACCGTCGCCCAGGTCTGGCCGTCGTTGGGCGCGAAGGCATATTGCGCCAGCGCGGCCTTGATCGACTGCTCGACATAGACCACGGTCCGGCGCACCGGGACATAGCGATAATCGTTGCTGTTGCCGTCGAGCGTCCTGGCGCCCCACACCACGGTTCCGCGGCTGACGAAACTGCGCACGAGATTGATCGCGAACCCGTTCAGCGGCGCGTTGAGCGGTCCCTGGTCCGCGTCGGACAACTCCACGGCTGGCGCCAACACCGAAGCCAGTCCCACATTGGCCGGGGCGTTCCAGACGCCACGGTTCTGGTCGGTCTGGGCCCAGATGCCGGCGATCGCCCCGCTGGCCGGGGCCACGTTCAGCCTGGCCAGGATGGCGGCCTCGATCCGGCCGATCAGCGACAGCGCTGCAACCAGCGCCTGGTTGAACTGCTGAACGGCCGTCGGGTCGGACGGTGCCGGGCCGCCCTGGGACAGCAGGCGCGCAACGAGGGCCGCGGCTTGCGCGTCCGTTGCCTCGGCCTTGAGCAAGCCCGCCAGGATCGTGGCCGTCTGCGGGTCGGCGAGATCGATGTTCGTATAATCGACCGCCGACGTGTCATAGAGGGTCGTCCGCAGCGCCGGGTGATAGGCGGTCCCATAGCTGTAGGACCCGTCACTGCCGGTCATCGCCTGGTAGAATTGTTCGGCAAGGGCCGTCGTCGCCGGCACCGACCAGTTAGCCGGGTCGGTCGAGCCAGGCAGGTCCAGGATGGCGACGCGATCCTGGAGCGCCGCGCATTGCGCCAGGGTGGCCGCGGCCAGCGTTCGATAATCGTCGAGGCCGAGCTGGCAGGCATCGGGCATCACGACCATGGTCGGGCCGGTCTGGGTGCCGCTCGCGGCCAGGCCGGCCTGGAGAGCGGCGAGATCGATCGCCGTGGCGGAATAGTCGCCGCACGATGCGACATAGCAGCTGCCGCCGCCATTGGCGAAGAACAGCTGCGCGGCGTCGTAGAGGTTGAAATTGCCAGGAACCGAGGGGATCAGGTCGTAGGACGCGGCGACCGATCCGGGGGCCGAAAAATCCCCGCCCGCGATGGCCGGCGCAATGCGGAACGTCCGGTGGCAGCCCTCACCGAACTGGGTCCGATAGTCGGCAAGCGACTCGATCAGGATTGGTTCTGGT
>DATGEK010000089.1:0-4428 GCA_035310205.1 Aliidongia sp.
ATTTCCCGGTGCATCTCGTTGACAGTGAGACCCTACCGCCAGCCCCCAACCGCCGCTGTGAGCCAGCCAACACTCAGCCCAACATTCCCGGCGGCGGTTCTTGTTCTTGATTTGTTCCTATAAAAGACCTATGCTCGAGCCATGGACGAGCTCAGGCGCAAGGATATCCGGAAGGGCCGGGGGGCGCTCTCGAACGCGGTCGGGCGCTTCGAAGGCTACGAGCGCCTGCAGGTCGACGACGGTTGGGGCGCCGAGGACGAGCCGGTTCCGCTGGTGAAGACCTCGCTCACCGCGGACACGACGCGCACCATCATTGCGCGCAACCGCTCGCCCGATGTGCCGTTCGATCGGTCCATCAACATGTACCGGGGGTGCGAGCACGTTATGCGAAGTGGTCGAGATGTTCTGAATCCCGCAGTTTCCCTCATGCGCCTGGCGAGCGCGCTGGCAAAAGTAGGAAGCGCTAAATCTGTTCAGGACTGAGCAAATTTGAGGCTAAGCGCGGGGGTTCAAAGAAAGTCTGTTCACGACGTTTCGGAGCCGCTTATGAACACGTGAACACGTTTGGTCGTTTGCGGCGCTAAACGGGCGCACTGCATTTGTCATGCATGGCGCAGTTTGATTTTTGGTCGTCCGGGCAAATCCTGACCTGAGGGCGACCGCGGCAACTCCAGAACCCAACGGCAGTATTGCGCCCTGTCCGGTCATAGCAAGGTCGGTCATCGCTTTCCGGAAAGCAGTCATTCGCAGCGTATGTACAAAGCAACGACGGGTAACAGCCCGATGCTGGGTAGCCGAGTCTACGGACCGGACCCATCGGGCGGCGGTGAACGCCGCCGCCGCAGCTTGGTTGGCGTACTGGCGGCGCCGATGATCCCTGGGCTCAACGATCACGAGATGGAGGCGATCCTGGAGGCGTCCAAGGCGGCGGGCGCCGACACGGCCGGCTATGTCGCCCTCCGCCTGCCGCTGGAGATCAAGGATCTGTTTGCCGAATGGCTGGAGGCCCAGGCGCCGCTGCGGGCGAAGCATGTGCTGACCCTGATCCGCGACATCCGCGAGGGCAAGCTGTACCAGAGCGAGTTCGGCGAGCGGATGCGGGGCAACGGCGCCTATGCCGACCTGCTGGCTCAGCGCTTCCGCTTGGCGCAGAAGCGCATCGGACTCAACCAGACCCGCGAACTGCAGACGCTGGATTGCAGCCAGTTCCGCCGGCCGCCGATGGTGGGTGACCAACTCAGCCTGTTCTAGGTAGAAATCTCAAGCGGCCCGGATCGGTCCGCGCAGGGTTTCGAGGGCCAACAGGATGCGCAGCCAGATGTCGGCGCTGTCGCGGTCGCCGGTCTCCTGGAAGCCGGCGGCCATCTTGCGCGCCTCGGCGACGGCGATGGCGCCGTGCCGATCGAGCCAAAGGCTGGCCTGGCGCAGGATGTCGTGGTCGGAAACGCTCATGGGTCGCGCCGCGCGTCAGCCGAACTCATAGCGGCTGACCGCGACCGCAAGCCGGCGGATATCGGCGAGCGCCTTCCAGTCCGCGACCTGAGCGCCGGCCTGATGCACCAGCGCCTGATATTCCCGCCGTCCGGCGCCGGGGAACAGGTCGCCATAGCGCCGGAGTGCGGGCACCGGGAAGCGTCTGGCCGCGGCGAAGATCTTGTCGAGCCAGATCTGATCGAGCGCCGGGGCGTCCGAATGAACCTCGAGCCCGCCCAACGCCATGGCGATCTGATGCGCGGCCTCGGCCGGCGAGATGCCCTCGCGCTCGAGCCGTTCGCGGCTGATGCCGTGAATCGCCTCCGCCTCGTCATCCCACCCGTGCCAAGTCGGCGCGGGCTTGATCAGCAGATGGCCCTCGCGCCCGCTGTCGAGCACGCGCCAGGCGACCGACACGGGCCAACTTTCCGATCCCAGGCCGGAACTGTCGATATTGATGATCGCCCGGCGGCTCGGCTTCCGTGCCTTGAGGCTGGAAATTCGGGGAAACGCCCAATTCGACTTTGCGAGTAACGCGCCCATAGCTGCCGCCTTCCGTCCGATCTGTTCTGTTTTTGTACCTTAGAACAGAAACGGAACATTGTCTCGTGCTTTGGCAACCGTCGGGGCGGCTATTCCTTCTTGCGCTGGAAGCGCGCCTTGATCCAATCGGTGAAGTCGCGTTTCCCGAAGCCGGGCGGCATGACCATCACGGTGCCGAACGAGCCGCTGTTCACCTTGATCTGCCGCGCGGGCTTGTTGTCGACGATCTCGCTGCGCATCAGGTCGCTCGTCATGTGCTGCTGAAGACGCGGGTTGGTCGTGCTGAACTTCATGTTGTTCCAGTCGCTCTCCGGCACCTCGCTGCTGGTAAGGTTGCCGGGGTTGTGCAGGAGCACGCGGTAGAGATAGGGCGATCCCGGGTGTTTGGTCACGCTGAGGTCGGCGACGCTCTTCGCATACGTCGCATTCATGGGAATCGTCGTCCCCTCGGTCAGATAGAAGCCGGGGCCGAGCTGGCTGACGGTGTAGTTGAGCTCCCTCGGGTCCGGCACTCTCAGTCCCTTGTAGAGCGAGGAGCCGTGAGCCGACGAGGCGCCGTGCAGGCCGGAGAACCGGTAGCCGCTCAGGTGCTCGGTGACCATGCCGAAGGTTATCGCCTCCTTGAAGTAGGGGCCGTAGTCGAACTCATGCAGGATGACGCTGTCGATGTAGATCTTCATCGGCGCCGATACCGCCCGAAGCTGCGTCAGCGTCCTCAGATCATTTTGCAGTACCGCGAAGTTCGCCACCTTTGCTAGCTGGGCGGTGTTCCCGGCATCCCGGATGAAACGGGCCAACGCGGCGAAGGCTTCCTCGCTGTAGTTCGATGATTTCACCCGCTTGGCGAGCGCCTGCGCCTTGCTGATATAGGATGTCCCAAACTGGGCCAGACCGTCCCGGTCGATTCTGCCTCCCAGCATCCGGAGCTGAGCGACGCCGGCCTCGAAAGCCTCCAACACGCGCTTCCAGTCCGCGATCATTCGCTTGAGGCGCGCCTGCTCCGGGGTGTCTTGCGTGCCGACCGTCGTCAGGGCGACGGAGCCGGTGCTTCCGCCGGAATCGGAGTTCATGCGCTGAATCACGCGACCGGCGGCCGCGGCCGGGACCGGCCGACTCGTGCGCGGCGGCGCGGCCACGGCCATCAGGGGCGGGCGCGGCGGCGGCGGCTGGGTGGGGCGCGAGAAGGCCCCAGGTGCCATGCGCGGCTGGGCCGCCGGCGCTACGAGCGTCGTTGGGGGCGCCCGGTGCGGGCGCAGCGGCACCGGCGGCGGCAGACCGGCCCGGGCGCCGGCGGCCATTTTCGGCTGCAGGGGAGGGTGGAGTGCCGGGCGCTGGGCGGGAAGCGGAGGCGCGGACGCCGCCGGCCCGCCCGAGGCGGGGGCAGGCCTGGCGCCGGGCCAGACAGGCACGGGCGGTTTGATGCGCGAAGGGGGCATGGCGATCCGTTCCTTCTTCGCTCGACGGTCGGGGCGTCCTTGGCGGTGAGAATGCGCGGGCGATGCTAGCACACGGCAAGGTGGAAGGAACGGGGCCGATTCCTGCGCTCGAACCCAGGCCTCAGGTTTTGATCGTCTGGCCTCGCCCAGGGGCTTGCGGGCCCGGGGGCAGATCCCGGGCCCGGCCCTCGGTTAGTCGACGCTCAACTGTTTCGGGCCCTGGGCGCCGTCGGTGAAGACCCCCGCTTTCAGGATCAGGCCCAGGAGCGCGCCGAGCATGCCTTGCTCGGCGCTGCCGGCTTCTCGCCGATCGCGGCTTCCTGCTGGCTCTTGTAGGTCTCGACCTGCTCGCGCGCGACCTCGCGCTGGCGCAACTGATCCAGGATCCGCTCGATGCTCTGGTCGCCCAGGAGCGAGCGCGGCGTGCCGATCATCACCTCCTGCAGCTCGAGCGAATAGAGCCTGCTTCCTCATACCAACGCGGCAATCCTGCGGTAGCCCGCTTATGGCCGCGAACGACCAAAACAGCCAACTCGGTCGCCATAGCTGGCGAATCTCCAAAGCTCACTACGTCGAATGAGTCGTGGGCCAGACCGCAGTGACTTCGATAGGCCGTCCACATCGAGGAAATCAGATCAGATCTTATGCCCACCTGATCGGCCCTCCGGGTCATTCGAAAGACCAACGGAGAGAACCCGGGTCATGCTGCCAGTTTGGCAGCCGACGGTCCCCAATTCCAGGGCAGAAGTTCGCTCAACCGGTTGATCGAATGCCCCTTGGCCATGCGGTCGATCACGTCGGCCAGATAAGCCTCGGGATCGAGCCCGCTGAGCTTCGCCGTTTATGCCGAAGGCCGAACTATGCCGAATGGCCGGGAGGGTAGCCGCGGCAAGGGCAGAGTTGCAAGGCGTCGAGCGGCCCCTGTCCCGGCGACATTCGGCATAGTCTTGCGGCCTACAACGCTTCGAGGAACGCG
>DATGEK010000090.1:0-22377 GCA_035310205.1 Aliidongia sp.
GCTCGCGCCGCTGGTGAAGGACATCGAGGCCGCCGGCGGCGAGATCCACGCGCGTTCGCTGGATGCACGGAAAGAGGAAGAGGTCATTTCCTTCCTCAACGATGCCGACAAGCATGCGCCGCTCGAGGTCTGCATCTTCAATGTCGGCGCCAACGTGAATTTTCCGCTGCTGGAGACGACCGAGCGCGTGTTCCGCAAGGTCTGGGAGATGGCGTGCTACGGCGGCTTCCTCGCCGGGCGCGAGGCCGCCCGGCTGATGCTGCCGCGCGGCCGCGGCGCCATCTTCTTCACCGGGGCAACCGCCAGCCTGCGCGGCGGGTCCGGCTATGCCGCCTTCGCCAGCGCCAAGTTCGGGCTGCGTGCAGTCGCCCAGAGCGCCGCGCGCGAGCTCGGGCCCAAGAACATCCATGTCGCCCACCTGATCATCGATGCCGCGGTCGACACGGCCTGGGTCCGCCAGCGCATCGCCGAGCGTGAGAGCGTGGCGGCAGACGCTATCGATCCCTCGCGACTGCTCGACCCGGCCTCCGTCGGCGAAACCTATTGGCAGCTCTATCGCCAGCCGCCCGACGCCTGGACGTTCGAGACCGAGATTCGCCCCTTCGGCGAGAAATGGTGAGCATGATGAAGCAGGCGGAATTCCATTTCGATTTCGGCAGCCCGAATGCCTATCTCGCGCACAAGGTGCTGCCGGCCATCGAGGCGCGCACCGGCGTCAAGCTCACCTATGTGCCGATCCTGCTGGGCGGCGTGTTCAAGCTGACCAACAACCGCTCCCCGGCCGAAAGCCTGGCCGGCATCCGCAACCGGCTGGACTACGAGTGGCTGGAGACCGACCGCTTCGTGCGGCGCCACGGCTTGCGGTTCGAACGGAACCCGTTCTTTCCGGTCAATACGCTCGCGATCATGCGCGGCGCGGTCGCGGCCCAGGAACTGGATGTGTTTTCCGCCTATGTCGATGCCGTGTTCGACCATATGTGGGCCGAGCCGAAGAAGATGGACGACCCGGCGGTGATCGCGGCGGCACTGACCGCTTCCGGCCTGCCGGCGCGCGAGCTGTTCGCGCTCGTCCAGACCCAGCCGGTCAAGGACAGGCTGCTGGCGAACACGACGGCCTCGGTCGAGCGCGGCACCTTCGGGGCGCCGACCTTCTTCGTCGGCGACGATATCTATTTCGGCAAGGACCGGCTGCGCGACGTGGAGGAAGCGCTGGCCGGTCCCTGACGGCAGGCGTCAGCCGCGGTAGATCGGCGCGCCCGAGGGCGAACCGGTCATGCCGCCGTCGACCACGATCTCGGTGCCCTGCACGTTGGACGCATCGTCCGAGGCCAGGAACAGCACGGTCTTCGCCACTTCCTCGGCCTCGCCCAGACGGGCAAGCGGCACGGCCTTCGACACGCGCGCCTCGAAGGCGGCAAAGGCTGCGGCATCGGGGACGATGCGATCCCAGATCGGCGTGCGGGTCGCACCCGGCACCACGACATTGACGCGGATGCGGCGGGGCGACAGTTCAGACGCCATGACCCGCGCCATGGCGCGCACGCCGGCCTTGCTCGCGGCATAGGCCGAATAGGCCGGCATGCCCAGCACCGCATGGACCGAGCCGTTGAGGATGATCGACCCACCCTCACGCATGTGCGCGGCGGCGGCCTGGACGGTGAAAAACACGGCGGTAAGGTTGGTGCGCAGCACCTGGTCGAACACGGCGAGCGTCGTGCCGCCGACCGGGGTCGAGCCGCCGATGCCGGCATTCGCGAACACGATGTCGAGCGGGCCCAATGCCTCGACCGCGGTGGCGACGGCGCGCTCGGTCGCCTCGATGTCGGTCACGTCGGCCTGGATCGTCACCAGATTGGCGCCGAGCTCGGCCTTGGCCGCGTCGAGCGTTTCCCGGTTGCGGCCGGTGATGGCGACCCGCGCGCCTTCGGTGATGAACAGCCGGGCGGTCGCCAGACCGATGCCGCTGTTGCCGCCGGTGATCAGCGCCGTCTTGTTCGCAAGCCTCATGTCGAATCCCCTCGGATTGGTTCAATAATAGAACCATATCTCAGATGGGACAGACAGTTCTATGATGCAACCACCCCCGGCGAATTTGTTTGGAGAGGAAGCAGAGCGTGAGACGGAAAAGCCTGGATCAGTCGCCCTGCCCGGTCGCGCGATCGCTGGACCTGATCGGCGACTGGTGGTCGCTGCTGATCATCCGCGACGCCTTCCTGGGGCGGCGCCGGTTCGGCGAGTTTCAGAAGAGCCTGGGCCTGTCCAAGAACATCCTGACCCAGCGGCTGCGGGGCCTGGTCGATGACGGCATCCTGAACCTGGTGCCGGCCTCCGACGGCAGCGCCTACCTGGAATATGTGTTGGAGCCCAAGGGCCGCGACCTGTTCCCGGTGATCGTGGCACTCAGGCAATGGGGCACGGAGCATTGCTTCGGCGAGGACGCCTGCGACACGACCCTGGTCGA
Organism: Aliidongia sp.; assembly: GCA_035310205.1. Classification (GTDB taxonomy): domain Bacteria; phylum Pseudomonadota; class Alphaproteobacteria; order ATCC43930; family CGMCC-115725; genus Aliidongia. The sequence goes on from DATGEK010000090.1 coordinate 2,462, forward strand.
GCGGGCGACCGGCAAGCCGGTGCGCAAGCTGGCGGTCCAGGCCGAGGATGGCACGCTGCTGGCGCCAAGGGACACGATGCTGGCGGAACGACGATAACGGAGCCGTGCGCTCATTGACGCGGAGGCTGGGCGAGCCCGCGGGTCCCCTGCAGCGTGGCACTCGTGAAGTCGGCTCCACCTACCTTGGCCCCCGTCAGATCCGCATCGGTCAGATCCGCGCCGGAGAAATTCGCGTCGGTCAGATCCGCCCCGGCGAACACCGCCCCTTTGAGCCGGGCAAATTCGAACGTGACCTTGTTGAGGGCGGCGCCCTCGAACGTCGCACCTTCGAGGTTCGCTCGCGAGAAATCGGCCCGGATCAGGCCCATCGACTGATTGCGCATGTCGGTCGCGGCCTGCAGGTGAGACAGGTTCGCCCCGCGCATATCATCCAGGCTGAACCGGGCCGTGACCTTGGCTCCCGAGAGGTTGGCCCCGACAAAACTCGCAGCCTCGTTTGGAAGCGTCGCCATCCCCGCCGAAACGACGAGCGTCTGGAGCACCGCGCCCGAAAGATCGGCCTGGGAGAAATCGGCGCGCATGATCCAGGCGAAGTTCAGCCGCGCCCGCGGCAGCTTGGCGCCGACGAGCTTCGTCGCCACGAGCTTTGCGCCGCGCAGATCGGCCTCCGACAAGTCCGCCCCGGACAAATCGGCACCGCTGAAGTCCAGGTCGTGCAGATCCGATCCGGCGAGCGACCGGCCGGCGAGGCTCACCGCCTGGCCCGGCTGGCCGGCCGCGAGCATCGCTTGCACGTCTTCGCGAGTGAGATCGGCAGCACTCGCGCTCGACACGACCAGCGCCAGGGAAACACCGAGAAAAATCCTCGAACCCGGATCCATGAGCCGCCTCCGACGATGGATTAGGCGCCTCGCTAAGATGCCTTGTCCAATCAATCGGTGAATCGGTCTCTAGCGACGCATCGCTGGCGCAGCTTGCAGTCCAGAGACGGCTTCGAGGCTATTCGTTCCTGATGAGGGTCGAACCGTCTTCGAGGATGATCGGGCCGGCCGCGGTCCCTGCCCGGAAGCGCAGCAGCCCGCCAATCCGCTCCGGAGGGAGCGGCCTGCTGATCAGATTCCCCTGCACCTCGGTGCAGCCATCCGCGGCGACGCGGGCCAGTTGCGCCTCGGTCTCGACACCCGCCGCGAGCACACTCATGCCGAGGCTCCGGCCCAGTTCGGCAATGGCGCGGACGATTTCGAAGCCACCCTGATCCTCCGGCCGCCCCCGGACCAGGGATTGGTCGATCTTGATCTTGTCGAAGGGAAAACCGCGCAGATAGGACAGCGAATAGGCGGTCCCGGAATCGTCCATTGCGACGCGAATGCCCACCTCGCGCATCTCATGAAGCAGCTCTAGGGCAGCACCGTGGTCGTCGAGCAGCACGCTTTCGGTGACCTCGAGTTCGAGGCTCCGGGGGTCGAGACCATTCTCCGCCAGGGCCAACAGTATCGTGGGAATGAGTCGCGGGCTGTTGAGCTGCGCGACCGAGATGTTGATGGCGACACTGAGCGGCTGCGGCCAACCCGCAGCCTCGCGGCAGGCCGTGCGGATCACCCATTCGCCGATCGGCACGATGAGCCCCATCTCCTCGGCCAGCGGGATGAAGTCGGCCGGCGAGACGAGCCCGCGGTCCGGGTGATGCCAGCGGGGGAGCGCCTCGAAGCCGGTGATCCGTCCCGAGCCCAGATTCAGTTGCGGCTGGTAGTCGAGGGCCAGTTCACCGAGGTTGCGGCCGTCAGGGGCGAATAGCGCGACCGGCTGATTTAGATGATCCAACGCACCGAGCGCCATCGCCGCCATGTCGTCGCCTCGGCGCATATCCGGATCGAGGGCACCGGGACTGCTCAGACCTGTCCTTGTCATCGACAAATGTTCTCCGGTCACGACGTGTGCTCCCTCGGCGCCAGCGCGCACGCACTTGGCCCCGCGGTAACCAAGTAGCTCTTTCCGATGTAACAATTGGGGATGAACGAAACATTATTTTTGGAACGGACCACCCACACGGATGAAAAAGCCCGTCGGGAATAAATCGCCGCCCCGTGCGTCCACCCTTCGATGGACACACGAGACTCTCACGAAATGTTTATGACCGAAGCCTGGGGCTATTCCCATATCAGCTGAGCGCCCGGATCCGCGGCATCGACCGCGCCGGGCTTCTCCTTCCAAGGTTGATCATGCTGCTGTTCGTCCTCGCCTATCTCGGCGGTGTCTTCACCATTCTCAGCCCCTGCATCCTGCCGGTGCTGCCCTTCGTGTTCGCGCGCTCCGGCCTGCCGTTCGTCCGCAGCGGCCTGCCGCTGCTCGTCGGCATGGCGATCACCTTCGCCGCCGTCGGCAGCCTGGCGGCGGTCGGCGGCGGCTGGGCGGTCCAGGCCAACGAGGTCGGGCGCATCGCCGCACTCATCCTCCTGGGCTTCTTCGGCCTGACCCTGCTGATCCCGACGCTCGCCGACCGGCTGGCCCAGCCGTTCGTCGCGATCGGCGATCGCCTGTCCCAGGCGGCGGAGAGCGGCCGGTCGGGCGGCTCGTCGGTGCTGCCGTCCTTCGTGCTCGGCATCGCCACCGGCCTGCTGTGGGCGCCTTGCGCCGGCCCGATCCTGGGGCTGGTGCTGACCGGCGCCGCGTTGAACGGCGCCACGGTCGCGACCTCGATCCTGCTGCTGGCCTATGCCGCGGGCGCCGCGACCTCGCTCGCCGCAGCGCTGCTGCTGGGCGGCCGGCTGACGGCCCTGCTCAAGCGCTCGCTCGGCGCCGGCGAATGGGTCCGGCGCGGGCTGGGGGTCGCCGTGCTGGTTGCGGTTGTCGCGATCGGCTTCGGCGTCGACACGAAATTCCTGACCCGGGTCTCGACCGCCAGCACCGCCCGGATCGAGCAGAGCCTGATCGATCGCATCCAACCGAAGAAACCTTCATCCGCGATGGCGATGGCGGCTGACATCCCCGGCGCCGCGTCCAAGCTGCCGGTCGAGGGCACCCTGCCGCCGCTCACCGGCGCGGTCGAGTGGCTGAACTCGCCGCCGCTGACGGCCGAGGGCCTGCGCGGCAAGGTCGTGCTGGTCGATTTCTGGACCTATTCCTGCATCAACTGCTTGCGGTCGCTGCCCTATCTCCGCGCCTGGGCGGACAAGTACCGCGACCAGGGGCTGGTGGTCATCGGCGTCCACGCGCCCGAGTTCGCCTTCGAGCGCGACCCTGGCAATGTCCGGCGCGCGACCAAGGACCTCGGCATTACCTACCCGGTCGCGATCGACAACAATTATGCGATCTGGCGGGCGTTCGAGAATGAATACTGGCCGGCACATTACTTCATCGATGCCGAGGGCCGGATCCGCTACCACCATTTCGGCGAGGGCGAATATGCGGAGTCGGAAGCGGTAATCCAGCAGTTGCTCGCCGAGGCCGGCCGGACCAACGTGCCCCATGGCTTCGTCCAGGATGAAGGAACTGGTGCGCTGGCCGCTGCCGACGAGGACGACATCGCCTCGCCCGAAACTTATGTCGGCTATCGGCGGGCCGAGAATTTCGCCTCGGCGGGCGGCGAGGTGGCGGACCAGCCTCACGCTTATTCGGCGCCGACCCAGCTGATGCAGAACCAATGGGGCCTGGACGGCAACTGGAAGGTCGAGGACGAGAAGGCCGAACTCGACGGCACGTCCGGCCGCATCGTCTTCCGCTTCCATGCCCGCGACCTGCATCTGGTGCTGGGCCCCGGCGCCGACGGCAAGCCCATCCGCTTCCGCGTGACCCTCGACGGCAAGCCGCCGGGCAGCGACCACGGCGCCGACACGGACGCCGACGGCCAGGGCACCGTCACCAGCCAGCGGCTCTATCAGCTGGTTCGGCAGGGTCATGTCGCCGGCGACCGGACGTTCGAGATCGAATTCCTCGACCCGCATGTCCAGGCCTTCGCCTTCACCTTCGGCTAGCGATTTCTGGAGACATCCCATGACCTCCCCGCGCAAGTTCTGGTCCATTGCCCTGCTGACCATAGTGCCGCTCGGCAGCCTGCTGTTCGTACCCCCATCGGTGTTCGCCGACGCCCCCGTCCCGGTGCCGCCGCCGGCTGTCGACGAGCCGGTGCCGGCGACCGCGACAACGGAGACCGCGGTCTTCGCCGGCGGCTGCTTCTGGGGCGTGCAGGGCGTGTTCCAACATGTCGCCGGTGTGACCAGTGCGGTCTCGGGCTATTCGGGCGGCGCGCAGAGCACCGCGCAATATCGGGCAGTCGAGACCGGCAACACCGGCCATGCCGAATCGGTCGAGATCACCTACGATCCCCACAAGATCAGCTATGGCAGGCTGCTACAGATCTTTTTCTCGGTGGCCCACGACCCGACCGAGCTGAACCGCCAGGGACCCGACGTTGGCACCCAATATCGCTCCGCCATTTTCGCCCAGACGCCCGAACAGCAGCAGGTGGCGGCAGCCTATATCAGCCAGCTCGACAAGAGCGGGCAGTTCCGAGCACCCGTCGTGACCAAGGTCGAGCCGTTCAAGGGCTTCTATCCGGCCGAGGCCTATCATCAGGATTTCCTGGCGCAGAACCCGACCTATCCCTACATCGCGATCAACGATCTGCCGAAAGTCCGCGGGCTGGCAAAGCAGTTCCCCGACTTTTATCGTGACAAGCCGGTACTGGTGAACGCCGCGACGAACTGAGCCCGGCCTGCTTGACAGATCTCGAGGATTCGAGTCTCATTTCGTGAACTTGTTCATCTATATGAATATTCCGATTTGACTGCTCGGTGACAACCCATGCTTTCTGCCCGATCCCACCAGATGCTTGCGGTGCTGCGCATCGTCACCGCCCTTTGCTTCATGGAGCATGGTTGCCAGAAGCTGCTGGGCTTCCCGGGGGCGCCGGGCGGCCACATGCCGGCTGCCTTGACCCTGTCCTGGTTCGCCGGTTGCCTCGAGCTGTTCGGCGGCCTGCTGGTGCTGGTCGGGTTCCAGACCCGCCTCGTGGCGTTCCTGCTGTCGGGCGAGATGGCCATCGGCTATTGGATGGCGCATGCGCCGAAGAGCTTTTTCCCGACGCTGAACGGCGGCGATGCCGCCATCCTGTTCTGCTTCGTCTTCCTTTATCTGGTGTTCGCCGGGCCTGGCACCTGGAGCATCGACACGCGCCGCGGCGCGACGGCGTGATGCTGTCCTTCACCTATCAGGCACTACCGACCCGGGTGATCTTCGGCAGCCTGGCGCCCGAGCTGCTCCAGGACGAGCTCAGCCGGCTCAGCGTGCAGCATGCGCTCGTGCTGTCGACAGCGCCCCAGGCCGAGCAGGCCGGCAAGGTGCTGGCCATGCTGGGCGATCGCGGGGCCGGCGTGTTCGCCGGCGCCGTCATGCACACGCCGGTCGAGGTGACCGATGCCGCCATCGCGGTCCTGCGCCGGCAGGACGCCGACGGCGTGCTGGCGATCGGCGGCGGCTCGACCACCGGGCTTGCCAAAGCCATCGCACTCCGCACCGACCTGCCGCAACTGGTCGTGCCGACAACCTATGCCGGCTCGGAGGCGACCCCGATCCTGGGCGAGACGCAGAACGGCATCAAGACCACCCAGACCAATCTCAAGGTCCTGCCGGAGACCGTGCTCTATGACGTCGACCTGACGCTCGGCCTGCCGCCCCACCTCTCGGCGACATCCGGGCTGAACGCGATCGCCCATGCGGCCGAAGCGCTCTATGCCCGCGACCGCAATCCGGTCGTGTCGCTGATGGCCGAGGACGGCATCGCCGCCCTCGCCCGCGCGCTGCCGCGCATCGTCCAGGATCCTGCCGACCGCGACGCCCGGTCGGACGCGCTCTACGGCGCCTGGCTGTGCGGCACCTGCCTCGGCATGGTCGGCATGGCGCTGCATCACAAGCTTTGCCATACGCTCGGCGGGACGTTCGATCTGCCCCATGCCGAGACCCATGCGATCCTGCTGCCCCACACCATCGCCTTCAATGCAGCGGCAACCCCCGATGCCATGGCCAGGATCGCCCGCGCGCTCGGCACGGCGGATGCGGCCGGCGGGCTCTACGCGCTCGGCCGCCGCCTCGGCATCGCGCAGGCGCTGAAGGCGATCGGCATGCCGGAAGCGGGCATCGATCGCGCCGCCGACCTCGCGGTCGAGAAGCCCTATTGGAACCCCCGGCCGGTCGAGCGCGACGCCATCCGCCGGCTGCTGGCCCGGGCCTGGGCCGGCGACGCGCCGGAACCCTTGGATTAGCCGTTACGACCGCGGCGGCGGTTCCGTCTCCTTGTGATCGTCGGCGCCGCGCGCGGCCTTGATCTGCTGCGCCGTCACCTGCCCCGCCCGGCCGCCGAACTGGCCAATGGTGTAATTGGCGATCGCCGCCAGCTCGGCATCGGTATAGCCGCCGGTGAAGCTGTGCATGAACACCTGGCCCTGGGCCGTCTGCATCTGCGAGCCATGGGCCAGGATCTGCACGAGGTTGGTGCCGGCGACATCGCCCGCCGAATGAGCGCCGCCGAGTGCCGCCCAGGCCGACTGCCGGCCGGTACCGTCGGGCAGATGGCAGCCGGCACAGGCCTGGACGAACAGATGAGCGCCGAGCGGGTTCGGCGCGACCGCGGCCACCTTGGCCGGCACCGCCGGCGGACCGTCCTGCTGGGCCGGCAGGCTCTTCAGATAGACGGCCATGGCATGGATGTCGCCGGGGCTGAGGAAGCGCAGGCTGTTCTCGATGGCCTCCGCCATCGGCCCCGAGGCCGGCCCATGGCCGTCCGCATGGCCGGTCGACAGATATTGCTCGAGCGCCGCTTCGGTCCAGCCGCCGAGGCCGGTATCCTTGTCGCCGGTCAGGTTATAGGCGTGCCAGCCCTCGACATCGGCGCCGGCATAGGCCTTGGCATCCTTCAATCCCTGCATGAAGTTGCGCGGCGTGTGGCATTCGCCGCAATGGCCGAGCGCCTCGACCAGATAGGCGCCGCGGTTCCACTCCACCGGCTTGGACGCATCCGGCGCCAGCGGCTTGCCGGGATTGTTGAACAGGTTCCAGCCGACCATCAGCCAGCGCTGGCTGTAGGGGAACTTCATCCGGTTCGCGGGGATCTCCGTCGCGACCGGCGCCAGGCTCATCATGTAAGCCTTGATGGCGAGCGCATCCTCGCGCGTCATCCTGCTGTAGGAGGCGTAGGGCATCGCCGGATAGAGGTGAGAGCCGTCGCGCCCGACACCGTCACGCAGCACGCGCACCCATTCGTCGTCGGTATAGCCGCCGATGCCGGTCTTGGGGTCGGGCGTGATGTTGGGCGAATAGAGCACGCCGAACGGCAGCTCGAACGCCCGCCCCCCGGCAAAGGGCTGTCCGCCCGGCGCCGTGTGGCAGGCGACGCAATCGGCGGCGCGCACCAGATATTGCCCCTTCTGGATCAGGTCGGCCTTGTCGTCGGCGCGCGCGAAGGCGGGTACCAGCGCCAGGAGCGCGCCGGCCGTGAGCAGCAGATGCTTCATGGGTCCGATCCTCACGATGCCTGGAGCTGGCCGGTGCCGAACGGCAGCCGTCGCAAGCGCCGGCCGGTCGCGGCGAAGATCGCGTTGCCGAGCGCCGGCGCCGCTGCTGCCGTCCCCGTCTCGCCGACGCCGCCCGGCTTCTCCTGGTTCTGGATCTGGAACACCTCGATGGGCGGCGCCTCGTTGATCCTGAGCGACCGGTAGTCATGGAAATTGCTCTGCTCGACCCGCCCGCTGGCGAGCGTGATCTCGTTATAGAGCGCGGTGCCGAGCCCCAGGATGAAGCCACCCTGGATCTGTGCCTCGACCGTGTCGGGATTGACGACCGAGCCGCAGTCGATCGCGACGGTGGCATGGCGCAGCAGGATCTCGCCCTCCGGCGTCACCTCGACCTCGACCACGGCCGCAACATAGGAACCGAAGGCGTACTGCAGCGCGACGCCGCGACCATGGCCGGCCGGCAGCTTCTGCCCCCAGCCCGATTTCTCGGCCGCGAGGTTGAGGGCGGCGAGCGCGCGCGGGTTCTTCTCCAGCATCGACCGGCGGAAGGCGACCGGGTCCTGCTTGGCGGCGGCGGCCAGCTCGTCGACGAAGCTTTCGACCACGAAGACATTGTGGGTCGGGCCGACGCCGCGCCACCAACCGGTGCCGAGGCCCGGGGACTCGGCGCGGACATAATCGACGAGCGTCGCCGGCATCTCGTAAGGCGTCTCGGCGGCTCCTTCGACCGCGTCGGGATCGAGCCCGTTCTTGAAGCCCGGCGGCAGCCAGCGCGCCATGACCGACGAGCCCGTCACCCGATGAGTCCAGCCGACGAGTTTGCCCTGGGCGTCGAGCCCGGCCGAGACCCGGTCGTAATAATAAGGCCGGTAGAAATCGTGCTGGATGTCCTGCTCGCGGGTCCAGACCAGCTTGACCGGATAGGCGACCTGCTTGGCGACCCCCGCTGCGACCTCGATCATGTCGATGTCGAGCCGGCGGCCGAAGGCACCGCCGCTCAAGAGATTGTTGACCACGACCTTCTCGGGCGGCAGGCCGGTCACCCGGGCGACCGTATTCTGCGTGCGCACCGGCACCTGGGTGCCGGTCCAGACCTCCGCCCCGTCGGAGCGCACATGCATCAGGCAGTTCACCGGCTCCATGGGCGCATGGGACAGGAACGGCAGCTCATAGATCGCCTCGAGCTTGGTCGCCGCCTTGGCGATGGCGCCTTGCGCATCGCCCTCCTTCTTCGCCACCACGCCCGGGCTCTGCGACGCCTTGTCGAGTGCCGCCACGACGTCCTTGTGCGCGAGCTTGCCGTTGGGACCGCCGTCCCAGACCGGCGCCAGGGCCTCGAGGCCCTGCTTGGCCGCCCACATGTGATCGCCGATCACGGCCACCGCCAGATCCTCGACCCGGACCACGTCGCTGACGCCGGCCACGCGCCGCGCCGCCGCCATGTCCATGCTGGCGAGCTTGCCGCCCTTGACCGGGCAGATCGCGAGCGTGGCGATCTTCATGCCCGGCAGTTTCGCGTCGATGCCATAGACGGCCGTGCCGTTGACCTTGGACGGCGTGTCAACCCGCTTGGCGCGGGTGCCGATCAGCTTGAAATCGGCTGGCGCCTTCAGCGGCGCATCCTGCGGCACGGGCATCGCCGCGGCCTCGGTCGCAAGCTCGCCGTAACCGGCCGACTTGCCGCTTGCTGCGTGATGCACGGCGCCGCGCGCCGCTGTGCAGGCGGCCGGATCGACCTTCCAGCGCTTGGCCGCCGCCGCGACCAGCATGAGCCGGGCGGCCGCCCCTGCCTGGCGCAGGCGCATCCAGTCGCCGCGGATCGAGGTCGAGCCGCCGGTCGCCTGCTCGCCCAGCAGCGGGCTCGCATATTTCGTGTTGTCGGGTGGCGACGCCTGGACCTGGATCTGGTCGAGCCCGACCTCCAGCTCCTCGGCGATCAGCATCGCCGCCGAGGTATAGATGCCCTGGCCGACCTCGGCGTCGGGCATGATCAGGGCGATCTTGCCGGAAGGCTCGATCCGCACGAAGGCGTTCGGCACGAATTCGGCGGCGGCGGCATCCGCGGCGCGCGCCCGGGTCGGCAGCCGCAATCCCAGCATCAGCCCGCCGCCCGCCAGCAGGCCGCCGACGAGGGTCGCGCGGCGCGACAGTTGTTCCTGTCCCATGATCGCCCTCCCCCCTCAAGCCGACCCAGCGGCGTGGATGGCATCACGGATGCGGACATAGGTGCCGCAGCGACAAATATTGCCGGACATGGCGGCGTCGATGTCGGCGTCGGTCGGCTTCGGTGTCTGATTGAGCAGCGCCGTCGCGGCCATGATCTGGCCGGACTGGCAGTAGCCGCATTGCACGACCTCCTTGTCGAGCCAGGCCTGCTGCACCTTGTGGCCGTTAGGCGTGGCACCGACGGCCTCGATCGTGACGATCGGATGCGTGCCGACCGCGCTGACCGGCAGCAGGCAGGAGCGCACCGCCTCGCCCCCCAGATGCACCGTGCAGGCGCCGCATTGCGCGATGCCGCAGCCGAACTTCGTCCCGGTCATGCCGAGCACGTCGCGCAGCACCCACAGCACCGGCATATCCGGCGGCACGTCGACCTCGTGGGTTTCACCATTGATGACCAGACTGAACATCAGGCTTTCCTCCTGGACGCAGGCTGTCAGCACCCTCGATCGAAGATCGACGGGTCGAGGAAAATGCGTGTCCGCCACGAGCGGGCAAGAAGGCGCGGGAACCGGCCGGTTGGTTGCCGGCCTGCGATTTGTCAGGTCCTTAGAATGCTATGGGTTCATTCTCGCGGAAGTCCAGTCGGAAGCACACTAGACGACCGGTCTAATTCTCGGTAAGCGTGACGTCATGAGAGCCCAGTACGAAGATGTCCGCAGCCATATCCTCGACGCCGGCCGGCGCATCATCGCGGCCAAGGGCTTCGAGGGCGTGGGCCTCAATGAGATCCTGCGCGCGGCCGGCGTGCCCAAGGGCTCGTTCTACCATTACTTCCCGTCCAAGGAAGGGTACGGCCGCGCCCTGCTCGACCGCTATGTCGAGACCTATCTGGAGCGGATCGAGACCGTGCTGGGCGCGGAGGGAGTTCCGGCCCGCGACCGGCTGATGCGCTTCTGGTCCATCTGGGCGAGTTGGCAAAGCAGCGAGCGCATCGATGAGAAATGCCTGGTGGTGAAGCTCAGCGCCGAGGTCGCCGACTTGTCGGACGACATGCGCCGCGCGCTCGAGGACGGCACCCGCCGGGTCATCCAGCGCCTGGCCCGCTGCATGGCGGACGGCGTCGCCGACGGCTCGCTGCCGGCCGATCTGGCGCCCGCGGCGAGCGCCGAGCGGCTGTACATGCTCTGGCTCGGCGCCAGCCTGCTGACCAAGCTGCGCCGGAATCCGAGCGCGCTCGACGCCGCTCTCGCCGAGACGCGGGCCTTGCTGACGCCCATCTGATTTTTTTGGCCCCGCACTAGACGACCGGTCTACTGAAAAACACTCTAGGAGGAAACGACCATGCCCCAGACCACCGACCGTAACCGCCGCATCCTGCTCACCTCCCGCCCCAAGGGCGCGCCGACGCCGGAGAATTTTCGCTTCGACGAAGCGCCGGTCCCGACGCCCGGCCCGGGCGAGATTCTGGTGCGCACCGTGTTCCTGTCGCTCGATCCCTACATGCGCGGCCGCATGAGCGATGCGAAATCCTATGCGGCGTCGGTCGAGATCGGCCAGACCATGGTCGGCGGCACGGTCGGCCGGGTCGCGGCGTCGAACCGCCCGGACTTTGCCGTCGGCGACTGGGTCCTGAGCTACAGCGGCTGGCAGGATTACGCCCTGTCGAACGGCCAGGGCCTGACCAAGCTCGGCCAACTGGCGCATCCGTCATTGGCCTTGGGCGTGCTCGGCATGCCGGGCTTCACCGCCTATATCGGCATGACCGATATCGGCCAGCCCAAGCCGGGCGAGACGGTGGTCGTGGCCGCCGCCACGGGCCCGGTCGGCGCGGTCGTCGGCCAGATGGCCAAGATCAAGGGCGCCCGTGCCGTCGGCGTCGCCGGCGGTGCCGATAAATGCCGGCACGCCGTCGAGGACCTGGGCTTCGACGTATGCATCGACCACCGCGCGCCGGATTTCGCGCAGCAATTGGCTGCCGCCTGCCCGAAAGGCATCGACGTCTATTTCGAGAATGTCGGCGGTGCGGTGTTCGATGCCGTGCTCCCGCTGCTCAGCACCGGCGCGCGCATCCCGCTCTGCGGCCTCGTTGCCCATTACAACGATACGGCGCTCCCGCCCGGCCCGGACCGGCTGGCGCTGCTGATGCGGACGCTGCTGACCCGCCAGATCCGCATGGAGGGTTTCATCATCTCGAACTATTTCGGCCGCCGCGACGCCGAGTTCGCCAAGGCCATGATCCCCTGGGTCACCGAGGGCAAGGTCAAGGTCAGGGAAGATGTCGTCGACGGCCTGGAGAACGCGCCCGCCGCCTTCATCGGCCTGCTCGAGGGCAAGAATTTCGGCAAGCTGGTGGTGCGCGTCGGTCAGGATTGAGCGTGGGGCGGCGATGGGGGACCTCGTCGTCGCCCTCACGACGGCCGGGAAAAACGCCAGCGCTTGCCCGCGAGCGGGCCGGCCCCCGATGCCGTCCGCGGTTCGGCCGCCGCCCGCAAGCGCAGCCGCCCGCGCTGGAACGCCGATGACAGGCTGGACGGCAGCCGGCCGGTCTGGTCGGGTCCGACGACCAGATCGCGGACAATGTGACGGCCGAGTGAGCGGTAGCTCTCGAACTGCGATTCGCCGAAGAACTGGTTGACGGTCGAATCATGCGGAAAGGCCGGATTGGCCGCCGCGAAGGCCCGGACGTCCGCCGGCTCGGAGCGGTTCTGGAACCCCGGCTTGACATAGAGCAGATAGCCCAGCGCCGGCGCCACCCTGCCGTCGACGGCGACTCTCTCCGGGTATTCGATCGTGGCGACGGCGAAATAGGCCTGGTCGGTCGCGGGTGCCGGTTCACCCGGCTTCGGCCGCCGCGCCATCGACAGGTGCTGGAAGCGGACCCGGATGCCCATGTCGATCGAGGCCTGGCGCACGACCCGGCCCAGGTCGGCAAAGGCATAGTCCGGGTCATAGCCGGCATCGGACACGACGATATAGCGGCAGCGCCGCCGCAGCATTTCGTAGAGGCCGAGATTGTCGAAATGCCCGCCGTCCGACAGGAAGACGTATTTAGTCGTGTCCCGCTCGGTCGTCGCGGAGAAGGCTTCGACCAGCAGGGGGCGCAGCGCCCAGCGCGGTCCCCGGCGGCGATAGCTGTGCCGGTTGTGCGGATTGCCGACCCAGGCGCCGAGCCGCAGATTGAACATGGTCATCAGCAGCGCCAGGCCCGGCACCGTGCTGTAGCCGGCATTGGGCGAGACGGCGGCACCCGAGATCGTCATGGCGGAGCTGATCCGCACGCCGCCGGCCGCCTCCGCCGGCGGGCGATAGCCGAGACGGGCCGAGCCTACATGATCGGGTGTGAACACGAACGGCTCGCCCTTGCGCTCCTGCCAGGCAAGCCGGTTGGTCTCGACCAGATTGAGCGTCGTGTTGATGACCGGATAGAGACAGCGTTCCCAGGCCGCCAGTTGCGGGCTGCCCTCCCGCGGCCAAAGCGTGGCCAGATCATCGTCATCGGCGTCGGTGAAGCCGGTCCAGCCGTCGACCTCCGCCTCGCGATGCAGGTTGGACGCCCCCAGGAATTCGCGCATCAGCCGCAGGCGATAGACGTCGTGCAGTGAAAACCGGTTGATATTGACCAGCATGGAGGCGATGAGGCCGAGCGCGGCCAGGCCGATCATCGCCAGCAGTTCGATCCCGGCCGCCAGCGGCTTCTCCGACGTCCAGTCGATGGCAAGCAGGTCGCCGAGCGCCACGCGGAGGCCCGTCGCCGACGCCGCAGACGACGCCGACCGCCACACCGGCTCGCATTCGCCCGGCGCGGCGCAGGCGGCCGACGTCCTGACGATGTCGAAGAAACCGGAGGGATGGAGCGCTACGTCCGTGAGGTAGGACACGCCCGAGACCAGGATCAGGGCGAACAGCGGTGTCGCGACGATGAGGATGGCCTGCAACGGCAATCGGGTCGGCTTCTCCTGCCCGCGGTTGCCGCCGGTGAGCGAGCTGAAGCCGAGCAGGACCGAGCCGCCGAAGGACGCAATGCCGGTCACCAGCGTGTAATAGCCGTGCCAGCGGCCGGTGGACGTGCTCTCGGCGAAATGCCAGATCGGATCGGCGAAGACGTCGAACAGGACGAAGGCGGCGGTCATGCCGATCCAGGTGAGCATGAGGCCGCCGGACCGGGCGAGCCACTCGCGCTCCAGGTCGCCCCAGGGATCCCGCGGCTTGCCCGGATCGCCCGGTCCGCGCGGTGCCTTCTTGCGGCGGGCCGTCAGCCCCAGGTAGATCGAATCGCCGGTCAGGTGGCCGACGACGAACCAGGGCGGCGCCAGGCAGAAGGTCCATATGAGCCAATTGTCGGCGTAGCACCAGAGATAGCGCACGAGAAGCAGGCCCGCCCCCAGGAACGTCCCGACGACGGCGCCGGAAATGGTGGCACCCAGCCAGACCAGCGGCGTCCGCGCGACAAGCGCCCGTCGCCAGGTCTTCCTGCCCCGGCGCAGATGGGCCCGCAGGCCGCACAGCAGGGCGACCAGGAAGGCGGTGAAGCCGGCGAACGCACCCAGGCCACTGCCGACCCGCAAAATGAACCCAGACTCGCCCGGCAGATCGAGGCCGACCCAGCCGATGGCGAACAGTCCATAGAGCAGGCTGGCCGCCAGGATCACGGTGCTGCCGAATTTGGCGCTGCGCCGGCTCTTGCACTGGGCGGCCGCGCTGGCCACGCGATCGTGCAGCGGAACATCCGGGGCCCACGCCGGGCGCGCCAGGGCGAGGATGGTCCAGCCGAGGATCCAGGTGGCGATCATCAGGGCGAGCAGCGCGTCGGTCTCGAACAGGATGATCGGGCCGTGATCGAGCACCATGTCGATCACCAGCAGGATGAATTTCGGCAGCAGCGCCAGCGCGGCAAGCACCGGCAGCAGGATCAGCAGGTTGAGCAGAAGGTTGCGCAGATAGAGCACGACCGCGGTCCAGGTATCCGAGGACAGGAGCCCCATGCGCGGCGCCAGGTAGCTGGTCTTGCCCCGCAAGCTGCGGATGGCCTCGGGCCCCACGATCGGCATCTGGTCGCCCTGTGCGTCATCGAGCAGCGGCCAGCCGAGGCCGTTCAAGACCTCGCGCAGGCTGGCCCGCTTCCGCCACAGCGTCAGCCAGCAGCCGATGTAGCCGCCACCCGACACGGTCGAGAGATAATGAAACTTGTCCAGCAGCCCGACCGCCGCGAGCGCCTGCAGGACACCGAGGTTGAAGGCGGCGCTGCGGATGCCGCCGCCGGACAGGCAGAGCGCGGTGCGCCCATCGCCGCCCAGGGCGTGAACCTGCTGGAAGAAACGTTCATACGCCTCCGGCGGGCCGGCCATCGCCGGCAGCGCCGCGCCGTCATCGTCGGCCTCGGCATCGCCCTGGCGTGAAGCCGGCGCCGGCCCGCCGGCCACGGCGTGGAGCCGGGCGAACTCCGCGGCGAGCATGTCGAGATCGGCGATCGACAGCGCTTCCGTCCGCCGCTTTTCCGCCTCTGCCGTCATGTCGCCATCCCCCGCAAGAGAAGCGCGCCCGCCCATGCGGTCGTGCACTTCGCAAGGTTCGGAAAACTCAACCCATTGGAGAATTCATTCCGCCCCTGAACGGCGGACACATTGCCGGATGGAGAATTCGCGTCCTCCTGGCAGTCGATGCCCGGCGCCACCCCCTGCGAGGCATTCACCAACCAGATTGTTTTTATTACCACAATTTTATCGATACTATCCAGCCGAGCGATCGTGCTAATGATGCACGCTTCGGATTTAACAACCATGCCGCCGGGTCATTGCCCGATCGGATGCTTCCCGCCGGGCGCAGCTCTGGAATGCGTCGCCCGACCTGTCGGCTGCCGCGGGATTGGCCTCAAATGCTCGCCCAGAAGGCGACGCGAGAGAGCCGATGCACGGATCGAAGCAAGCACCGACCGTTCCGCCGCACCAGGTGCGGCGCGAGCTGGTGATCGCGGCCATGCTGATCTCGACCTTCATGGCGGCGGTCGAGGTGACCGTGATCAGCACCGCCATGCCGACGATCGTGGCCGAGCTCGGCGGCTTCAGCCTGTTTTCCTGGGCGTTCGGCGCCTATCTGCTGACCCAGGCGGTGGTGACGCCGCTCTATGGCCGGCTGGCGGACAGCTATGGACGCAAGCGCGTCTATCTGGCCAGCGCCAGCCTGTTCCTCGTGGGCTCGCTGCTGTGCGGCTGCGCTTGGAGCATGGTGTCGCTGATCCTGTTCCGTGCGGTCCAGGGCATCGGCGGCGGCGGCTTGGTGCCGTTGGCCACGACCATCATCGGCGACGTGTCGGAGCCCGCCGACCGGCCGCGCATGATGGGTTATGTCAGCGGCATCTGGGGCATTTCCGCCATTGTCGGGCCGCTGCTCGGCGCCTTCTTCGTCAATTCACTGGGCTGGCCCTTCGTGTTCTGGGTCAACCTGCCGATCGGCATCCTGGCCATGGCAATGGTCGCACGCTTCCTGCACGAGCCGCCGCGCACGGGACGGCATCAGCCGATCGACCTGCCCGGCGCCGGCCTGCTCGTCATCGGCATCGGCGCCGTCATGGTGGCGCTCGTCCAGATCGAGACGCTCGACACGCGCGAACTCGCCGGCCTCGCGGCGTTGGGCGCTGTAACGCTCGGCGGCTTCGCCTGGCGCGAGCGCCGGGTCGCCGATCCGCTGCTGCCGGCCCATCTGCTGCATCGGCCGATGATCCTCACCGCCAATGCCTCGGCACTGCTGTGCGGCGCGCTCCTGATCGGCATGTCGGCCTTCCTGCCGACCTGGGTGCAGGGCGTCGACGGCGGCAGCGCGCTCGCGGGCGGCATCGTGCTCGGCGTGATGACCGTCAGCTGGACCGTCGCCACGCTGGCCATGAGCCGGATCCTGGCGCGGCTCAGCTTCCGGCCGGTCGCGATCGGCGCGTCGATCGTGCTGGTCGCCGGCGGCGGCGGGCTGATGCTGGTCGCGGCCCGCCAGAGCGGGCTGTGGCTCGACCTGTGCTGCATCGCGATCGGCGTCGGGCTCGGGCTCAACAGCCTGGTGTTCACCGTCGCGGTCCAATCCGGCGTTGCCCGCGCCGACCGCGGCCGGGCGATGGCCTTGTTCTATTTCTGCCGCCTGATCGGCCAGGCGCTGGGGTCGGCCGCGTTCGGCGGCGTGCTGAACCGCGGGCTCGAACGTGCCGGCCAGGGCACGCAGGATATCGTCCGCGACCTGGTCAGCGAGGCGAGCCGCGCGGCGCTCGCCGGTCCGGAACTCGGCCGGCTGATCGATACGCTAGCCGGCGCCATGCACGCCGTCTTCGTCCTCGGCGCCATCACCGCCGTCGGTGCGTTCGCGGTCTCGCTCGCCGTGCCGCGCCACGCGCAATTAGGCCAGGAGGAATAGCGCTGCATCCGCTGCCGACGGAGAGCTAACCCGCGAGCGCCTTGTCCCAGGGCGGCGTGCCGTGGAAGGCGGCGGCCAGAAAGTCGACCATGGCGCGGACCTTGGCGCTCAGGTGGCGGCGGCTTGGATAGACCGCCAGGATATCGATATCGGGCAGGCGATAGCCCGGCAGCAGCCGCACCAGCCGTCCGGCCGCCAGATCCTCGCCGATGAGGAACGTCGGCTGCCAGATGACGCCATGCCCGGCCAGCGCCGCCGCCCGCGCGGTATCGCCATTGTTGGTGCGGAACGGACAGGTCACCTTCACCGCATGCTCGCGGCCCTCGTCATCGAGGAAACGCCAATCGTCGGCAGTGATGGAATAGGTGTAGCCGATGCAGGCATGCCGCGCGAGGTCGGCCGGTACCGTTGGCGCTCCATGGCGGGCGACATAGGCGGGCGCCGCACAGAGGATGTTGCGCGAGGTGGCGAGCTTGCGCGCCACATGGGCGGGCGATCCCGCGCGCGAGATGCGGATGGCGAGGTCGTAGCCCTCCTCGACGATATCGACGACCCGGTCGATGAGGGCGATCTCGAGCTCGACCTCCGGATGCCGTTCGAGGAAGCGCGGCCAGAGCGGCGCCAGATGCAGGACGCCGAAGCTGAGCGGTGCATTAATCCTGAGACGACCCTTGGGATGGAGTGCCGCGGCCGAGACCAGCGCCTCGGTTTCCGCGACCTCCTCGAGAATCAATCGGCTGCGCTCATAGAGCGCCTCGCCGCTCTCCGTCAGGGACAGCTTGCGCGAGCTGCGATTGAGCAGGCGCGTGCCCAGATGGGCCTCCAGCTCGTTCACATAGCGCGTGACATTCGCCGGCGAGGTGTCGAGCGCGTCGGCGGCCCGGGTGAAGCTGCCGCGGGCGACCACGGTCGCAAAGACCTCGAAGGCGCGTAGCCGATCCATCGCCGCTCCGATCATTCATGAAAGCTGAATGAGTAAACCGTGTCCGGGCGGATTGCGCGAGCCCGATTGAACGAATGCGTGGACCAAATCGGCGATGAAACTCTCCGACAATTTTATGAGTTTACCCTTCTGAAGAAGGCCTCATCAGAAGGCCTTGGGGGGTTTGAATGGTTACGGGGAACGAGATTTCACCCGGCGCCGTGCCATGACCGACCGGCCGCCGCTGCGCATGCCCCGCGAATATGCCAAGGGCCAATATATCGGCACGCCCGATCCCTGGGGCTTCGTCACCAGTGGATACGAGCGGCGGAAGTATGACGAAATCCTGGCGGCGATCGGTGATGGGCACCGCAACGCGCTGGAAATGGGCTGCTCGGTCGGCGTCTTCACCCATCGCCTGGCCGCCGGCTGCGACCGCCTGCTGGCGGTCGACGTCAGCGAAACCGCGCTGGACGCCGCCCGCCGGCGCTGCAGCGATCTGGCCCGGGTCGAGTTCCGCCAGATATTGTTCGCGGATCAGCTGCCGGACGACCGCTTCGACCTCGTCGTGCTGGCCGAGGCCGGGTACTACTGGTCCCTGCCCGATCTCGACCTGTTCCTGCGCTGGCTGCGCCGCACGCTGACGCCGGACGGGCATTTCGTCCTGGTCCATTGGACCGGCGGCACCGACTACCCACTGACCGGTGCCGAGGTCCATGACCATGTCGCGGCCAGGACCCATGGCACCCTGCGGCCGATCCACAAGAATTTCGACGATTTCTACCGGCTCGACGTCTTCGCCGGCCGCGCCCGCCCCATCGCCTGAAGCGCGCGTCCCTGCCGCATTGCCATGCCCGGAGGGACGCGGTATCGATCGCCACCGACCGGCGGGTGCTGGCCGGCCTCTCGACAAGAATCATGGCCAAGCAGCCAGAAGGCCGTGGCCAGAGATTAGCAAAATGTCACAGTAAAACTGGACGTATTCAGAATTTTTTCCCAAAATAAAATCGATATTGCTTGAACACTCTCATTAAAGAATCATTAAATAACATTTCCGAAAAATGCCACAGCACATCTTCTGACTATTTATTATGTTTGCCTGAGCAAACAACGAGGACATTCCATTCACGTTTCCAATCTCGTCGCAGCATTAGCGGTGCGCGGCGTCTATCCCATCTGAGCAATCCGCACCAATACTCTGAATTAGCCAACTTCTTGGCGTGCTTTCGCCTGCCCTGACTCTGCTTTTCCGCCCGGAATTCGAGAGATCATCTCGATTTACGAGCATTGCGCATGAATGCCGGCAATTTTAATCAAATGACACAGCATAGGTGTCATGACGGACAAACTTGTCCAACATAAGTGAATGATTTCGCCTTGTTATTGTGTGTATCTGTGAAATTTATTCCGACAGGCACGCGAATTAACAGTCATTTAAACATATTACATTCATAAACACGCACCCATCAGCACAAGAACATTTATCTCTGAACCTCTCAGGGATAACTCCGCCTTGACTCTTAACAGTACAGGATCTTGTGAATGAGTGAGAACTTGCACGGTACCTTCGGTACCCGTCGCCACCTTGCCGTCGCTCTCGGCGCGTTGTGCGCCATTGGTACCGGAGCCGCGGTTTCCAGCAGTGCATTCGCGGCGACCAGCCTGGTCGCGGCCGCCCAGACGCCCGCAGTGCTGGCGAACCAGTCGCTGAATGTCAGCCTGACCAACCATGCAACCGTCCCGGCCGGTCAGACCGCCAGGATCAAGTCGCTCACGACCACGGGCATCCACGGCAAGGTCACCCAGGCGAACAACACCACCATCACCTATACGCCGGGCAGCTACTACGCGACGCTCGCCAAGGGTTCGAGCGCGAACGACAAGTTCAGCTACTGCCTGACCGACAACGCCGGCGCGTCCAGCTGCAGCAC
>DATGEK010000091.1:0-22075 GCA_035310205.1 Aliidongia sp.
GCGAAGGGGGCGCTGCATATAGAGAGCTCTCTTCTCTGAAACTCCACAGCGCGGGATCAACCTTGATGCCAGCAGATTGCACTACCACGACACCTTCCTTGCGAAGGCGGGGGTTTTGGCTCAAACGGGAAAACGGCCTGCCGTTCCCCTATGACGCCGGAACCGGCGTCGAATGCGCCGAGTGCGTTGCCCATCCACCGCCATTCGACCGGGCGCGCGCCGTCTTCGCCTATGACGATCATTCGCGCCGGCTGATCCTGGCGTTCAAACATGCCGACCGGCTGCACGGCATGCCGGCCTTCGGCCAATGGCTGGCGCGCAGCGGTGCCGAACTGCTGGCCGACGCCGACCTGGTCGCCCCGGTGCCGCTGCACTGGACGCGGCTGTTCCGCCGCCGCTTCAACCAGTCGGCGCTGCTGGCCCAGGCGGCGGTCGCGGCCTGGGCATCCCGGGCGTCGTCGGCCCCGCGCTTCGCCCCGGACCTGCTGATCCGCCGCCGGCGCACCCGCAGCCAGGGGCACCTATCGCGCCTGCAGCGCGCGGACAACGTCCGCGGCGCCTTCGCGGTGAGGCCGGGCGCCGATATCGCGGACAAGCGCGTGCTGCTGGTCGACGACGTGCTGACCACCGGCGCCACCATCGAGGCCTGCACGCGCATGTTGAAGCGGGCGGGCGCCGCCCGGGTCGACGTGCTGACGCTGGCGCGCGCCATGCGGCTGCCGGGCGGCGGCGCGGTCCCGTGATCTCATTCGGCCACCGAGGGTGTGAGCCGTAACCATTGCAAAGCTGCCCGATCTGGCAACCGGAACCATTCTCGCCTATATCGCTACCTTGAGCTTTATTTCCTTGCGGAGTGTTGTTCGTGGCCCAGGTGGAAGTCTATTCGACGTTGTTCTGCCCCTATTGCGCGCGCGCCAAGTCGCTGCTCGGCAAGAAGGGCATCGATTTCGTGAATATTGACGTGATGGAAGAGCCCGCGCGGCGCGACGAGATGGTGAGCCGCGCCGGTGGCCGCACCTCGGTGCCGCAAATCTTCATCAATGGCGAGCATATCGGCGGCTGCGACGACCTGCATGCGCTCGACCGCGCCGGGCAGCTCGACGCCAAGCTCGCCTCCTGACCTGAAACCGGACGGAGATCTCCATGGCCGATCGTATCACCGTCGCCTGCCTGCAGATCTCCGCCGGCCGCGAGGTCGATCCCAATCTCCAGGCGATCGGCGACATGGCCCGCCGCGCCCGCGATGCCGGCGCCGGCTTCATCCTGACGCCGGAAGTGGCGGTCATGCTGGAGCCGAAGCGCGAGCCGAAGTTCGCCAAGGCCGAGGACGAGGCGCATCCCCATGCGCTGCCGTTCTTCGCCGAATTGGCGCGCGAGACCGGGGCCTGGCTACTCGCCGGCTCGATGGCGGTCAAGCTCGCGGACGACGCGCGGCTCGCCAACCGGTCCTACCTGTTCGCCCCGGACGGCGGCATCGCCGCGCGCTACGACAAGATCCATATGTTCGACGTCGACCTGGCCGGCGGCGAATCCTATCGGGAATCCTCGCAGTTCCGCCCGGGCGAAGCGACCGTCGTCGTCGAGACGCCGTTCGCCCGCGTGGGCTTGACCGTCTGCTACGACCTGCGCTTCCCGGCGCTCTATCGCGCGCTGGCCCAGGCCGGCGCCGAGATCCTGACCGTTCCATCGGCCTTCGCGGTCGCGACCGGCCGGGCCCATTGGCACACGCTGCTTCGGGCCCGCGCGATCGAGACCGGCTGCTTCGTGCTCGCCCCGGCCCAGACCGGCACCCATGCCGAAGGCCGCAAGACCTACGGCCATTCGCTGATCGTCGATCCCTGGGGCGAGGTGCTGGCCGACGCCGGCGAAGAGATCGGCTTCGTCACCGCCGAACTCGACCTCGCCCGCGTCGCCGAGGCGCGCCAAATGGTGCCGTCGCTGCAGCACGACCGGTCGTTTGCGGCCCCGCGCCTGGTCAAGCCCGGATCGGCGGCAGCGGCCGATTGATCATGTCAGAGCGGTACGAGATCCCGCCCCTTGACCGCCGCCAGGCGCTGCACCGCCTTGGGGCCGGGCGCATAATCGATGCCGTGCTCGAAGCCGACGATGGTGAGCCTGTCCGCGTAGGCGCGGATCAGCTCGTTCGGCCGCAGCAGGTAATTCTCCGAGCTGGGCCGGCCGAACTCGCCCTGGCCGACCGCGAAGGTCTCGTAGATCAGCACGCCGCCCGGCGCCAAGGCATCCGCCAAGAGCG
The DNA here is from genome assembly GCA_035310205.1 of Aliidongia sp. Taxonomy (GTDB): domain Bacteria; phylum Pseudomonadota; class Alphaproteobacteria; order ATCC43930; family CGMCC-115725; genus Aliidongia. The sequence continues at coordinate 2,255 of DATGEK010000091.1, forward strand.
GCAGCAGCGGCCGGTGCAGGTAGTTGGTGACGATGATGCCGGCAAACTGCCGCGTGCCCAGCGGCCAGGGGCTGCCGTCCTCCAGATCGGCCCGGATCCGCTCGATCGGGCCGGCGGCATCCAGGTCCGCCATGCCGTCGAGGTTGCGGTCGACCGCCGCGACCGGGTGGCCGCGCCCGGCGAAGAAGCGCGCGTGGCGCCCGGCACCGGCCGCCAGGTCCAGCACCGCACCGCCCTTCTCGACCAGATGCGCGAAACGGCGTACCCATGGAGAAGGAATTCCCAACGCATCGCTCATCGCTTCAACCCCATGCCGCTGACCAACAAATGATCCTCTACGAACTGCGCTGCCCATCCGACCATAGATTCGAAGGCTGGTTCCGCAACAGCGATGCGTTCGAGGCCCAGCAGGCAGCCCATGAGATCGCCTGCCCCGTCTGCGGCGACACTGGCGTCGACCGCGCCGTGATGGCGCCGGCGGTCGGGCGCAAGTCGAACAGCCTGCCCGATCCGGCCCAGGCGATCACCCTGCTGCGCACGCTTCGCAAAGTGATCGAGGAAAGCCACGAGAATGTCGGCGACCGCTTCGCCGAGGAAGCGCGCAAGATCCATTACGGCGAGAGCGACGCGCGCGGCATCTACGGCCAGGCGACCGACGAAGAAGCCGAGCAACTGGCCGACGAAGGGATCGAGGTCGGCCGGCTGCCCTGGGTACCGCTCGCCGATTCGTAAGGCCGGCGCGAGCAAAGCGTAGCGCCGCTGCATCGAGAGGACAGCGGCGCTCAATGTTCAGTACGGCTTGGTCGGCAGGTACTTGCCGTCGAGCGTGATCACCGCGCGGTGGCCGCCCTCGGGGTCTTCGACCTTCTTCACATCCAGCTTGAAATTGATCGCGCTGATGATGCCGTCGCCGAACTGCTCGTGGACGAGCGCCTTCAGCGTGGTGCCGTAGACCTGGATCATTTCATAGAAGCGATAGATCGTCGGGTCGGTCGGGACGCCGCCCGGGATGCTGCCGCGCACCGGAACGGCCTGCAGCAGGCGGCATGCCGCCTCGTCGAGATCCAGCTTTGCCGAGACCTTGCGCGCGGCCTCGGCCGGCAGCGGATGCTGGCCGAGCAGCGCCGCGGTCACGAAGGCGACGCTGAGGCCGGTGCCATCGGCAATCGCCTGCCAGGTGAGATCCTTCTCGGCCTTGCGGGTGACGACGGTCTCGGCGAGCTCCTCGCGTGCGTTCGGGTTGGCCTGGGACTGCAGCATGATGAAACTCCTTCTATCGGGCTTGGAAGCGGGTTGATGTTGGGGGCGGAAGCGTTCAGGCCGCGGCGGCGTCCAGTTGGACACCCTCGGCGCGGACGTAGGGATGAGTGGCGAGCGGCTCGAACTTCTGACGGGTGCCGTCGAGCGCCTCGATCTGGCCGCTCTCGATGTCGAAGACCCAGCCGTGCAGGTTCAGCCGGCCCTGCTTGAGGGCCAGGGCGACGGACGGGTGGGTGCGCAGATTGGCGAGCTGGGTGATGACGTTCTCATGCACCAGCGCGTCCAGATGCTCGTGCTCGGAGTGGTGATGCTGCGCGGCGCTGATCGCCTTGGCGGCGTCCGCATGGCGCAGCCAGGCGGCGACGGCGGGCAGATGATCGAGGTTCTTGTCCTTCGCGATCGCCGTCATGGCGCCGCAGTCCGAATGGCCGCACAGCACGATGTCGGTCACGCCCAGGACGGCGACGGCATATTCGATCGTCGCCGAGACGCCGCCCGGATCGGGGGTGTGCGACGGCACGATATTGCCGGCATTGCGGATCACGAACATCTCGCCCGGCTCGCTTTGGGTGACGAGTTCCGGGACGACCCGGCTGTCCGAACAGGCGATGAACAGCGTGCGCGGTTGCTGGGTATTGGCAAGGCGCTTGAAGAGGCCGGCACGCGTGGGGAACGCCTCGCGTTGGAACTTGAGAAAGCCGGCGATGATGTCCTGCATGGTGGGTACCTCCTCGATTGCTTGGAGGTGATGTAGGCCAGCCGATCCATAGTTTCTAAGACTGGTTTCCTATAGAGTTCATTGGCATTTCCTATAGGAGGCCGAGATGCTGCTGCGCCATCTCCGCTATCTGCTGGCGGTCGTCGAACAGGGCGGATTCACCCGGGCGGCAGAGGCGCTCCACCTCTCCCAGCCGACGCTGTCCCAGCAAGTGCGCCAGTTGGAGGAGCGGCTGGGCTTCGACCTTCTGGATCGCTCCGGCCGGTCCGTGCGCGCGACCGATGAAGGCGAAGTCTATCTGCAGCACGTCCGGCGCGCCTTCGCCGAATTGGCGGCGGCCGAGCAGGCGGTCGCCGACGTGCGCGGCCTCGGCCGGGGGCTGCTGCGCCTGGGCATCACCCCAACCTTCACCTCCTATCTGGTCGGACCGCTGATGGAAGCGTTCGGCGCGCGCCACCCCGGCATCCGGACGATGCTCCAGGTCATGACCCAGGACGGCATGGAGACGGCGCTGGAGGCCGATCGCCTCGATCTCGGCATCGCCTTCGGCCAGGTGCGCTCCGCCGAGATCGAAGTGACACCGCTGTTCGATGAGCGGCTGCGCCTCGTCGTCGCCGAAGCGCACGCGCTCGATGAGCGCGAGATGCCGGCCACGCGGCTGTCGACAGCCGTCGCCTTCGCGCTCCTGAGCGAAGATTTCGCGACGCGGCGCCACATCGACCGCTATTTCAGCGAACAGGAGATCCGCCCCACGGTGCTGTTCGAGGGCAATTCGGTCGATGCGATCATCGAGGTCGTACGCCGCGGCCGCCTGGCGACGATCCTGCCCGAAGCCGTCGCGCGCGAGCAGCCGGGGCTGCGCGCCATCGCCCTCTCACCCGCGATCGCCCCGCGCGCGGTCGGCCTGCTGCAACACCGGGGCGCCTACCGCAGCGCCGCGGTCCGCGCGTTCATCGCCACGGCCAGAGACGTCCTGGCCGAAAATGCGGCGATGCCCTCACCCTCCCGCTGACGCGGGCCCCTCCCTCTCCCGCAAGCGGGCGAGGGAATTCGTTCTCTATCCCTCGCCCGCTTGCGGGAGAGGGTGCCGAGCGCGAGCGAGGCGGGTGAGGGTGTCGCCGACGCTCTCACCCGTGCCCACGCGAGCCGAGAACGATGGCGCGATCCTCCAGCGCCTGACGAATGACCTCCAAGACCCCGTCCGGGTTGGCCAGGACCTCGTTGTTCCAGAACCGCAGCACGCGCCAGCCAAGCGCCTCTAGCCTCTCGATCCGAATCTGGTCATTCGGGTCATCTGCGTGGTGCCCTCCGTCCGCCTCGACGATCAGGCATCGCTCGATGCAGGCGAAATCGGCGATGTAACCACCGACCGGATGCTGGCGTCGGAACTTGCAGTCCCCGATCTGGCGCCGTCGCAGCCGCGACCAGAGTTTCCGTTCGGCATCAGTCGAGGCCTGGCGAAGTTCGCGCGGCCTGGCGACGAACATGATCCTTCCTCAAAGGCGGCGATACCCTCATTCTTTCGCCAGCGAGGCGGATGAGGGTGTCGCCGGCGTCAGGTCGGCTTCTTCGCCACCATCAGGTAGTTCACGCCGGTATCCGGCCCGAGGCTCCATTTGTCGGCGATCGGGTTGTAGCTGACGCCGGTCAGGTCCTCGAGCACCAGGCCGGCGCGGCGCAAGCCGCCGGCGACCTCGGACGGCTTCAGGAACTTCGACCAGGTGTGGGTGCCGCGCGGCAGCCAGCCGAGCAGATATTCGGCGCCGACGATGGCGAGGCCGAACGCCTTGGCGGTCCGGTTGAGCGTTGCAACCACGACAGCCCCGCCCGGCTTTACCAGGCGGCCGACCGAGGTGAGGAATTCGCCCGGATCGGCGACATGCTCGATCACCTCGAGCGCCAGCACGACATCGAAGCGCTGGCCCTCGGCGACCAGATCCTCGGCAGCGGCGAAGCGATAGTCGATCGCCAGTTCCTGCTCGGCGGCATGGGCGGATGCCACGCCGATGTTGCGCTCGGTCGCGTCCACGCCGGTCACCTCGAAGCCCAGCCGCGCCATCGGCTCCGCGACCAGCCCGCCGCCGCAGCCGATGTCGAGGAGCCTGAGGCCGGCGAACGGCGCGCGCACGGTGATGTCGCGGCCGAAATGGGCGGCCAGGTGGTCACGGACATAGCCGAGGCGGATCGGATTGAACTTGTGCAGCGGCCGGAATTTGCCGTTCGGGTCCCACCAGGCCTCGGCGATCGCCGCGAATCGGGCGACCTCGTCGGGATCGATGCTGGAGGTTGGATTGGGGCTCAAGGGTTCGGCTCTCGATTTCATAGGTTGCGGGTCTGCCTTACGGCGGCGCAGGCTTGCTTCGGCAGTGCGGCACCGAGTATGAATACGCGCCATCCGGCGGGCAACCGGAGGCGAGCGGCAGTTTTTCCGGGTGCGCGGGTAATACCGCGCCCGACGCAGGTAAGATAGAGCATGGCGCGCCTCGTGCAAAAATTCGGTGGAACGTCGGTAGCCGACGTCGACCGCATCAAGATCGTAGCCCAACGGGTCAAGCGGGAAGTGGATGCCGGCCACGAGGTGATCGTGGTCGTGTCCGCCATGTCCGGCACGACCAACCAGCTGGTGGCCTGGACCAACCAGACGTCCGAACTGGCCGACCCGGCCGAATATGACGTCGTCGTCTCCTCGGGCGAGCAGGTGACCGCCGGCCTGCTGGCGATCGCGCTGCAGGGCCTCGGCGTCCCCGCGCGGTCCTGGATGGGCTGGCAGATTCCGCTGAAGACCGACGAGGCGCACGCCAAGGCGCGCATCCAGCACATCGATCTCGAAGAGATCAAGGCGCGGGCGGCCAAGGGCGAGGTCGCGGTGGTCGCGGGCTTCCAGGGCGCGACCGAGGAGCGGCGGGTCACGACGCTCGGCCGCGGCGGCTCCGACACTTCGGCGGTGGCGCTCGCCGCCGCGTTCGACGCGGAGCGCTGCGACATCTTCACGGATGTGGACGGCGTCTATACGACCGATCCGAGGATCGTGGCGCGCGCGCGCAAACTCGATAAGATCACCTACGAAGAGATGCTGGAAATGGCATCGCAAGGTGCGAAGGTATTGCAGACCCGGTCGGTCGAAATGGCCATGAACCACCGGGTTCGGGTGCAGGTGCTGTCGAGCTTCGTCGACAGGCCGGGTACCATGGTCGTGGACGAGGACGAGATCTTGGAAAAGCAAGTCGTCAGCGGAATCGCTTATAGCCGGGACGAGGCGAAGATCACGGTCGCTGGCGTGTCGGATCGTCCCGGCGTCGCGGCCGCCATCTTCGGCCCGCTCGCCGACGCCGGCATCAATGTCGACATGATCGTGCAGAACGTGTCGCATGACGGTCAGACGACCGACATGACCTTCACCGTCGGCAAGGCGGATATCGCCCGCGCCGTCAAAGTGCTGGAGACGAACCGCGACCATGTCCGCTACGACCGGATCCTGTCGTCGGCCGACGTGGTGAAGATCTCGGTCATCGGCGTCGGCATGCGCAGCCACGCGGGCGTCGCGCAGAAGATGTTCCAGACGCTGGCCGACAAGGGCATCAACATCCAGGTCATCTCGACGTCGGAGATCAAGGTCGCCGTGCTGGTCGCCGAGGAATATCTGGAACTCGCGCTGCGCGCGCTGCACTCCGCCTACGGGCTGGACGCGGTCGACGCGGCCTGAGACCCTGACCGCATGAATTCAGCGATCGCCACTCCGGATCCGATCCGAGAGGCAGCGCCTCAGCGGGCGGCGCTCGACCGGCTGTGGCGGCGGGGCCGTGCCTTCCTCGGCACCGAGCTCGCCGTGATGGGCGGCGCCATGACCTGGGTCAGCGAGCGCAACCTGGTCGCCGCCATCTCGAACGGCGGCGGCTTCGGCGTGCTCGCCTCCGGCTCGATGAAGCCGGAGCAGCTCTCGGCCGAGATCCTGGGCACCAAGGCGCTGACGGCCAAGCCGTTCGGCGTCAATCTCATCACCATGCACCCGCAGCTCTCGGAGCTGATCCAGGTCTGCGCGGATCATCAGGTCGGCCATGTCGTGCTTGCCGGCGGCCTGCCGCCCGCCTCGGCGATCCAGCAGGTCAAGGATTCCGGCGCCAAGGTCATCTGCTTCGCCCCGGCGCTGGTGCTGGCCAAGAAGCTGGTGCGCATGGGCGTCGACGCGCTGGTGATCGAGGGCATGGAGGCCGGCGGCCATATCGGCCCGGTCGCGACCTCGGTCCTGACCCAGGAAATTCTGCCGCATATCACCGAAGTGCCGATCTTCATCGCCGGCGGCATCGGCCGCGGCGAGGCGATCCTCGCGTGCCTGGAGATGGGTGCCGCCGGCGTGCAGCTCGGCACCCGCTTCGTCTGCGCCACCGAATCGATCGCGCACGACCGCTTCAAGCAGGCCTTCATCCGGGCCGCGGCCCGCGATGCGGTGCCCTCGGTCCAGCTCGACCCGCGCTTTCCGGTGATCCCGGTCCGCGCGCTCGCGAACGAGGGATCGCGCCGCTTCGTCGAGGTGCAGCGCGACCTGATCGAACGGTTCAACCGCGGCGAGATCGCCCAGAAGGACGCCCAGCTCGAGATCGAGCATTTCTGGGCCGGTGCGCTGCGCCGGGCGGTCATCGACGGCGATGTCGAGCAGGGGTCGGTCATGGCCGGCCAGAGCGTCGGCATGGTGACGCGCGAGCAAGCGACGGCCGAGATCCTGGCCGAGCTGGTCGAGCAGGCGCTGGCGGCGATGACGGCGCGCAGCCTGGCCGGCCGGCCGGCACAATGGAGCGAGGCCGGCTCCTGATGGAGGGGCGCGTCGGCGTCACCGGCGCGCGGCGCCTGCTTGGCAGGCTGCGCGATGTCATGGCCGGCACCGGCAATGCGCAGGAGCGGCTCGACCAGATCGTGCAGCTGATCGCCGCCGATATGGAGGCCGAAGTCTGCTCGGCCTATATCATGCGCGCCGGCGACATCCTCGAGCTCTGCGCCACCGAGGGCCTGTTTCCCGAATCGGTCCACCGCACGCGGCTGCGCGTCGGCGAAGGCCTGGTCGGCGTCATCGCCGCCACCGCCCGGCCGCTGGCCTTGAGCGACGCCCAGGCCCATCCCGCCTTCGCCTATCGCCCGGAAACCGGCGAGGAGATCTATCATTCGCTGATGGGCGTGCCGATCCTGCGCTCCGGCCGGGTATCGGGCGTGCTGGCGGTGCAGAACCGCTCGCAGCGCCACTACACCGACGAAGAGATCGAGGCGCTGCAGACCGTCGCCATGGTGCTGGCCGAACTGGTCGCCGCCGGCGCGCTGGTCGATATCGAGGAGCAGCACCCGACCGACGGCATCGGCACCCTGCCCCATCGCCTGGACGGCATCCGGCTCAATCCGGGCCTGGCCATGGGCACGGCCGTGCTGCATCAGCCCTCGATCGTCATCCGGCAATTGGTCGCCGAGGATCCGGAGGCCGAGAGCCAGCGCCTTGACCTCGCGATCTGCGACATGCAGCGCGCGATCGACCGCATGCTGTCGGCAAGCGATATCGCGCACCACGGCGAGCATCGCGACATTCTCGAGACCTATCGCATGTTCGCCGAGGATCGGGGCTGGCTCGGCCGCATCCGCGAGGCGGTCGAGAGCGGCCTCACGGCCGAGGCGGCAGTGCAGAAGGTGCGCGACGACACGCGCGCGCGCATGAAGCAGATCAGCGACCCCTATATCCGCGAGCGCCTGACCGATCTGGAAGATCTGGCGAACCGGCTGCAGCATCACCTGTCGGGCGGCGCCACCACGTCGGCGACCGAGACCGAGGCCGAGGACGTCGTGCTGGTCGCGCGCAGCATGGGCCCAGCCGAGCTGATGGATTACGACCGCAGGCGCCTGCGCGCGCTGGTGCTGGAGGAAGGCTCGCCGACCGCCCATGTCGCCGTAGTCGCCCGCGCGCTCGACATTCCGGTGGTCGGCCGGGTCAAGGGCGCCCTCGCGCAGATCGAGCCCGGCGATCAGCTCGTGGTCGACGGCGACAATGCCCAGGTCCTCATTCGTCCGAGCGAGGACGTGCTGGCCGCGGTCGAGAACCGCCTGGCCGAGCGCCGGTCGCGCAAGGCGGCCTATCTGGCGCTTCGCGAGCTGCCGGCGGTGACGCTCGACGGCGTCGCGATCCACCTGTTCATGAACGCCGGCCTGCTGATCGACTTGCCGGAACTGGAGGCAACCCGCGCGGACGGCATCGGGCTCTATCGCACCGAACTGCCGTTCATGGCCCGCCAGGACTTCCCGGATGTCCCCGACCAGATGCAGCTCTATGCCCGCGTGCTGGAGCAGGCGCAGGACAAGCCGGTCATATTCCGCACGCTCGACATCGGCGGCGACAAGCTGCTGCCCTACCTGCCGGAGACGGTCGAAGAGAACCCGGCCATGGGCTGGCGCGCGATCCGCATCTCGCTCGACCGCCCGGGCATGCTGCGCCAGCAACTGCGGGCCCTGCTGCTGGCGGCGGACGGCCGACCGCTGTCGATCATGTTCCCCATGATCGCCGAGGTCGCCGAATTCTCGGCCGCGCGCCGGATCCTAGACATGGAGGTTCAGCGCCTGGGTCAGCGCGGTCTGCTGCTGCCATCGAGCCTCAAGGTCGGCGCCATGCTGGAAGTGCCGGCGCTGATCTGGCAGCTCGAGGGACTGTGCCGTGAGGTCGACTTCATCTCGGTCGGCTCGAACGACCTGATGCAGTTCCTCTATGCCAAGGATCGCGGCAACGCGCGCCTCGCCGAACGCTACGACGTGCTGGCGCCGGGTGCGCTCACCTGCCTCGCCGAGATCGTGCGTGTCGCCGACCGCTGCGGCGTCAGCCTGTCGCTGTGCGGCGAGATGGCCGGCAACCCGCTGGAGGCAATGGCGCTGATCGGCCTGGGGTTCCGCAATCTATCGATGTCGCCGTCGGCCATCGGACCCGTAAAAGCCATGGTTCGGAGCCTCGACGTCGGCCCCTTGCGGCAATATCTGACCGACGCTTCGCAGCTCACCAACCATAGTCTGCGGGAGAAGCTGCGTGAATTCGCCCGCGATCACGGTGTCTCCATCTGAAACGCCGACCGCATCCGACGCTGGGCACTTGGCGGTAGAACTGCTAAAACACGAGTCAACTCAGGGACTCGCGCCCTCGCTTCTATAGTTATCTTGCATTCGACGGAATTGCAGCATGTCGATGTTTCAGCGCAAAGCCCACGACGACCGGGAAGACCAGACCTTCGAAGAGGATACGACGGTGCCGCATCCGGCCAGCGTCGGTCATCTGCTGCGCACGACCCGTGAAGGCCTGGGCTGGGATCTGCGCGATGTCGCGGCGGCCCTGCGCATCCGCACCGAGTATCTGGCGGCACTCGAGCGCAACACGGTCGAGGGCCTGCCGGGCGTCGCCTATGCCATGGGCTTCCTGCGCGCCTATGCCGATTATCTGGGTCTCGACGGCAACGAGGTCGTCAGTCGCTTCAAGAGCGAGAAGAAGACCCTCGCCGCGCGCCCAGAGCTGAGCTTTCCGGTGCCGTTGACCGACCGCGGCATTCCCGGCAGCGGTCTGTTCCTGATCGCGGGACTGCTGATCGTGCTGGCCTACGGCACCTGGCATTACATGTCGTCGAGCGATCATCCGGCGCCGTCGGAGGTCGAGCCCGTGCCGGCCCGTCTGCTGCCCCCGCCGCCGCAGGCCGAAGCACCGATTCCGGCCCCCCCGCAGACAGCCGACGCCGCGAAGCCCGCGGCCGAGCCCGCGCCCGCCCCGACCACACCCGCCATCGCCCCCGGGGTAACGCCCGTGCCGGCCCCCGTCGCGGTCGCCCCAGCAGCCGCTCCGGCCGCGACGGCCCCGGCCCCGGCCGCACCGGTCCAGCCGTCGATCGGCGCACCGCAGCTTGCCGCCGGCACGCCGCCCGTCCCCGGCAAGCCGGCGCCCGGCACGCCCGTGGCCACGCCGCCGAATGCAAACGGCGCGCTGCCGGCGGTCCCGCCCGAGTCCGCCGCCCCGGCGGCCGATTCCAAGGACGCCAAGGTCTACGGCTCCTTCGCCGAGCCGGGCCGTATCCTGGTCAAGGCCAAGGGTTATGCCTGGGTCCAGGTCTATGACGGCAAGGAGGTGATCCTCACCCGCACGCTGCATCCGGGCGACAGCTATTACGCGCCGAACAAGCCGGGCCTGATCATGCGCACGGGCAACGCCGGCGGCCTCGCCTTCGTGGTCGACGGCAAGGAGCTGCCGGCCCTCGGGCCGACCGGCATGGTGAAGAAGAAGATCCCGCTCGATCCGCAGCGGCTGCTGTCGGGTGACCTGGGCGAGGACGTGCCGTCCGCGCCGAAGCCCGCAGCACCGTCGGCCGCGAAGCCTGCGGCGGCGCCGGTCACCGCAGCCCCGGCGGCGGCCCACCCGGCCGAGGATACGCCGGAATAATCGCCATCGCCCGCGAGCGCGCCGGGCGCGCGGCTGCAATGCGCCGGCCGGCTGGCAAGCCGGCCGGGCTTTTGCCGCAGCGCCAAACGCGCTATATCAGGGGCCGCATTCAGGTCACTTCGAGGAAGTTACGCTCATGAGCGTCCGCCCGTACCGGGACATCATCCGACGCAAGAGCCGTCAGATCCGTGTCGGCAACGTGCTGGTCGGCGGCGATGCCCCGATCTCCGTGCAGACCATGACGAACACGCTGACGCCGGACGTCGAAGGCACGCTCGCCCAGATCAGGGCAGCGGCCGAGGCCGGCGCCGACATCGTGCGCGTCTCCTGCCCCGACGAGGAATCGACGGCCGCCCTCAAGGACATCGTCAAGGGCTCGCCCGTGCCGATCGTGGCCGACATCCATTTCCACTACAAGCGCGCGATCGAGGCCGCCGAGGCCGGTGCCGCGTGCCTGCGCATCAACCCGGGCAACATCGGCTCGGCCGAGCGCGTGCGCGAGGTCGTGAAGGCCGCCAAGGATCATGGCTGCTCCATGCGCATCGGCGTCAACGCCGGCTCGCTCGAGCGCGAACTGCTCGAGCGCTACGGCGAGCCGTGCCCGGAAGCGATGGTCGAGTCCGCGCTCAACCACGCCAAGATCCTCGAGGACAACGACTTCTTCGAGTTCAAGATCTCGTGCAAGGCCTCGGACGTGTTCCTGGCAGTCGCCGCCTATAACGCATTGGCCGAAGCCTGCGACTATCCGCTGCACCTGGGCGTGACCGAGGCCGGCGGCCTGCGCATGGGCACGATCAAGTCCTCGATCGGGCTCGGCTCGCTGCTGTGGGCCGGCATCGGCGACACGGTCCGCGTCTCGCTCTCGGCCGAGCCGGTGGAAGAGGTCAAGGTCGGCTACGACATCCTGAAGTCGCTCGGCCTGCGCCGCCGCGGCGTCACCGTCATCTCGTGCCCGTCCTGCGCACGCCAGAACTTCCAGGTCATCAAGACCGTCGAAGTGCTGGAAGAGCGCCTGTCGCACATCACCACGCCCATGACCGTGTCGGTGATCGGCTGCGTCGTGAACGGCCCGGGCGAAGCGCGCGAGACCGACATCGGCCTGACCGGCGGCGGCAACAACACCCACCAGATCTATATCGCGGGTCAGCCGGACCATCGCCTGAAGGACAAGGACATCGTCGACCATCTGGTCCATCTGGTCGAGCAGAAGGCCGCCCAGATCGAGGCGGAGAAGACGGCGGAAGCAGCGGAATAGCGCTTCCACCCGGTTCATAAAAGGGGCCGGACGCCTGTACGTCCGGCCCCTTTCTCTATTTCAGCGTCGTTCTATTCGAAGGATCGAATCCATGGCCCAGCTTCAGGCGGTGCGCGGCACCCAAGACCTGCTGCCCGCCGAAGCCCGCCGCCACCGCGCCGTGATCGACACCGCGCGCGCCGTGTCCGAGCGCTACGGCTTCGCCGAGATCGCGACGCCGATCTTCGAGTTCACCGAAGTGTTCTCGCGCCCGATCGGCGAGACGACCGACGTGGTCTCGAAGGAGATGTACACGTTCAAGGATCGCGGCGGCGAAGAGATCACGCTCCGGCCGGAATACACGGCCGGCATCGCGCGCGCCGTGCTGTCGAACGGGCTGACCCAGTCGACGCCGCTCAAGTTCTTCGGCGCCGGGCCGATGTTCCGCTACGAGCGGCCGCAGAAGGGCCGCTACCGCCAGTTCCACCAGATCGACGCCGAACTGATCGGACCGGCACAGCCGCAGGCCGACGTCGAGATCATCGCCATGGGTGCCGCGATCCTCGACGAGCTGGGCGTGCTCAAATCCTGCCGGCTCGAGCTCAACACGCTCGGCGATACGCCGAGCCGCACCGCCTATCGCGCCGCGCTCGTCGAGTATTTCTCGGCGCACCTGGATGGGCTGTCGGACGACAGCCGCGACCGCCTGGGCCGCAATCCGCTGCGCATCCTCGACAGCAAGGACGAGGGCGACAAGGCGATCGTCGCCGGCGCGCCGGCCTTCGGCGATTATCTGACCGACGAGGCCAAGGCTTTCTTCGACGAGGTGAAGCGCGGTCTCGACGCGCTCGACATCGCCTATGAGCTGAACCCGCGCCTGGTGCGCGGCCTCGACTATTATTGCCACACCGCCTTCGAGTTCATCACGACCGAGTTGGGATCCCAGGGCACCGTGCTCGGCGGCGGCCGCTACGACGGGCTCATGGGCATGATGGGCGGGCCGGAGCTGCCGGCCGTCGGCTGGGCCGGCGGCATCGAGCGCCTGTCCATGCTGATCGCCGAACCCAAGGCGCCGGCGCGGCCGATCGCGGTCATCCCCGTGGGCGAGGCGGCCGAGCTCGAGGCGCTGAAGCTCACCCAGCGCCTGCGCGGCGCCGGGCATGTGGTCGATCTCGGCTATGGCGGCAATGTCGGCAAGCGCATGAAGCGCGCCAACAAGATCGAGGCGCGCGTGGCGCTGGTGCTGGGCGAAGACGAACTGGCGCGCGGCGCCGTCACCTTCCGCGACCTGGATGCCGGCAGCCAGGAAGAAGTGCCGCTCGACGGGCTCGACGCGCGGCTGAAGGGCCTCGCCTGATCGCCATGGACCGCTCCTCGCTCGACCATAAGCTCCACCGCCTGACCGTCCGCTACGACGAGCTGCGCGACCAGCTGGCCGGCAATGTCGATGCCGGCAGCTTCGCCAAGCTCTCGAAGGAGTTCAGCGACCTGGAGCCGATCGTGGCCGCGATCGGCGAGCTGAATGCCGCACGCGACGAGATCGCGAACCTTGCCCAGATGGTCGCCGACAATTCCGATCCGGAGTTGAAGGCGATGGCCGAGGAGGAATTCCTGGCGCTGAAGGAGCGGATTCCGCTGCTGGAACGCCAGGTCCAGGTCATGCTGCTGCCGAAGGACGCGGCCGACGACAAGAACGCCATCCTGGAAGTGCGCGCCGGCACCGGCGGCGAGGAGGCGGCCCTGTTCGCCGCCGACCTCTACCGCATGTACCAGCGCTACGCCGACCAGCACGGCTGGCGGTTCGAGACCATGAGCATTTCCGAAGGCACCGCCGGCGGCTTCAAGGAGGCGACCGCGGAGATCTCCGGCCGCTCGGTGTTCTCGCGGCTGAAGTTCGAGTCCGGCGTCCATCGGGTGCAGCGCGTGCCGGCGACCGAGACACAGGGCCGTATCCACACCTCGGCCGCGACCGTCGCGGTCCTGCCCGAGGCCGAGGAAGTCGATATCCAGATCGAGGACAAGGATCTGCGGATCGACGTCTACCGGTCGAGCGGCCCCGGCGGCCAGTCGGTCAACACGACCGACAGCGCCGTGCGCATCACCCATATGCCGACCGGCCTGGTCGTGATCCAGCAGGACGAGAAATCCCAGCACAAGAACCGGGCGAAGGCGCTCAAGGTGCTGCGCGCCCGGCTCTACGACCGGGAACGCCAGGCGCTCGACGACGCCCGCGCCGCCGATCGCAAGAGCCAGGTCGGCACCGGCGACCGGTCGGAGCGGATCCGCACCTATAATTTTCCGCAAGGGCGCGTGACGGATCACCGCATCAACCTGACCCTCTACAAGATCGAGAAGGTCATGGCCGGCGAGGCGCTCGACGAGGTGATCGAGGCGCTGATCGCCGAGGACCAGGCGGCGAAACTCGCCGAGATCGAGTGAGAATGCCATGACCGGGAGCGAGATCGGCGCGCTCATCCGCGCGGCCTCGTCCCGGCTCGCGGCCGCCGGCATCGAGGCGCCGGCCCGCGACGCGCGGCTGCTGCTCAGCCATGCGACCGGCCTCACCGCCACCCGAATCATGGCCTATCCGGAACGGGCGATCGAGCCGCCGGCGGCCGCGGCATTCGAGCGGCTGGTCGACCGGCGGGCGGCGCGGGAGCCCGTCGCCCGCATCCTCGGCACCCGGGAATTCTGGTCGCTGCCCTTCGCCGTGACGCCGGCGACGCTCGATCCGCGCCCGGACAGCGAGACCATCGTCGAGGCGGCGCTCGACCGGATTTCCGACCGGAATGCCGCGCTCAGCATCATCGATTTCGGTACCGGAACGGGTTGCCTGCTGCTGGCGCTGCTGAGCGAGCTGCCGCACGCCCTCGGCCTGGGCGTCGATCGCTCGGAGGATGCGGCCCGGGTCGCCGCCGGCAATGCCCGCCAGTTGGGCTTCGCCGACCGGGCCCGGTTCCTGGTCGCCGATTGGGCCGACGCGCTCGCCGGGCCGATCGATCTCATCGTCGCGAACCCGCCCTATATCCCGGCCGGCGAGATTGCCGGGCTGGAGCCGGAAGTCCGCGAGCATGACCCGCTGACGGCGCTGGTCGGCGGGACCGACGGGCTCGATCCCTATCGCCTGCTGGCCCCCGCGGCGGCGCGGTTGCTGCGGCCCGGTGGCCATGTCGTGTTCGAGGTCGGCCAGGGTCAGGCCGATGCGGTCGCGGGCCTCGGTGCCGCGGCCGGTCTCGTTCCGGTTGAACAGCGCGCCGATCTCGCCGGAATAGCGCGCGCGGTCGTGCTCGGTAAAGCGGAGGGTTAGGCGAAAATAATGGTTGGAATGCGCCCCGTCACCGTCTAGGGTCGACTCCGACGGGCACAATTCCGCGGCTGACGGTGCCAGGATTGCCCCAGCCCAAATCGCTTCGATGAACCCGCTGCGCCAGATAGCGCGGCCATGTTCCGGCGAGCCCGTCATCCGCTCAATGGATGTTTGCCACTAGCCGTATCCAGGTGCCATGAGATCAGGTCCCAACAAACGGTCGCGCGGCCGCAGTAACAATAATCCCAATAACATGAACGGCGGCGGCGGCGGCGGCGGCGGTAACGGAGGCGGAAGGCCCCGTCCCCCCCATCGCTCACAAACCTTCGACAGCAACGGCCCGGGCCTCAAGATCCGCGGGAATGCCTATCAGGTGTTCGAGCGGTATGTTGCCCTCGCCCGCGAGGCTGCGTCAGCCGGCGATCGGATCGCGGCTGAGAACCTGTACCAGCACGCGGAGCATTATTTCCGGGTCATGAATGCGAACGGCGAAGGCCCGCAGCATTTCCGCCCGACCACTCCGGCCGATACCGGCGACGGCGAGCAGCCCGAGACGGCCGAGGCGAGCGTGCAGCATATCCAGCAGCCGCAGCAGCATGCCGAGCACCAGGGCAGCGACCATGGTGACCGTCGCGAGCGGCACGAGCCGGAAGCGGAAGCCCAGCCGGCCGAGTAATCCCCATACCGGATGGCCGTCGCGCCCCTATGGGGCCGGCGTCATCCGATAATGGTAGCGGTAGAGCTCTCGATAACCGAGGCGCTCGTAAAGGGCGACGGCCGGCGCATTGGTCGCCACGACGAAGATCGCGCCCGACACCGCCCTGGCATCCACGGCCCATCGGGTCAGATGGCCGAGCAGCGCCCGCATCAGCCCGCGCCGCCGGGCCGCTGGCGCCGTCACCACGTCATAGGTCCCCATCAGTCCGCCCTGCACGACCACGAAGGCCGCGGCGAGCGGACGGCCACCTTCGTGCAGCCAGCCGAAGCGGGCCTGCGGCACGATGAGATCCAGCATGCGTGCCAGCGCCGCCACCTTGCGCGCCTCGAGCGGCGCCAGCGCCAGATAGGCGTCGAGCCAGCCGTCGTCCGGCGTCGGATCGAGGCGGAGCGTCACGCCTGCGGGCAGATCCGACGGCGCTATGCCGCGCAGATCCGGGTTGTGGAGCGCGCGGGTGGTCTCGACCACGCCATAGCCGCGCGCGGCCAGCCGATCGTCGAGATCGGCCGGTTCGGCGAGCGGCGTCACGCGAAAGATGGTCGGCTGCCCCTTCCCGCGAAACCAGCCTTCGGCGCGGACGATCTTGGCCTCGACGTCCCCGAAGCTCGGATAAGTCGGATTGACCGAATTGGCGCGCTTCGTGTGCCCATCGGCGAAGCGCAGCACCCAGCCGTCGTCGAGCACCTGGGCCAGCGCCGGCCAGGCGCCGAACGAGGCTTCCTCGATGGTGCGGATCAGAACGCGGTCGACCATGGGCGGAGCGGCTCCTCACGGTAAAGTGCGGCCGCGGCATGCTTGATTGGCTGCCGATTTCGGCCTTTCCTCATGCTATAAGCCGGTAAACGACGATCGTTAGGAAATAAGTCACCGCCCTATGGCGTTGTACGCCCGAACGATGCCACGCCTGCTTCTCGAGCGGCCGGATGAAATGAAGAAACTGACAGCGCGGAGCAAGCTTGACGTGACCGGAACAGACGCACCTTTCACGCCCCACGCCTTCGATCGAGACGTGGCAAGGTGACGGCCATTGATTTCAGCCGCGTCCCCAGCCGCCGGCGCCGCTTTGCGCCGAGCTGGGATCTGGCTACGCTGGTTCTGGTGCTGGGCGCCATCGGCCTGGTGATCGGCACGTTCCACGACTACGGCATTACCTGGGACGAGGACGTCCATAATTGGTATGGCGTGTTCGTGCTCGACTACTACCTGTCCTGGTTCAAGGACAGCCGGTCGCTCCACTGGCTGAACCTTTACAATTACGGCGCCGCGTTCGACATGACGGCGGCGCTCGTCAACCGGGTCTCGCCGTTCGGCACCTATGAGACGCGCCACCTGCTGAACGGCCTGGTCGGCGTGCTGGGCGTCATCGGCGCCTGGAAGCTCGGCCGCTTCATGGCCGGCCCGCGCGCCGGCTTCTTCTCGGCGCTGCTGCTGCTGACCATTCCGAACTATTACGGCCAGATGTTCAACAACCCGAAGGACATCCCCTTCGCGGTCGCCGGCATCTGGTCGATCTACTACATGGCGCGCATCGTGCCGACCCTGCCGCGGCCGAGCTGGAGCCTGGTCTTCAAGCTGGGCGTCGTCATCGGCCTGTCCTTGGGCGTGCGCGTCGGCGGCCTGCTGTTCTTCGGCTATGCCGGCCTCGCCGGCCTGCTCTTTTGCGCCTGGCGCGCGGCCGAGACCCGTGACCTGCTCCTGGTGCTGCGCGAGCTTTGGGGTGCCAGCTGGCGCGTGCTGGTGCCGATGCTGGTCATCTCCTATGCGGTCATGCTGGTGTTCTGGCCCTGGGCGCAGCAGAGCCCGATCGAGCATCCGCTGACGGCGCTCGATTATTTCTCCCATGTCACCTTCCCGTTCACGACCCTTTTTGCGGGCCAATATTTCCCGGCGACCGATCTGCCGTGGGAATATCTGCCGACTCATGTCGTACTGGCGCTGCCGGAGCTGACCCTGGTGCTGGCACTCGCCGCCGTCCCGGCCGCGATCTTCGAACAGGCGCGCCGCCACGCTGGCCCCGATCGGACGCGCAGCCTGCAATATGGCGTGATCGCCATCGCCACCCTATTCCCGATCGCCTATGCGGTCGCGATCAAGGCCGTGCTGTTCGACGGCATGCGCCACTTCATCTTCGTGCTGCCGCCGCTCGCGGTCGCGGCGGCGCTCGTCGCCGACCATGTCGCCGCACGGCTCACGGATTTCCGCTGGCGCCATCTGCTGGTCGGCATGCTGTCGCTCTACGGCCTCGGCCATGTCGCGATCATGGTCGTGCTGCATCCGGACCAGTATGTCTACTATAACGGCCTGGTCGGCGGCGTGGACGGGGCCCAGAGCCTGTTCAAAACCGACTATTGGGGCAATTCCTACGCCGAGGCGGTCAAGGGCCTGACCAACTATCTCGAAACCGAATACGGCGCCGAGTTCGAGGACCATGATTTCACGGTCGCGGTCTGCGGCCCGCCCATCTCGGCCGACTATTTCTTCCCGGACAATTTCGTGTTCACGGACGACCGGAACAAGGCTGATTTCTTCATCGCCTTCACCAAGGACAATTGCAACAACGCGCTCCCCGGCAAGGAAGTGTTCCGGGTCGAACGGCTGGGGGCGCTGCTGTCGATCGTGCTCGACCGGCGCGAGATCGTGCTGGCGGCCGAGAGGGCGAGCGAGGCGGCCCAGCGCGGCAACGGCTCGCCGCAGTGAGGAACTGCCTCACCGGTCATCCCCGCACCGCTCGATAACCCGTGCCGCCGCAGACGCGGCGCTTGGCCGGACTCCCGCCGCCGCGGGAATGACGGCGTCTAGATAGGCCTCACGCTCGCCCATGGATCGCGTCGAATACGAGAAGATGCATGCCGTAGAAGAACGGATGTGGTGGTTTCACGGGATCCACGCCAACCTGCTGACCGCCTTCGCGCGCACCGGCCGGGCCCGCCCGGGGCTGCGGGTGCTGGATGCCGGCTGCGGCACCGGCGGGTTCCTGGCCAAGCTCGGCCGGGCCATGCCGGGCTTGGAGCGGATCGGCATGGATTTCGCCCCGGTCGCGGCGGAGCTGACGGCGGCCCGTGCGCAGGTGCCGGTCTGCGTCGCGTCCATCAACGAACTGCCATTTGCCGCCTCGAGCCTGGGCGCCATCTTCAGCGCCGACGTGCTGTGCCATCGCTCGGTCGACCAGGCGCAGGCGCTGGCCGACCTGCATCGCTGCCTCATGCCGGGCGGCGTGCTGGTGCTGAACCTGCCGGCCTATGATTGGATGTTCTCGGCCCATGACCGGGCGGTACATACGGCGCGGCGCTATACCCGCACCCGCCTTGCGGCCCTGCTCAGGGCCGCCGGCTTCGCCGAGGTCCGCACCAGCTATTGGAACAGCCTGCTCTTTCCGCTCATGGTGCTGCGCCGTAAGCTGATGAAGACGGAAGGGGCGGCGAGCGACGTGATGCCGTTCCCGGCCCCCATTGAATTCCTGTTCCGGTCCGCGATGCGGATCGAGAATTTCCTCTTGCGATGCGGGGTCGCGCTGCCGTTCGGCGGCTCGGTGCTCGCGGTGGCGATCAAGCATGGCTGACGAACAGAACGACATGATCCGGAGCGACGACGGCCCCGCGCTCAGCATCGTGGTCCCCGTCTATAACGGCGCCGATTCGGTCGGCCGCCTGGTGGCGGCGCTGGAGGGGCTCGACGTACCGGGCGGTCTTGAAATCGTGCTGGTGGTCGACGGCAGCCCGGACGACAGCCTGGCCGTCTGCCGCGACCTGCTGGCGGCCGCGCGCGTGCCGCTCACCGTGGTCGATCTCGCGCGGAATTTCGGCGAGCATAATGCGGTGATGGCCGGCCTGCACCAGGCCCGCGGCCGCCACATCATCACCATGGACGACGACCTGCAGAACCCGCCGGGCGAAGTGCTGCGCCTTCTCGAATACGCGCAGAGCACCGGCAAGGACGTCGTCTACACCCATTATGCCAGCAAGGAGCATGCGCGCTGGCGCAACATCGGCAGCCGCTTCACCAACCGCGTCGCCGACTGGCTGCTCGACAAACCCAAGGGTCTCTATCTGTCGAGCTTCCGCTGCATCAGTGCCTTCGTCGCCGAGCAGGTGGCGCGCTATGAGGGGCCATTTCCTTATGTCGACGGCCTCATCCTCCAGGTGACGCAGTC
>DATGEK010000092.1:0-33537 GCA_035310205.1 Aliidongia sp.
TGGATCAGCGCGGTCAGGCCACCGCACAGCACGGACTGCTCGCCGAACAGGTCGGTCTCGCATTCTTCCTTGAAGGTCGTCTCGATCACGCCGGCCCGGCCGCCGCCGATGGCCGACGCGTAGGACAGCGCGATTTCGAGCGCGTTGCCCGAGGGGTTCTGCGCGACCGCGACCAGGCAGGGCACGCCGCCGCCGCGCTGGTACTCGGAACGCACGGTGTGGCCGGGCCCCTTGGGCGCAATCATGAACACATCCAGGTCGGGCCGCGGCTCGATCAGCTTGAAATGCACGGCGAGCCCATGGGCAAAGGCGATGGCGGCACCCTCGCGCAGGTTGGGCTTCAGTTCATTTTCCCAGATGTCGGCCTGCAGCTCGTCGGGCGTCAGCACCATGACCACGTCGGCACCCTTGGCCGCCTCGGCGGCGGACTTGACGGTGAAGCCGGCCGCCTCGGCCTTCTTCGCCGTGGCCGAGCCCGGACGCAGGCCGATCACGACCTCCTTCACACCGCTGTCCTTGAGGTTGTTGGCATGGGCATGGCCCTGGCTGCCGTAGCCGATCACGGCGATTCTCTTGCCCTTGATCAGGTTCACGTCGGCATCGTGATCGTAGTAGACGCGCATGCTGGGACACTCTCGTTGGGGCGCCGGTTTTTGGGGCGCGGAAGAAGGAAGCTCGCTACCTGTTCGTTATATAAATTCCGTCATGCCCGGGCTTGACCCGGGCATCCACGTGCGGCCGCCCGAGTTGCTCACGGGGAGCAAGATGCGCTGCCCGACGACGTGGATGGCCGGGTCAAGCCCGGCCATGACGGTGCCTCTCACAACGGCGCCGTACCGCGCGACATGGCGGCGATGCCGGTGCGGGCGAGCTCGACCAGGCCAATCGGCGCGACGAGCTCGATGAAGGCGTCGAGTTTCTCGCTCGAGCCGGTGACCTCGAACACGAAGGATTCGATCGTCGAATCCACGACCCGCGCCCGGAAGATCTCGGCGAGGCGCAGCGCCTCGATCCGGCGCTCGCCGGTACCGACGACCTTGATGAGGGCGAGCTCGCGCTCGACATGCGGCCCTTCCTCGGTCAGGTCCTTGACGGTGTGGACCGGGACCAGGCGCGAGAGCTGCGCCTTGATCTGCTCGATCACCATCGGCGTGCCGGACGTGACCAGCGTGATGCGCGACAGGCCGGCGCTGCGCTCGACCTCGGCCACGGTCAGGCTTTCGATATTGTAGCCGCGGCCGGAGAACAGGCCGATGACGCGGGCGAGCACGCCCGGCTCGTTGTCGACGACGACGGCGATGGTGTGGCGTTCGGTACCGGACGAAGCGGCGGTGGGCGGCTGGGCCATGAGGGCGGTTCTCTCGTGCGGGACTTAGGGACGGGCGAGGCGATGGTGGCTCATACGAGCACCATCCCCTCCTCCGCCCCCGAGGTCTTGCCCGGCTGGTCCTCGGGTCCGAGCAGCATTTCGTTATGGGCCGCCCCCGACGGGATCATCGGGAAGCAATTCTCCGTCGGGTCGACCGCGACATCGACGATCACCGGCCCCGGGGTCTCGATCATCCGGCGGATGGCGTCGTCCAGCTCGGAAACGGCAGTGACGCGCAGTCCCGTCGCGCCGAACGCGTCGGCCAGCTTGACGAAGTCCGGCAGCGCCTCGGAATAGCTTTCCGAATAGCGGCCGCCATGGATCAGTTCCTGCCACTGGCGGACCATGCCCATGTACTGGTTGTTGAGGATGAAGACCTTCACCGGCAGCCTATACTGCGCGACCGTCGACATCTCCTGGATGTTCATCAGGATCGACGCCTCGCCGGCGATGTCGATGACCAGCGCGTCCGGGTGCGCGATCTGCACGCCCATCGCCGACGGCAGGCCGTAGCCCATGGTGCCGAGCCCGCCCGAGGTCATCCAGCGCTTCGGCTCCTCGAACTTGAAGAATTGGGCAGCCCACATCTGATGCTGGCCGACCTCGGTCGTGACATAGGTATCGTGGCCGCGGGTCAGCGCATAGAGCCGCTCGATGGCATATTGCGGCTTGATGATCCTGGTCGTGTCCTCGTACGCGAGGCAATTGCGCGCCCGGCGCCGCTCGATCTCGGCCCACCAGGGCGCCAGCGCCCGCGGATCACGCTTGAAGCCGCGCGCCTTCATGGCCGCGATCAGCGCGCGGAGGCTCTCCGCCACGTCACCGACGATGCCGACATCGACGCGGATGTTCTTGTTGATCGAGGACGGATCGATGTCGATCTGGATCTTGGCGGAGTGTGGCGCGAAGGCGTTGACGCGCCCGGTCACCCGGTCGTCGAACCGCGCGCCGATCGCCAGCATGACGTCGCTGTCGTGCATGGCGTGGTTCGCCTCGAAGGTCCCATGCATGCCGACCATGCCGAGGAACCGCGGATCCGAGGCCGGCAGCGCGCCCAGGCCCATGAGCGTCAGCGTGCAGGGGAAGCCGGTCATCTCAACCAGCTCGGCCAGGAGCCGGCTCGCCTCGGGCCCGGAATTGACGATGCCGCCGCCGCCATAGAGGATCGGCTTCTTCGCCTTCATCAGCAGATCGGCCGCGGCCTCGATGCTTTCGGACGTCGGCGCCATCCGCGGGCGGTAGGTCTTGTGCTCGACCGCATCGGGCGAGCTGTAGCTGCCCGTCCCGACCAGGATGTCCTTGGGCAGATCGATCACGACCGGGCCGGGCCGGCCGCTGCGCGCGACGAAGAACGCCTCGTGCACGGTCCGGGCGAGCTTGCCGATGTCCTTGACCAGGTAATTATGTTTCGTGCACGGCCGGGTGATGCCGGTCGTATCCGCCTCCTGGAAGGCGTCGTTGCCGATCAGGTGGGTCGGCACCTGGCCCGTCAGGCAGACGACCGGCACCGAGTCCAAAAGCGCGTCGGTCAGGCCGGTCACCGCATTGGTCGCTCCCGGCCCGCTCGTCACCAGGACGACGCCGACCTTGCCGGTCGAGCGCGCGTAGCCCTCGGCGGCATGGACCGCCGCCTGCTCGTGGCGGACCAGGATGTGGCGGATCGAATTCTGCTGATAGAGCGCGTCGTAGAGCGGCAGAACGGCGCCGCCTGGATAGCCGAAGATCACTTCGACGCCCTGGTCTACGAGCGCCTTCAGCACGATTTCCGCGCCGTTCAGCGCGCGTGCTTCGGATCCCGTGGACGTCGTTCCGGCTGCCATGATGTTGCTCCTCGCCTAATCCCGCATTCGGGCAGGGAGCGAAACCTAGCGAGCGGAGATTGCGTGGGTCAAGCCCAATCGCGAATTTTCTGACAAACGACCGCATGGAAACTATGCGAAAGTTGCGCGTCTAAAATTTCGGCATCCGCTAACTGATGGCGAAACCACGTATATTGGCGCTTGGCGTAGTTCCGGGTCGCCTGCTGCGCTGCGGCAACGGCGGCCGCCAGATCGAGGTCGCCGGCGAGATGGCGGCCGAGTTCCGGCACGCCGACCGCCTTCAGGATCGGCAGGTCCGGCGAGAGGTCGCGCGCTCGCAGGACCGCGACCTCGTCGAGCGCACCGGCCGCAATCATCGCGGCAAGGCGACCGTCGCAGGCGGCATAGAGCGCATCACGCGGCGGCAGCAGCACGAATTGCCGGCTGTCGTAGCGCGGGATGCCCTCGGCCCCGGCACGCTGCCAGTCGCCCAGTGTGCGCCCGGTCGCCGCCACGACCTCGTACGCGCGCACCAGCCGCTGGCTGTCGCCGGCCGGCAGGCGCGCGGCCGCCGCCGGATCGAGCCTTGCCAGCTCCGTGCGAAACGCCTCACCGCCGATCGCCCGATGGCGGGCGCGCGCCGCCTCGCGCACGTCCTCGGGGATGTCCGGCACGGCGGCGATGCCGTGCAGCAGGGTTCGCAAATAGAGCCCGGTGCCGCCGACCACGATCGGCAGCCGGCCGGCCGCCTGCGCCGCCCGGATCTCGTCATGGGCCATGGCCGCCCAGCGCGCGGCGGAACAGAGCTCGGCGCCATCGAGGATGCCGTCGAGCCGATGTGGTGCCAGCGCGAGTGCTGCGTCGTCGGGGCGCGCGGTCAGCACACGCAGGTCGCGATAGACCTGCATGCTGTCGGCATTGATGATGGTGCCGCCGAAGGCCTGCGCGATCGCAAGCGCCAGCGCGGATTTGCCGCTCGCCGTGGGGCCGGCGACGATGACGAGTTTTCCGGACATGGCTTGAGGGATACCAGGGTTACGCCATCGAGACGAGCCGCGGCAGGCCGGAAGCGCTGGACAGAACCCCGGCGGCCCGCGATAAGGGCGCCACCATGACCGACCATGTCCTGACCCTGATCGCCGCGGAGCGGGGCGGCCTCGCCGCCGAGACCGTCGACGCCATCCGCGAGGCGCTCCGGAACCTGGGGGCCGACGTCGCGCGGCCGGATTGGCTGGCCGAAGCAACGGCCTGCGACCTGCCGTTCGCCGAGCTGAACGACGACCAGGCCGACGCCGCCGCCCGCGCGCTGCTGGGCGACGCCCCGGTCGACGTGCTGGCCCAGCCGCTGGCGGAGCGGCGCAAGCGGCTGCTGATCGCCGACATGGAATCGACGCTGATCGAGAACGAGATGCTCGACGAGCTGGCCGATCACGTCGGCAAGCGCCGGGAGATCGCCGAGATCACCGCCCGCGCCATGAACGGCGAGCTGGATTTCCGCGGCGCGCTCGACGCCCGGGTGGCACTCCTGGCCGGGCTCGACGCCGCGGTGCTGGATGAAAGCGCCAAGCACATCCGCTACATGCCCGGCGCCCGGGCGCTCATCGCGACCATGCAGGCGAACGGGGCCCAGACCGCGATCGTGTCGGGCGGCTTCCGTTGCTACACGGCACTCGTCGCCCGGGAACTGGGCGTCGGCCGCGATTTCGGCAACCTGCTGGAGATCGCCGATGGTCGCCTCACCGGCCGGGTCGTCCCGCCGGTGCTGGGGCGCGAGGCGAAGCTCGAGGCCCTGGTGCGGCTCGCGACCGAAGCCGGCCTGCCGCTCAGCGCCACGCTCGCGACCGGTGACGGCGCCAACGACCTCGACATGATCGCCGCCGCCGGCCTGGGCGTCGCCTTCCGCGCCAAGCCGATCGTCGCGGCCCAGGCGAAATGGCGCGTCCTGCACGGCGACCTGACCGCCCTGCTCTATGCCCAAGGCTACCGGGCCGGCGAGATCGTCGCGGCCTGAACCCGCCCTGTTGCAGGCGCCTGCCGACCTTCCCACATACAAGCCGGCTCGATCGCGCCGGAATTCACGCTCCCGCGCGTCGCCGATGGAGGGATTGTCATGACGCCCGAAGAACGGCAATTGCTGACTGGCCTTGCCGACCGCATCAAAAGCGCCCCGCCCCAGCAGATGGACCAGGAGGCGGCGGCCCTGATCCGCGAGCTCGTCCAGGCGCGGCCGGACACGGCCTATATCCTGGCCCAGACCACCCTGATGCAGGATTTCGCCCTGCGCACCGCCCAGGCCCAGATCACCGATCTGCAGCGCCAATTGGCCGAGGCCAAGCAGGCGCCCGCCGCGTCCGGCGGCAGCTTCCTTGGCGGCCTGTTCGGCGGCGGTGGCCCGAGCGTGCCCCCGGCCGGCAGCGCCGGACCGGCGAACCCCTGGGTCCGCCCGCAGGCGGCGCCTGCTGCCCCCTATGCCCAACCGGCCTACGGACAAACCTATACCCAGCCGGTCTATGCCGCCCCTGTGCTGCAGCCCGGCCAGACCTCGGGCTTCCTGCAGAACGCGGCGCAGACCGCGGTCGGCGTCGCTGGCGGCATGCTGCTGTTCGAGGGCATGGAATCGCTGTTCTCCGGCCATCGCGGCGGCTGGGGCGGCGGCTATGGCGGCGGACCCTGGGGCGGCGGCTACGGCCCGACCGAGAACATCACCGAGATCGTCAACAACAACTACTACGACAGCCCCGCGCCCGGCCAGGATGCCCAGCCGGCGGACTACGCCCCGGATGACGGCTTCACCGACACCGGCTTCGACGATGGCGGCGATTTCGGCAACGACGACCAGTCGATCTAGGCGGCCGCCCTCGCTCGCATTTCGCGGGTGAGGGCCGCCCCGCGCCGCTTGCCCCACCCCGGCATCGGCGCGATGATCCTTGCAAGCACAAGCAAGCAGGGAGACGCGGCAGATGGGCAACCTCGACGGCAGAATCGCCTGGATCACCGGCGGCGGCACCGGCATCGGCCGGTCGGCGGCATTCGAGCTGGCGGCGGCCGGCGCCACGGTGGTGGTGTCGGGCCGGCGGCGCGAGCCGCTCGAAGCGGTCGCGGCCGAGATCGAGGCCGCGGGCGGCAAGGCCGACATCGAGCCGCTCGACGTGGCCGCCCAAGCCGAGGTCGCAGCCGGCGGCGCCGCGATCCTGGCCCGCCACAGCCGGATCGACATCCTGGTCAATTCGGCCGGCATCAACGCGCCCAACCGCTTCTTCAAGAACCTAACGGCCGAAGCTTGGGACCGGGTGCTGCAGACCAACCTGCATGGCGCGCTCTATGCGATCCAGGCGGTGCTGCCGGGCATGCGCACCCGGCGCGACGGGCTGGTGATCAACGTCGCGTCCTGGGCCGGCAAGGATCATGTCTATTTCACCGGTGCCGCCTATACCGCCAGCAAGCACGCCATGGTCGCCATGACCATGTCGCTGCATCTGGAGGAATGCATGAACGGCATCCGCGCAACGGCGATCTGCCCGGGCGAGGTCGCGACGCCGATCCTCAAGGGCCGGCCGGTACCGCCGTCCGACGAGGAGATCGGCCGCATGCTGCAACCTGAAGACGTCGGTAGGTCGATCCGCTTCGTTGCCGAGATGCCGGCGCATGTCACGATCAACGAAATCCTGATCGCGCCGACCTGGAACCGCATGTTCCTGGGCGGTGCGGACATCGCGCAGCCGCGATAGAAGCGCGATAGAAGCGGCGCCGAAACCAATTTCGGTGACTTGTTCCGACGAGTCTCGGGGATCATCCTCGATTGAATAACGTTTGCGTGCCTAGACGAGCTTTCAGGGGGCAATCGTGATCAAACTGAAGACACCGAGGGGCCTGCCAGTCGACGTTCCCGAGACCGCATCCGAAGATCCGTCACCGAAATTCACGCTCGACGACGCCGAGGGCATTGCCGCCTATTACGAGGCCAACGGCTACGTCATCGTCAAAGGCCTCTATTCGACCGACTGTTTCCAGACCATCCGCGGCCTGTGGGACAGCGACGTGAAGCCGTACCGCGGCTTCATGTATCGCCAGGCGACCGCCAAGGCCGAGACCCACGTCTTCAATGAAAACGGTTGGGTGATGAACCCGATCCTCAATATTCAGAGCCTGAACCCGATCCATTTCGGCAAGTTCCGGAATTACGTCACCAACAACGTCCTGACCGCGGAGCGGCTGGGCAAGGCCTTCCGCATCCTGCTGGGTGACGCGCCGAAGATCGTCCAGTCGATGTATTTCGAGGGCAATTCGGCGACCTGGGAACACCAGGACAGCTACTACCTCGATTCCGAGAAGATCGGCGAGATGGCGGCGGCCTGGATCGCGGTCGAGGACATCGCGGCCACGGCCGGCCGGTTCTTCATCTGCCCCGGCTCGCACAAGCTCAGGCTCGACGACCACAGCCTCTACAACAACATCGCGGAGAACCACGAGGCCTATATCGGCTCCGTCGTCGCCAAGATCAAAGCCGAGAAGCTCGAGATCCGCGCGCCGGTCATGAACCAGGGCGACGTGCTGTTCTGGAACGCGCTGACGATCCATGGCTCGCTCGACAGCCAGGACACCAAGCATTCCCGCTCGTCGATCACCTGCCACGCCATTCCTCGCTCGCGGAAATTCCTGCAGATGCAGACCCGGGTCATCGACCTGAAGACGACCGAGATCAACGGCACCCAGGTGTTCCGGCCGAAGGACCTGAGCTCGTCGCGCAACAAGGCGATCTTCATGCTTGAGTCGCATTTTCCGAAGCAGTTCTACTGGCTGAAGCGGCAGGCCATCATCCACATGATCAAGAGCAAGCAGTCTGACTCGGGCTCCCACTCGGCCCGAGCCTAATTTAGAAAGGATTGTCTTTCTAAATTAGGCGCCCTATCGTCGGGGGCATGACGAACGATCTTGCCGACCGCACCAGCGATCGCCTGCTCCATGCCCTCAAGGCCACCGGCCCGCAGACGGCGGCGTCCCTCGCCGACCGTCTAGCGGTGACCGCCGCCGCCGTGCGCCAGCATCTGGAACGGCTCCTCGCCGCCGGCCTCGTCGAGCACGAGGACCGGCGCGAGGCGGTCGGCCGGCCCAAGCGCCATTGGCGCCTTGCCGAGGCCGGCCATCGCCGCTTTCCCGAGAACCATGCCGGCCTGACGCTCGAACTGATTTCCGCCGTCTCGGCAGTATTCGGCGACGCCGGCCTCGACCGGCTGATCGACCATCGCGAAGCCCAGACCCTGGCGACTTATCGGGCGGCCCTCGCCGAGGCCGGCAGCCTGGGCGAGAAGGTGGCGATCCTGGCCCGGCTGCGCGACGCCGAGGGCTATATGGCCGAGATGTGCGAGGCGCCGGACGGCTCGTTCCTGCTGATCGAGAACCATTGCCCGATCTGCATCGCGGCGACTCATTGCCAGAACCTGTGCCGGTCCGAGCTGGCCGTGTTCGCGGCGGCGCTGGGGCCCGCGGCCGAGGTCGCGCGGATCGATCATATCGTCGCCGGCGCGCGCCGGTGCGCCTACCGGATTGGGAGGATCTGATGGCTTGGATCGACGTGGCCGACAGGGCCGAGGTGGCCGCGGCCGGGCGCCTGGTGGTGCGGGCCGGGGGACGGCAGATCCTGCTGTCCGATACCGGGCGGGGCCTGTTCGCGACCGCCAACCGCTGCCCCCACGAGGGCTACCCGCTGAGCGAGGGGACGCTCCAGGGCTGCGTCCTCACCTGCAACTGGCACAATTGGAAATTCGACCTGGGCAGCGGCGAGACCCTGGTCGGCGGCGACCGGCTGCGCCGCTATGACCTGCGCATCGAAGCCGGCCGGGTCTGGCTCGACCTGGAAGAGCCGCCGGTCGCAGAGCAGCAGGCGGCCCTGCTGGCGGGACTGGTCCAGGCGCTCGCCGATCGCGACCAGCAGCGTCTGCTGCGCGAGACGGCACGGCTCGACCGGCTCGGCACCGATCCCGCCCTGGCCATCGGCACCGCGGTCGCCTGGGCCCATGAGCGGCTGGAATACGGCACGACCCATGCGTTCGCCGCGGCACCCGACTGGCTGCGCATCCATGGACACCCGGGCTTGGCACCCGACGCCCGCCTGATGGCACTGGGCGAGATCCTCGGCCACATCGCCGACGATGTTGCCGGCGCGGAGCCGAAGTTCGGCTTTATCGCAGCGTCGGCACCCTGGGATGCGGCGCAGTTCCGGGACGCGATCGAGCGGGAGGATGAGGCCGCAGCCGTCGCCCTGCTGCGCGGCGCGCTTTCGCTGGCGCCCTGGCCCGCCGACCTGCGGCCCGCCCTGCTCGGCGCCGCCCTCGCCCATTACGCCGATTTCGGCCATTCGCTGATCTATGCGGTCCAGGCGCTGCGCCTGATCGACCGCCTCGGTCCGGAGGTGGCGGCGCCGGTGCTGCTGGCACTCGTCCGCGCCCTGGTCTACGGCCGGCGCGAGGACCTGCTGCCGGAGTTTCGCGACTATCGCCCGCGGCTCGACGCCTGGTGGCGGTCCGACGATTGGGCCCCGGCACTAGATCCGCGCCAGTTGCGCCGAACCAGCGCCAAGCAGGCGATGGCGATCGTCGCCGCCTGGGCGCCGATCCATCCGCCCGAGGCGATCTTCGCCGCCCTGGTCGAGACGGCCGCCTGGCAGTTGCTCCATGCCGATGCGCCCTTCCTCGACAGCGTCGACCAGAAACTCTCGGAAAACGTCGGCTGGCTCGATTTCACCCATGGCCTGACCTTCGCGGCGGCCGGCATGGACGCCGTCCGGGCCGATCCGTCGCTGCGGCCGGCGCTGCTGCTGCAGTTGGCCTGCTTCATCGGCCGCAACAGCCGCTATGTCGACCCGGAGCTCGCGACCGACGGCTGGGCAGTGCCGGACGCGCACGCGTTTGCCGACGCGGCGATCGGCCTGGTGGTCAACCACGGGCATGGCCGCTTCATCCACTCGGCCCATCTGGCGAAGACCCTGTTCGCCGCCCTTGAGCTGGCACAGTCGCTGCCCGCCGCCGCGCCCACGGTGCTGGCCGCGACCAACCGCTTCCTGCGGGCGCCGCTGCGCGGCCGGCACCCGCTGCGCATGGCCCGGCAGATGACGGCCTTCGTCGCCGAGGAATAGGCTCGTCTTTCGCTGACGATCTCAACCGACCGGGCGCAACGACCATGGGCGTTCAGTGCATCATTTTTAATGTTCTGAACGTCATGGGTGAGGTCTAATATGTGCCTCCGTCCAAGAGGACATCATGATCACTGCCGCCCAGATGCGCGCCGCCCGGGCCTTGCTCGGAATCGACCAGCGCCAGCTCGCCGAGCTGTCCGGCGTCTCATTGCCGACCATTCAGCGGATGGAGGCGAGCGAGGGCAATGTGCGTGGCGTCGTCGATACGCTGACCAAGGTGGTGGAAGCTCTCGATCGCGCGGGGATCGAGTTGATCGGCGACAACGCCATGAGCCGGGAGGGCGGCCGGGGCGTACGCCTTAAGCACGCCAAGCCGCCGGTACGGCTCGGCTCCGAGAAAGCCTGAGAGCGATGGCGACCACGGCGCGGGAACCCAGCTTCGTCGAGCTGTACACGCCCAAGCTCGTCACCGTCTTGCGTGAGGGATACCGGCTCGGCGCTTTCAAGGCCGACGTCCTGGCAGGATTGACGGTGGCGATCGTCGCCCTGCCGTTGTCCATGGCGATCGCCATCGCGTCGGGCGTCACACCGGATCGTGGGCTCTACACCGCCATCGTCGGCGGCTTCGTTGTCTCGGCGTTCGGCGGCAGCCGTTTCCAGATCGGCGGCCCGGCCGGGGCGTTCATCATCCTCGTCGCCATGACCGTCCAGCAGCACGGGCTCGACGGGCTGATCCTCGCCACATTTCTCTCCGGGCTGATGCTGGTGGCGATCGGGCTTTTGCGGCTCGGCATCTTCATCAAATATATCCCCTACCCGGTAACGGTCGGCTTCACCTCGGGCATCGCGATCATCATCTTCGCGAGCCAAATCAGGGAGCTTTTCGGCCTTACCCTTCACGAGGCTGAGCCCGGGCCGATCATCCCGAAGATCGAGGCGCTCGGCGCGGCGCTGCCCACGATCAATGGGGCAGCCGCAACGGTCGCGGTGCTGGCGATCGGCATCATCGTCGGCGTCCGCCGCTTTCGCCCGCATTGGCCGGCATTCCTGATCGCCACGATCGTCGCGGCGGTCGCCGCCTGGCTCTTCGGGCTGCCCGTCGAGACGCTGGGCACGCGCTTCGGCGGGATTCCACGCTCGCTTCCGGCCCCGCAACTGCCGGCGCTTTCCCTCCAGAAAGTGACGGAGGTCTTGCCGGCCGCCCTCTCCTTCGCCCTGCTCGGCGCGATCGAAAGCCTGCTCTCCGCAGTGGTTGCCGATAGCATGACCGGCCGCCGGCACCGCTCCAACGTTGAACTTGTCGCCCAAGGCGCCGCCAATATGGCGTCGGCCCTGTTCGGGGGTATCTGCGTCACCGGGACCATCGCGCGGACCGCCACCAACGTACGGGCCGGCGCGCGCGGGCCGATTTCAGGCATGCTCCATGCGGCGTTCGTGCTGCTGTTCATGCTCGTGGCGGCGCCGCTCGCCAGCTACATCCCATTGGCGGTACTTGCCGCCGTGCTCGCCGTCGTCTGCTGGAACATGGCTGAAAAGCACGCGTTCGCGATCCTCGTCCGCGCGTCGCGCGGCGATGCCGTGGTTCTGCTCGCGACCTTCCTGCTGGTCGTGTTCCGCGATCTCACCGAGGGCATCCTCGTCGGCTTCGGGCTCGGCGCCCTGCTGTTCCTGCACCGCATGGCACAGGCGGTCGAGGTCGAGAGCTCACGCCCCCTCATCGAGGAGGACGCGTCCGACAGTGCGAACGGCGGCGGCCGGAAGCCCTATGACGCCTCGCTCGCCAGCGATCGCGACATCATCGTCTACCGGATTTCCGGCGCCTTCTTCTTCGGCGCGGCGGCGAGCGTCGCCGCGGCGCTCGATCGGATCGGCGAGCAGCCGAAGGCCTATGTCATCGACTTCTCGGCCGTCCCCATCATCGATTCGACCGCCGCTGCGACGATAGAGGGCTTCGCGCGCAAGGCGCGCCGCCACGGCGCCGCTGTCTATGTCGCGGGCGCCCGGCCAGCGCTCCGACGCGTCCTGCTGACCTATGGCGTCCGCCCGCCCCGTGTCCGCTTCAAAACGAAGCTGGCCGACGCGGTTGAGGCCGCGCGCCGCGGAACGGAAGGCCATGCGGAGGCTCAAGAGAACGGCGCCTCCTGACGTACGGCGCGCCGTGTAGGCCGGAAGCAAAAAGGGCCGCCCCCAAGGAGCGGCCCTTTCGCTGGCACGAACCCGGGGTCAGACGACCCGGCCGTGGCAATGCTTGTATTTCTTGCCGGAGCCGCACGGGCAGATCGCATTGCGCGACAGGCGCTGGGCCGGGTCGAGCGTCGCGACCGGGGTCGCCGGGCGATCCTGGCCATTGGCCAGCGCGATTCCGGCCTCTTCCATCTCTTCGGCGTCGAAGGCCGGATGGACCGCCGTGATGTTGCGCGGCATCTGCGGCTGGGGCACCGCCTGCGGCTCCGCCATGCGCAGCTCGACATGGGACAGGACGCGGGTGACCGTGGCGCGCAGGCCGCTCAGCATGTCCGAGAACAGCTCGAACGCCTCGCGCTTGTACTCGTTCAGCGGATCGCGCTGGGCATAGGCCCGGAGGTTGATGCCCTGGCGCAGATGGTCGAGCGCCAGCAGATGTTCCTTCCAGGTCTGGTCCAGGAGCTGCAGCAGCAGGCTCTTCTCGACCATGCGCATAGTGTCGGCGCCGTAGGCCTGCTCCTTGGCGGCCATCTTCTCGTCGGCCGCCTGGGTCAGGCGCTCGCGGATCGCCTCGTCGGCGATGCCCTCTTCCTTGGCCCAGTCGGCCACCGGCACATCGAGGCCCAGGACGTTGAGCGTCTCGACATGCAGGCCCTCGACATCCCACTGCTCGGCATAGGCATTGGCGGGGATCGCGGTCGTGACCATCGCCTCGATCGTCTCGTGGCGCATGTCGACGATGGTCGACTGCACGTCCGCCGCGTTCATGATCTCTTTGCGCTGCTCATAGACGACCTTGCGCTGGTCGTTCATGACGTCGTCGTATTTCAGGATGTGCTTGCGCATGTCGAAGTTGCGCGCTTCGACCTTCTGCTGAGCCTTTTCCAGCGCCTTGTTCATCCAGGGATGGACGATCGCCTCGCCCTCCTTGATGCCGAAGCGCTGCAGCCAGGCGTCCATGCGCTCGGAGCCGAAGATGCGCATCAGATCGTCTTCGAGCGAGACGAAGAACTTGGAGGCGCCCGGATCGCCCTGGCGGCCCGAACGGCCGCGCAGCTGATTGTCGATGCGCCGGCTCTCGTGCCGCTCGCTGCCGAGCACGAACAGGCCGCCGGCATCGCGCGCGACCTGGGCCTCGGCCTTGATTTCGGCCCGGATCGCCTCGATGCGCGCCGCGCGCTCGGCCTCGTCCGCGACCTCGGCCAGTTCCTGGCGCACGCGCATCTCGAGATTGCCGCCGAGCTGGATGTCGGTGCCGCGGCCGGCCATGTTGGTCGCAATCGTCACAGAGCCCGGCCGGCCGGCCTGGGCGACGATGCTCGCCTCCATCTCATGATAGCGCGCGTTCAGCACCTTGTGCGGCACGCCGGCCTGCTTCAGATACGTCGAGAGCGCCTCGGACTTCTCGATCGAGACGGTGCCGACCAGCACCGGCTGTTTGCGGTTGAAGCATTCCTCGACCTGGGTCTTGATCGCGGCGAACTTCTCGCGCTCCGTGCGATAGACCTCGTCGTCGGAATCCTGGCGCTGGACCGGCCGGTTGGTCGGGATTTCGATGACTTCGAGCTTGTAGATGTCGGAGAACTCGCCGGCCTCGGTCATGGCCGTGCCGGTCATGCCGGCAAGCTTCGGATAGAGGCGGAAATAGTTCTGGAACGTGATCGAGGCGAGCGTCTGGTTCTCGTTCTGGATCTCGACATGCTCTTTCGCCTCGAGCGCCTGGTGCAGGCCCTCGGAATAGCGGCGGCCCTCCATCATGCGGCCGGTGAACTCGTCGATGATGATGACCTTGTCATCCTTGACGATGTAATCGACGTCGCGCGTGAAGATCTTGTGCGCCCGCAGCGCCTGGTTCACGTGATGGACCAGCGAGACGTTGTGGATGTCGTAGAGCGTGCCCTCGACCAAGAGGCCGTGCTGGGTCAGCAACTGCTCGATATGCTCGACGCCGCCTTCGGTCAGGGTGACCGTGCGCTGCTTCTCGTCCTTTTCGTAATCCTCGGCCGTCAGGCTCGGGATCAGCCGGTCAACCCGGGTATAGAGCTCGGAATTGTCCTCGGTCGGGCCGGAGATGATGAGCGGCGTGCGCGCCTCGTCGATCAGGATCGAGTCGACCTCGTCGACGATCGCGTAATGGAACGGACGCTGGACCATCTCCTCGAGCCGGAACTTCATGTTGTCCCGGAGATAGTCGAAGCCGAACTCGTTGTTCGTGCCGTAGGTGATATCGCTGGCGTAGGCCTCGCGGCGCTGGCTGTCGTCGAGATCGTGCAGGATCACACCGACCGTGAGGCCGAGGAAACGGTAGATCCGACCCATCCATTCGGCGTCGCGGCTGGCCAGGTAGTCGTTGACCGTGACGACATGCACGCCATTGCCGGCGAGCGCATTCAGATAGACCGCGAGCGTGCCGACCAGCGTCTTGCCTTCGCCGGTCTTCATTTCGGCGATCATGCCCTTGTGCAGCACGATGCCGCCCAGCATCTGGACGTCGTAGTGCCGCTGGCCCAGCACGCGCTTGGCGGCCTCGCGCACCGTCGCGAACGCCTCGACCAGGATGTCGTCCAGGGTCTCGCCCTGGGCGAGCCGGTCCTTGAACAGCTGGGTGCGCGCAGCGAGCGCGGCGTCGTCGAGGGCGACAAGCTCGTCTTCGAGCTGGTTGATGGCGGCGACTTGGGCGGAGAACCCTTTCAGAAACCGGTCGTTGGCCGAACCGAATAGCCGCCGGGCGAGGGCACCGAGCATCCAAACCTCGAAAGATGGGGGGCCCGGAACGCCTCTGCCCCGGGAAGGCCCATGACATAGGGACAACGCCCCGCGAAGTCAATCGCGCGCGCCGGTCCGGCCTGCGGTTGCCACGTCATGTCGCGGGTTCGCGATGGGACCGCCCCAGCGCCACTTGGATCGTGCCCGCACCGATTCGTGACATAATTTGCTACAGAGGGGTGCTTGTGGCCGTCCTCGTCTTGTGATTAATGGCCCCGCATCGTCATGAGTCGGCATTTTCGATTCAGCGCGGCCGGACGGCTGCCGATCGTTGACCCGGCCCCACCCCAAGGAACAGCTATGTCCCTGAACTCGTCGTCGTCCCGCCCCTTGCGGTCGTTGGTGCTCGCGCTGACGCTCGTGGCACCGCTCGCCGCCCACGCGGCCGACGCGCCCCAGCTGCAGCTGGCTCCGACCGACGACCCGGTCGTCGCCAAGATCAACAGCTCGGAAATCCACAAGTCCGACCTGCTCGCCGCCCAGAAGCAGCTGCCGCCGCAGTATCAGCAGGTGCCGCTCGAGGCGATCTATCCGCAGCTTCTGGACCAGGTCGTCAACAACCGCCTGCTGATCGACGCCGCGAAGGACGCGAAGCTCGATAACGATCCGGAAGTGAAGGACAAGCTGGCGAAGCTGCAGGATCGCGTCGAGGAAGAGGTCTACATCGACCGGATCCTGGCCAAGGCGACCAGCGACGACGCGCTGAAGGCGCGCTACCAGAAGAGCATCAAGGACGCGCCGGCCCAGGAAGAGATCCACGGCCGCCAGATCCTGCTGAAGGACGAGGCCGAGGCCAAGGCCGTTATCGCCCAGCTCGACAAGGGCGGCGACTTCGCCAAGATCGCCAACGAGAAGAACCCGGGCAAGGAAGCGAACGGCGGCGACCTCGGCTATTTCACCAAGGACGCCATGCCGCCGGAATTCGGTGAGGCCGCCTTCGCGCTGAAGAAGGGCCAGTACACCAAGACGCCGGTGAAGACCCAGTTCGGCTGGCATGTGATCAAGGTCGAGGACCGCCGCGCGGCCGCTCCGGCGTCCTTCGAGGATTCGAAGGAGAAGCTGGCGAGCGAGGCCGAGCATGAGACGATCGACGCCAAGGTCGCCGAGCTGCGCGGCAAGGCCAAGGTCGAGCAGTTCAATCTCGACGGCACGCCGTTCACCCCGTCGCTGAAGACGGCCCCGGCCGCCGCTCCGGCGAAGAACCCGGCCGCCGCTCCGGCGAAGAAATAGTCCTCGTAAGTCCGACACGGCCGACCCGCCCCGTCCGGTCTATCCAACCGGCGGGCGGATCGGGTAATACGCGGGGTGCGCCGGTTCCGGTCGCACCCCGTTTCGTTTCGAGCCGCCCCATTCCAGGGAAGGAACTCCGCTCCATGTCGATCGCCGTCTCGCCGCTGGCGCCCGCCGCCTTCCCGACTCTGAAGCCGATCGCCGGCGTCCGGCTTGCCGCCGGCAATTGCGGCATCCGCTACAAGGGACGGCCGGACCTGATGGTGGCGCTGCTCGATGCCGGTGCCACGATCGCCGGCGTGTTCACGCGCTCCAAGACGCCGGGCGCGCCGGTCGTCTGGTGCCGCGAGGTGCTGTCGCACGGCAAGGCCCGGGTCATCGTCGTCAATTCCGGCAATTCCAACGTCTTCACCGGCCGGGCGGGGCGCAAGATCGTCGAGAACACCGCCGCCGCCGCCGCCAAGGCCGCCCAGTGCAAGGTCGAGGAGGTCTATATCTCGTCGACCGGCGTCATCGGCGAAGTGCCGCCGGGCGAGAAGATCGTGAACGCGCTGCCGGGGCTGATCGCCGAGGCATCGGAAGATCGCTGGGCCGAGGCCGCGGCCGCGATCATGACGACCGATACGTTCCCCAAGGGTGCCACCGCGACCGCGGTGATCGACGGCATCACCGTCACCATCAACGGCTTCGTCAAGGGCTCCGGCATGATCGCGCCGGATATGGCGACGATGCTGGGCTATGTCTTCACCGACGCCAAGCTGCCGGCGTCCGTCCTGCAGGAGCTGCTGTCGGGCGGAACGAACAAGTCGTTCAACGCGACCACGGTCGACGGCGACACCTCGACCTCGGACACGGTGCTGCTGGTCGCGACCAACAAGGCCGACCACGGCAAGATCCACAAGGCGAACGATCCGCGCCTCAAGGATTTCCGGCGCAAGCTCGACGCGCTGCTGATCGACCTCGCCCAGCAGATCGTCCGCGACGGCGAAGGGGCGGAGAAGTTCGTCGAGATCCGCGTCACCGGCGCCGCCGGCAAGAAGGCGGCCCAGCGCATCGGCCTTGCCATCGGCAATTCGCCGCTGGTCAAGACCGCGCTCGCCGCCGGCGACGCTAATTGGGGCCGCATCGTCATGGCCGTCGGCAAATGCGGCGAGAAGGTCGACCGCGACCGGCTCGCGATCTCGGTCGGCGGCACGAAGATTGCCGCCGAGGGCGGGCCGGTGCCCGGCTATGACGAGGCGCCGGTCGCGAAGCACATGGCCGGCCGCGAGATCCTGATCGAGGTCGATATCGGGCTCGGCAAGGGCAAGGCCACGATCTGGACCTGTGATCTCACCCATCGCTACATCGACATCAACGGCAGCTACCGCTCTTGAGCCAGCTTCCCATCATCCTGGTCTCGGCCGTGGCGCTGGTCGACGCGGACGGGCGCGTGCTGCTCGCCCGCCGGCCGCCCGGCAAGAGCATGGCCGGCCTCTGGGAATTCCCCGGCGGCAAGGTCGAGCCGGGCGAGACGCCGGAAGCAGCGCTCATCCGCGAACTGAAGGAAGAGCTGGGCATCGACACGAAGGAGAGCTGCCTCGCGCCCTTCACCTTCGCCAGCCACGCCTACGAGAAGTTCCATCTGCTGATGCCGCTCTACGTCTGCCGGCGCTGGACCGGCACCGTCACCGCGCGCGAGGGCCAGGAACTGACCTGGGCCCGGCCGGCCCGGCTCGGCGACTACGAGATGCCGCCCGCCGACAAGCCGCTTGTCGCAATGCTCCGGGATTTGCTGTAGCGAACGCGATCATTAATGTCGTTCCCACGCAGGCGGGAACGACGAAATGGAGAGCGCCTAACCCGACACCGCCGCCCGGGGCGGCGCCGTGCGGGGCCCGAGCGAGGCCACGAGCCAGTTGCGGAACAGCGCGATCGACGGCTGGTCCGCCGTCTCCTCCGGCGCCACCACATAGAAGCCGCCCTCCTTGTGCGGCAGCGACAGCTCGAACGGCGCCACCAGCCGGCCGGCGGCAATATCGACCTCGACGAACGAGGTTCCGGCGAGCGCCACGCCGACGCCGTCGATCGCCGCCTGCAGCGCCACCATGATCAGATCGAACGTCAGCCCGCGCCGTTCGGCGATCGCCACCGGCGCGCCCGCCGCCTCGAGCCACAGCGCCCAGGCCTCGCGGTAATGCTCGACATGGATCAGGGTGTGGTCGGCCAGGTCCTCGGGCGCGCGCAGCGGCCGGTTGCCGGCCATCAGCGCCGGACTGCACACCGGGAACCAATCCTCGCGCATCAGCCAGTCGGCGCGCAGCCCGGGCCATGCGCCCTTGCCGTAGCGGATGGCGAGATCGATGCCCTCGCCGCGCAGGTCGACCTCGCGCATGGTCGTGCTGATGCGGACCTCGATGTCCGGATGGGCCTCGTGGAAATGGATCAGCCGCGGCACCAGCCATTTGGCGGCAAGCGACGGGATGGTCGACACGGTCAGCACCCGCTGCCGCTCCGGCCGGACCAGGCGCTCGGTCGCCCGGCGCAGGTCGTCGAACGCCGCGCGCACCGCCGGCAGATATTCCTGCGCGGCGCGGGTCAGCGCCAGGGTGCGGTTCTGGCGCACGAACAGCTGGACATTCAGTTGCTCCTCCAGCCGCCGGATCTGATGGCTGATCGCCGCCTGGGTCACGTTGAGCTCCGCCGCCGCCAGCGTGAAGCTCAAGTGGCGGGCCGAAGCCTCGAACGCGCGCAGGCCGTTGAGCGAGGGTAGATGCACGGTCATGGCAGCCATCATATCATGACAAAATATAATGCGAACCCGCACAAAGCGTCGTTTGTTCCGCAGGAGACCCGCCCCCATGTCCTGGGAGCCGCCGGGATCGATAAATAATCCGTGGTCGATCGGCAGCCAGGAGTCCAGATGATGAACCATGTGATGTCGGCCGCTGCGGCCCCCCTGCCGGCCTTTGCCCGCGCCGCCGCCTTCGCCGTCCTCGCCATCGCCACGGTCGGCGCCGCGCAGCTGTGGCAGCACGGCTCGACGGCCGATCAGGCGACACCGGCCGCCGTGACGGTCGACCGGACGCAGCCGCTCGCCGCGGCGCCGTCGGCCGTCGACATGTGGCGCCTCTGATACCGCCCGTAACGATCGGCCCGCTGTGTCGGGCCGACATTCTCGGGCGGGCAACCGCCGAACCTTTCTCGGAATGACCGCAGTATCTTGCCTTAGGCGACCGCAGGACGTTTAGCGGGGCAACTGCAGTACCTTCCCTCCGCTGTGGCGACGCCTCGCCATTTACCGACCTAGGCCGCTCCCCTACACTCGCCCCCGCGATCCGGTAACCGTCCGCGAAGAGGTGGGGCCATGGGCCGAGCGATTTTCCGAGCAATTCCGCCGATCCTGTCGGCTTGCCTCGCCGCCCTGGCGATGC
Organism: Aliidongia sp.; assembly: GCA_035310205.1. Taxonomy (GTDB): domain Bacteria; phylum Pseudomonadota; class Alphaproteobacteria; order ATCC43930; family CGMCC-115725; genus Aliidongia. The sequence goes on from DATGEK010000092.1 coordinate 19,894, forward strand.
TGCTATCCCCGGCCGCGCCCGCCCGCGCCGAGGAGACCGCCGTGCCCCATACCTTCGCCTATTTCGTCGCCCCGCGTCCGGGTCTCATGGAGCAGATGACCGACGCGGAGAAGCAGGCGATCGGCGCCCATTTCACCCGCCTCAAGGGCATGCTCGCCGACGGCAGCCTGATCCTGGCCGGGCCGACCGATCCGCCGACGATCGGCATCGTCATCTTCAAGGCGGCCGACCTCGCCGCCGCCAAGGCGCTGGCGGAATCCGATCCGGCGGTGACGGCTGGCGCCTTCACCCTGAAATCGGTCGAGGCGTTCAGCCTGGCGCTCGAACGGCCGGGCCCGCTGCCGCGCGACTATGTCGCCCAGCCGACGGAGCGGGTGCTGCACAAGCGGATCGTGGTCAAGGGCAGTTCGGAAGCGGTCTGGCACGCCTGGACGACGAGCGACGGCTTCCACGACTTCGCCGGCGCCGAAGCGAACATCGACCTCAAGATCGGCGGCCCGTTCGAGATCTTCTGGAACCCGGACAAGAGTTCCAAGGCGCGCGGCTCGGAAGGCATGCGCATCCTCGCCTACCTGCCGAAGCGCATGCTGACGTTCGAATGGAACGCGCCGCCGGATTTCGGCCCGCTGCGCCAGCAACGCACCTGGGTCGTGGTCACGATGAAGCCGGTCGGCAAGGACAAGGTCGAAGTGACGCTCGACCATGCCGGCTGGGGCGCCGGCGCCGACTGGGACAAGCTCTATGCCTATTTCGACGAGGCCTGGGACTATGTGCTGGGCCGGCTCGGCAAGAAGTTCGCGTGAGGCCGGTTTTCGGCAAGAGACGAGGATGAGGGTGAGGGTTTTCCCGCGCTAGACCTTGTCGCCCGTCGGCCGCTCCTCGGTGCCGAGCGCATCGGCGAGCCGGGCGGTAGCGCTGCCGCGTTTCAGCGGCTGCGGCTGGCTCGCGGCCGGCGACCAGCCGGTCAGGTTGATCAGTTGGAACGTCGCGGGAATGCGGCCCTCGGCATCGCCGAACCGCTCGCGGTAGATCTCGGCCGCGCGCAGGAACAGGGCGCGACGGCTGGCACCGCGCCGGCGCAGGGCCTGGGCATTGGTCTCGCCCATGGCGCGCAGATCCTGCATCAGCGCGAACAGATGCGGATAGGTCACCGTCAGCGTCTCGCTGTCGACGACCGGCAGCGCGAAGCCGGCGCGCTGCAGCAGCTGGCCGCAGTCCGGCACGTCGGCGAAAGGCGAGACGCGCGGGGCGGCGCCGCCGGACACCTCCAGCTCCGCCTGCATCAGCACCTCCTGAAGCTCCCACAGCGTGCGGCCGCCGTAGAGCGTCGCCAGCAGCAGCCCGTCGGGCTTTAGGATATGGCGCAGCTGCAGCAGTGCGCCGGGCAGATCGTTGGTCCAGTGCAGGCCGAGCGCGCTCACCACCAGATCGAAGCTGCCCGCCCGGAACGGCAGCGCCTCCGCCTCGCCGACCAGGCTCGCTTCATGCTGGCGGGCGAAGCGCCAGGCCGGGTCGAGCGAGACGATGCCGGGCGTCTGTCCGGTCTCGGCCAGCAGGGCTGCAAGGCCGCCGTCGCCGACGCCGAGATCGAGCACGCGGGCGAAGCGATGGCGGACGTCGTTCAGCCGATCGACCAGCCGCTCCTGCACGGCGCGATGGAGGAAACGGGTCTCGGCCGGAAACAGCGCCGACCGCTCGCGATGGCGGCGCACGGCGGCACGGTCGAAGATGATGATGTCGTCGGTCATGGCGGCGGGACTATGGACCGGCCGGTCCCCCGCTGCCAAGCTTGCCGGCGCGGCAGCCCGCGCGCAGAGTGTTGCCGGTTCCGGCAGTGCGGCGGCTTTCCATGGATCTCGACGACAGGGTCGCCTCGGCTTGGCTCGACGGCGCCCGGCGCCGGCTGATCGGGGCCGGGCGCCTGGCGCTCGATGCGTTGCTGCCGCCGCGCTGCCTCGCCTGCGGCGGCGCGGTCGATGCCCAGGGCGCGCTGTGCGCCGCCTGCTGGCAAGGCATCAGCTTTCTCGGGCCGCCCTGTTGTTCTCGCTGTTTGACGTTTGGCGTTTGAGGTTTATCGCAGGAAGCTCGAACCCGAGGCTCCGAACGCCATTCGGCCCTAACGCCCCCTCCTGTTGCTAAGGAATCCCAGTCACCGGCAGATCGCGAGATCTCGTTGGCGCCGCCGGCGAGATCAGCACCGTGGTCATTTTATCCCGTCGTCATCGGCGATCGTCCGGGCGGGCGATGTCACCTATCCACCCCCCCCAAAAGCCACCTCAGCCAACAAATAAACATAAATAACGTTCTGATTTTACTTATGTAAAAGTCATTTTTGTCGTTGTGAATCACAGCAATATCCGACAACAATTAGGACATATGCAGTCAATCGGAGATAACCATGAGGATAAACTCCAGAAAACTTGACCAAAATGCGTTGGCGAATACGACATTTTCGCCGACAAAAACTTCATCGGCCACATCTCTGACCAGTGTTCCCCATGCAAATGCCATCCAGACCCCCAGCATCAAGAAAGGGAGGGCAAAGCAGGCGGTACCCGCGTGGACCATGCTTCAGAAAACGTATGGGACCCAGCTGATCAAGGACGTGGAAAACGTCCTCGCCATGTCGGACTTGGCCCCCGAGGCCTCCCGCGGGTTTCGCCACTTCCTCCACCTCCTCGCAAACTGGCGCGGGCAGCCCACCAGGGCGTTCGCCGCGACATTCGTCGATGCCCTGGGAGGCAAGCGGCCACAGACGCTGACAGATCCCGGATTCGTCCAGATCGTCGTATCGGCGCTAAATCTGTTCAACTCAGAACTGGTCAAGACCTACGCCGGGAGAACAGCCTTCAACTATTGCGTAGGCGCGGCGCGCCTTTTCGAACTGCTTGGAAGATCGGGCGACCGGCGATTCCCGCTCTTCGAGCGCAAGCTCATAACGTTCCCCACTTACGAAGGCGACACCACCTCACTTGCGGAGCTTGGTTGGGCGGAAACCGCCGGGAAGAACGGCGCCGAAGCGGAGAGGTACTCTCTCCAGCTCGTGCGCGAGAGCGCCGTGCAAAAGTTCGAGATGTACGAGCGCCGGTTTGAGATCGGGCAGCGGATTATTCGGAGCGAAGCGCCGCCACCTGAGGTCAACCCGAACGCCTGGAGTGCGATAAAAACCGTTGTAGAGCACGAAAGGCTGAGCTGGCAGCGGTCGGGTCGGTCCCAATTCGATCCGCAGGGCGAAATCGCGAAGGAAGTGCGCGACGTGATGGACCGACTACTGTCCGCCGCAACATGGCGCGCAGCCGGTTGTTCCGACATGCTGGATCGATCGCGAGGAACTGACGGCGACATAAATTATTTCAGCCTCCCCAACATGGCCTTGGAGCTTCTTGGGCCGACGCCAAAGGCAACGCGAGCGCTCATGGTCGCCTTCTGCGTCGACACCGGGTGGAACCGGCAATCGATCGAAGAGCTGCCACGAAATCCTTACGTCTTCTCGACCGTCGGCAGTGTCGCGATTGGGTCGAGCACGTTCATTGTCTCATTCAAAGGCCGAGCAAATCATGACGTTTTCGCTCACCTCGAGCGCAACGCTCCGATCGAAGGCCTGCTGCGAGCCAACGTCGAAGCCGCCTGGGCCTCATCGGTCGCGGAATTCGACCCGTCCGGGAGGGAACTCGGCTACGCCGTCATTAAAACGAGCAGCGGCAATAAGGACGATTCCTTGCTCGATCTGCTTGATCGGTACGAAAGGATGGCAAAACAAGCTCCAGGCGGCGATCGCCCACGTGACGCCCGCGGGCGTGCTTGCTGAGGCGCATCCAAAAATGGCCGCGCCGGGAACAGCGAAGAACCAGGACAAGGACCCGTGAAGGGAGGCTGAGTTATGATAGAGACGCGGAAGGTTGCGCTCGTAACTGGAGCTGCTACGGGAATTGGTGCTGTCATAGGCCAAAGAGCTCGCCGCAGCGGGTGCCCAAGTTATCGGCGCCGATATCTCATGGCGCTCCGAAAGGGAGAAAACGGCGGGGATCGAGGAGGTTCATTGCGACGTCGCCGATGAATCCAGCGTGCAGCGCTGCGTCGCTGATATTGAGACACGCCTCGGCGGGGTAGATATTCTGGTCAACAATGCTGCGCTTGCAACGGCGCTTAAGCTCACGCCCTTCGAAAAGATCACCGTCGAGGAATGGACCCGCGTCGTCACGGTCAACACCCTCGCGCCATTCTTGTGCAGCAGGGCCGTCGCGCCCGGCATGCGGCAGCGCAAGTGGGGGCGGATCGCCAAGTGGCCGAGCTTCAGGCCGCCGGACAGCGCGACGGCGCCGACGTCTGGCTTCGAATCATCTTGGCGCTTGAGACTCTGATGGCGCCCCCGTCGGGGGCGCATTGATCGCAGTGCGGCTGGAACGAAACTTCACCGCAGCTGGTTGGGGGAAAATACTCTCCTGACACAAGGGTGCGGCGATGCGCTGGTTCAACGCCGTATTCAACGCTACTGGCAAGCGTATTCGCGAGCTGCCCATTACCTTGGATAAGCTGCTGTAGACACACAGGTTTGCTGGCCGTCCGGAATCAGAGCCCCTTGGGGTGAGTGTCAGCGCCAGTGTCGAGCCAGATCCACCACGAGACGAGGCACTAGAAATCCAACGTCCCAACCCAGCACGCTTTGACTGATTTCCGAGTCTGACGGCGGCATGAAGCCGGTAGCGCCATATGCGCTGGTCTCGATTTGTCCGAGCAGATTGCGGAGCAGCGGCGCGCAGGCGCCCTTCGCGGCAGACGAACTTTGATGCGCGTTGCGGCCGTCCGATTGGTGAAGCTGTGCACCGCGCCGCCATATAGCTGCATCTCCCAGTTCGCGTCGGCATCGCGCATCTCGGTCTCGAATTCAGCTCGCTGGCCCGCCGGAATGAACGGGTCGTCGGCACCGATGCAGACCAGCACGCGGGCCTTGATCGCACCAGCGACTGCCGTCGGCGCTTTGGTGCCTAGACCGGTGTGGAAGCCGACCGCCGCCCTGATATCGGCCCCCGATCTCGCGAGTTCCAGCGCCATCGGGAAGCAGAAGCTGATCGCCGCGATGCGCGCAGCGTCAACCTCGGGCCGGGCAGCAAGTGCCAGCAGAGACCCCGTCGCGCGGGCGCGGGTCCGCGAGGGATCGTCGAACAGAGGCTGTAGCAGGGCCATCGCCTCCTGCAGTGCGCCCACCACCCGACCCTCGCCATGCAGATCGCAGGCGAGGGTTGCATAGCCGAGGGCGGCAAGCCGCTCCGCCCGCTCAACCGCATGCTCGTCAAGACCGAAGGCTTCTGGGAACACCAGCACACCCGCGCGCGGGCTGGATGTTGGCTCGAACCAGAGACGGCTGCGCATCGTCAGACCATCGGCTTGGTAGATCAGCGTTTCCTGGTGCATCGGACGCTCTCCGTTCAAGGCGCCTGTGTGAGGAATGGCCCAATTCGCGCGCTAGGTCGTCGGCTCATTGCATCGCAGCCACCGCCTCATCGGTGGACAGGACCGCATGAGCAAGGAACCGATAGTTGATCAATGCTGCCTGATAGCCGTCGCCCCATTCTGGATGACGGGGCCCTGCGACCGCATCCTTGATCACGGCGACCTCGAAGCCCTGTTCGAGGAACTCGCGCAGATGGGCCTCGACACACATGTTCGCCAGCATCCCGCCGAGGATGATCTTCGAGATCCCCCGCTTACGCAGTTGCAGGACCAAGTCGTTGGTTTGCGGGCCGAATATTTTGTGCGGGCTGACGACGATCGTCTTGCCGTCTTCGATGTATGGCTTGAATCGATCGAGCCAATCGGCACCGGAATTCTCGAACCCCGTCAGATCGAGGGGACCGCCTCGCGCAAATGTGCGGGTTTTGAATTCATCGGCCTCGAGCGGCCCGTTGATTTGCCAAGTATCGTCGGTCGGGTAGAAGTAGTGGGGGGAGATGAAAACAAGATAACCATGGTCCTTGGCGGCTTTGAAAATCCGCTCCATATTCTCGACGGTCTTGTTCTCCGTGACGCTCTGGCCCACAGCTCCCCAATTCTTGCCCTTCTCGCTCAGCACGTCGTTCTGTGGGTCGATGAAAACAAGGGCAGTGTCCGATTTGTCGATCTTCATGATCGCAACTCCTCAAGCGCTTGGTCGTGGCGAAGAAGGTTCGCTTGCTTGCACCGTTCGCGTCGCGAATTTCGACGTGTCATGGCTTCGCCGGTCGGGGCGCTGCTGGCGCCACGCTCTCAGGAATGGTGAACGCCACGATTTCGCTTGTGAGGACCCTGTGGGTCGGGTCGGCGAGATCGATCAGCACCTTGTGTGGATCGTACGGCAGGCCGACGAGGATGATCGTCTCGCCGCTGCCATCCGCGAAATGCCAGGGCACGTCGTCGACGGTGACGTGGATATGGCCGAGACGCGGCGACACCTGCAACGCACCCGTTCCGAACACCGGCAGCATGCGAATGTTCTCTGTCCGATACTGGATGAAGACGCGCCCTGCGGCGAGCGGCTCAGGTAGCGGCGAATCGACAATCAGCCGGGGTGGCGGCTCGTTCTCGATGGCGAGCAATGGGGACGCCCCCCGGATATCCCTGGCAGTCTGGGCGGATGCGTCCGCGACGACGGCGACCAAGCCTATGCCAAGCAGCCCGGCGCTAAAACGGGGCGCAAGACTTACCAGCGACCACGGCCGCCGGGACGTCATGACCGCCCCGCCAACGATACGGCGAAGCTGTCCTCCAGCATCTGGAACCGCACGATCCGGTCGTCCGATATCGTGAGCACGATGGCAAAGGCCGTTTCGACGACCTTGTCGGTCGCCTTGATCCGCGTCGCGAGCTCACCCACGATGACCGCGCGGGCATCACTCGCCGTGACATCCTCGACCTCGAACGTCAGGGGCTCGGTCATCGCCCGCGTGCTGGCAATGAAGTCGGCGACCGCACGGCGGCCGCTTCGGTGCCCGATCCACGGCAGGACTCCGACGTCCCCGGGGATTTCGAACCGGGCGTCGTCGGCGAACAGCGCGGCGATGGCGTCGGGATGGCCGCCTGCGGCGAGGGCTGCGAGAAGCTCCCGGGCGAGCTCGATATTCCTCGTCTGGCCCATATCATGTCTCCCGACTGATTGAAGTCAGTCCGCGGCGAGATGCTGGTCGAGGAAGCGATGGATCAGCGGCGCCATCTCGTCGAGCTTGTCTTCCAGCGCGAAGTGGCCGGTATCGAGCAGGTGTAATTCCGCGGCGGGCAGGTCGCGCAGGTACGGCGTCGCGCCGTCGGCCGGGAAGATCTTGTCGTTCTTGCCCCACACGATCAACGTCGGCGGCTTGTGCTCGCGGAAGAACGCCTGGAATTTGGGATAGAGCGGGATGTTCGTGCCGTAATCGTGGAACAGGTCGAGCTGGATGTCGCGATTGCCGGGGCGATCGAGCAGCGCTTGATCATGCGACCAATTGTCGGGATCGATGCGGGAGACGTCGCTTACGCCGTCGGTGTACTGGAATATGGTGGTGGCGGGTGCCACCAGCGAGTTCAAGGCCTCGCGATGCGCTGTCGAGCCGTCGGCCCAATAGGCCTTGATCGGATCCCAGAATTCTTTCAGGCCTTCCTCATAGGCGTTGCCGTTCTGGACGACGAGCGCGCTGACGCGTTCGGGATGCTTGAGCGCCAGGCGATATCCGACGGGCGCGCCATAGTCCATGACGTACATGGCATAGCGCTGTACCCCCAGCTTTTGGAGCAGGCCGTCCATGAGATCGGCGTAATGACCGAAGCTATAGTCGAACCCCGTGTGCTCCGGTGCCGCGCTCAGGCCGAAGCCCGGATAGTCCGGCGCGATGACATGGTATCGGTCGGCAAGAAGCGGTATCAAATTACGGAACATGTGGGACGAGGTCGGAAAGCCGTGCAGCAGGACGACCGCCGGTCCGTTCGCAGGGCCCGCTTCGCGGTAGAAGATCTCGATGCCGTCGACCGTCGCGGTCCGGTAATGCGTGACGGGCACGGAGCCGGTGGCGTCTGCGGCAGGCACTGATGGCGGCATCGCGGGTCTCCCTGATGTAGCAACGTCTTTTCGGGGAAAAGGCTACGCGGTCAAAGCCGAAGCCAGAATGCCCGACGTGCGACAGCTTTCCTTTCGCGAGGCGAAACCATGATCGACCGGCTGGACGCCATGCGCGTCTTCGTGACGGCCTTGAACGAGGGGAGCCTGGCACGCGCTGGCCAGCGTCTGAGCCGCTCGCCAGCGGCGATCACGCGCGCGCTGGCGGCGCTCGAAAGCCAGATCGGCGCACAGTTGCTGCACAGGACGCCTCGCCGCCTGCAATTGACCGAGGCGGGCGAGCGCTATGCGGCGGTGTGCCGCCATGTGCTGGCGGAGCTCGACGAGGCCGAACTGTCCGTGGCGGGCGAGCGCGCCGCACCTCACGGCGTGCTGACGGTCACGGCCCCGGTCATGTTCGGAACGCGGATCCTGCGCCCGATCGTCGGCGAGTTCCTGAAGAAGCATCCGGCGGTGCAGATCCGCTATCTGCTGCTCAACCGCATCACCAATCTGGTTGACGAGGGCATAGACGTCGCGCTGCGGATTGCGGTGCTTCAGGATTCGACTTTGATTGCGCGGCGGGTCGGCGAAGTGCGGCGGGTGCTCTGTGCATCGCCGCGATACCTTGCCGAGCATGGAGTGCCGCAAACGATCCCAGACCTGGCCAATCACGCCTGTATCGCCATCGAGCCGACCAGTGCGGAGGATATCTGGAGCTTTCCACCGCCTCCCGGGCGGAAGATGGCCCGCACCGTGAGGGTCCGGCCGCGGCTCATGGTGAATGCCGACGAGGCGGCGGTCAGCGCAGCGGTGGACGGAGAAGGCATCGTCCGGATCCTGAGCTACAAGATCCAGCAGGAAGTCCAGGAGGGCAGCCTCGTCCTCCTGCTCCGTGACGACGAGCCACCGCCTGTCCCGGTTCATCTGGTGGCATCGGAGCATCGCCTCGCGCTGACCAAGGTCCGTGCCTTCATGGACTTTGCCAGCGAGCGTCTGCGCGCCAATTCCAGAGAAGCGGCGCGAGCTGCTGGAGTGCTTAAGGCGGGTGAAGCCGGGTGACCGGCGAAATGCCGGGAGCAGCAGAAATGTGCCTCCGGGTTCGTCCGCGTACATGGTGAAGACACAACACGGCTAACCGATGAAGTCCGGCGAGATCAGCGCCAGGGTTGGCTTCCCCGATGGCCAGTTCGGGTACCAGCATCCGAGCGTGGGCAAGCGCCATGCCGGGCGCCAGACCTACGGCGCGCGCGGCCATGTCGACGGCGGCGACGATCCGGCGGCGGCCGTCGTGAAGCGCCGTCACGAACGGCCTATCCGTTGGCGGCGCGGAGTGGCGTAGCGTCCGACGCAGCCGATCGGTCGGCCACGTGGGCAGGTACGCCGAGACGACCCGTCTCATCGCAGGCCTCCACTTCAAACGTTCTCGGCTCGCCTCCCCTACAGCGCAGCAGCTCGAGCCGCCACAGCGCTCGGGCGAGGCCTGAAGTGGATGGCGACCAAGCGAGCGCCGGACCGCTCGGTACCGGTGTCACGCGCCATCGGGTGCGCGCCGCCGTCGGTTCGGTCGCGTGGTCCTGAGCCAGTCGTCGCGGTCGTCGAAGGAGCAGACCGAGACCGCCCGACGTCTCGGCGGCGAGTTGCAGTCGACGGCTGGCCGTCAAGCCGACGGCACCTTCGATCTCGCCGACGACGGCGGCTAAGCCGACATGACGCAGCGCTTCCTCGACGATGAGGAGTACGGCCTTGCTGTCGCCCGCTTCGACATAGATCACGCGATCCGGATGGACGCCGACGTTTGCCAGGGCGGGCGCAAACAGGTCGCGGCGGCTGATGGCCCAGATGATCGGTCCGTTGGTCCGGGCCAGGATGCCGCCGATGAACATCGTCGCCGTCGCGCCGAAGCCCGCGTCCGGGCCGCCACCGATCACCTCGTGGACGGCGCCGAGCGCCAAGCCGCCGGTGGGTAGGGCGGAGTCGATTTCGGGGATACCGAATGGCAGCGTTGGCAACGTTCCGAACGGGCGCACGCCAAGTTCCTGAGCGCGGATCTGAGCTCTCAGGTCGTCTATCAGCTCCTGTCGACGTCCCTCTTGCATACCCAACCAACCGATCATCCGCGACAATGTTCCTAATTTGTTCTATAAACCGAGTCGAGAAGGGATTCGACTCGATGAGCAGCATGGAGGCGGTGATGCAGGGTGTGGTGCTGGTGAGGGCGGCCGCCGACACGGTGCGTTCGCTGCTGTCGATCCGTCGTTCGCGAAAGCGCGAGGACGACGTGATCCCCGTGTATCGGCTGGTGACGCAGGAAGAGCTGCTGAGGGCTCGGTCGGATGTCGCGATCGACGTCACCGGCGGGCGCTGGCCGTCCGTCGCGGACTGATCGACCTAGGGAGAGCGCGCCGTGAAGGTCAAGGTGCTGTCGCGGATCGAAGTCGAGACCGGCGATGCCGAGGGCGCCGATGCCGTGATATCGATCCGCTCCCCGACAACCGGCCGCGAACCTGAATTCACGGCGGCCCTGGCGCAGGCGACGCAAGGCGAGAGCGCCCGGCTACTGCGTCTGGCCTTCGACGACTGCGGCGTCGCTGGATACGGCCACTACAACGCGCCGACGATCGCCCAGATTCAGGACGCGATCGATTTCGGCCGAGCGATCCTTGACGGCCGCACACTCTTCGGCGGCCCGGTCGCCGATCCGCTGCTCGTCGTCCATTGCGAGCAGGGCCGCAGCCGGTCGTCAGCCGTCGCGCTCGCGTTGCTGGCCGATCACCACGGGGCCGGGCACGAACGCGATGCCGTCAACGAGCTGCTGCGGGGCGACATCGAGAACCGGATATTTCCCAACCCTCTCGTCGTCCTTCATGCCGACGCTTGCTTGTTGCGCTCTGGTCGTCTCGAAGCCGCGCTCGCAGAGCTCAGCCCGCGATACGTCATGTGGCGCCGCTACTGGCAGCAGGTGGCACTCGATCCGGTGGGCCACTGGCAGCGGGAGGTCGCGGCCCGACAACGGCGCAGGCGTCGAACCGCGTGAAGCCTGACCGATTCACCAGGACGCCATTGAGGCCTGCACGTGCTAGGCAGAAGCCTTCGATATCGATTTGAGCAGGCCAAGGGCGGCGGTGCGAGCCTTCTCGTCCTCGATCGCATAGAACGCCCGGACGAGTTCGACAGTCTTCCGCTTCTTCATCAGATCGGCCGGAACCTCGTCGGCCTCGGCCGCGGCTTCGTAAGTCGCCTGGGCCGCCTCGGCGGCGCCTTTGACGTCGATGGTCTCGAAGAAGAACGAGACCGGGCAGTGCAGGATGAGCGAAAGCTGGTACAGCCGGGAGCCGCTGATGCGGTTCGTGCCGTGCTCGTACTTCTGGAGCTGCTGGAAGGTCAGTCCCAGCACTTTGCTGACCGCCTCCTGGGACAGGCCCAGCAGGATGCGGCGCATCCGGACCTGGCCGCCGACGGCGCGGTCGATCGCGTTCAGTTGCTCGTTGGTCAGTTCGCCTTGAGTCTGCTGAGCAGGAGCGGCGGCTTTACGGGCCATACGCAATGTCCTCCATTCCGGTTGAACTAATGTCGGCACTCGCGCCGAACGTGGGATTAACACAGGGGTGCCCGAACTTGCTTCCGGTTCCCGACATGACCGCCGTGCTTCTTTTGACGATCGTGCTGCCTAGAAGACGGCGGCCTGGAAAGACGCGTGTCGTTTGAGTCAGGGCGACCGGCCACTGGATGCATAGGCCGGATGACAGAGGTCGCAGCGGACGGAACCGCTCTCGGCCAATCATTTCACGAGGCCGACCTTGTCCGTGGTCCGGGCCGCGATTTCGCGGGCGTCCTCTTCGCGAAGCACGATTGGGACGCCCAGGTTTGGGCAACACATCCCTGGTCATTGAACAACAAATCCGCGAACCGGCCGAGCGGGCGATGTAAGAATTGGTGTAGATCAACAAATCTATCGTGCCCGACGCATGAGGAGGCATCTCGATGGCCCGGTTGCTCTCGGTCAATATCGGCTTGCCGCGTGATGTCGACTGGCGCGGGAGGACCGTGCATACCGGCATCTGGAAGCAGCCCGTCGCGCAGCGGCTTCGTGTCGGTCGCCTCAATATCGAGGGCGACGGGCAGGGCGATCTCGCCGGACACGGCGGCGAGCAGCGTGCGGTGCTCGTCTATCAGATCGACTCCTATCGCTATTGGCAGGAGCAGCTGGGGCGTCGCGATTTCGTCCATGGCCAGTTCGGCGAGAACTTCACCGTCGAAGGTTTGGCCGACGACGAAGTCTGCATCGGCGACCGCTATCGGATCGGCTCCGCCTTGTTCGAGGTAACTCAGCCGCGCGTCACCTGCTACCGCGTCGGCATACGCATGAGCGAGCCGCGGATGGCGGCCCTGCTCACCGGGAGCGGGCGGCCGGGCTTCTACCTCCGTGTGATCGAGGAAGGCGAGGTCGGTGCCGACGACCCGATCCTGCTCATCGCCAAGGGGCCGGAGGGCATGACCGTCGCGGAGGCGAACCGTTTGCTCTACTCGCCGCCGCATCCCCGCGATCAGCTGGAGCGGGCATTGCGCATCGGGCCCCTGTCGCCGGGTTGGCGCTGGTCGTTCGAGCGGCTGCTGCACAGCCGGGACGCCGATCCCGACGCGACGGGCAATGCTGGCCTGGCACCGGCCATGGCCGCGCAAACGGCGGCACCCGGCTTCCGCGCGATGCGCGTGGTGTGGATCGCGTTCGAATGCACGGATGTGGTTTCGCTGAAATTGCAGCCGATCGATGACACCGGGCTCAAGCTACCGCGCCCCGGCCAGTTCGTCGTGCTCCGCCTACGCCCGAGCCCGGAGGGGCCGCCTTTGGTCCGGAGCTATTCCCTCTCCGGCCCTCCGTCCGACAAGGAATATCGCATCAGCGTCAAGGTCGAGCCGGGGAGCGCCGCCGGGACCTACCTCAGCACCAGTGTCCGTCCTGGCGACGTCATCGACGTCAGCGAACCCAGAGGCAGCTTCATCTTGCTGCCTGGCGAAGGGCCGGTCGTGCTGCTGAGCGCCGGGTTCGGTGCCACGCCCGTGCTCGCGATGCTTCATGCCTTGGCGGCAACTAGCTCGCCGCGAGAGGTCTGGTGGCTGCACGGCGCACGCGACGGCCGGTCCCATGCTTTCGCCGCCGAGGCGTCGCAGCTTTCCGGCCAGCTGCCACGTGTTCGGTGTCGGGTCTGGTACAGCCGTCCGACCGCCGACGATCGCGTTGGGCAGGACTACGACGCGGCCGGTCGCCTCGACGCGCAGGCCCTGGGCGAGCTCGGCGTGCCGCGCAACGGCGATTTCTACCTGTGCGGACCGCCGAGCTTCCTCGAAGACCTGCGCGCCGGTCTCGTCGCCTGGGGCGTGGCACCCGATCGGATCCATTCCGAGCAGTTTTCCGGCGGCCCGTCGCGCACGCCCGGCATCGCCGCCGGACCGCCACGCACGCCGCATCCGCCTGCCGGATCGCCCGGCACGGGACCGCTCGTGACCTTCGCGCGGAGCGGCCTCGGCGTGCGCTGGCGATCGGACGACCAGAGCCTGCTCGAGCTGGCGGAGGCATGCGACGTGCCCGTGCGCTGGGCGTG